>JASHOB010000125.1 GCA_030041335.1 Alphaproteobacteria bacterium | reverse complement strand
AATTCCGTGGGGGGCGCTGCGCGCCCTTTGGACAGCTTCCATTAAGGTTTGACCGCCGTTTTCCGCCATATCGTTGCCGTCGAGCAATATGACGTCGTAGCCGAGGCTCGCGATCTGCCTCGCCAGGGGTGTGTAGTGAGCAGCGCCGGAACGACCGGACACAGCGACGACCACGGGTCCTTTGCCTTGTGGCGGTGGAAATTCCTGTTGGGCTAATGCCGGTCGCCCAAAGATCAGCGCAATTCCCAGGAAAAGCGCAATTCGGACAACGTGCTGCTGTTTCATCACAGCGTCCCCATGAATTTTTGGTCTGCTACCACCCCATTCGGGAGTACGTCTATGTCGAGAACGTTAAAGAAAGACCCCGCCGCCGCCGGGCCAGGGATCTCCAAAATGTAGGCCGGTGGGTAGGGGTCGCTTTATTTTTGCGCGTCCAGGCTTCGACGAGAGTTTATCGAGGTCCAGCCATGCCGGCTCTTTCCAGCATTTTGGATGGCGCGGTCCAGTTCTTGAACTGCTGCAAAGCTTGGCCGCAAGTGACGCTAATCAGATTAGCTGCAGCACCGCGTGGAGACTGGAAAGGCTAACTGTTCTTCGTTGCTAATATACAGCGGTGCGCGTTTGCGAACTGTAAACCTCGATGGAGGTCCGCTGTTTTTCTACATTTTTGTATTTGGCAAGCGCATTTTCAGTTCGCATCTTGCGCGCGGTGACGGTTCGCATTTTGCGACATTCAAAACTGTTTCATCGTCGGCCCCCGGCAGCCAGTTTTCAGCAAGGGTTGGAAGCAGCTATCCGCCCCCAGGTTGCGGCTTTTTGACATAATGGCGTCATCGTCTTCGCCGACACTGCGTGCCGCACTCGACCATGTCAGGAGGACCGCATGAAGCAGCAAAGCGTGGTAGTCGCCGTCACTCTCCTGTTGGCAATGGCGCCGACGATCGCGCACGCCAGCGCGTCCGCGGCGCCGCGAATGCCCGTTCGCATCCGCGCCACCGTCGAAAAATTCGACAAACATCTCGTGACGGTGAAAACCGATAAAGGAGATCATCTGACACTGGAGCTGACGGCACGAACCGGCTTTGCCACCGTGGATCCGCGCAAATTGGCCGACCTCAAGCTCAATGCCTATGTCGGCATCACGGCAATCCCGGGCACGGATAAGAAGCTTCACGCGACTCGTGTCTTTATCTTTCCCGAACTTATGCGTGGCGCCGGCGAAGGTCATTTTCCCGGGCGCGAGGGCAAAGGCAGTGCCAGCATCAACGCCACCATTACGGCGATCGCCGCCGCGACCGACGGCTCCGCGGTAACGCTGCACTACAAGAGCCGAGCCACCGGCAAAGAGGGCTGGGCCGATATCGATATCGCGCAGAACGTCCCCATCGTGGCTTTCCTGCCGGGGGATGCGAGCGTGTTGAAGCCGGGCGCGGACACCGTCACCGTGGTGCAGAAGGACGGGGATGGTGATCTTCATGCCCTCGAAATCATCGCGGGCAGGGATAATATGAAGCCGCCGATGTAGGGAAAGCCTAGCGCCTGTCTTCGTCCGAGCGAAAAATCCGGGAGGAGCCATGCTCCTCCCGTTCCTGCTTCCCTGCGAATTCGTTTTAGAATTCTGGCTTATTTGCTGGAATATTCCTCCCAAATGCCTTCGGCAGAATACTCGTCGTCGGTCAATGAGGCGCCACAAGAGGGCTGAAGCTCGAGCGGTTCATCGCATTCCATGTCCTCCTTGGGTAAGACCGAATGTTGACGGTGCGCCGATCCAAACTCGGCGGCTGGATTGAATCCTTCACCTTGCGATTGAGATGACGGCCTCGGCAGTTTTGGTTTTTGGGAGAGGCTGCCGTAAACTTCACCGGTCTGTAGCCTCTTATGTCCGTTCTTCGCCGTCTCGATTCCGGCAAATATTCCGCTATACTTCTGCATGGTCCGCCCTTCGTGTATGAGGCTCGGCTCGGTCCACCCGAGCGATCCTCGATATCGAAGGGCGAACCGCCGATCGTCGAGGACGGAGATAAACGTCCATAGTGTTGTCGCGCGCCGCACACACGTGGGGGGTGGGGGATTGGTGCGATGGCTCGAAGAGTGGCCCGGTAACATGCGCTTACGACTCTCGCCTGCGCGATGAACAAGATGCGCGCCGGCACGCTGGGCGATGCTCGGGCCTTCCGCATCATTCCCGCCATGTGGCAGGAGCTGGGCTGAAGACGAGCAAGAAAGGGAGAGACGGGGGATGAAGGATTTCGCGGGCAAGGTCGCGGTGATCACCGGTGGCGGCACGGGCATGGGCCGCGAGCTCGCCCGGCAGTTGGCCGCCGAGGGCTGCAGCGTAGCCATGTGCGACGTCTCGGAAGCCAACATGGCTGAAACCAAGCGGCTCTGCAGTCAGGACGCGCCTCAGGGCGTCAGGGTGACGACCTGCCTCGCTGATGTCTCGATCGAGGATCAAATGAACCGCTTCCGCGACGAGGTCGCGAAAGACCAGGACACGGACAAGATCCACCTGCTGTTCAACAACGCCGGCATCGGCGGCGGCGGCAGCTTCGTCAACGGGTCTCGCGCCGAGTGGGATAAGATCTTCGCCGTCTGCTGGGGCGGAGTCTACTTCGGCACGCGCGCGTTCCTACCGATGCTGATGAAGGCGGACGAAGGGCACATCATCAATACGTCCAGCGTCAACGGCTTCTGGGCGTCGCTTGGTCCCGACAGCGCGCACACCGCTTACAGCGCGGCGAAATTCGCCGTCAAAGGTTTCACCGAGGCCCTGATCAACGACTTGAGACTCAATGCGCCGCACCTCAAGTGTTCTGTTGTAATGCCTGGTCACATCGGCACTGAGATCGTCGCCAACTCGCGCAAGATTCTCACGGGCGGCGACCACGCCCTCGATGCCGAAGCGCTTGCCCTGATACGCCAGCGAATGGTCGCTCTTGGGGTCGACGCCGACAAGCTCAGCGATGACCGGATCAATGCCATTGTCGCCGAACGGGCGAGGAGCTTCCGAGACGACGCGCCGACCTCCGCAGAGCAAGCCGCGAAAGTCATCCTCGATGGGGTCAAGAGCGACAGCTGGCGCATCCTGGTCGGCGACGACGCGCACCATCTCGACGAGATGGTGCGCGGTGATCCGCTGCACGCCTACGAGAAGGAATTCTTTCAGCGCATGGCTGAACGGACCGGCTGGGTGCTGGGCGGCCCCGCTGGGAGAAAGGCCAAGTAAGCGGCAGCACGGCAGAGTTTCCGCCGCGCTTGATCGAAGATCGGGCCGAAGGTGCTCCGTCGCAGCGGCTTGAAGCGGGGCATATCGTCCGCCGTTAACCAATATTATCGTCCTAAAAAAGCTGATTTAATCATTCCCCATCACCCGCCGCGTTATCGTCATTCTAATTGCGCCGGGGGAACTAGTCGAAGCCGGCAGGTGCAGGCGGCTACTGGCAGCTTTATCGAAATCGCATTTGCTGAAGCTTCCCTGATTCACAGAACCGTGAGTTTGTTGCAGCAATAGGTGCCGTCACTAAGACCGCATGGCGCGCCCGCGAGGCGACCAAGCGGTGATGGCGCTGGATCTGAATTGAGAATGGCCAGCCGGGCATTGCGCCCTATCGAGCCCACCGACCGCAAGCGCGGCTTCGGCATGTTACTGGAGTTTGAGGCGATAACATAACGATGGCGTTCTGACAAAGGAGGCACCGGTGCTCAGGACCTACCGACGTATCATTCCATTAGTCGCAGTGCTTGCGGCGATCGCCGGGAGACATGCCGCGGCTGAGATCAGCGTGAATCTCTCAGCCCGGCCTGGCGTCACGCAACCGATCCTCTACGCAGCCGCAGCGTCGCCGATTGCCAGTGTCATACTATTTCCCGGAGGCTCAGGGGTTATCGCCGAAATCCAAGGAAATTTTCTGCTGCGCGTGCGTGGGGAGTTTGTCGACCAGGGTATCAGCGTAGCCGTGATCGATGCACCTTCGGATCGAGCCCATGATACTGAGAGATATCGCGCGAGCCCGGAAGCTGCTGCCGACACCGCCGCTGTGGTTGCCTTCCTCAAACAGAAGGTGCAAGCGCCGGTTTGGCTAATCGGCACCAGCCGAGGTTCGGTTTCCGCCGCTAACGGCGCAGCACGGCTAGGCCCGTCCCAAGTCGGCGGCCTGATTCTCACATCGTCCGTATGGGATACCGGAATGCGCTTGGTATCGCTGGGCTCCATCGCGGTGCCTACCATGATTGTGCACAACCGCGATGACGGTTGTAACGAGAGCCCGCCGTCCGGCGCCGAATCCGCACTAGCCCTACTTTCCAATGCGCCAGCGAAAGACCTCGTCTTGGTCTCTGGCGGCATCCCAAGAGGGAATCCCTGTGGTGCGATGTCGGCCCATGGATATTACGGTATTGAGAACCAGGTCGTTCCGGTCGTCATCGCCTGGATAAAGCACCATAGACCGGCCTCACGTTAGGTTAGGCCGCGGCGCCGTCGGCCACAAAGACTTGAGCGAATTTTTAGGACGGTAGCGGTACGCGCCTTCAATAAAGGCCGAAGTACCAGCACGCAGCCAACAACACGGCGACAACCGCGACCGAGAACAGAGCGAACCGCAAGCCGTCTCGGATTCGCTGATGTAGGCTAGGCCCTGTCAGATCAAATGGGGAAGCACCGCTTGCGCCGTCTTTGGGCTTGTATCTGGGTTTTGACATTGCCATCCCGCAAGGAAGCCCCAGCCCTCAAGGATATGCGCCAGCGGAAATTTTGGAAATGGGGGTGCAAATCGTCAATGCCCGCGTTCCGTTCGGAGTTCGCGGCGGCGTTACGAATGTCGTCGCGTGGTGCGAGGCGGGCGATCAGCTTTTCGCGCGGAGGAGTGAACGACGCCATCGCCGAAATTTAGAGGCGGAATAGAAGGCGCGTCGAGGCATCTCTTCGCGAGCCTAGTTCAAGGCGATCCAAAGCAGAGCGGCAGCGGCTTTACGTGGTTAGAACCACCCATCGCCAGTGCCACCAAGTGATCCACCTCATGAGCGTGAGGGACAAGCTGGAAAAGTGCATCTCGTCACGGAGAGAGAGGGTGATGCCCGCGCCGGTGTCGGAAAACCAGACGTTCGCCTTGCCAGACGTCGTAGCCCCTCCCAATTCTTACAACATCCATTTTCAGGGCGCGATCGATCGCCTCGGCATCGTCATCGCAGCTAATCCAATCAGCTACGCGGACATTATCTCCATGGTCGAGCAACTTGATGAGATATAGTGGAATGGTTGCCCCCGCCGACGTTTCCGAGATGACCATCGCGTTGCGGAGCCACCTAGTCGATACGCATTTACACTTACGGTGACGGTCGCCTGCCGTGGTTCTGCCACAGGCTTTTGGTTCTCATCCTTGGGCAGTTTCGCCCAGTTCTCCCCACGATGCGCGGAAGATTTGCTCCAGCCTGACCTTGCGGGCGTTCGCCTCTTCCAACGTGGGAAATTCGTCAATAAACCGCCATGTGCCGCGATCATCCCTGAAGGCCTCGACGACAAACCTGCCGGCCTGGCCCTTGATAACTCGATATGTGACCATTTGCGCAAGTATGGCGTGCGGCCATCGAGGCTCAAGCCGCACATTCTTAACGCAGCCGAGGAGCGCCGCCGATGCAGTTAACGCCGCCACCGGCGGCCAGCGCGCAATGGTTAGGCTTTGATCGCATCCTGCCGGTATGAACAGGCCCGAGGCTGGCCGACAATTTGAGGCCATTGGCCCGCCCTTGCTGCACCAGGAAACGACAGGAGTACCCAGCAGTAGGTGTATAAGCGGGTATATATGCAATAACTGTTTGTAATAATTAGGTGACAACAGAAAACCGGAAGGAGCGTTGCTCCTCCCGGTTTTATTGCCCGAAACTTAGCTCGGAAAGTTGAAGAGGTCGAACAGATCGTCGATTGCCGGCCTGTTCGTTGGGACATAGGGGTTACCAGTTGCCGTGACGGGATTTGGGAAATTATCCCGGCTGCGGAATGTCACAGGCGGCAGTGACCAATTGCGCTCGATGAACTTCAAGATCGAGACATGATCAGCGTAGGCGTGCGAAATATGGCCCGCGGTGGTGTAGGGTGATACCACGATCAGAGGGATGCGCGTACCGTCGCCAAAGAAATCGAGCGGCTGCACATAACCCGAATCATAGTAGCCGCCGCCTTCATCGAAGGTGATGATGATTGCGGTACTTGCCCAAAGCTTGGGTTGCGCCTGGACCGCATCGACGATCTTTTTTACGAACCCCTCAAACAGATCGAGCTTCGATGAAGCCGGGTGGCCGTCAACGAAGCCGCTCGGTTTGACGAAGGAGACCGCCGGAAGCTGACCGCTGGCGATATCATTATAGAGGTTGGCGGTGTCCTGGATGTGAGCCGTGCGGACTGCCTTGTTCGCCATGATCTGCGTTTCGTACTGGAACGGATTGCAGATGTTGCAATATTCGTCGGCTGGGTTGAGGTCGTACGGGTCAGTCGTGTAGATGGTCCACTGGTCGCCGAAATAGACCCACGAGATATTGTGTGCCAGTAAAGTGTCGCCAATCGAGGGCACAGTCGAGGGCGGGACCGTGAACACGGTATTGTCGTTGTTCTCGTCGGTGTAGGCGTTGGTGCCGTCCCCGAAATAGCCTGGATTGTAGTTGTTCAGCAGATAATAGGCGTTCGGAAGACAGCGCGGGTCGATCCGCGGGGACAATGCGTTGAGGTAGTCGACGATTGCGGTGACGCCCGGATGACTCGGGTTCGCGCAATCGCTGTAAGAGCCGCCGCCCGAAGAAGGCGAACCATAAGAGCCGGCGCCGTAGCCATCTTCGGTATACCAATTATTAGTTCCAGGTGCTGGATTCGGATTCTCGATTTCGGCGACTACACCGGCATTGGCCGTGCCGGTCGCCACTTCGACATTGTTCGGCGGCACGGTAGGGAAGCCGAAGGCATCGCTGAAAAAGATCGCGTCACCATGACCCAGCATGATGTGGTTGGCACCCGTTCCACCGGAAAACGACTGATGGAAGTTGTCGCTCATCGCATAATTGTCGGCGAGCGACTTGAAATAAGGCACATCGCCGGTCGAGACATTATAGAAGCCCAGAGCGCTCGAACCTTCGCCTGTCGTCTCGTTGGTGAAGGGCGTCGGCTGCGGTGTGCCGTTGGTGCCGGCCCCGACGGTGACTTCGACCCAAGAGAACAGGTCGGCGAGACAGCCCGCATTGCTACTGCAATCGAGCTGCTGCCACATCTGATAGAAGCGGTGGACCGGGCTGGCGGTATAAGCGTCATAGGGCATTTTCGGTCCGCTCAGCTGAAACGGTCCCGGCGGCAAGGTTGTTACTGGCTGGCCGTCATAGGAGATGCGCTGATCCGGTGTGCCGCTCGTCTGCCCGGTCCCGCCGGTGGTCAGCAAGGTGTAATCATAGGTAACTCCTCCGACGGCTGGTCCCGATGTCTCCAAGCCATTTTCCACCGCCTGGGCGGCTGCAGCGGTCGTGAAGGGCGCCGTCTTGGGACCGCCTACTAAGGGCGCCGGTAGGTATGTCGGCAGTGACTTGCTGCCGGGATCGATGCTGTAAAGATCGGTACCCGGCGTCGAACCGCCGAAATCGACGGCGGAAGGTTGATAGGCCTTGGAGTAGTTCTTTCCGGGCAAGCCGTTGGCCTGGACAATACCCTCAGACAACAAGTTCCAGACGGTATTGCCGGGTTTTGGTTGATAAGTGGCGAATACGTGATCGAAGCTGCGGTTCTCGCCGATGATGACGATCACATGCTTGATCGGCGTCTGCGTCTGACCGTCGCCACTGCCAAAGCCGGGCAGAAACGGCGCTTGTTGTGCAGTTGCGACGATCGGCGTGAGCAGATATCCGGACATGGCGGTCAGCGCAACGCATGCACCAACGCGTCGTGCGAATGATTTTGTTCGCATCGTGCGCACCCTTTCACTTGGTTGTGAATCATCGCACTGGTAGTCGATACCGATTGCCAAGCGATGACGACGCGATGGCGATTGGATGAAACTGCCTGTGGAAAATCAGATTTTGATTATCTGCCAGCCAGGCTTGCGCTTTTGATCTTTCTATTTGCCGAAATTTATCCCACCGCGGGGTCGCGGTATGCCCCGCGGTTGCGGTGTCGCGGGTTGAATGAAACGGGGCGGCGGCGCCGGCACCGTGGTAATCACCGGTTTGATGGACGCATCCGGGACTGGCTGAAGGTGGCGCTCACCCTTGCGGCCTGCGATCACCACGTCGCGGGCGCTGATCGCCGTGATTTTCTCGCCCTCAATCTCGTCGCCGATGCCGATCACGATGGCTTTCTCCGGGCTCTTCGGCTGAAAAATGGCGAGTCGAACGGGGCCGCTGATGACGATGCCTGCCAAGCGCGGCAATCCATCATCGCGCGACGTCAAAACGGCGGGCGGTTGCTCCGTCTGCGGCCGCCGGCTCGGGGCGAACAAGGGGCGTGATAAGATCAATCGATCGTCAACAGTAATCGGCACCGTCAGGGCACGATCGTTCCTTTGCGGCTTCGCGATATTGTCGGCTCGCGGCGGTGGATCCGCGTCGTCTGCGGCGCCCGCAACGTCATATCTGACCTCAGCGGCCACTGTCAGAGTCAACACGGCGGCGACGCCAATCAGGGCTGGCAGAATCAAGATCCGATTCACAGCGATGCAATTACGCGCCGAGTTTTACATCTCCGTGACGCACGCGCCGATTGGGTAGCGCCGCAACGGCAACATCATCGTCTGGCTCGAAGCCAGGCTTGCTGCCCAGGGGAACATTCGCCTCGCCGCTTCATTGCGAAAATAAAGTGTTAAGGATTTCCGCGGGCTCAGTCGCGGGCGCGATCGCGGGTCGTTGCGACTGCGCCCAGTCTTGCCAGCCGCCGCCCAGCGCGGCGAACAGCTGCACCGTGTCCAGATAGCGCTGCTGCACCGACCGAACATAGCCGAGCCGCGCCTGCTCATAGCGGCGCTGCGCGTCCAGCACGAGAAGTATGCCGACATTGCCGCCCTGATAACTGTCACGCGTCAGCTTGAGCGAGCGCTCTGCTGCGTCGAGCGCACGATGCTGCGCGTCGACGAGCTGACCATCGTGCTGGAGCGCGTCCAGCACCGTCGCCACCTGCGTGAAGGCTTGAAGCACTGTCTGCTCGTAACCGGCGCGCGTTGCATTGAACGCCTCTATCGCCGCTCGTTTCTGCGCCGTTAGCTCGCCGCCGTGCAAAATCGGCGCGGTCAGGTTGGCGGCAATATTCCAAGCATTGTTTTGGAGCGCAAACCAATTGCCGACCGATGTGCTCACTTGCTCATAGAATGTGGATAAGGTGATTTGCGGATAAAGCTGAGCCGTGGCGACGCCGACGGCGGCGTTGGCGGCGTGGAGCTGCGCTTCGGCCGCGAGAATGTCAGGCCGGCGATGCGCCAGGTCTCCGGGCAAGCTGACGGGCAATTCGCTCGGCAGCGCGATACGGTCGAGATTAAAATCAGGCGGTGACCATCGTGCCGGGGTTCGCCCGACCAGCAGCGAAAGCCGGTTGCGCGCGGCGCTCTGTTGCTGGCGCAGCGGCGGCAGGATGGTGCGATCGTTTTCGAGCTGGCTCTGCGCGCTCTCGACGTCGATTTCGGTGGCTTCGCCAGCCTGCAGCTCGCGCTGTACCAGCGACAAATTCTGTTCGTCACTGGCGATGATGTCGTTGGCGGCGTCGATCTGGGCCTGAATCGCGGCGATCGTGATCGCCTCGGTGACGGCGTTGCTGGTCAAGGTCAGATAAGCCGCCGCCATCTGATAGCCCTGAAATTCCGCTTGCGCCGCGCGCTCCTCGATCTGCCGTCGTGTGCCACCCCAGATATCGAGCGTGTAGCTCACTTCGGGGCCAACGCTGAAGACGTTGAACTCTGCGAAAGGCGGAAAAGCCGGATTGGGTGGAATGCCTAGGGTAGCGAAATTCAGCCGCTGACGCGTGGCGCCGGCAGCACCGTTGAGCTGGGGATACAATCCCCCGGCGGCTTGCACCTCAACCTGTAATGCTTGCGCGAGCGTCGCGCGCGCTTGCACTAGCGTCGGGCTGCCGCTAATCGCCGCCTGCACAGTGGCGTCGAGTTCGGGGGAGTGAAACAGTGCCCACCAATCCTGACGCAATTGCGTGCCGACGACGACGCGTTGGCTCTCATCCTTGGCGCCAGCCGGCAAGGTAACCGTGTCGTCTTTGCGGTATTTGGTGTCCGGAGGTGGTTTCGGCGGCTCGAAGTTAGGCCCCACGGTGCAGCCGACCAACAGGCCGGCGGCAATAACAGAAACCTGGCACGCGAAAAGTCGGCGCGCGCGAAAGATTGAAGACATCCGCGAACTCCAAGGGGCGCTTGGTTATAATAAGCTTGCTTATGATCAGCTAGGCCATTTTTATCTGGCTGCCCTGCGCCGGTGCAGGCGTGGGGCCGGCGCCCAAGCGCCGGGCGACGGACCGGGCACACAACCCCGCCCCAATCAAGGGCAAACGTGATTACCCCCGGATCGGGCACCTGTATACGAGCACACTATATCAGTGGCGGCGCGCTCAGCGAACCGGAAGCGGGCCGACCGTCCAAACAGGTTTCGTTGCCTCGTGGGTGTTTCTGCGTTGCGGAGGTTTATGCCTGCCGCGCGCGCGTGTGCTCAATCACATCAAATGACGAGGCAGGAAGAGCGGGCGAGATAAGGCCCGCGCGGCCTCCGGCGTCGCCGCGGCCGCGCGAGCGGAACCAATTAGTGATAATAATGCCAACCGCGCGGTCTGACGACGGCATGCGCGCGCCAATAGGGCGCGTAGTAGCCGCCGTAATAACCATAGGTCACAACCGGGCCCGGATAAGGATAGTAGGCGGAAGGAGCAGGAGCCACATAGGCCGGCGCCGGATAATAAGCTGGTGTCGGCGGGTAATAGGCAGGCGGTGCGTAATACGGCGTGGCGGCCGCGGCGGCAAGCGGCAACGTGGCAATCGTCGCAGCGCCGACGACAGCCGCGCCGGCCACACAGAAGGGCCCGCACCACGCCTGGGCCGGCGCGAAAGGTGCGGCGATTAGAGTAGCGCCGACCGCGCCAACGGCAGCGATGGTTGCAAGTCTCATTGTCGACTCTCCTCCAATAGGATGGGCGCATCCGCGCGTCGTTTAGTTGATAGGCGGTTTGCACTGCGTTCATCCCTGATGGGTGACGCTCGACAATTGTCCGAAAGCGTGATTGGTTCTAATTCTCTCGCCTCAATCCAATCCAAAGAGGTGTGGCAGTGGGTCAGTTCGGCATCGGACAAGCGGTCCGCCGCAAGGAAGATTTTCGTTTGCTGGAAGGCAAAGGCCAATACGCCGACGACTATCGGCTGCCCGGCCAGACCTACGCCCATTTTTTGCGCTCACCTTATGCCCATGCACGCGTCGGCAAGGTCGACGTCGCCGCGGCGAAGGGCGCGCCAGGGGTGCTCCGCGTTTTCACCTATGCCGACGTGCAGGCGGCTAATCTCGGCACCATCAAATGCATGGCGCCGATCAAAAACGCCGATGGCAGCGCGCCGTTCAATCCCGGTCGTACGCTGCTGGCCTCGGACCGCGTGCGCCATGTCGGCGAACCCGTCGCAATGGTCGTGGCGGAATCTCTCGCCCAAGCCAGGGACGCGGCCGAGCTGATCGAAATTGACTACGATCCAATGCCGGTGGTGATGGACCCTGTCGCCGCGGCGAAGCCTGGGGGCATCACGCTCTACGACGGGCGCAGCGACAACGTCGCGCTCGACTGGTCACTGGGCGACCCAAAACCGGTCGAGGAAGCCTTTGCCAAGGCAAAAAAGATTGTCGCGACTGACATTGCCATTAACCGGGTCGTGATCGCTCCGATGGAGCCGCGTGCCGTCGTCGGCGAATTCGACAAGGCTGCCGACCGCTACGTCGTCCATCTTGGCACCCAAGGCGTTCATTCGGTGCGCAATGCGATCGCTGCCACCCTCGGCGTCAAGCCGCCGCAGGTACGAGTCATCACCAATGACGTTGGCGGCAGTTTCGGCATGAAGGGTTTCGGGTTCCCCGAGTATTTCCTGGTGCCGTGGGCGGCGAAAATGATCGGCCGGCCGGTGCGCTGGAATAGCGATCGGCAAGAAGCCTTCGTGACCGACACACAGGGCCGCGAGCAGAACGTCCATGTCGAGCTGGCACTCGATGACAATGCGCGCTTCCTTGCGATCCGCGCCGAAGTGGTCGCCAATATGGGCGCCTATCTTTCGCAATTCTCGCTATTCATTCCGACCATGGCGGGCGCGCGTCTCCTCACCGGCGCGTACGCGATTCCGGCGGCAACGACGCGCATCCGTTGCGTCTTTACCAATTCCAATTGGGTCGATGCTTATCGCGGCGCTGGCCGGCCGGAGCAGGCCTACGTCGTCGAACGTCTGGTCGACACTGCCGCGCGCGAACTCGGCATTGCGCCCGATGAATTGCGGCGGCGCAACTTCGTCCCGCGCTCGGCAATGCCTTGGAAAACGCCGGTTTTGGCAACCTTTGACAGCGGCGATTTCCTCGCCAACATGGAACTTGCCATCGAGCGTTCCGGCTGGAAAACCTTCGAAGCCCGCCGCGCCGAATCGAGCTCCCGTGGCAAGCTGCGCGGCATCGGTATGTCCTATTACATGGAAGTGACTGTCGCCGGTGCCGAGGCGGCCGAGATTCGCTTCGAGCCCGATGGGCGCGTGTTCCTCGGCATCGGCGCGGGGCCCTCGGGGCAGGGACACGAAACCGCTTTTCCCCAAGTGATCGAAGACAAGCTTGGCGTTCCCTACGACAAGATTGACCTCGTCTTCGGCGACACCGACAAAGTCAAATCGGGCACCGGCACGGGTGGTGCTCGCTCGCTGCTGGTGGCCGGTACGGCGATGATCGACGCGTCGCAGAAGATCATCGTCAAGGGCAAGAAGCTTGCCGGTCACTTTCTTGAAGCGTCGGAACAGGATATCGAGTTCAAGGACGGTAACTTTACCATTGCCGGCACCGATCGCTTTATCAATATCATGGAGTTGGCGAAGCGCACGCGTGAGGCGGCAAATTTGCCGGCGGGCATGCCGACCACGCTCGACGATACCGGAAATTGCACCAACAACAGCAATACCTTTCCAAACGGCTGTCACATCTGCGAGCTCGAGATCGACCAGGACACCGGCGCCACCGATATCATTCGTTACACGGTGGTCGACGATATGGGGCTGGTGGTGAATCCGATGATCGTGATGGGCCAGATCCATGGCGGCATCGTGCAGGGCATCGGCCAAGCGCTTATGGAAGACACGGTGTTCGATGGCGACGGTCAATTGCTGTCGGGCTCCTTCACCGACTACGCCATGCCACGCGCCGACCATTTCCCGCCGTTCGAGATCACCTTCAACAACGTGCCCTGCACCACCAACATCATGGGTATCAAGGGCGCCGGCGAGGCGGGATCGGTCGGGTCGCTTGCCTCGGTGATGAACGCCGTGATCAATGCATTGTCGCCTTATGGCGTGCGCCACATCGACATGCCGGCGACGCCCCTCAAGATCTGGCGCGCAATTCAGACGGCGAAGGCGAAAAAGGCAGCCTAGGCGCAGGGCGACGAGCGGCGTCGGCATCCGCTCCATAGGCGTCGCGGTACGATAGCCGCGCCCCGACTCTTGGGCATGAGGCGGCACTGGCGACCACGGCCGGCGGCCAGGCTTTCGTTGGGAAGAACGAATGCGTGATTGCCGTCCGCGTCGAACATGGCACTTCTCGATAAGCCGATGCACGAGCCCGCGTGCTGAAACGGCTTTATGCCCATGCGATCGTCGTCCCCGCCTCCCTGCCGGCCCTTGGCCGGCGGGCATTTGAGGGACGCCGGACGCCTGCCGCTATCCGCTGACCAGATTCCCGAACAGGACCCAGCGTGTGCCGTCGAAACGCATCATGTGGAGCTGCCGAATCGGATGGTAGTTGTGGGGACCGGTGTTGATCTCAATGCCCGGCAAGAGCATGGGCAACGTCAAGTGCTGCAAGTTGGTCGCCTGTTTCATGACGTTGGCTCGCGACAAATCGTCGCCGCAGCGACGCAGTACCTCGACGAGCGTCTGGGCATAGCAATAGCCGCCAACGGTTGAGAAGTCGTCGACGCTGACGCGAGCATTGTAGCGGGCCATCCAGGCGTGCCATTCGTTGGTTCCGGGATCATCGTGCCATTGCGGATCGGTTGGATCCTTCATATAGGAGGTGCTGATAATGCCTTTGGCGCGCTCAAACCCCGCTGGAGCCAGCACTGCTGCTACCGAATTCGAGGTCGCCGTCAAGAGATGCAATGGCCGCCAGCCAATTTCGTACACTTTGCGGATCGCCATCGCCGCGAATTTGGCGGTGCTGATATTGATGAAGATGTCGGCACCGGAGCCGTAGAGCGACACGATTTGCGAATCGATTGTCGGGTCTGGCGGATCGTAGGTCGCGTCGGCGATCACCATCCGCGGATAATCGGACCCGAGCGCATCCCGTAATCCGGCCACTGCGTCGCGGCCGAGATCGGTGTTCTCGTGCAAGATCGCGATCTTGCCCAAGGGCCGCTCGCGCCGGATCTGCGCCGCAAAGCCATGGGCCTCGATGAAATAGCTCGGCGCCCAACCGATGGTCCAAGGCCAGTGGGCGTAGTCCCCCCATAGGCCGGCGGCCGAAGCACAAAACAGCTGTGGTATGCGCCGCTGATTAAGATAGGCACGCACCGCATGGTTGGTGGCCGAGCCGAGGATGCTGAACATCGCCAAGACATCGTCGCGCTCAACCAATTGCCGCGTCAGCTCGACCGTCTTCGCCGCAATCAGCCCATCGTCGCGCGACAGGAACCTGATCTTTCGCCCGTTGATACCGCCCTCGCGGTTGATTTTGTCGAAATAGCTTGCCTCGGAAATGCCGGTCACGCCGTAGGGAGCGGAATTCCCGCTATAGGCCATCGTGTTGCCGATGCGGATCTCCGACTCGCTAACTCCGGGACCGGTGTAGCGTGCCGCGCCCGCCCAACGCGGTGCGAACGTCGCTGCCGCAGCCGCCGATGCGAGCAGGCGACGCCGCGTCAGCACTACTCGGCGGCGACCTTGTGGGCAGCGATGTCGGGCGAAAATTGACGCCAGTCCTGGCCCGAGGGGAAGGTCAGGGCGAGCGCGCGAATGGCGCCGAAGTCGATATCGTCCGAGCGCCAAGGAATCGTGCCGTCGCGCTGATATGCCTCGACCGCGTCGAGTAGCAGGCGGCGCACCTTGACGATGATGGCATCGGCCGCGCCCAACTGTTCTTTGGTGCGATCGACCAACGGTCCCATCGATGCCTGGACGATGAAGTCCTCGAACGGGATGTTGCGATTGAGCCCGCTCCAATGTCCGTTCTTCATCGCATCACGGTCCTGGTGCCAGAGATTGTCCGCGTTGCCGAGATTGGCGGCGAAATCTTCCCGGTCCTGCGAGGCGCCGCGATAAAGATTGGCGAGACGTTCGGCCGTGATTGGCCGGTCGGGATCGTAGACAATGTACCATTCGGCATCCCATTCATCGTCCACCGGCACGGTGGCGCGGCCGGAGCAGGGATCGCCCTTGGCCCCGGGGATGAAGGTGAAGAAGGGCAGCACGATCTGGCGGATACGCGCATAAGTGCGGTCGCCAGGCACGGCGCGGAGCGCGCCTTCGCGCAAACCGTAGCTGGTTACGTCCATTTCGAATTCGGGTGCGGTATTGACGATCGTGAGATTGAGATCGAACAGCTGCGCGTCGCCGACCCCGCGGGAGATAAATCCTGAATGCAACACGCCGACATGCGAGGAATCGATATGCGCCTCGAGCCCTTGCAGCCAGTTGTAACGCACCAGAGCGCGGCGGATATCGACATGGCCTTCCGGAAGGTGGGTAAACTCGAATTCGGGGAAGCGCGGCGGTACCGCCGCTTTGCCAAGATAGGTCCAGACCACGCCCGCGACTTCGCGGGTCGGGAAGGCCCGTACTTTCTGCGCGAGGGCGAAAGCGGCACGCCGATCGGCCGGCTCGCACGGCGTGTCGACGACCTTGCCGTCCGGACTGATTTTCCAGCCATGGAAGATGCAGCGCAGGCCGCCCTGCTCGTTGCGGCCCAGCGCCAGCGATGCGCTGCGATGCGGGCAGGCTTCGTCGACAAGGCCGACGCGGCCGTCGCTGGCGCGGAAAGCGACAAAATTCTCACCCATCAGCCGCACCCGTTTTGGCGCGCCGTCGCGTTCCAGCGATGCCGAATGGATCGCCGGCAACCAATATTCGCGCAGCATCTCGCCCATCGGCGTGCCGGCGCCGGTACGCATCAGCAGCTCATTCTGTTCGCGCGTCAGTGCCATGGCCCGATCTCCTCGTGTTTTGATGAGATATGTTGCATAAGCGGCGGCGTTTGGGAACCGCGTCCTAATCCGACCAGAGATGCGCGAACTCGGCGAGAACGTCCCGGTAGACTTGACGCTTGAACGGCACAATCAGCGCGTCCAGCCGGTCGGGCGTAACCCACTGCCAGGCATCGAATTCCGGATGATGGATGGCGAGATTGATGTCGCTGTCGCGGCCGAGAAAGCGCATCGCGAACCATTTCTGTTCCTGACCGATGTAACGGCCACGCCACAGCCGCCCGCGCAGCCCGGACGGGAGCTGGTAGCGGTGCCAGCGCGCGCTTTCAGCGATGATTTCCGCCCTGTCCGTGCCGGTTTCTTCCTGCAGTTCGCGCAACGCGGCCGCGCGTGGCGTCTCGCCCTTGTCGATCCCGCCCTGCGGCATTTGCCATGCCTCTTCGTCGCGATCGACGCGGCGGCCGACAAACACCCGGCGATCGCGATCGAGCAACACGATGCCGACACCCCGCCGGTAGGCGCCCACTCGGCTCGTTTCTCGGCGCTTATCGACGGCCATCGCTTTCGCCGAGGCGCCGCCAGATTTGTGCCGCTTGGGTGGCCAAGGATCGAGCCTGCGTCAGGCAATGTCCACGCGTCAATCCGCCGACCGCATGCTAGTTCGAGGCGTGGCTGTTGAACATCGAAACCCCGCGTAGCAGGTCAATGGCGCGCGTCAGCTGATAGTCGTCGGCCGAACCGATCTTGTCCTGATCAACGAGAGACTCGTCGGTCTTCGTTTGATCATTCTTTGATTGATCGCCGCCAGGGTGTTCGCCGACCGCTTCCGGCGTCGTGTTCTTGAGGGCGCCCTTCAGATCGGCTTCGTGGCGAAACTCAGGCTCGGCCACTTTTTCGATCTTTGCCGGCTCGACGACAATGTCGGGGTCGATGCCGCGCGCTTGGATCGAACGGCCCGAAGGCGTGTAATAGCGCGCCGTGGTCAGGCGGATGGCGCCGTGACCCGGAAGCTGGATAATGGTCTGCACCGAACCTTTGCCGAAGGATCGTGTGCCGAGCAGCACCGCGCGGTGGTGATCCTGAAGCGCGCCCGCCACGATTTCGGAAGCGCTGGCGGAGCCGCCATTGATCAGCACCACCACCGGCACAGCATTCGAGATATCGTTGGCCGGCTTGGCGTCGTAGCGTTGCGCATCCTCGGGATGGCGGCCGCGGGTCGACACGATCTCGCCGCGCGCAATGAAATCGTTGGACACCGCGATCGCCTGATCGAGCAAGCCACCCGGATTGTTTCGCAGGTCAAGCACGACACCGATCAGCTTGTTGCCGGCTTGGCGGTGGAAGGCGTCGAAGGCGGCGTGGATACCAGCGTCGGTTTGCTCGTTGAAGCTTGAAATGCGGATATAGCCGATATCGTTGCCTTCCATGCGATATTTGACCGATTGGATTTTGATCTCCGCGCGTTTGAGCTTGACGTCGAACGGTTTCGCGGTGCCGCGTTGCAGGGTGAGCTTGATCTCGCTGTCGACCGGGCCGCGCATTTTGGTGACTGCGTCGTTGAGCGACATGCCCATGACCGGGTCACCGTCGATCGCCAGAATGAGATCGCCGGGCTTGATGCCGGCCTTGGCCGCGGGTGTGTCGTCGATCGGCGACACGATCTTGACCGTGCCGTTCTCCATCGTGACTTCGATGCCGAGACCGCCAAACTCGCCGCGAACCTGGACTTCCATCTCGCCGAAATTCTTCGCATTCATGTAGCTTGAATGCGGATCGAGCGCGCTCAACATGCCGTTGATCGCGGCCTCGACCAGCTGCTCGTCGGTGACATTCTCGACGTAGTCGGACCGTACACGCTCGAACACTTCGCCGAAGAGATCGAGCTGGCGATAAGTGTCCGACGTCGCCTTAGGGGCGCTTGAGGGCGGTTCCGCGGCGACGGCGGGGTTGAGCGCAAACCAGGCAACGAGTGCGGTCGCGGCAAGGGAAAGACCATAACGCATCATCCACTAACCTTTTCATTCGAAGTCGCCAGCCACGGCAACGGGTTGATCGGCTGTCCATCATGGCGCAGCTCGAGATAAAGACGCGGTTTTTCCTCGCCTTTCGGCATGGTACCGACCGGCTCGCCGGTAATCAGCCATTGTCCGACCGAAACGTCGAGCCGCTCAAGTCCCGCAATCAGCGAATCATATCCGCCGTCATGTTCGATGATCAAGATTTGGCCATAGCCCCGAAACGGCCCGGCAAACAGGACGCGGCCGTCATACGGCGCCACCACCTGACCGCCGGAACGCGTCTCGTAGGCGAGCCCTTGGCTGGTCAGCCCGACATCGTTCGGCTGACCGAAACTCTCCACCAGCCGGCCGGTCGCCGGCGCCAGGTAGTTACCGGGCGCATAGAGGAAACTCTTGAGCTTCGCCGGCTTCGCCGGTTCGGCCGGCACGGTCGCGGGTGCGGCCACCGGGGTCGGCTTCGGCTCCAGATTCGCGGCCCCCCCTTTGGCTGACGTCTCCTGGCCGTCCTCATCGCCCTGCCTTGCCGCATCGAGCCGTTCAATCAGATCCCTGAGACTCGCGGCCTCGGCTGCGAGCGCCACCAGCTTCTCGTCGCGCTGCTCGGTGCCGATCTGCGCCTGCCGCTGCAGCTCCGATTTGCGCGCGATTAGATCGGCGAGCCGCAATTGCTGGGAGGTCAAGAGATCTTGCTCGGCATGATGCCGCCCCCGCGCCTGGGCAATGGCGCGCCGCAAGGCGACGAGCTGCTGCAATTCGGCGCTGAGCCGGTGCGCCGCATGATCGAGCGGCGGCACGGCATTGCCCAGCACCAGCGCGCTGCGCTCGGCGGCCACCGGATCCGGCGCGGTGAGGGCCAAGGTTTCCGGCGGATGGTGCGCCAGCGCCACGAGCGCCATCAGCAAACCGTTGCGCTGCATCTCCTCCCGGTTAAGCGCCGCGGTCTTTCCGGCGGCCTCGGCGGCAAGCGATTTCAGCTGCGCTTCGAGCATGGTCAGTGCGGCCTCGTGCCGCTGCATCGCGTCGGCGACCGAGACGCTTTGCTGCTGCAAGCCCCCGATTTCGGCGGCCAGCGCCGCCGCCGTCTGGGCCAGGTTGTCACGCTGGGCACGGCTCTCCGCGGCATTTTGCTCGACGGCTTGGAGCCGTTGCACCGGACTATCGGCGCCTGCCGCAACCGCGGCTGCGCCGGTCGCCGCCAGACTGGCGCCCAACAGGATGATGGCAAGCTCAAACCGTGGCGCACGCATTCGCAGCATGGATCAAGGAATGACCCGTCATTGCCCGGGGCGGCTTCAGTCCCATCAGCGCCAACAGGGTCGGCGCGATATCGGCGAGCCGTCCATTGTCAAGACTGGCTATGCCGGCGGGCCCATTGATCAGGATCAGGGGCACGGGATTGAGCGTGTGCGCGGTGTGCGGCTCTCCGGTCTCCGGGTCGCGCATCAGCTCGACATTGCCATGGTCGGCGGTGATCAGCAGGCACCCGCCAGCGCGCGTCACCGCCTCGGCGATTCGGCCCAAACAACGATCGATCGTCTCCACCGCCTTGATCGCCGCCGCCTCGTTGCCGGTGTGGCCGACCATGTCGGCATTGGCGAAGTTGCACACAATCGCATCGTAGGCGCCACCGTCGATAGCCTCGACCACTTTGTCGGTGACTTCGTTGGCCGCCATTTCCGGCTTAAGGTCGTAGGTCCTGACTTGGGGCGACGGCACCAGGATTCGCGTCTCGCCCGGAAATTGCTCCTCACGCCCGCCGTTGAAGAAGAACGTGACATGGGCATACTTTTCGGTCTCGGCGATGCGCAATTGCTTGAGGCCTGCCTCGGAAACCACTTGACCGAAGGTCTCGTCCGGCTCTTGTGGCGGAAACAGCTGGGCAAGCAATCGATCGAGCGCGTCGGAATACTGCGTCATGCCGAGAGCTGCAGCGAAGCCGATGACGGTGCCGCGGTTGAATCCGGCGAAGGTCGGCGCAAGCAGCGCCGTCAAAATCTGTCGGATACGGTCGGCGCGAAAATTCGCAGCGACCAGCCCGTCGCCGTCCCGCATGCCGGCGTAATCACCAATGACCGTGGGCTTCACAAATTCGTCAGTTTCGCCGCGGGCATAGGCCCGCTCGATTGCGCGCGCGGCGTCCTTTGCCCGCTCGCCACGGGCCTCGACCATGGCGCGATAAGCCAATTCTTCGCGGTCCCAGCGCTGGTCGCGGTCCATGCCATAATAGCGGCCGCCGACCGTGCCAAAGCGGAACCGTTTCAGATTCGCGGTCGCTTCCGCGAATTTGGCGACAAAACCCTGGGCGCTCTGGGGCGGGGTGTCGCGGCCGTCGAGAAAGGCATGGCACACGACCGGAATGCCGGCGGCGTCGAGCAGCCGCGCCAGGGCAGCGATATGATCTTGGTGCGAATGGACGCCACCCGGCGACAGCAGACCGATGAGATGGGCCGCGCCGCCGCTTTTTTTCAACTTGGCGATAAAGCCGGCGAGCACCTCGTTCTTCGCCAGTGCCCCGTCCGCGATCGCCTGGTCGATGCGCGGCAAATCCTGCAAGAGCACGCGACCGGCGCCGAGATTCATATGACCGACCTCGGAATTGCCCATCTGGCCACTGGGCAAGCCCACGAATGTCTCGCTGGCCTCGAGCAGCGCATGCGGATAATCGCGCCAGAAGCGGTGCCAGTTCGGCGTGGTCGCGAGCGCCACGCCATTGTCGGCCCGCTCGCGACGATAGCCCCAGCCGTCGAGGATGCAAAGCATGACCGGCCGCGGCGGTTTGACTGCGCCCGCAGAAGATTTGACGCCTCTCATTGCCGCAACTCTAAAGGATTGGCAGGCGAAAACAAAGGGACCGGCGGGGACCTTATGGCCTTCGCTCGATGAGGCGCAAGGCCTGGTCGGTGACGTCGCGGAGCGAACCGTCAGCCGCCAGCGTCGCCCACTCGATCGGTCCAGGATCGAGCCCGAGCTGAAGCCGAAGCACCTCGAGATCGGCATCGGACGCGTCGCGCTCGCGTCGTGCGATGCGCTGCCGCAACGTGTCGGGCGGCGCCTCAAGCCACAAGCCGGTGAACGCAACCCCGGCGGCAGCCGCCGTCGCGGCCACCGCGGCGCGTTCGGTAGGGCGCAGGAACGCCGCGTCGACGATCGCGCAATAGCCGTCGCGCAGTGTATCGGCAGCGGCCTCGTAGAGCGCGCGATAGACACGCTCGTTGCTGGCTTCGTCATAGGCCGATTTCGGCAGCCGTGTTTCCGGCGCCACGCCGTGCAGATGTTTTCGGATCACATCGCTACGCAGCACCCTCGCCCCGGGCTTCGGTGCGAAGCCCGGGGCGAGGGCTCGCGCGACCGCCGATTTGCCGGAGCCGCTGCGCCCGCCGAGGGCTATCAGCCCTGGCTGCACCGGCTGCAGGAACGCGATGGCAGCGTCGAGATAGCGCGCAGCCGACCGTGCCAGCGCGCGCCGCTCACCGTCGTCTTCCTGGCGCTGCAGCGCCGCGATGGACACATGGGCCCGCACGCCGGCCCGCACCGATAGATAGAGCGGCACCAGCGCTAGTGGATTGGGTCCCGCGACGCGGTCAAGGTAACGGTTGAATATCGCGCTCGCGGGATCGTCAAGATCGCGATGGTCCAAGTCCATCAACAGAAAGGCCAGGTCATAGAGCGGGTCGGTGCAGCTGAAGGCGTCGTTGAACTCGATGCCGTCGAACAAAACCGGCTTGCCGTCAATCAGGCAAATATTGCGCAGATGCAAGTCGCCGTGACACCGCCGCGACTCGCGCCCTTTCAGCATGGGCGCCAGGCGACCGAGCACTTCTCGGGTGCGCACCGCCAGATCGGCGACCTTGCGCTGGTCGAGGGCCTCGCCCGTGCGCCGCAGATTGTCCAGATTCTCGGCGGTGATCGCTTGCATCCGCTGGTCGAAATCGTGGTCGCCACAGGGCTCCGCCCGGGAGTGAAACGCCGCGATTTCATCCGCGAGCGCGACCACGAGCGGCATGGTAAGGGCATGCCGTTCGGCCAGTCGGTCGAACAGTTCGTCTTGGGGGAACTGCCGCATCTCGACCAGCCAATCGACCGCTGGGCCGGCGCCGCCGAGCGCCAGTGCACCATCGGGCGCGCGCCTAACCGCGCAGACGCCGAGATATAGCTGCGGCGCGGTGCGGCGGTTGAGTTCGACTTCGGCGCGGCACATCGCCTCGCGTTTTTCCGCCGTCGAATAGTCGAGGTAGGAAAAGCGGATGGCGCGCTTGAGCTTGTAGGCTCGGTCACCGACCAGAAACACTACCGATGCGTGCGTGCCGATCCGCCGGACCGGCTCGTGCGGTCGGCCGTAGGAAGCGCCCTGCGACAGAAATTCGATTGTGGATTCCTGATCAATTTGATCGGTCATGACAGATATCCGGTTCCCGCGACAAACGCGGCGAGCAGGTCGACGCCCCCAGCCTATATAATTGCTATGGCTATGCTTCGGCTCATGACGCTAATGCTCCTCTTGGCTGTGCCGGCCATGGCGCAGGAAGAGGTACCGGATTTTAGCCCGGACGGGGTTCTTGCCTCACCCATCGAGCCGGCGCCGCTGTCGGAGTATGGTCGCAACCCGGCGCCGGTCGAAAGCCCGCCGCTGCTGCCACCGGCGCCGCGTGAGCTCAATCAAGGGCCGGTTACCGGTTATGGACCCGGCGGCCTGGAGGCGATGCCCGGGGCGCCCTTGAACCCGCCCTATCTCGGCGCACCGTTCAGTATCGGCCGGTGAGATCAGGGTGCCGCGCTCAACCCGTCATCAACCTCTGCGTTTTCCGGTTTGAGCTTGAGGCCGGACATTTCCGCCGCCTGCACCAGCAATGTGGCAAAATCCTGCTCGGAAAAACCACGCCCGATCAAGCCCTGCACCAGCTCACGTGTTTGCGCGGTCAAGGGCATGACGGTCCCGACCTTTCGCGCCGCGGCAAGGCCCAGCTCCAAATCCTTGCGCAAGTAGACCGGCGTAAAGGTCGGCGCGAAATCGAGATTGACGTAGGCCGGCGATTTGTAACGGCTGAACATCGACCCCACGACGCTGTTGTTGAGAAACCCAAGCCAGGCATGGCGCGACACGCCTGATTGTTCGGCCAGCACGGTGACCTCGGCCATGGCCTGCGCGACAATGCCGAGAAGGACGTTGTGACAAATCTTGACGATCCGCGCGAGTTCGCCGTCGCCGACATAGACCGCACCACGGCCCATAGCATCCATATAAGGTTTTGCCTCATCGAACGCCGCACGCGGCCCCGATACGGCGAAGCTCATCAAGCCCGCCTTCACCACCTTGCCGTTGCCGCTGACCGGTGCCGCCAGCATCGCCGTCCCGCGCTTTTGGGCCGCGTCGCGTACCCAGGCCGAGGTCTCTTCCGACACGGTCGAGCAATCGATCAGGATTTTCGGCGCGCGCTCGCGGTCGCTCAGAACACCGTCGGCGCCGCTGGTGACCGCGGTCAAATCCTTGTCTGCCGTCACCATGGTGAACACGATGTCGTGGCCGGCGAGGGCGCGCGGCCCGTCGACGAGCTTGGCGCCGGACCGGGTCAGCGGCTCGGCCTTGGCGCGGGTGCGATTATAGACCGCGACCCTTGCTCCCTTCTTGGCGAGATGCTCGACCATCGGAAAGCCCATGCGCCCGGTGCCGATCCAGCCAATACTGTGGGACGTCAAATTGGTCATTGATCACCCCTCAAAATCCCGACGCCTTGGGGCGAAGGGGATGGAGAAAGAAAGTGGGTATGCCAAGGTCTCAGCTCGTCGGACAGTCCGGCTTCGGCATCGCAAAATTGGCGCCGACGCGCTTCTCGACATAAGCCTGCCCCGTGCCGATATGAGTGATATCGAATTCCGTCTCAGTCAACGTGCCGACGCGATAGTCGTTCTCATAGCGCGTCGGCCGGCCGTCCACATCGGTGGTGATGGTGCGAAACTCACCCCTCATTGTCCAGGTGCCGGTTTCCTTCTGGTCCAGCACCACCTGGCAATTGCGATATTGCCGAAACTCGACAGCGTAGCCGCCGTCGGGCGCGAGATGCATCAGCCATTGGGCATTCTCGCGCCACAGCGGCTGATAGCCTTCGCCATACCAGTAGCCGACGATGCTCGCGGCGCTGGCGCCGCTCGTCAGCGACAGAATACCGAGCAGCAATGGCAGCCCGCTCAGGCCCCTTTTGGAGGGGCGCTTGGCGCCCGGCCAAACGCGGCGCCGCCAGGCGGCACCAATCGCGGCGCGGTGGATCAAACCTGTCCTCGCCCTCAATAGGGATTGGCGATCGGCAGCTCTTGCGCCGGGTAGAGCGTGATGACTTTGGCGCCTTTCGGCGTCACCACCACCTCCTCCTCGATGCGCGCGGCCGAATAGCCGTCGCTGGCCGGGCAATAGGTCTCGAGTGCGAACACCATGCCTTCCTTGATCTCTTGCGGATCGTCGAAGGAATTGAGTCGCGAAATGATTGGCCGCTCGTGCAGGCCCAATCCCAGCCCGTGGCCGAATAACAGTCCAAACGCCTCCATTTCGCTGGCAAATCCGATCTCAGTGGCCTTGGGCCAGCACGCCGCGATCTGATCGGTGCGCACGCCCGGCTTCACCAGGTCGATCGCGGCGTCGATCCATTCCCGCGCCCGCTTGTAGGCGTCGCGTTGCGCGTCGGTGGCGCGGCCGACGTTGAAAGTGCGGTAGTAACAGGTGCGGTAACCCTGGAAACTCTGGATGATATCGAAGAACGCCTGATCGCCGGGGCGGATGAGCCGGTCGGTGAAGTTGTGCGGATGCGGCGAACAGCGCTCGCCGGAAATCGCGTTGATCGCCTCGACATCGTCGGAGCCGAGATCGTAGAGGCGGTGGTTGGCGAGCCCCACGATTTCGTTCTCGCGAATGCCGGGTTTTAAGTGCTCGGCAATGGTCTGATAGGTTCCGTCGACGATCGACGCCGACATATTGAGAAGCGCGATTTCCTCGGCACTTTTGATCTCGCGCGCATCGAGCATGACCTGTTGGCCGTCGCGCACGGCGATGCCGGCCTTTTCGAGCTCGAACAACATCGCCGGTTCGACAACGTCGACGCCAACCGGCATGTCGGCCACGCCGTTCTCGTCCAGGATCGAGCGCAACTCCTCAGCGGCGCTCGTCATCAGGCCGATGCGCGGATGCACGGCGCCGCGCAATCCCAACATTCCGGCATGGCAATTGTGCTGATGCAGCCACGGTGCAAAGAGGCGGTGATGCTTGGCGGCGGAGCCAAAATCCCAGATATGCGGTTCGCCACCGCCGGGCAGGAGCGCGTAGCGGGTAAACTTGTCGCGCGCCCAATTGCCGATCACCGTCGAGGTAATGTAGCGGATATTGTACTGGTCGAAGACCAGGAGCGCGCCGAGGCCGGATTTCGCCAATGCCTGCCGCGTGCGTGCGAGGCGGTAGCGATGCAGCCGCGCGAAATCCACCCGCGCCTCGAAATCGACCGCGATCGGACCGAGCGCCGGTATCGGCCGCGACCAATCGTGGCGGGCGTCAAGATCGGCTTCGGCGAGCGGCATTTCCGGGAGCGCCTTCACCTTGACCGGAGCCGTCTTGATGTCGGCTGCTCGGACAATGTGCGGTTCGGCCGGTTTCCTTTTTGCCACGCACGCCTCCCTCAAACCGCGGCACCGATGTTCCAAACTCGCTGCGATGTCGCGGCGTGAAATAGATCAAGCACCCCGTGCTCGCCGTGGGCGACGCTCACGGGTCGCCCGCTCATTCGCCCGCAAGGAGCGATCGTTCCTCCGGGTCGGCAATCGCGCCACTGGCGTGCTCGGTCCCCGCCACGCTTGGCCGCCACTCTAATGAAGCGAATCGCCGGAGTCACGGCCGCCACGCCGGCGGCGACCAATCGTCATCGGCGCCAGCGCGAGCCCGCCCGCTCAAAAAGGTCGCTCGCCGCCAGGCGGGCGCCCGGCTTTGGCCCGACAGCGCCTAATCGCGCCCCCGCGCCGTTTTGGCGAGGTCGCGAGGCCCTTTTGCCAGCACCGGCCGTGGGCCGTCGCTCCAACCGCCTGGGTCCGTCTTGCACCGGGGGCTTGACAGGTGACGCTGTAAATATACAATGTAAATTAATGCCCCGGAACCGCTCCCCCGATGAGATAAAGGCATTCCGTCGCCGGCTTTGCGCCGTGGCCGAGCGCCTCTTTGCCGAACGTGGGCCGGACGCGGTGACGATGCGCGAACTGGCCCGTGAACTGGGCGTCAGCGCCATGACGCCCTACCGCTATTTCAAGGACAAGAATTCGATCTTGGCGGCCGTGCGCGCCAACGCCTTCGACGACTTCGCCGCTGCCCTCGAACAAGCGGCGCGCGTCCGCGGCAACGCCGCCGAGCGCGCGGACGCGGTTGGCCGGGCATATCTTCATTTCGCCTTTGGCAAACCGCATGCCTACAAATTGATGTTCGATTTCAATCAACCCGACGACGGCCGCTTCCCGGAACTCGAACGCGCCAGCCTGCGCGCGCGTCGCACCATGACCGGCTATATCGAGGCGCTGGTCAAAGGCGGTTTTGTCGCCGGTGACGCCGAAATGCTCGGGCAAATCTTCTGGGCAACGGTTCACGGTCTCGTGGTGCTGCACCTGGCCGGTAAGCTCAATCCAAGACCCGATTTCGCCACCGTGCATCGCACAGCGATGCACCTTTTGGCACGTGGTGCTCGGGCCGACAATCAGTCGGAAAAGAGGAGAGCCTCATGAGTCAGCCGTTTCCTGAGACGCCGTTCTTCCGCGGCAATTTCGCGCCCATCACCTTCGAAGCCGAGGCCGACAATCTGCCGGTGCGCGGCGAATTGCCCAAGGCGTTGCAGGGCACACTCTACCGCAACGGCCCTAATCCGCAATTCGCACCGCGCGACGCCAATCATCACTGGTTCATCGGCGACGGCATGGTGCACGCGTTCCATATTGCCGATGGCCGCGTCGCCTACCGCAATCGCTGGGTGCGTACGCCGAAATGGCGGCTGGAACATGACGCGCGCCGGGCGCTGTTCGGCTCCTGGAGCAATCCCCTAACCAGCGATCCCTCGGTGATCGGCAAGGATGGGGGCGGCAGCGCCAACACCAACATCATTTGGCATGGCAATAAGCTGCTGGCCCTGGAAGAGGCCCATCTCCCGGTCGCACTCGATCCGGAAACGCTGGCAACGGAAGGAGCGTGGGATTTCGCCGGCGCGCTCAAAGGGGGCAAGGTTACGGCACATCCGAAATGCGATCCCGAAACCGGCGAGATGGTGTTCTTCGCCTATTCCGTCGGCGGCTTTTTCACCCAGACCATGGTCTATGGCGTGACCGACAAGACCGGCAGAGTGACGCGGCTCGACAGATTCGAGGCGCCCTATACATCGATGGTCCATGACTTTCTGGTCACACGGAATTATGTGCTGTTTCCAATTCTGCCGCTGACCGGCAGCCTGGAGCGCGCAACGGCCGGCAAGCCGGCCTTTGCCTGGGAGCCGGCGAAAGGTGCTTATGTTGGCGTGATGCAGCGCGCCGCCGCGGTTTCGACCATCCGTTGGTTCCAATGTGAGCCCTGCTACGTCTTTCATCCCATGAATGCCTATGAGGAGGACGGCAAGATCGTCGCCGACGTGATGCAATACGAATCGGCGCCGCTGTTCCCGGGTCCCGATGGCACGCCGATCTCGCCCCGGACGGCGGGCGCACGATTGACACGCTGGACCTTTGATCTTGCCTCCAACAGCGACAGCTTCGATCGCGCACAGATCGATGATCTCTCGGGCGAGTTCCCGCGTCTCGACGAGCGCTTCGCCGGATTACCCTATCGACACGGCTATTATGCAGCGGCGGCCGGTCGCGACCTCAACGCCGAGTTCAACATTCTGGCGCACCTCGACTACACGACCGGCACGCGCAGGATTTACCGCTTACCCGATGGCGACAGCACCTCGGAGCCGGTGTTCGTGCCGGCCAGGCAAGATGCGCCAGAGGGCGACGGCTATTTGCTGGCGACGATCTATCGCGCCGCCGATAAGCGCAGCGATCTCGCCGTGTTTGATGCCGCGTCAGTCGACAGGGGGCCAATCGCGCTGGCGGAATTGTCTCACCGCGTGCCGCATGGCTTCCATGGCAATTGGCGGCAAGCCTAGCGAGCGATCATGAGCATCCTTCTCGGCCTGACGCCGTTCATCGTCTTTTTCCTGTTGATGCGATGGTCGACGCCGCTCCTCGCGCTGACGGGAGCGACGGCGATGTCAGCGATCTTGATGGGCCGCCTCGCGCTCCGCGGCGGCACCATCAAGATTCTCGAGATCGGCAGTTTGATTCTGTTCGCGCTGTTGATGCTTTATACCCTCGTGATGCATCCCGATTGGAGCATCGCCGGCGTCCGCCTCGCTGTCGACGGTGGCCTCGCCTTCATCGTGCTGTTCTCGCTCGCGATCCGGCGCCCCTTCACGCTGCAATACGCCAGGGAGTCCGTGCCGGAACGGTTCTGGACTCATCCGCTCTTCATCCGCACCAACGACATTATCACTGCCGTCTGGGCGGCGACTTTTCTGATTTCCGCCGGATGCGATGCAGTGGCGATCTATTTCCCAACGGTCCCGGTGAGCGCACTGATCGCCCTGACCGTCGCCGCTTTTGTCGCCGCGATTTGGTTTTCGACGTGGTATCCCGCCCATGTGCGGCGGTCGTTGCCGGGCGGCGCCGCCGCGCCCGGCTGACCGGAGGAGCCATGCCACTGCCGCCCCTTTTGCAAGACCGCCTAAGGCTGCCGGCGGTTGGCGCGCCGATGTTCATCGTCTCGGTGCCGGCACTCGTTATCGCGCAATGCACCGCCGGCATCATCGGCTCGTTTCCGGCGCTCAATGCACGGCCCAAGGAAAAGCTCGAAGAGTGGATCCTGCAAATCAAGGACGGGCTGGCCTCATACCAGGCGGCGCATCCGCGAGCGAAGGTCGCACCTTTTGCCGTGAATCAGATCGTGCACGCCTCCAACGACCGTCTCGAGCACGATGTCGAGGTCTGCGTGCGTCAGCGCGTGCCGATCCAGATCACCAGCCTGCGGCCGCCCGCCGAGGTCGTCAAAGCGGTGCATTCTTACGGCGGCGTGGTGTTTCACGACGTGATCAGCATGCGACATGCGCAGAAAGCGGCCGAGCAGGGCGTAGACGGGCTGATCCTGGTCTGCGCCGGAGCGGGTGGCCATGCCGGCATGCTTTCGCCCTTTGCGCTGGTGCCGGAAGTGAGGCGCTTCTTCTCCGGCACCATCATCCTTTCGGGCGCGATCACGACGGGAAGCGCGATCCTGGCTGCGCAGGCAATCGGCGCCGATCTTGCCTATATGGGCACGCGCTTCATCGCGACGCGAGAGGCGAACGCCCAGCCGGCCTACAAGCAAATGTTACTCGACGCCAGCGCGGCCGACATTGTTTACACCAACCTCTTCAGCGGCGTGCTCGGCAACTACCTGAAGCCGAGCATCCGCAACGCCGGCCTTGATCCCGACGATCTGCCGGTCGCCGACAAGAGCAAAATGAACTTCGCCTCCGGCGGCGAAAGCAGGGCCAAAGTTTGGCGCGACATCTGGGGCGCTGGCCAAGGCGTCGGCAGCATCGACAACGTACCGGCTGTGGCCGAACTAGTGGCGCGCCTTGAGACCGAGTATCGCCAAACGCGCGCCGCCCTCGGTTGACAAGGCAGCTCTATGCTGAGCGAAGCGATTGCGGCTTACGCCCACGATCTCAGCATCTTTTGCACCCTGGCACTACTCGGCGCCGAGCTGGCGGTATTCCGGCCTCGCATGGACCGGAACGCGGTACGTTTGCTGCCGCAGCTCGATCTGCTCTATCTGCTGGCCGTGATCGCGGTGATCGCGACCGGGCTCGTGCGCCTGTTTTTCTTCGCCAAAGGCGTCGCCTTCTACGCCGCCAGCGAGATATTCTGGATCAAGATGGCGCTGTTTGCCGTCGTCGGGCTGTTGTCGCTGCCGCCGACGTTCGCTTTCATCGCCACACGCAAGGCTGCGGCGGGACAGGGTTTCGACCTCCCACCCGCCCGATTTAAGCGCATCAGGACCTTCATCGTTGGCGAACTCGCCGTCTTCTCGCTCATTCCTTTGGCGGCGACCCTCATGGCGCGTGGCCTGACGGTCCGACCCCCGGGACCAATGTCGATGGAGCGCTGGCGGCCGGACTGCTGCGGCGGAGCCAGAGACACGGGGGCAGCGAACGCGCGGAAGTCGATCAGGGTTGCCCGGCGGCGATCCGGCGATCTCGGTAACGACCTGAAATAATGCGCGAATTCGCCTCCCAATCAGCCAATGCACGGTTCGGCGGCATCCGCGGACGGTTCGACCTTGGCGAATGCTCAAACTTTGGGCGGTCGTGTCAATTGAATGGGCATATGCATACATTGCCTATTTTTGGGGCGATCCGTCGGTTCCGTCATTAAGTCTTTACCGTCGTTCGATCAAAGCAACCATGGCCCGGATTTTGCTCCCCGCCCGGCAAGGGGCGAAAGGGACGCCCTAATTGAAAGGTTGGCAAAATGAAGGCAAGGGCAAAACTCGGAACGGTTGCGGTCGCTGGAGCGCTGATGGCGACGACGTTCTGGCAGCCGGTGCGGGCTGACGACACAATCAAGATCGGCGTTCTCCATTCGCTGTCGGGAACCATGGCGATCAGCGAAACCACGCTCAAGGACACTATTTTGATGATGGTGGCCGACCTCAACAGCAAGGGCGGGCTCCTTGGCAAGAAGGTCGAGGCGGTGGTCGTTGACCCGGCATCGAACTGGCCGTTGTTCGCCGAAAAAGCGGCGGAGTTGCTGGAGAAGGACAAAGTGGTGGCCGTGTTCGGCTGCTGGACCTCGGTATCGCGCAAATCGGTGCTGCCGGTGTTTGCCAAAGACAACGGGCTGCTGTTCTACCCTGTCCAGTATGAGGGCGAGGAATCGCAGCGCGGCGTGTTCTACACCGGCGCCGCGCCGAACCAGCAGGCGATCCCGGCGGTCGAATATCTGATGGGCAAGGAAGGTGGCTCGGCAAAGCGCTGGGTGCTGGAAGGCACGGACTATGTTTATCCGCGCACGACGAACAAGATCTTGCGTGCCTTTCTCCATCTTCATGGCGTGAGTGACGACGATATCATGGAGAACTACACGCCCTTCGGCTTCAGCGATTGGCAAACCGAGGTTGCGGCCATCAAGAAATTCGCGTCCGCGGGCAAGAAGACGGCCGTGGTCTCCACCATCAACGGCGACGCTAACGTGCCGTTCTATAAGGAGCTCGCCAATGAAGGCATCAAGGCAACCGAGATTCCCGTCGTGGCGTTTTCGGTCGGCGAAGAAGAGCTTTCCGGGATGGACACGAAAAACCTGGTCGGCCATCTGGCGGCCTGGAACTATTTCGAGTCGGTAAAGACGCCGGAAAACGCCGCGTTCATCAAGCAGTGGCATGCCTTCATCAAGAACGACAAGCGCACCACCAACGACCCGATGGAGGCTCACTATATCGGCTTCAAGATGTGGACGCAGGCCGTGCTCCAGGCTGGCACGACGGATGTTGATGCGGTACGCCAGGCGATGATCGGGCAGCGCGTCAAGAACCTCACCGGAAGCTGGGCGGTAATGCTTCCCAACCATCACCTGACAAAGCCGGTGCTGATCGGCGAAATTCGTCCCGACGGCCAGTTCACCGTGGTGTGGAAGACGCCGAAGCCGGTCCCCGGTGAGGCGTGGGCGTCCAAATATCTTCCCGAGGATAAGGGCAAGGTTGCCAACTGGACCTTCCCCTGGGTCTGCGAGAGCTGCACCACGCCGACCTACAAGAAATACGAATAGTGTGCCGACGGTTCGGACCGGCCCTGGGTTGAGGGCCGGTCCGTCAGCTTTGGTGGTGGGCGAGCGATGATTGAGCGGCTGCGGCTTTCCCTTTTCGCTTTGTTGTCGCTGCTACTCTCGGTTCAGATCGGCTTTGCGGCTGGGGGCCAGACCAGGCTCGCGACCTTGGTGCAGCAGCTCGGGGCCGATGATTTCGACCAGAAAATTGCCGCCGTCGGCGAACTCGCGGCGCTTGGCGATCCGCGCGTCGTCAAGCTTCTGCAGGCGCTCGAAAACGGCGACCTCTACGTCACCAAGGACAAGAAGGTCGTTCTGGCACGGCAGGATGGCGATAATTTCGCGACCTCCGACCCGATCAGCGGAGCGAAGATAGGCACCGCGACCTCGGACGACATCGACCAGATCATCGTCAATAACCGGGTGCGCGAGGTTATCGATGCCGTGCTCGGGACGCTCAACCTCTTCAGCCCCAGTCGCGACGACCGCCTCGCCGCCGCCCTCGACCTCGTCAAGCATCCATCGCCCGCGAGCGTGCCCGCGTTGCAAAAGGCCTTGGCGGCCGAACAGGATGCCGAGATCAAGCAGGATTTGACGTTGGCGCTCGCCGGCGCACGGCTCAACTCGCCCGATAAGAAGATGCAGCTCGCGGCGATCGCCGAACTGGCGGGTTCAACCGATCCTGCGATTTTCAGCATTCTCTCGGCGTTGCATGACAGCGGCAACCTCGATCCCGATGTGCGTCGCGCCGACGAAAGCGCGCTGGCCGCGATCGCGCAGCGCCTCCAGCTCGTCCGCATCGGCATGACGCTGTTCGAGGGTTTGTCCCTCGGCTCGATCCTGTTGCTGGCGGCGATCGGCCTCTCGATCACCTTCGGCGTGATGGGCGTGATCAACATGGCCCATGGCGAAATGATTATGCTCGGTGCCTATTCAACCTACGTGGTGCAGCAATTGTTTGTCGGCTACCTGCCGGCAAGTTGGCTTGAGGCCTATCTTGTCGTGTCGCTGCCTGTCGCATTCGTCGTGACCGGACTGCTCGGCATCGCGCTCGAGCGCAGCGTGATTCGCTTTCTCTACACGCGACCGCTCGAGACGCTGCTCGCCACCTGGGGCGTGAGTCTGATCCTGCAACAGCTGGTGCGGACCATTTTCGGTTCGCCCAATAAGGCGGTCGACAATCCCTCCTACATGACCGGCGGCTTCGAGCTGATCGGCGGTGCCTTCATCACCTGGAACCGGCTGGTAATTCTGGTCTTCTGCTTCCTGGTGCTCGGCGTCTTGGCCCTGGTGCTGAAGCGCACCAGCTTCGGACTGCACATGCGCGCGGTGACGCAGAACCGCGACATGGCGGCGACGATGGGCATTCCCACCGCGCGCATCGACGCCCTGACGTTCGGCCTCGGCTCCGGCATCGCCGGCATCGCCGGCGTGGCGCTCTCGCAGATCGGCAATGTCAGCCCCAATCTCGGCACCCTCTATATCGTGGACAGTTTCATGGTGGTGGTGTTCGGCGGCGTCGGCAGCCTGTTCGGCACGCTCGCCGGCGCCATGAGCCTGGGCATCGTCAATAAATTGCTGGAGCCGGTTTCCGGCGCGGTGCTGGGCAAAGTGGTGGTCCTGATCGCCATTATCCTGTTCATCCAGCGCCGGCCGCGCGGCCTCTTCGCCTTGCGCGGCCGGGCCGCGGAGAATTAGCCGGTGGGGCCGCTTCTCGACCGCCGCGGGTGGATAGGTTTTCTCGGGACCGGACTCGTGCTCATCGTCGGCATTCCGCTCCTCAATATGCTGGCGGACGATTCGCCGCTGCATCTCGCTGACTATCTCGTGCCGCTGTTCGGCAAATACGCCTGCTACGCGCTGCTGGCGCTAAGCCTCGATCTGGTCTGGGGCTATGCCGGGATATTGTCGCTCGGACACGGCGCGTTCTTCGCGCTCGGCGGCTACGCCATGGGCATGTATCTCATGCGCCAGATCGGCACCCGCGGCGTCTATCAGAATCCCATCCTGCCGGATTTCATGGTGTTCCTGAACTGGAAGGAACTGCCCTGGTACTGGTACGGGTTCGACCATTTCGCCTTCGCCGCGCTGATGATCGTCTTGGTCCCGGGCGTGCTCGCTTTCGCGTTCGGCTGGCTTGCCTTCCGCTCGCGTGTAACCGGTGTCTACCTTTCCATCATTACCCAGGCACTGACCTACGCGCTGTGGCTCGCCTTTTTCCGCAACGACATGGGATTCGGCGGCAACAACGGCATGACCGACTTCAAGGATCTGCTCGGGATTCCCTTACAGACGGCGGCGATGCGGCGCGGGCTCTATGTGGTGTCGGTGCTGGCGCTCGGGCTTGGATTCCTCGTCTGCCGCTATATCGTGGCCTCGAAGCTCGGTCGCCTGCTGCTCGCGGTGCGCGACGCGCAAAGCCGGGTGCGCTTCCTCGGCTACTCGGTGGCGCATGCCCAGGTCTTCGTCTTCACGATTTCCGCCATGCTGGCCGGCATTGCCGGAGCACTCTATGTGCCGCAGGTCGGCATCATCAACCCAAGCGAATTTTCGCCCGGCAATTCGATCGAGGTCGCGATCTGGGTCGCGGTCGGCGGCCGCGGCACGCTGGTCGGCGCCGTGATCGGCGCGGTCGTTATCAACGCCGCCAAGACCTACTTGACCGGTTCGGTTCCCGAAGCCTGGCTTTATGTCCTGGGCGGGCTCTTTGTCCTTGTGACACTAGTGTTTCCCAGGGGTATCGTCGGCTTCGTCGACCAGGTGCGCAGCCTGCGTCGCCCTCGCGCTGCCGAGAAACTCGCCGATGAAAAGGTAGCGCCATGAGCGTCACCGCCTCGCCCGAGTTTGCAACGTCGCTGCTCTATCTCGACGGCGTCACCGTCAGCTTCGACGGCTTCAAGGCCCTCAACGCCCTATCCTTCGTCGTCGATCGCGGCGAGTTGCGCTCGATCATCGGTCCCAACGGGGCGGGGAAGACCACCATGATGGATGTCGTCACCGGCAAGACCCGGCCCGATGACGGCCAAGTAATTTTCGACGGCAAGGTCGATCTGACCCGGCTTGACGAGGCTGCGATCGCCAATCTCGGCATCGGCCGCAAATTCCAGAAACCGACGGTATTCGAGAATCTCACGGTATTCGCCAACCTCGAACTGGCACGAAAAACCGTGCGCCGCATCATCCCAACACTGTTTGCGCGTCTTGATGGCGGCGCGCGGGACGAGATCGACGCCATGATCCGCCGCATCGGCCTCGCCGGGCGCGAGCGGGTGCCGGCGGGAGCGTTGTCGCACGGCCAGAAGCAATGGCTCGAGATCGGCATGCTGCTGATCCAAGACGCGCAGCTCTTGCTGTTGGACGAGCCGGTCGCGGGCATGACCGACCGCGAAACCGAGGCGACGGCGGACCTGGTTCGATCGCTCGCCGGTGAGCATACGGTGGTGGTGGTAGAACATGATATGGAGTTCGTGCGCAGCCTCGCCGCTCGCGTCACCGTGCTCCATGAGGGCTCGGTGCTGGCCGACGGCTCGATCGATTTCGTCCAGAATCATCAGGGCGTCATCGACGTCTATCTGGGCCGCTGACGATGCTGGTTGCGGAAAACATCGAGCTCTACTACGGCGCCAGCCATATTCTGCGCGATGTCAGCATCGCCGCCGAGCCGGGACACATCACCTGCGTTCTCGGCCGCAACGGCGTCGGCAAGACCAGTCTGATGCGTGCCCTCATGGGGCTGCAGCCGATCCGCGCAGGCAAGATCGAATGGGAAGGGGCCGACATCGCCGCGCTGAAGCCGCATGAACGGGCGCGACGCGGCCTGGCGCTGGTGCCGCAAGGACGCGAAATTTTCCCTCGCTTGACGGTGCAGGAGAATCTGCAGACCGGCTTCGCCCCATTGCCGCGATCCGACCGCGTGATCCCGGAGGAAATTTTCGAACTGTTTCCCGTCCTGAAGCAGATGCTCAGGCGGCGTGGCGGCGATCTCTCCGGAGGTCAGCAACAGCAATTGGCGATCGCCCGTGCCCTTGTTACGCGGCCGCGCCTCCTGATTCTCGATGAGCCGACCGAGGGCATCCAGCCCTCCATCATTAAGGACATCGAACGCGTCATCCGCCAATTGGCACGGCGCGGCACCATGGCCATTGTCCTCGTCGAGCAATATTTCGAGTTCGCCCAGGCCCTGGCCGATCGCTACGTCGTCATGGAGCGCGGCGAAGTGGTATTGTCGGGTCAGGCCCACGACATGGTGGAGCGTGATGTCCGCCGCTACCTCACGGTTTGAGGCCGCCCCCGCACCGACGCACCCGTCCGCCGCGCTGCTTCAACGGGGCGACGGCGTGGTCGAACTGGCATTCGCGCGGCGCGGCGCCGCCACGCGGATAGCCCGGCTCTACCATCGCGCCCCATGCCGGGTGCAGGTTCCCCACGCGCCGGCAAACGAACCCGTGCTAGCCATGCTGCTCAATACCGCCGGCGGATTGACCGGCGGCGATCGGGTTAGCATAGGGGTGAGCGCGGAAGTGGCCGCGTCAGCGACCGTGAGCACCGCAGCGGCGGAAAAGCTCTATCGCTCGCTCGGTCCCGATTGTGTCGTCGCGGTCGATCTTGCCGTCGGCGACGCTGCCTGGCTCGAGTGGCTGCCGCAAGAAACGATCTTGTTTGACGGTGCCCGGCTGCGGCGCAGCCTCAAGGCACGCGTCGCCGCGACCGGCCGATTCCTTGCGGCCGAGATGCTAGTGTTCGGGCGGATTGCCCGCGGCGAGCGCTGGAGCAGCGGTCGGTTAAGCGACAAATGGCGGATCGAGCGGGCCCGCGAACTCGCCTGGTATGATTCGATGTCTCTGGGCCGCGAAGCCATCGCCCACCCCGCCGGCATCGGCGCTGCCGAGGCATTGGCAACTGCCGCCTATGTCGGCGCGGACGCGGCCCGGCACCTGCCGCTCGCGCGCGATCTGACCGATGATCTGCCCTGCCGTGCGGGTGCGACACTGGTGAACGGGATTCTGCTGGCGCGGTTCATGGGATCTGCGGTCGCGGTCCGCGCCTCTTTGGCTCATTATGTCGGCGGGCTGCGCCACGGCGCCGCCGGCTTGCCGACGCGGCCGCCCCGCGTCTGGAACATATGAGGGAGGAATCATGCACCTGACGCCACGGGAAAAAGACAAATTGCTGGTTGCCATGGCGGCCAATATTGCGCGGCGACGCTTGGAGCGGGGCCTCAAACTCAACCATCCCGAAGCGGTCGCGCTGATTACCGACTATGTTGTCGAAGGCGCGCGCGATGGCCGCAGCGTTGCCGAGCTGATGCGCGACGGCGCCAGCGTCCTGACCCGGGCGCAAGTCATGGACGGCATTGCCGAAATGATCCATGACATCCAGGTCGAGGCAACTTTCCCGGACGGCACCAAGCTCGTCACCGTCCATCAGCCGATCCGCTGAGCCATGATCCCGGGCGAGATCATGCCACGCGATGGCGAGATCGAAATCAATCGCGGCCGCGCGACTGTGACGCTTGACGTCGCCAATGCCGGCGACCGGCCGATTCAGGTCGGCTCGCACTACCATTTCTTCGAGACCAATGAGGCACTGAAATTCGACCGCGCGCGTTCGCGCGGCTTTCGCCTCGACATTCCCGCCGGCACCGCAACCCGGTTCGAGCCGGGTCAGACACGCACGGTACGTCTCGTTGCCTATGACGGCGCCCGCACCGTGCACGGCTTCAACGGCAAGATTGGCGGCGCACTATGAGCATGCGCATCCCGCGTTCGCTCTATGCCGATATGTTCGGCCCGACCGTGGGCGACCGTGTCCGGCTCGCCGATACCGAGTTAATAGTCGAGGTCGAGGACGACCGCACCATCTATGGCGAGGAAGTGAAGTTCGGCGGCGGCAAAGTGATCCGCGACGGCATGGGTCAAAGCCAACGCGGGCGCGCCGGCGGCGCCGTCGACACCGTCATTACCAATGCGCTGATCCTCGATCATTGGGGCATCGTCAAGGCCGATATCGGCTTGAAGGATGGGCGCATCGCCGGCATCGGCAAAGCCGGCAATCCGGATGTGCAACCGGGTGTCGATATTGTCATCGGCCCGGGTACCGAAGCGATCGCGGGCGAGGGCAAGATCGTCACCGCCGGCGGCATCGACGCGCATATTCATTTCATCTCGCCGCAGCAGGTCGAGGAAGCGCTCTATTCCGGCGTCACCACCATGCTGGGCGGCGGCACCGGACCGGCTTCCGGTACGGCGGCGACGACCTGCACGCCGGGCCCGTGGCACATCGCGCGCATGATCGAGGCGGCCGAAGCCTTTCCCATGAATTTGGGCTTTTATGCCAAGGGCAACGCCACGCTGCCGGACGGCCTCATTGAGCAGATCGAGGCCGGCGCGTGCGGCATGAAGCTGCACGAGGATTGGGGCACGACGCCGGCGGCGATCGACAATTGCCTGACCGTCGGCGACCGCTATGACCTACCGGTGTCGATCCACACCGACACGCTGAACGAAAGCGGATTCGTCGAGGACACGATCAAGGCGTTCAGGGGGCGCACGATTCACGCCTTGCATGCCGAGGGAGCCGGCGGCGGGCATGCGCCGGACATCATCCGCGTCTGCGGCGAAGTCAATGTGCTGCCGTCGTCGACCAATCCGACACGGCCCTACACCGTCAATACCCTTGATGAACACCTCGACATGCTGATGGTGTGCCACCATCTCGATCCGAAGATCATCGAGGATGTCGCGTTCGCCGAGAGTCGCATTCGCCGGGAGACCATCGCCGCCGAGGACATTCTCCACGATCTCGGCGCCATCTCGATGTTCTCGTCCGATAGTCAGGCGATGGGCCGGGTCGGCGAAGTCATCATCCGCTGCTGGCAGACCGCCGACAAAATGAAGCGCCAGCGCGGTGCGCTCGACGGCGAGACCGGCAACAACGACAATCGCCGCGCCAAGCGTTATATCGCCAAATACACGATAAATCCCGCGATTGCGCAGGGCATTGCCGCCTATGTCGGCTCGGTGGAGAAAGGCAAGTTCGCCGATCTCGTCCTGTGGTCGCCGGCTTTTTTCGGCGTGAAACCGGACCTCGTCTTGAAATGCGGCGCGATCGCCGCCGCGCCGATGGGCGATCCCAACGCCTCGATCCCGACGCCGCAACCGGTCCATTATCGTCCCATGTTCGCCGCCTTCGGGCGCGCCATCGCGTCATCGGCGCTGACATTCGTAAGCAAGGCGGCTGCCGAGTCGGGTCTGGCGCAACGGCTCGCCACGGCGCGGCCGCTGCTGGCGGTGGCGAACACCCGCAGCGGCATCAGCAAGCGCAGCATGGTCCATAACGACGCCACACCGAAGATCGAGGTCGACCCGGAGACCTATGAGGTCCGCGCCGACGGCGTGCTGCTGACCTGCGAACCCGCCGCGGTGTTGCCGATGGCGCAACGATATTTCTTGTTTTGACTCGTGACCGACGCACTCCTATTGCGTCGCCAGGGATTTTGCCCGCCAGAAAGGACGGGCGCTGTTGTTTGCCTCGTCACCCCCGGCCCTCAAGTACAGGAAGTCGATGGCCATGCGACGCGCAACGCGATGTGAGAAAGCCAAACACTGGCCGGTGCAGCAGGCCGTGGGCAGTGTCACGCTGCCGTTCGACGACCGCTATCGGCGCCGCATCACGTTGCGGACCGACGCGGGAGAGGATTTTCTCCTTGATCTGGCCGAGGCGATGGTGCTCGAGGAAGGCGACGGTTTGGCGCTCGACAATGGCGACTGGCTCGCTGTGCACGCGGCATCTGAGCCGCTGATGGAAGTCACCGCCCCCGGGCCAGAGCAATTGGCGCGCCTCGCCTGGCACATCGGCAATCGTCACCTCCAGGCGCAGATCGACCGCGCGCGCATTCTCGTCCGCGACGATGCAGTGATCGCCGACATGTTGATTGGCCTCGGTGCGCAGGTGCGTCGCATAACGGCGCCCTTCTCGCCCGAAGGCGGTGCCTATGACGGCCACGTGCCCGACAATCCTCACGGCGGCGACGGGGCGGGGTATCACCACCATCACCATGGTCGCGATCATGGCCATCACCGCTGAAGCCGCGCTCTACCGCTTGATGACCTGGCTATCACCGGCCTATCCGGTCGGCGCCTACAGCTATAGTCACGGCATCGAGTACGCTGTCGGGATCGGGCTGGTGCGGGATCGCGGCACGCTCGTCGATTGGATCGAACATGCGGTGCGCCACGGTGCAGGGTTAGGGGATGCGGCGCTATTGGCCGCCGCATGGCGCGGCGACGACATCGATCACGTAGCCAGGCTGGCTCAAAGCTGGCGAGGCAGCGCAGAAATGGCCCTCGAAGCAAGCGCACAGGGCGCCGCGTTTTTGGCGACAACGCGCGCCGCCTGGCCGCATCCAGCCCTCGACGCTCTGGCGCTCAGGCGACGTGGCGAAGTCGCGCTCCCGGTCGCGGTCGGCGTCGCCGCCGCCGTCCACGGTATCACGCTCGATGCCGCGCTGACCGCTTATTTACACGCTTTCGCGAGCAATCTTGTCTCAGCGGGCGTGCGACTTACGCCGCTCGGACAGACGGATGGACAGCGCGCCGTTGTCGCGCTTGAATCCGCTGTTGCCGCCACCGCACGAACGGCGCGTGATACCCCGCTTGACGAGATCGGGACCGCGGCCCTGATGATCGATTGGTGCTCGATCCGTCACGAAACCCAATATACAAGGCTGTTCCGCTCATGAGTGCCTCGCTCCATGGTCCATTGCGCGTCGGCATCGGCGGACCGGTCGGCTCCGGCAAAACCGCGCTGGTCGACCGGCTCTGCAAGGCGATGCGCGACCGCTACGATATCGCCGTCGTCACCAACGACATTTATACCAAGGAAGATGCCGAGTTCCTGATGCGCTCGGGCGCGCTCGCGGACGAACGCATCGTCGGGGTCGAGACTGGCGGGTGCCCGCATACGGCGATCCGCGAAGACGCTTCGATCAATCTCGCCGCGGTCGCGGAAATCGGGCGGCGCTTTCCCGACCTCGATCTGGTTCTAATCGAATCGGGCGGCGATAACCTGGCGGCAACCTTCAGCCCGGAGCTCGCGGACGTGACGCTCTACGTTATCGACGTGGCCGCCGGCGACAAGATTCCGCGCAAGGGTGGTCCGGGCATCACCCGCTCCGATCTCCTCATCATCAACAAGATTGATCTGGCACCGCTGGTGGGCGCCAGCCTCGAGGTCATGGATCGGGACGCTCGCAAAATGCGCGGAACGAGGCCCTTCATCTTTACTAATCTCAAGGAAAATAAGGGCGTTGCCGACATTGCCCGCTTCATCGTCGAGCGCGGTGGGTTGCCGTCGTAAAGGCGTTGACCGGGCGGGCTCGAGTACGAGCCTGTGGAAGCAGCCGCCCGGCGACGTCAGGAATTTCGATTGCGGCCGACCGGTATGGGAGGCGTGGTTTCGGCCGGCGAGCGCCGTTTCCGCACCGTGACCGATGCCCGCGGCAGAACGCTGCGCTCGACTCCCGGTCGCTGGAGCGGCAGCGGCGCTCCCTCGATCCCGCCGGCCATTCCTGCGTTGGGACACTGACATGGTAGCCGTTCGCGTCATACCATCGGGCCGTGGCGTGTCCGCGTCACCGGCCGTCAAAAGGCTCGCCGATCGCCTTGCCACCAAGTGGTGAGCAACAACACCGCGAACATGCCAGTCAACAGCAGGGCGATGCCATGTGGATTCCATAAATCCATGGCCGCACCACCGAGGATTGGCCCGATGAAGGCGCCGGTGCCGTAGGCGATGACCAGCCCAGCGTTGGCATTGAGGAGATCGACGCCGCTGAAGCGATCACCGATGGTAGCAAGGGCGATAGGATAGAGACCGGTGGTGAAGCCGCCCCATATCATCAGCACGATCGCCAATGATGGCGCGTGCCCGGCAAGCGCTGGCAGCGCCGCGGCGCCGGCCATGCCAAGCCCGGCGCAGATGCGCATCGTGACTGCGCGGCCGGCCAGATCGGAGAGAAGCCCAACCGGGATCTGGAATAGGATCGCGCCGACGAATACCGGCGAAATCAATGCCGCCGCCGTTGCCAGAGAGAGACCGGCGCGTTCGCCCCACACCGGCAACAGCGTCACCGTGGTCACCTCATACATGGCAAAGAGAATGACGATCATCACGACCGGCTTCATTCGCGTCATCATTTCGAGCGGATGCGGTCCAGGAAGATCGGATTTGCCACCGCCGGCTCTGACCGCCAGCAACGGCAGCGTGGCGAAGGCCGCGATCGCGGCGCGAGCCACGAAGGGCGACCAGCCCGCGGTGCCGGTTTGCGACAACACGATCGGCCCGGTTGCGAATCCCGCGGATAGCGCCGCGGTATAGATGCCCATGGTCCGGCCACGGTTTTCATCGCCAGCCAACTGGCTGATCCACGCCTCGGTCGCCGCGAAAATCGCGGAGCCGACGAGGCCCTCGAGAAAACGCAGCGCGAACCAAGCGGAGAGGTCATCGAACGCCTTGAGCAACAAGAAAAATGCCGTGCTCAGCGGGACTGCGGTCAGGAGAAAATGCTTGAAGCCGAAGCGCGCGACCATCCGTGGTACCGCCAGCGGCCCTAGCACGACGCCGATGAAGCTGACGGCCGCGTTGAGACCGGTCATGGACGAATCGGTACCGCGGGCCTCGAGCATCAGCGACAGAAGCGGGCCGCCGATGCCGACACCGACGCCGAACACGGTGATGGACGATATCGCGGCGGCGAGCTCCCAGCGCCGCTCGGCGTCGTTCATCCTACCACTCAAACAATCTCTCGAACCAAGGCCTCCGCGGCGTCGGTGCCAGCTTGCCATTGCGCGGCTGATAGTTGGTGATTTCCGATGCCGCCGGGAGTTCGCCGATATTCCAGCCGCCGCCCAGTGCCGAGATCAGCGCGACCGACGCCGTCAACCGGTTCTGCAAAACGGTCAGCGCCGTTATTTCGTTGGTCAGCGCCGTGGTTTGCGCGACGATCACGCTGGTATAGGCAACGGTGCCGGCAATATATTGATTGAGCGTCAGCCGCTCGGCCTCACGCGCATCCCTTACCGTGGCATCCTCAGCTACCGCCTGTTCTGCAAGAATGCGCAAGGCCGCGAGTTGGTCCTCGACCGATTGGAACGCCGCCAATACCGTTTGCCGGTACGTGGCGATATCCTCTTCATAGGTGGCGCGGGCCTGTTCAACCATTGCGGCGCGCAGACCGGCGTCGAATACGGTTTCATCGACCGACGACCCAATCGCCCAGACGGCGTTCGATGCGTTGAAGAGATTGCTGACCATGGTGCTGGCGACGCCGAGCGAGGCGGTAAGCGTAATGTCGGGATAGTAGGCTGCGATGGCGATCCCGATCTGCTCGTTTTGTGCCGCCATCGTACGCTCGGCCGCGGCGATGCCCGGATTGCGTTCTAGCAGGGCCGAAGGCACGCCCGGGGGCGTTACCGGGACGCGGCTTGGCATCACGGCGACCCTGATGGAAAAATCGCCCGGTGGTCTGCCGACCAAGACCGCGATCGCGTGCTCGAGTTGCGCACGGGCCACGCCAGTATTGATGGCTTGCGCTTGGGTCTGCTCAAGTTGTGTCTTCGCCTGCAGCACCGACGCCAAAGCGGCGTTTCCCGCGGCGTACTGGTTTTGCGTAATCTTGAGTGACTCGGTGTAGGCGACGACGGCGGCGTCGAGAAGCCGTCTTTGCTCGTCGGTCGCGCGCAGCGTGAAATAATCGGTGGCGAGGCTTGCCTGCGCGGAAAGCCGAGCCGCGGCGAGATCGGCGGCGCTCACCTGCGCATTGGCCTGTTCGCTCGCAATGGTGCGTCGGATCTTACCCCAGATATCCGGCGTCCAGCTCGCCCCGCCGTTTAAGCTGAACAGATTGGCGGTGCCGACGCTGGTGCGGCCGGTGGCGAGTGCCGTGCTCACGGTCGAGGGTGCGAACGGGCCGGTTCGTTCCGCCGAACCCGAGACCGTACCGGTCGGGTAGAGTTGGGCTTCGGCTTGGGCCACGAGCGACAGGGCTGCGCGATACGCGGCTTCGGCCTGCTTGACGTTCTGATTCGTGACGTCGATCTGGCGTATGAGCCCGTCGAGCACCGGATCGTTATAGACCGACCACCACGGCTGACCAGACCCGGCGAGGCGTGGCGTCGCCAGCCTCCAGCCCTTCGATTCCTTATATTGCGTCGGGATTGGCGCTGGTGGGCGCACATAATCAGGTCCGACTTCGCACGATGCGACCAGCAGCGCCACGGCCGCCGCGACGATGATCCGCGCTTTCATTCGCCTGGTTCTGGCAACGGGGTTGGACTACGGCCCCAGCGGCGCCCGCTCCACAAGCGGAAACGGTCGAGATAGAGGTAGATTACCGGCGTCGTATAGAGCGTCAGGGCCTGACTCAGGATTAGGCCGCCGACGATGGAAATACCGAGCGGCCGCCGCAGCTCCGAGCCTTCGCCCTGGCCTACCGCCAGCGGCAGGGCGCCTAGCAGTGCTGCCGCGGTCGTCATCATGATCGGGCGGAAGCGCAACAGGCAGGCGTGGTAGATGGCATCTTCCGTCGTCATGCCCTGTTGGCGTTCGGCGTGGAGCGCGAAATCGATCATCATGATCGCGTTCTTCTTGACGATACCGATCAGCAGGATCACCCCGACCAGGGAAATGATGCTGAACTCGCTATGGAACAGCATCAATGCCAGAACGGCGCCGACACCGGCGGACGGTAAGGTCGACAAGATCGTGATCGGGTGGATATAGCTCTCGTAGAGCACGCCCAGGACGATGTACACGGTGACCAGTGCCGTGAGGATCAGGATGGGTTCATTGGCCAGTGAAGCTTGAAATGCCCTCGCGGTTCCCTGAAAACTGCCGTGGATCGTTGCCGGCACGCCGAGCTCGTTCATGGTTTGGTTAATGATCGCGACGGCGTCGCTGAGCGATTTACCGGGCGCCAAATTGAAGGAAATCGTGCTCGCGACGAACAGTCCCTGGTGATTGACCGAAAGCGGCGTGTGGCCGGCGCCGAAATGGATGAAGGTAGCAAGGGGCACCATGCTCTCGGCGAAGGTGCTGACGGCGGAACCCGTCGAGGCCACGCCATGGCCGCTTACGGCGATCGCGTTGGAGGTTTGGTTGCGGATCGAGTTTGTGCCAAGCGCGGCGGCGGATGGCGCTGCGCTTGTTGTGCTTGCGGTGGTGGAGGAAGCCGGCGCGGCGGTGATCAATTGGGTGCTCTGCGTGCCGCTAATGGTACCTCCGAAAGTGCTTACGTAGACGTCATTGAGGATTTCGGGGTGCTGCCAATATTGTGCTGCCGCCTCCATCACGACGTGATACTGGTTCAAGGCGTTATAAATCGTGGAAACGAGCCGCTGCCCGAACAGGTCGTAAAGCGTATTGTCGATGTCGGCGACATTGAGGTCGAAACGGGCCGCCGACGGACGGTCGATGACAAGATCAGTTTCCAGACCCTTGTCCTGTTGATCGACATTGACGTCAGTCAGAACCGGCACTTTCTCCAGGGCATCAAGAATCCTGGGAGACCATGCCTGCAATGTCGCAAGATCGTCCGACTGAAGGGTGTACTGATAGAGCGAGTTGCTCTGCCGGCCGCCGACCCGAATGTCCTGAACTGCCTGAAAGAACAGTCTGGCGCCCGAAACGCGTGCCGTCTCGCGGCGCAGGCGAGCGATGACCTGATCGGCCGAAGCAGTGCGCTCCGATAACGGTTTGAGCGATACGAAAACGAAGCCGGCATTCGTTTGATAGCCGCCCGTGAAACCCGCCACCGAATCGACGTCGGGGTCGTGCCTTACGATGTTCACGAGCTGCGCGAATTTTTTGCTCATGCTCTGGAACGAGATTGCCTGATCGCCTTGAATTCCGCCGATCAGTCGCCCGGTATCCTGTTGCGGAAAGAAACCCTTCGGGATGATGACATAAAGCAAGATATTGATCGCGATGGTTGCGAACAGTATGAGCACCGTGAGGAATGAATAGCGCAGGGCAAAGCGGAGGGTACGGGCGTAAAAGTTCAGCATCGCCTGGAACAGGCCCTCGCCGAAGCGCGCGATAGGTCCCTGCCGGTATCCGTCTCTCGCATGGGGACGTAGAATTCGGGATGCCATCATCGGCGTGGTGGTGAGTGACACGACCAGCGATACCATCACTGCAATTGACAGCGTGATCGCGAATTCCTCGAACAGCCGGCCGACAATGCCGCCCATCAACAGAATTGGAATGAACACGGCAATGAGTGACGTGCTCATTGACATGACGGTAAAACCGACCTCGCGCGCTCCCAACAGCGCCGCGTCGCCCCGCGACATGCCGGCTTCGATATGGCGCTCGATATTCTCGACCACGACGATGGCGTCGTCGACGACAAAGCCGGTGGCCACTGTCAGCGCCATCAGCGACAGATTGTCGAGGCTGTATCCCAAGAGGTACATCATGCCGAAGGTGCCAATGAGTGAGATCGGCACCGCTACCGCGGGAATAACACTGGCACGCGGACTGCGCAGGAAGAAGAATACAACCAGAGCCACCAAGCAGACGGCGATTACCAGCGTGCGCTCGACATCCTGCAGCGAGGACCGGATCGTGACGGTCCGATCGGACACGATTTCGACATCGACGTCGTGCGGTATTGCCGCAGTCAGCTGCGGCATTAACGCTCTAACCCGGTCCACCGCGTCGATGATGTTAGCGCCGGGTTGTCGATACAGAATCGTCAGCACCGATGGCTTGCCGTTGGCGAGGCCGAGGTTCCGGACGTTTTCAACCGAATCGTTGACTTCGGCCAAATCGCTGAGCCGCACCGGGGCGCCATTACGATAGGCAACGACCAGGTTCCGGTATTGCGCAGCTACCGTCGCCTGATCGTTGGTATAGAGCTGGTAACGCCGATCACCAGGTTCGATCGCGCCTTTGGGCGTGTTGGCGTTGGCCGCCGCCAGGGCAGCGCGGACATCTTCAGGGCCTATCTGGTATTTGGAAAGGGCGTTGGGGTTAAGCTCGACGCGCACCGCCGGGAGCGAGCTTCCACCCAGCGTTACCTGCCCGATACCGTCGACTTGCGACAATTTTTGCATCAGCACGTTTGAGGCAATGTCATAGAGCTGACCCGGGGTCTTGGTCTCGGAGGTCAGGGCGAGGATGAGAACGGGCGCGTCGGCGGGGTTAACCTTGCGATAGGTGGGATTGCTTCGCAGGCTAGCCGGCAGATCGACGCGAGCCGCGTTGATTGCCGCCTCAACGTCACGCGCGGCGCCGTTGATATCGCGATCCAAGCTGAATTGTATGGTGATCCGCGTCACGCCGACGGTGCTTTGGGAGGTCATCTCGGTGACGTCGGCCATGACACCCAAATGTCTCTCCAGCGGTGTTGCCACGCTGGACGCCATGGTCGCCGGGCTGGCGCCCGGCAGCTGCGCCATGATCTGGATGGTTGGAAAATCAACCTGCGGCAGCGGCGACACCGGCAGCAGGAAAAATGCAACCGTTCCCGCGATCGCGACGCCAAAGGTCAGGAGGGTGGTTGCGACCGGCCGCGCGATAAAGGGCGCCGATAGATTCATTCCGCTGGACTCGGGCTCGGGGCCTGAGCGGCGCCGCGTCCGGTAATGCGCCGCGCGGCCGCATCGAATACCAGATAGATCACCGGCGTGGTGAACAGCGTCAGCAACTGGCTCAACAGCAACCCGCCGATGATGGCGACACCCAGCGGATGGCGCAGCTCAGATCCCGCACCGCTGCCGATCATCAGCGGCACCGCGCCGAGCAGCGCCGCCATCGTGGTCATCAAGATCGGCCGAAACCGCAGGAGACTCGCTTGATAAATCGCTTCGCGTGGGGGGCGGCCTTCACGTCGCTCTGCGTCAAGGGCGAAGTCGATCATCATGATCGCGTTTTTTTTGACGATTCCGATGAGCAGGATGATGCCGATGATGGCGACAATATCGAGATCGCTGCCGTCTATCATCAACGCCAGCAAGGCGCCCACGCCGGCCGAGGGCAGGGTGGACAGAATCGTCAACGGATGGATGTAGCTCTCATAGAGCACGCCCAGGATGATATACATCGTCACGATCGCGGCCAAAATCAGGAGCAACTCGTTGGTGAGTGACGCCTCGAAGGCCAGCGCTGCACCTTGGAAATTCGTGAACAGACCGGTCGGCAGATGGAGGTTTTTTTCCGCCTGGTTTATCGCATCGACGGCATCGCCAAGGGATGCATTGGCGGCCACATTGAAGGAAATCGTCACCGCCGGAAATTGACCAAGATGATCGATCACCAACGGCGACATCTGCTGTGAAACATGTGCGATCGCGGACAGCGGCACCTGTCCGAGCCCGTTTGACGTGGTACCTGCGGTCGTGGAAGGCAGAAAGATCGCGCTGAGCGACTCCATCGTCTTTTGCAGATCGGGCGCCGCCTCGAGAATGACGCGGTACTGATTCGTTTGGGTAAAAATCGTGGTGACAATGCGTTGGCCATATGCGTCGTAAAGCGCGTTATCGACAGTGGCCATGGTGATTCCGAACCGCGATGCTGTGTCGCGGTCGACCGTGATTAACGCGGCCAGACCGTTGTTCTCGGAATTGCTTGCGACGTCTTGTAACTGGGGAAGCTCGCGCAAAGCGGCGACGATCTGCGGCGCCCAGGTTGCCAGCTGAGCGGAATTGGCGTCCTCGAGCACGAATTGGTATTGGGTCTTGGATATCGTCGAATCGATTGTCAAATCCTGGACCGGCTGCATGTAAAGCCGGATCCCCGCTATGTCGGCGGTGGCGCGATTGATTTGACGAATGATTTCGGTGGCGCTGGCCCTCCGCTCGTCTTTCGGCTTGAGATTGATGAGAAAGCGGCCGGCATTGAGCGTCGTATTGGTGCCATCGACGCCGATGAAAGACGTCAAGCTCACGACATTCGGATTCCGCAGCACGGCGCGCGCCAATTGTTCTTGACGTTGCGCCATCGCCGCAAAGGAGATGGTTTGGTCCGCTTCGGAGATGCCCTGGATAAGTCCGGTGTCCTGAACCGGGAAAAAACCTTTGGGAATCTCGAGGTAAAGCAGGGCCGTCACGACCAGGGTGGCCGCGAACACGGCCATCACGATTACCTGGTGATCCAATACCCATTGCAGGCGACGACCGTAAAAATCGATGCCGGCCTGGAACCAGGCTTGCGACTTGCGCGCGATCCAGCCTTGTTGGTCTTGAGGAACATGGCGCAACAGCTTGGCGCAGAGCATCGGCACCAGGGTCAACGACACCACTGCCGAGATCACGATGGTGACGGCCAGGGTGATCGCGAATTCACGAAACAGACGGCCCACCACGTCAGCCATGAACAACAGAGGTATGAGCACGGCAATTAGCGAGATCGTCAGCGAGATGATGGTGAAGCCGATTTGCGATGAGCCCTTGAGCGCGGCCTGAAGCGGCGTCTCGCCCTCCTCGACGTAGCGGGAAATGTTTTCGATCATCACGATGGCGTCGTCGACTACAAAGCCCGAAGAGATCGTCAAGGCCATCAGTGAGAGGTTGTTGAGGCTGAAGCCCAGGAGATACATCACCCCGAATGTACCGACCAGCGACAGCGGCACCGACAGGCTGGGGATGATGGTCGCGCGGATGCTGCGCAGAAACAGGAACATGACCATGACCACCAGCGCGACCGCGAGTACCAGCTCGAATTCGACATCGGCGACAGACGCGCGAATCGTCGTGGTCCGATCGGTGACGATCCTGACATCGAGCCCCGCCGGCAGTGACGCAACGATCGATGGCAGCAATTGCTTGATGCTGTCGACTACGGCAATGACATTGGCGCCCGGTTGGCGCTGGATATTGACGATGATCGCGGGCGTGGTGTTGACCCAGGCCGCGAGTTTGCTGTTCTCGGCGCCGTCGATTACGGTCGCGACGTCGCGCAGGAACACCGGCGCGCCGTTGTTGTAGGCGATGACGACGTTGCGATATTCGTTGGCGGTGCTGAGCTGATCGTTGGCGTTGATGGTAGAAGAGCGCGTCGGTCCGTCGAAGTTTCCCTTTGGTCCATTAACCGTGGTGTTGGCGATCGTGGTGCGTAGGTCGTCAATGTTCAGTCCGTATGCGGCAAGTTTGCGTAGATCCGCCTGAATGCGCACCGCCGGCCGTTGGCCGCCGCTGAGGCTCACCAAGCCGACCCCCGGCAGTTGCGATATTTTTTGCGACAGCCGGGTGTCGATAAGGTCTTCGACCTGAATGAGCGATAAGGTCTGGGACGTCACCGCCAATGTCAGCACCGGCGCGTCGGCGGGATTGACTTTGGCATAGATCGGAGGCGCCGGGAGATCAGCGGGCAACAAGTTGCTGGCGGCATTGATCGCGGCTTGCACCTCCTGCTCGGCAATGTCGATGTTGAGGTCGAGCGAGAACTGGAGGGTAATGACAGACGCTCCGCCGGAACTCGAAGACGTCATCTGCGCCAGACCCGGCATTTCGCCGAATTGCTCTTCGAGTGGCGCCGTCACCGAGGTGGTCATCACCTCCGGGCTGGCGCCGGGATAGAGCGTCTGAACCTCAATGGTCGGGTAGTCGACTTCCGGCAGCGCCGATAGCGGCAGAAAGCCGAACGCGACGGCGCCCGCGAGCAGGATGGCAATCATCAGCAGCGAGGTTGCCACCGGGCGCAGGATAAAGGGTTGTGACGGGCTCATCGGGCCGGTCTGGCTACGGGCCGCCGCGTTTGGTCGGTTGGGTCGGCGGAGCAGTCAGCGTGTCGGGCGGGGGGTTGTAGCCCGGCCCTTTATCATCGCTGGCGGGCGCCTTTTTGTCCTTGAGCGGCTTGTTGTAGCCGGCATTGGAACCTTCGGCCCCGGCCGCTGTCGGTGTTGCCGCGCCACCCGCGTCTGCGCCGGCGCGCGCTTGCCCGGTGCCCCCGGCTGCGGCGCGGCGGCGACCGCGACCATTGGCGCCGGGTGTGGCCTTGGCCTGCGGAATGGTGACTTCAGAGCCGTCCCGCAACCGGTCGGCGCCGTCGACCACAACCCTGTCGCCGGCCGACAAACCGGAAAGCACGGCTACTCTCTCGCCCTGTACCGGACCGAGCCTTACCTTGGTCACGGCAACCTTGTTGTTCGCCTCGATTTTGAAGACGAAGGTGCCCGGCGCACCACGTTGGATCGCGGCGGTGGGCGCGATCACCACGTCCTTCAGCGTGTCGATCAACAATTGCGCGTTGACAAATTGCTGCGGGAACAACGCAAGATCGTCGTTATCGAACTCCGCCTTGAGCTTGATCGTGCCGGTGGTCGGGTCGATCTGACTGTCGACGGCGAAAAGCGTGCCTTCTGCCAGCTTGATCGTGCTGCTGCGATCGTAGGCCGTCACCGGAAGTTTTACTCCGGTCGCGATCCGCTTCTGAATCTGTGGCAGAAAATCCTCGGCAACCGGAAAGACGACGGTGATCGGCTGCAACTGGGTGAGCACGACGATGCCGGTCGGCGAGCTGGTCTGGACGAAGTTGCCGACGTCGATAAGACGCAGTCCGGCCTTGGCCTTTCCAGGCACCGGCGAGACAATGTGGCAATAAATCAGGTTCAGTTTGGCGCTGTCGATTGCCGCTTGGTCTAGTCTCACCGTCCCTTCATATTGCTTTACCAGGAACAGTTGATCGTCCGCCTGTTGCTGCGCGATCGAATTCTGTTTGGCGAGCTTCTGATAACGCGCAAGATCGACCTTTGCGCCTTGCAGCAGGGCCTGGTCGCGCTGCAACGATGCTTGTGCTTGCTCAAGCGCGACCTCATAGGGGCGCGGGTCGATCTGCGCAAGGAAGGCCCCTTTTTCGATGATCTGCCCCTCCTGAAAGCCGACCGCCACGAGGTACCCGTTAATTTGCGTTTGCACCGTCACCGTTGCGAGTGGCGTTACCGCGCCGAGCGCGTTAAGCGTGATGTCGATGTCTCCCTTGGCGACGGTCGCGGCACCGACCGGCTGCGCCGCCGCAGTCTGGAAGCGGCCGCGACCGCCGGCCGCGGTCCTCGCCGCCACCGGCTGGGTGCCGGACGCGCTGGTCTGCGCTCGTAACGCAAGACGCGGCTCAAGCCACCAATGCCATCCCGCTGCCAACAGCAGCACCAGCACCAGAAGAGCCAGGAGACGCCCGACCCAACGCCGTCGCGGCGGCGCCGGCGGCGGGGACTGCGGTTGCGTTGAATTGACCATACTCTCCTAGCGCATTCTCTCCTGGCGCGTTGTAGTTTGCCGGCCCCCCGCCGTCGGCGCGATTGGACGGCGGATCGCGGGCCTGCCACATTTGCCGTTGAATCGTCTCCGTCGTAAAGGCAAGAAACGACACGGCTCGAAGCCGATGGAGGCGCTCGCGATCGTGGGGTTCTAGGCGAGGCTGCGAGCCGCCATCCCCGGCCGTGCGACCGATTAACAGTGGGGTAATTTTACCATGTTTCCGCCGCACCGGATCGTCTGTCTTACCGAGGAAACCGTCGAAACGCTTTATCTGTTGGGTCGGGCGGGATCGATCGTCGGCATCTCCGGCTATACCGTGCGCCCGCCCGAGGCCCGGCGCGAAAAACCGCGCGTGAGCGCCTTTACCTCGGCCGATATTCCCAAGATCGAGGCGCTGCGACCCGATCTGGTGTTGGCGTTTTCCGATTTGCAAGCCGAGATCGTCGCCGAACTGATCCGGCGTGGCATGGCGGTGCACGCTTTCAACCAGCGTGATATCGCCGGCATTCTCGACATGATCCGAACCGTGGGGGCTCTCGCCGACGCCAAGGACGAGGCGGAACAGCTGGTCGACCGGCTCACAACCCGGATCGAAAGGGCGCGTCTCGATGCCGCTCGCTTGAAGCTCAGACCGCGCATCTTTTTCGAGGAATGGGACGAGCCGTTGATTTCCGGAATCGGGTGGGTGTCGGAACTGATCGAGATCGCGGGCGGGATCGACGCTTTCCGCGAGCGCTCCCATGCAGGGTCAGCGCGGGACCGCATCGTCGACGGCGCAGCCGTGATCGCGGCCGCGCCCGACATCATCATCGGCTCATGGTGCGGCAAGAAGTTCCGGTCTGAGAAGGTAAGGGCGCGACCGGGCTTTGCGACCGTGCCGGCGGTGCGCGACGGCGCGATCTACGAAATCAAATCGTCACTAATTTTGCAACCGGGCCCAGCCGCGCTGACCGATGGGTTGCACGAAATCGAGGCCATCGTCGCGAGGTGGGCGGCTGCGCACCCGGTCTAGATCAGGCCCGATTGAACGCCCGACATTCAATCTTGATTTGCCACGGCCCGACTCCCACCGTTCGCCCACTATCCGGCACTCATCCTCGAAAGAAACGCACGCAGGGACTTCTCGGGATCGCTTGGAAAGCGCTCGTCAAGAACCTCAAGCCGGTCCATGCGGTCGATGCGGAAGCTGCGGAAATCGAGGCGCAACTCGCACCACGCGACCACGGTCCACACGCCGCCCCAGAAATAAAGCCCGAGCGGACGGATGCGGCGCTGGCTGGCGCCGCCATCCTCGCGGCGGTAGTCGATTGCGGCCACTTGTTGGCCACGGATCGCGTCGTTAAGCCGGTCGATGCGTCGCCTGATGGCGTCCGGGACGCGGTAGCCCGGCGCGTAGAGATGCGTGCGCTCGACCCGTTCGCGCAAATCAGCCGGCAGCACCGCTCCAATCTTTTTGAGTGCTTCGCGTGCCGAATCCGCCAGTTGCGCGCCGCCCCAGGCCTCGACCATACGGGTGCCGAGCACGATCGCCTCGATCTCGCCGCGGCTGAACATCAGCGGCGGGAGCTCGAAGCCGTGGCGCAGCACATAACCGACTCCGGCCTCACCATCGATCGGTACGCCCGAAGCCTGCAGATCGCGGATATCGCGATAGACCGTGCGATCCGAGATTTCGAGCTTCTCGGCAAGCTTGCGCGCGGTTACGAGGCGGCCGCCCCGCATGAGCTGGACAATTTGAAAGAGGCGGTCGGCGCGTCGCATCTGACCAGCATCGCGTCAGTGCGCGAACCCGGCACGCGCATTGCCCTCGCGCGCCCGGTCGATCCTCGTCACGCGCGCTTCCAAGGCGCGCCCGTCTTCGTGCTGGTCGGTGGGCTTATTTCCGGTGAAGAGCGGCCGCCTCGCGACCGATCGACCGGCGCTGTCACTGCCGAGCAGCGGGACAGCCGCACCTGTCGCCGCATCGACACTGACGCCCGCGCCGGTTGCCCGCTTCTTGGTATCGGTCCTGGCCAGCATCGTCGTCTCTTTATCGCATGTTATCATCGCTCCCAGGGGAGGAGAGAAGCGCACATCCGACCAGCGCAAAACGGGTGGCGGCGACCATCGATGCGATGAGAAACTCACGCCACCCGATGCTTTCTTGCGATGGTTAGCTAGCGTCGTTACCCCCTGCCGGGGGATGGTTGGTCCAGGTTCTGCTTCAAAGCGAATGCAATCCTACCCGGTTGCCTTCGCTGTCGAGGATATGGGCATAGGCGCCCATACCCGGCAGCTCGGTCTTGGGAAAGACGATCTCGCCGCCCGCGCCCTTGACGCGGCCCAGCACGGCGTCGAGCTGGCCGTCGCAATCGATATAGATGACGGTGCCACGCGTCTGCCCTGGCTCATACGGGGCGCCATTGACAACGGCACCCGAGACCCCTGGCTGCTGGTAAGGAAACACGGCCATTTTCAGAGGCCCCATCGCCTCGCGTTTCAGGGTCTTGGCGAACACCTTTTCATAGAACCCGACCGCCCGGTCGAAATCGCTTGATGGAATTTCGAACCAGGCAACGACATTGTTTGTGCTCATCTGCCCTCGCTCCATTGCCGCCGGAATGGCGATGGGGGAACGCTAACAGACCCCTCCTGACAGCATGCTGTCAGGAGATGTCACAGCGACGGGAAGAACGATTGCGCCCGAAACGGCCGCCGAGGGGCGGCCAGCAATTTGCCCGCAAGCATCGGCGCCTTCAAAGACGATATCCGCCTTCGATATTGGTCGTGAGCAAATCGCTCCACCACGCGCCGGTGACCTTCGTGCCGGCTTCCGTACCCGGGACAAATGTCATCCATCAGGCAGCAGGCGGCATTCTTTTATGGCATACGGATAAGATGAGTTGCTACCGCGAGGATTATGGCGGACCATCGCACCGCATGCGAGGGCAGTTCCGTGCAATAGGGCTTGCCGCCGGGCTTCTTTTGGCTGCTTGCGCGCAAGCCGAGCAATGGGGTGCCGTGCAACCACCGTCGCAGAATGTCGCGCAACCCGGTGGCAAAGTCGATCTTCACCTCGATCCGGGATGTCCACTTGGCGGGACGGTCCAGCAAGGCCTCAATGTCGTCGCAGAAAGCTGCCGGGCATCGCCTCGGACCAGTCCCCCGGGACCTGTTGGCACGTCGAAGCCATAGGTTGGCGGTTGTGCGGCATAGCCGGAGGTCTCGTGATAGTATTGCATCGGCAGACGGTGATATAGCCGTGCGGTTTTGGCGGACGACCACGATCATCACGAGACGCATAATCACGACCGCGCGCATCGGGCAGCGCATGTCCATGCACCGGCAAATTTTGGACGCGCCTTCGCCTACGGCATCGCGCTCAACGTTGCCTACCTTCTCGCCGAAGCGGGCTTTGGCATAGCCGCCAATTCGTTGGCGCTGATTTCTGATGCTGCGCACAATCTGGGCGATGTGCTCGCTCTGGGGACTGCTTGGGGTGCTGCCGTCGTCGCCGGTCGGCGACCCACCGCCCGGTACACTTATGGGCTGCGGCGCACATCGATCTTGGCCGCCCTTGTTAACGCAGTGGCATTGCTAATCGTCACCGGCGGCATTGCCTGGGAAGCAATCCAGCGCTTCTGGGCGCCGGCGTCGACGCACGCCATGACCGTCATCGTCGTCGCAGCCGCTGGCATCGCCGTCAATGGCGGGACCGCGTTGCTGTTCATGTCCGGGAGCAAAAGCGACCTTAATCTGCGTGCGGCATTCCAGCACATGATGGCGGATGCGCTCGTCGCTTTTGGCGTCGTTGCCGCAGGCGTCATCATTATGTTGACCGGCTGGCGCCGGCTCGATCCGGCCGTCAGTCTCGCAGTCAGCGCGATCATTGTCGCCGGCACCTGGTCGTTGCTGCGCGAAGCGCTGAACCTCTCTCTGGATGCCGTGCCGCAAGGCATCGAACGCGAAAGCGTCAACCGTTATCTCTGCGGCTTGCCCGACGTGCTCGAAGTCCACGACTTGCACATTTGGGGCCTGAGCACTACGGAGACGGCGCTGACCGCGCATCTTATCTGCAGGCCGGGAGTGGAGAGCGCATCTTTGTTGCCGCAGATTTGCGCCGAGGTCAGGCACCGCTTCGGCATCGGGCATGTGACGATTCAGCTGGAGACCGAAGAGCTGGCGCGGCAATGCGAATTGAGGCCCGACCACGTGGTGTGACAGGCAGGGCCAGGGGGGAACCGCCTCTCGGCAAGCGGGCTGCTAATGCGATCGCCTCGCAGTCGGATTTTATCGGCGAACACAACCATTGCCGCTTTTTTTGACCGGTCCGTCACGCGTTTGTCATCGCCGCGGGGCTTAATTGGCGTGCCAGCGAAAAGGTCGAGTTTACATGGCCGACGTAGTCGCGATACGCCCTAGCCCGTCGCCCGCGCAGCCGGCGGAACCATCGTGGTTCGCCCGGTTCGGCCAGTTCGCTGGGATCGCCATCATCGTAGGGGGCATTGCCTATTGCCTAGTGTCCCTGGTCGGCGACCTCGAGGCCGCGCCAGGCAGCACGACGTTGCTGCCCTTTCTTCTTTTGGGCGTTGCCCTGTTGATCGCGCTCGGATTCGAATTCGTCAACGGCTTCCACGACACCGCCAACGCGGTCGCCACGGTCATCTATACCCATTCGCTCCCGGCCTATATCGCGGTGGTGTGGTCAGGTACTTTCAATTTCCTGGGCGTGCTGGCGTCAAGCGGTGCCGTCGCCTTCACTATTGTCTCGCTGTTGCCGGTGGAACTCATCCTGCAAGTCGGCAGCAGTGCCGGTTTCGCCATGGTCTTCGCGCTCTTGATCGCGGCGATCATTTGGAACGTCGGCACTTGGTATTTCGGGATTCCTAATTCCAGCTCTCATGCCCTGATCGGCTCGATCATCGGCGTCGGCGTGATGAACCAATTGATGGCCACCACGGCCGCCGGGACGAGCGGTGTTGACTGGAACCAGGCGATCGGCGTCGGCCGCTCGCTGTTGTTCTCGCCGTTGGCGGGCTTCATCTTATCGGGGCTGTTGTTGCTGCTCGCCAAGGTAGTCCTGCCGATTCCGAGCCTCTATAAGGCGCCCGTGGGCAACCAGCCTCCACCTTGGTGGATTCGCGGGCTACTGGTTCTGACCTGCACGGGGGTGAGCTTCGCTCATGGTTCGAATGATGGGCAAAAGGGCATGGGATTGATCATGCTGATCTTGATCGGCACCGTCCCCGCCGCTTACGCGCTCAATAGGTCCATCCCGCCGAGCGGCATAGCAACCTTCACGGCAACCTCGGCGGCCGCGTCTCAGGTGATCGATAGGAAGGCTTCGGGCTACAACATAATCGGCGATCCCCGCCCCGTGGTTACCGCCTATGTCGCACGCCACGAGATTACCGGCGGCACCTTTCCCGCCCTCGCGGTCCTCGTCAACGACATCAGCAGGCAAGTCAAGGAATATGGCTCGCTCAACAAGATTCCGTCCGCCGCCGTCCAAAATACCCGCAACGACATGTATCTCGTTTCGGAAGCGGTGCGGCTTCTCGTCAAAGACAGGCACGCCGAACTTTCGGCCGCCGACGTCGCCACGCTGACGGCCTATCAGAAGTCGCTCGACAACGCCACCAAGTTCATTCCGACATGGGTCAAGGTCGCGGTCGCGATCGCCCTTGGACTCGGCACTATGATCGGCTGGCGACGCATCGTCGTGACGGTTGGTGAAAAGATCGGCAAGGAGCACCTGACCTATGCGCAGGGCGCCTCGGCCGAATTGGTCGCAATGGCGACGATCGGCGCCGCCGATGCCTGGGGCCTGCCGGTAAGCACAACCCACATCTTATCGTCGGGCGTGGCCGGCACGATGGCCGCCAACCGGTCCGGTCTCCGATGGTCGACCATTATGAGCCTGGTGTCGGCCTGGGTGTTGACGCTGCCAGTCTCGATCGCGCTATCGGGCGTGCTGTTCTTCGTTTTTCGGCACTCGTTCTAGGCGCCACGCTCCTGGCCAAGGTCGCGTGACGTTCTCAGGCGGCGATCGGTGCCCCATTCCGGCTCATCGCTGCTTGCCTGCAGTCAGGCACCGGGGACGCCAAGGTACGCGTCACTTCCCAATCGGGCGCAATGACGGTGACGCCTCGATTTCGGATTACCGGGAGCCACCGGCCATTGCGCGGACGGAACGCGATATCGGCTTACTTTCGCGTCAAGCGCCAGAGGGTGCTGTTGCCGTCCTCGCTGATCAAAAGCGCGCCCTCATGATCGACCGCCACTCCGACGGGCCGACCCCAGACCTCGGTGTTCGACAGAACGAAGCCGGTCAGAATGTCCTCATAGGCGCCGGTCGGTTTGCCGTCCATGAATACCACGCGCACGATCTTGCCCCCGGTGCGCGTGGCCCGGTTCCAAGAGCCGTGTAACGCCACAATGAGGCTGCCACGCCACGCCGCGAACATCCCGCCTTCGTAGAACACGCCCTGCAGCGGCGCCGAGTGAGGCTGTATCAGCACGTCGGGCACGGTAACCTTCTCGGCAAGGTCAGGGCGTTCGTGCGCATGCCGTGGATCTTGATGGTCGCCGATGAAATACCAGGGCCAGCCGTAGAACGCGCCGGGTTGGACCGAGGTCACATAATCCGGCGGCAGGTCGTCGCCGAGCCCGTCCCGCTCGTTGGTGACGCAGTAGATCGTGCCGGTCAGGGGTTGAATCGGCATAGTGACGCAGTTGCGAAGTCCCGTTGCGAGAATCCGCAACTCCCCGCCTTGCGGATCGAATTGAAGCACGTTGGCGCGGTTTTCCTCATTGTCCCAGGCTGCGCCCAATCCATGCGTGCTCTCGAAGTCGGCGACCGCCTTTGGTGATTTTTCCGCCATGCCCTCGGCGACGTTGGAGCCGGAACCGACCGAGACAAACATACGTTTGGCGTCGAGCGAGAACGCTACGTCGCGGGTCCAATGGCCACCGCTGGACCACAGATCATGCACCACCGTCTCCGGCTTGGCCCGCGCTGTCAGATCACCGTTGCGATAGGGAAAGCGCAACACGGCGTTGGTGTCGGCGATGTAGACGAACTGCGGAGCGCGTCCGGGGGGATAAAAAGTGATGCCGAACGGCTGGTCCAGCCCTTCGGCGAAGGTCGAGATTTCCGTGGGCTTGCTGCCGTCACCGCCGGCACGCAGCACGCGGATGCGCCCAGCCTCACTCTCGGCGACGAAAATGTCGCCGTTGGGGGCGACACGGATCAGCCGCGGCCGGTCGAGCTTGTCGGTGAAAAGCGAGGCCGTGACGCCGGGTGGCGCCCGCAGCTTAAGATCGGTGGGACGTGGGACGATCTGGGGCCGATTGAAGGCCGAATGCGTTTCAAATGGCTTCGGCATATCGTTAGTCGTAATGCGGTGCAGCTTGCCCGGCGCGTCCTCATGCCAGTCGCCCTGCGCGGCATAAGCGCAGGGCACGAGAAGCACCAACACGCCAAGCACACTGACTGCCCGAGCGATGGCGACCATCGCGGCCTCCCGGCAGGACATAATCACAACAAAAATCGGAACGCCGCGGCGCCCGGGATGGTTTCAGCTCAGTCCTTCGACAAAGCGCATGTCGCGGTCGACGCCATTGCCGAGTGCTTTGAGTGCCGCCTGATAACCCGGACTGTCGTGTGTCGAGATCGCCTTGTCGAGACTGTCGAACTCGATCACCACGACGCGTTGCATGACGCCTTTCTCGTAGGCCCTTGCCGCGTCGCCGCGTGCCAGGACGCGGCCACCGCCCGCCTGGATCGCGGGTCCCGCGAGCTTGGCGTATTCGCCGAGCGCCTTTTCGTCGCGAATGGTGTGATACATGCTAATCCAGTAGGCCTTCGCCATGTGCGTCCTCCTTTGTGAAATTCGCGGCAAGAGTATCCCGCTTCCGTTTGCGGCGCCAAGGCTCTACCGTACCCGCGAATCCTGTCGGGAGGCACCATGGAAACACTGACCGGTCGCGTCGCTGTCATCACTGGGGGTAATTCGGGCATTGGCAAAGCCATCGCCAAGGCCTACGCCGCGGCCGGCGCCAAAGTCGTGCTGGCGGCCCGGCGCGCCGAACAACTTAAGGAGGTCGCGGACCAGATCAACACGACCGGTGGCACCGCGCTGGCAATACCGACCGATGTCACCAAGGAACCGGCGGTGCAGACCCTCTTCGCGGAGACCATGGCAGCGCACGGTCGGGTCGATGTGCTGATCAACAATGCCGGCACCGCGAGCCGGGAACCGGCCGACGAGCTGCCGCTGGCAAGCTGGCAGCGTGTAATCGATACCAACCTCACCGGCGCGTTCCTCTGCGCGCGTGAAGCGTTCAAGATCATGAAGCGTCAGAAGCTGGGCCGGATCATCAATATCGGCAGCGTGTCCGCTAGGGTGCCGCGCCCCAACACGATCGCCTACGCCGCCGCCAAGTTTGGCCTCGAAGGAGTGACGCGCGCCCTGGCACTCGAAGGGCGCGAGCATGGTATCCTGGTCTCAATCCTCCATCCCGGCAACACCGTCAGCAGCCTGGGCCGGCCCGCGCAAATCGGCGCCGTCCCCGAGGGCCGCATGGAAGCCGAGGACCTGGCTCAGGTCGCGGTGCTCATGGCGACGCTCCCGCACGAGGTCAATATGCTCGAGGCTCTGGTGCTGCCGCGCACCATGCCGTTCTTGGGACGAGGATAAGATGGGGCCCGGGCTCTTTTCAGCGGAAGCCCGCCCCCATGAAACCGGGGAAGGGGATCGGTTTGTGGGCCCGGCGGCTCCGCTTTCGCGGGCCTGAGGGGAACGGATAAGGCCATGCCGAGCAACCGCTACGCGATGCTGGATTTCGATCTCGGCGCCGAGATCGACCAGCTGCGTGACACGGTCCGCACTTTCGCCGCGCACGAGATCGCACCGCTCGCGGCGGAGATCGACCGGACCGATCAATTCCCGCGCCAGCTCTGGCCCAAGATGGGCGCACTCGGCCTTCATGGCATTACCGTCGAAGAGGCCTATGGGGGTGCCGGCATGGGTTATCTCGCGCATGTCGTCGCGATGGAGGAAGTGAGCTGCGCCTCGGCATCGATCGGCCTTTCTTACGGTGCCCATTCCAATCTCTGCATCAATCAGATTCGCCGCAACGGCAGCGACGCTCAGAAAAAAAGATACCTGCCAAAGCTAATCTCCGGCGACCATGTCGGCGCGCTCGCGATGAGCGAGCCGGGTGCCGGCAGCGATGTCGTCGGCATGCAGACCCGCGCCGAAAAACGTGGCGAGCGCTATGTGCTCAATGGCGCCAAAATGTGGATCACCAACGGCACCGAGGCCGAGACGCTGGTGATCTACGCCAAAACCGATCCACAGGCGGGTGCGCACGGCATTACCGCGTTCATCGTCGAAAAGGGCATGAAGGGTTTCACGACCGCGCAAAAGCTCGACAAGCTCGGTATGCGTGGCTCACCAACGGCGGAGCTGGTATTCGCCGATTGCGAAGTGCCGGAAGAGAACGTGCTGGGGCGTGTCAACGGCGGGGTACACGTGCTGATGAGCGGCCTCGATTACGAGCGCGCGGTGCTGGCGGCCGGGCCGCTCGGCATCATGCAGGCTTGCCTCGACACTGTGATCCCCTACGTCCATGACCGTAAGCAGTTCGGCAAGTCGATTGGCGAGTTCCAGCTGATGCAGGGCAAGCTCGCCGATATGTACACGACCATGAATGCCTCGAAGGCCTATGTGTACGCTGTGGCGCGCGCCTGCGACCGCGGCCAGACCGCGCGCAAGGACGCTGCCGGTGCGATCCTCTATGCCGCCGAACGCGCGACCTGGATGGCGCTCGAAGCGATCCAGGCGTTGGGTGGCAACGGCTATATCAATGACTTTCCGACCGGGCGCCTGCTGCGCGACGCCAAGCTCTACGAGATCGGTGCCGGCACCTCGGAAATCCGCCGCATGCTGATTGGCCGCGAGCTGTTCGAAGAGACGGCGTAGTCGCCCGATCGCCCAGGGTTCTACAGCGGCTCTTCTTCGCGGTGGCCGAGCCGCACTTCGCACGGCGTTCGACCGCACCGGACATCGCGCTCTATGACCGCGCCTCCACGAGATGCCAGCCGCCATCGACCTGGAATTCCGAGCCGGTGACGTAGCGCGATTCATCCGAAGCCAGATAGAGAATGAGAAAAGCGACGTCCTCGGGTTCACCGAGCGTGCCGAACGGCACCATACGCAGCGACAGCCGTTCGGCCTCCGCGACGGTGCGATTGGTCGACCGCGCGGTTTCCGCCCAAATGTTCCTGATCATGCGCGTGCGAATGACGCCGGGATGGACCGAATTGCAGCGGATGCGATTGCTGTCACGGGCACCATAGCGCGCCACGGACTTGGTGAAAGTCTGAACGCCACCCTTGCTTGTGCTATACGCGACCGCGTTGGGCGAACCGAAATAGGACACGATTGACGATATATTGACGATCGATCCCGCTTTCCGTCGCTTCATGATCGGCAACACGGCACGGCAACCAAGAAACGTGCCGTCGAGATTGATGCTATGGACGCGCCGCCATTCCGCAAGCGACGTTGTCTCCGGATTGCCGGCCTGCAGGTCGCCTTCGATGCCGGCGGCGTTTACCAGGACGTCGATTCGGCCGTGCTTCCGGTCGATGGCGCCGATGGTGTCGGCCCAACCGGCCTCGCTGGTGACGTCGAGCGCATAGAAGTCGCCGCCGATTTCCCGGGCGAGGTCTCGACCGTCGGCGAGATCGAGGATCGCGACCTTGCCGCCTTCGCTTGAAATCAGGCGCGCGATCGCGGCACCGATACCGCCGGCACCGCCGCTGATGGCCACCACCTTGTCCCGAACGCGGTCCATGGCTTACCGCCTCTCGTTGAACCAGAAAGCCATGGCGCGCATTTCGATACTGACGCGCGGCGGCGCGCCGGCCGGGCACGACGGATCGTCGAAGGCGCAATGCGGCACGTTTTGCGGCCGGCGCGAATCGGAATCCTTGCAGATGAATACCAACGCTTCGTCGCGCGTCATGCCGGAGAAATAAGCCCAACGGTGCGCGGGATTGGCGCGAACCAGCGTGCTTTCCGCCGACCATTCCGGCCGATCATTATAGTCGAATACGGCGTCGCCAATGACCAGGTCATCGGGCGCGACGCTGCGCGCGTCGCACACCGCGAGCGGCACGTCTTGCGGCGGCGGCGAAATCGCGCGCCAAATGTTGAACTGCGTGAAACGCCGCACCGGCCGGTCCTTGCGCGCAAGTTGTCCGGCGGTGAGACGCGCACGGGCGTCGCTGGCATCGATATGGGTGAAGCGCGCCGGGAGCGAATTGTTGAGCCGCCCCGAATCGGGGGAACGCTCGCCAAACCGCCAGATCGCCGGGCCGAGCATGGCGACATGTTCGGCGCCGCTCAAGTCCGCGATCAACGCGATGATCTCGGCGGCAGCGCGGTGTGCCACCTCGTCCGTGTCGCGGAAATCGGCAATGGCGCTCTCGTGCTTGACCAGCATGAAGCCCTCGCGGTCGAGCGACGGCGGCACCGGGCGCCAACGCGCGTCCTCGACGGGAACGGCATGCGTCTCGAGCACGAGATTGTCGCGCGAATGATCGTTAGCGTGAAAGCGTGGCCGCTCCGTCATAGGGCCGAGATAGACGATGTCGGCGGTGACCGCGCGAGCGGGTGATGGTTCGTTGACGATGGTCATCGGCGTCTCTGAGTTCCTCTCCGGGCAAAGGGACCGGACGATTCTAGCGGAACTTCGCTATCGTGGGGAATGCGTCGGTGCGAGGCGGCCTTATCATCCCGCTCATCCGCTACGCGTGCTCAAAACCGAAGGATTTCCTGACAGGGACAACGAGTCTGTCCAGGGCGCTGCTCGGCCCCGGCGCGTTGGCGCCGACGACGGCCAACCTGTCGGCCGCCATTGTTTGCAACCGGCCTGGTGAGTGCTGGCATACTCACCATGCCTTTCGCGATCGCCCCGAATGGGGTCTCACGGTCCACCCCAACAAAGGGCGGTGAGGGCCCGGCGAGCGCCAGGTCTGGCGCGAACCCGGGGCTATCGGGCAACGGCCTCTGGGTGCGGTTCGGATCTGCCGCTAGCGTCGGCGGCAAAGGGGTAGTGTGAGCGCCACCCCTTTTTAATTGGGCCCCGAAAATCTAGACTGTCCCAATCTGGGTGAGGAACATGAACGGGCCTATTGCTGAGTGCAGTGCGGAGCCGGCGACGGCGCCCTCCGATGCGCCGATTGCGGCCAGATCGATGGCACCCGACGGCGCCGGCCACAGCAACGCCCGTTACGCCCGGCGCGAACAGGAGCGGCCATGACGAAAATCACCCGAAGTTACGTTCATGGCGCTTCTCCGGTGCCGCTCCTTGGCGACACGATTGGCGTCCATTTCGACAAGGCGGTGGCGCGGTGGCCCGACCGCGACGCACTCGTGGTGCCGCATCAGAACATCGGCTGGTCCTATGCCGAATTGTCGAGGCGCGTCGACGCGTTGGCCGGCGGGCTGTTGGCGCTGGGACTGGAGCCTGGCGATCGCGTCGGCATCTGGTCGCCGAACAATGCCGAATGGTGTGTGACCCAGTTCGCCACCGCCAAGGCGGGGATGATCCTGGTCAATATCAATCCCGCCTACCGCCTGAGCGAGCTCGACTACGCGCTCAATAAGGTTGGCTGCAAGGCACTGATCACAGCGGGTTCGTTCAAGTCGAGCGATTATGTCGGCATGCTGCGCGAGCTGGCGCCGGAGATTGACCGCAGCGCACCCGGACGGCTCGAAGCCAAACGATTGCCTCAATTACGCGCGCTGATCCGCATCGGCGCCGAGACAACGCGCGGTTTTTTCCGTTTCGAGGATGTGATGGCATCGGGCCGCGACCGCCATGCCACAAGGCTCGCCGATTTAGCGAAGACGCTACAATTCGACGATGCCATCAACATCCAATTCACCAGTGGCACCACCGGTGCGCCCAAAGGAGCGACGCTGACCCATCACAACATTCTCAATAACGGCTATTTCGTCGCCGAGGCCATGCGCTTCACCGAGGCGGACCGACTATGCATCCCGGTGCCGCTTTATCATTGCTTCGGCATGGTGATGGGGAATCTCGGCTGCATCACTCACGGCGCCGCAATGGTCTATCCGGGCGAGGGCTTCGAACCCCTGGCCGTGCTTGAAGCAGTCGAGGCCGAGCGCTGTACCGCGCTTTATGGCGTGCCTACCATGTTCATTGCCGAGCTCAACCATTCCGACTTCGTACGCTTCGATCTGTCGAGCCTGCGCACCGGCTGCATGGCCGGTGCTCCGTGCCCCATCGAAGTCATGCGGCGTTGCATCGATGACATGCACATGCGCGATGTGACCATCGCTTACGGCATGACCGAGACCAGTCCGGTCAGCTTCCAGACCAGCACGAAGGATTCGCTCGAACGCAAGGTCTCGACCATCGGCCGCGTCCATCCCCATGTCGAAGTGAAAATCGTCGATACCGACGGCCGCATTGTGCCGCCGGGCGTGCCCGGTGAGCTGTGCACCCGCGGCTATAGCGTGATGCTTGGCTACTGGGACGATGCAGAAAAGACCGCGGACGCGGTCGATCAAGCGGGCTGGATGCACACTGGCGATCTCGCCACGCTGGACGAGGACGGCTACGGCAATATCGTCGGCCGTCTCAAGGACATGGTGATTCGTGGTGGCGAGAATGTCTACCCGCGCGAGATCGAGGAATTCCTCTTCCGCCACCCCAAGATCGAGAGCGTGCAGGTCATTGGTGTTCCTGATCCGAAATACGGCGAGGAGCTGTGCGCCTGGGTGAAGCTAAAGCCCGGTGAGACCGAGACACCCGAAGCGATCCAGGCCTTCTGCCGGAACCAGATCGCGCACTATAAGATCCCGCGGTATATTCGATTGGTCGACGCTTTCCCGATGACCGTCACCGGCAAGGTGCAGAAGTTCGTCATGCGCGAGCAGATGATCCGGGAACTCGGTCTGACAATCGAAACGACGGCGTGATCGCATGACTGTGCAAGGTCGCCCGACTGGCCATCTCCGCGAAAGCGGGAAGCCACCCGGAGAAGCGATGTGCGGGCCCGGTTCGCTTGCGCCGCCACGGCGAGACGGCGGGCATGCCGGTCCTTAAGACCGCTCTCGATCGGCACGCGGAGAGCTTCCGCGTCAACGATGCCCTTATGAGGTCGTTGGCCGACGATCTGCGCGCACGGTTGGCCGAGATCGGCGGCGGCGGCGGCGAGGCGGCGCGCCAGCGCCATCGATCGCGCGGAAAACTACTGCCGCGCGAACGCATCAATGGGCTGCTCGATCCGGGATCGCCGTTTCTCGAATTCTCGCCCCTCGCCGGCTACCGGCTCTATGCCGACGACGTGCCGGCGGGCGGAATCATTACCGGTATCGGCCAGATCGCCGGGCGCGAATGCGTCGTCATCGCCAACGATGCGACGGTGAAGGGCGGCAGCTACTATCCCGTTACCGTGAAAAAGCATCTGCGCGCCCAGCAGATCGCCCGCGAGAACCGGCTGCCATGCCTCTATCTCGTCGATTCCGGCGGTGCCAATTTGCCGAACCAGGACGAGGTGTTTCCCGACCGCGACGATTTCGGCCGCATCTTCTACAATCAAGCGACGCTCTCCGCCGCCGGCATTCCGCAGATTGCGCTGGTGATGGGTTCTTGCACCGCCGGCGGTGCCTATGTCCCGGCCATGTCGGACGAGACCATTATCGTGCGCAACGAGGGCACGATTTTTCTTGGCGGGCCGCCGCTGGTGAAGGCCGCGACCGGCGAGGTCGTCACGGCGGAGGAGCTCGGCGGGGCCGAGGTCCACGCACGCATATCCGGGGTCGCCGATCACCTTGCCATCGACGATGCGCACGCGCTCGGCATTGCACGACGCATCGTCGCCAATCTCAATTCGGTGAAGCGGCCGTTGCTCGATATCGCCGAGCCGCGCGAACCGCTATACCCGGCCGACGAGCTTTACGGCATCGTGCCGAGCGACGCGCGCAAGCCTTATGACGTACGCGAGGTGATCGCGCGCCTGGTCGACGCCAGCGAATTCGACGAGTTCAAGCGGCTCTATGGCGAAACGCTGGTGACCGGTTTCGCTCGGCTCTGGGGCTATCCCGTTGGCATCGTCGCCAACAATGGCATTCTGTTTTCGGAAAGTGCGCTCAAGGGGGCCCATTTCATCGAGCTCTGCGCGCAACGTGGCATTCCGTTGATCTTTCTGCAGAATATCTCCGGCTTCATGGTCGGCCGCAAATACGAGGCCGGCGGTATCGCCAAGGATGGTGCCAAGATGGTGATGGCAGTCGCTTGCGCGCGCGTGCCGAAATTCACCGTGATCATCGGCGGCAGCTTCGGCGCCGGCAATTACAGCATGTGCGGTCGCGCGTACGATCCGCGCTTCCTGTGGTTGTGGCCGAACGCGCGCATCTCGGTGATGGGCGGCGAGCAAGCGGCCTCGGTGCTCGCTACCATCCGGCGCGACAATCTCGAAGCCGGCGGCAAGAGCTGGACGCCGGCACAGGAGGAAAAATTCAAAGAGCCGATCCGGGCGCAATATGAGACGCAGGGTCATCCCTACTACGCCAGCGCTCGGCTCTGGGACGACGGCGTGATTGACCCAGCCGAGACCCGGCGCGTGCTGGCGCTCGGTCTTTCAGCGAGCCTTAACGCGCCGATCGAAAACAGCGAATTCGGGGTGTTCCGGATGTGACCATGACTAACCTCCTCATCGAAATCGACGCCCGCGGCGTCGCCAAGATCACGCTCAACCGCCCGGAGATCCACAACGCCTTCGATGATGCGTTGATCGCGGCGTTAAGCGATGCCTTTGCGCGCTTGGCACAGGATGCGTCACTGCGCGCGCTGGTGCTGACCGGCGCGGGTGCGAATTTCTCTGCCGGCGCCGATTTGAACTGGATGAAGCGCATGGCCGGCTACAGTCGCGAGGAAAACCTCGCCGACGCCATGGGACTGGCCCTGATGCTGCGACGGCTGAACGAGTTCCCCAAGCCGACGATTGCGCGGGTCAACGGCTCGTGCTTTGCCGGCAGCACCGGCCTGGTCGCCTGCTGCGACATCGTCATTGCCACCACCGAGGGAAAATTCGCGATCAACGAGGTCCGGCTTGGCCTAATTCCCGCGACCATTGGGCCCTACGTGCTCGCCGCCATTGGCGCGCGGCATGCGCGGCGATTGTTTCTTACGGCGGAGCGGATTTCCGCCGCTGAAGCGTGCCGCATCGGTCTGGTGCATGAGGTGGTGCCGGCGGCCGAACTCGACAGCGCCGTGGACAGGTGCACCGGCATGCTGCTTGAAGGCGCCACCGGAGCGCAGACGAACGCGAAACAACTCATCGCCGCCGTATCGGGCCGCCGCGTGGACGAGGCGTTGATGCAGGTGACGGCGAAGGGGATCGCCGATGCGCGTGCCTCGGCCGAAGGTCGCGAAGGCGTCGCCGCGTTCCTGGAGAAGCGCCGACCGCAATGGCGACGATAGTGATTCGATGTTCAATAAGCTGTTGATTGCCAATCGCGGCGAGATCGCGTGCCGCGTGATCCGCACCGCCCGGCGCTTGGGAATCGCTACGGTCGCGGTCTACTCCGACGCCGATGCCAACGCTCTCCATGTCGAAGAGGCCGACGAGGCTTTCCGCATCGGCGCGGCGCCCGCACGTGAATCCTATCTCAACATAGCGGCGATCGTCGACGCGACACGGCGATCCGGCGCTGAGGCGGTACATCCCGGCTACGGCTTCCTGGCCGAGAACGCCGACTTTGCCGACGCCTGCGCTGATGCCGGCATTGTATTTGTCGGGCCGTCGGCGGCCGTGATGCGAGCCATGGGCTCGAAGGCGGCGGCGAAGCAGATGATGGAAGCGGCGGGCGTTCCTGTCGTGCCCGGTTATCACGGCAATGATCAGCGCGCAGACCATCTGGCCGCGACGGCACATGAGATCGGTTATCCCGTGCTGATCAAGGCTTGGGCGGGCGGCGGCGGCAAGGGCATGCGCGTGGTCGAGCGGCCGGGCGACTTCGCGGCCGCGCTCGCGGGCGCCCAGCGCGAGGCGCGGGCGGCCTTCGGCGACGATCGCGTGCTGATCGAGAAATATTTGGCGCGGCCGCGACATGTGGAAGTGCAGGTGTTCGGAGACCAAGCCGGCAACATCGTCCATCTCGGCGAGCGGGATTGTTCAGTGCAGCGCCGCCACCAGAAGGTGATCGAGGAGGCGCCCGCGCCCAATCTCGATCCGCTGACCCGCCGTGCCATGCACGCGGCAGCCGTCGCCGTCGCCCGCGCCGTGCGTTACGTCAACGCCGGCACCGTTGAGTTCATCGTCGGCGACGGCCGCTTCTATTTCATCGAGATGAATACCCGGCTCCAGGTCGAGCATCCGGTGACGGAGCTGATCAACGATCTCGATCTGGTGGAATGGCAGTTGCGTGTGGCAGGGGGTGAGTCACTGCCGCTGACCCAGGATCGGATCGCATCGAGCGGCCATGCCATCGAAGTGCGCATCTATGCCGAAGACCCGCGTCACGACTTCCTGCCTGCGAGCGGTCGCCTCGTCTTGCTTCGCGCGCCGCCCGCGACGGCGAATCGGCGCATCGAAACCGGGGTGCGGCAAGGCGATACGATCACGCCCTTCTACGACCCGATGATCGCCAAGCTCGCGGTTCGGGGCCACGATCGCCGCGCCGCGATTGCCCGGCTCGATCAAACCTTGGCACGCTATCGCGTGGCCGGTATCGCCACCAATCGCGATTTTCTGTTGCGGCTCGTGCGCTTGGGCGATTTCGCTGCCGGCGCGGTCGACACCGGCTTCATCGCGCGACACCGCGACAGGCTGGCGCCGCCGCCGGCACCCGAGTCGGCCATCACCGCGGCGAGCCTCGCCCTGGTCGCGGCCGAACGGCCGCAGCCAGGCGTCGACCGCTATTCGCCCTGGTCGGCGCGCGATGGCTGGCGCCTCGACGGGAGGGGCCCGCGCGAAATCCGCTGGCGCGATGGCGCAAACGAGCGGATGGTCGTGCTGGCCGGAACGGAGACGGCGAACCAGCATGTCGATGTCGTTCGCGTCGGCAGTCGCTTCACCGTGATCGACAATGACGGCTCGTGGAATCTCGAGCTCATCGATCCGCTCGCCGGGCGCGACGATGAGGCGTTTGCGGCTGGCCGATTGACCGCGCCGATGCCGGGCAAGATCGTACAGGTCCTGGCACAGGCAGGCGACAGGGTGAAACGCGGTCAGCCGATCCTTATCTTGGAGGCAATGAAGATGGAGCACACCATTGCCGCGCCGGCAGACGGTACGATTGATGCCATCAATTACGCCGTGGGCGAGCTCGTCGACGAAGGTGTGGCCCTGATGGCCTTTACCGCGGCGGCAAAATGATGCGCCTTCCCGCCACGGTGCGCATGGTCGAGGTCGGACCTCGCGACGGGCTCCAGAACGAAGCGCAGATCATCAGCGCTCCGACCAAGATCGCGCTGATCCATCGGCTTGCGGAGGCCGGCTTGACTACCATCGAGGCCGGCAGCTTCGTGTCGCCCAAATGGATCCCGCAGATGGCCGATACGGCAGCAGTGGTGGCCGGACTGCAACGCTCTCCCGGCGTCACCTATCCGGTACTGGTACCCAACATGAAGGGCTTCGAGGGTGCCCTTGCCGCGCATTGCGATGAGATCGCCGTGTTCACGGCGGCGTCGGAAAGCTTCAGCCGGCGCAATACCAATTGCTCCATCGCCGAAAGTTACGCCCGTATCGCGCCGGTCGTTGCCGCGGCGCGGGCCCACGGCATTCGGGCGCGCGGCTATATCTCGACCGTGATCGACTGCCCTTATGAAGGGCCGATTGCACCGGGCGCCGTCGCTGTCGTAGCCGCCAGATTATGGGAACTCGGGTGCTACGAGATTTCGCTCGGCGACACGATCGGCACGGGCACGCCGCAGCGGATTCAGAGCATGATCGAGGCGGTAGCGGACAAAGTGCCGGTGGCCAAACTCGCCGGGCATTACCACGACACTTACGGTCAGGCTCTGGCAAACATCTTGGCCTCCCTCGAACTGGGCATCGCTGTCTTCGATAGTTCGGTGGCCGGGCTCGGCGGTTGTCCCTACGCCCCCGGCGCCACCGGTAATGTCGCGAGCGAGGATGTGCTCTATATGCTCGACGGGCTCGGTATCGAGAGCGGAATCGAGCTCGCCAAACTCGCGGCGGCGGGACGATTCGTCTCGGCCGCACTGGGCCGGGAGCCGCAATCGAAAGTGGCGCGGGCGCTCGCCGCCAAGCTTGCAATTAAGGGAAAATAGCGCCGTCTTCGTTGCTGACGACGAACTTGCCCTGACGCATCAGGAAATCGTCGATCACGGCAAAGCAGGCTTCGGGCCGATCGACATCGAGTGCGTGTGCCGCATCGTAGACCATGACCAGGTAGCAATCGGGCAGAATCTCGCGGTAATGCCGGGCCATCGCTGGCGGGATCAGACGATCCTCGGTGCCCATCAGCACCAGCACCGGAACTTTGCAATCTTTCATCCCCGCTTCCATCTCGGCCTGAGGGGACGCAGCCATCACTCGGATGGCGAGAGCCATTTGCTTCTGCGTCAGCTCGGCTGGCGGCGGTGGTGCCGGCGGCACGCGCTCCGGATGCGCGTACAGCATATTGCGCATTTGCTCGGGGGTCGGCGGTGTCGACCGGTTGGGCCGATAGGCGGCGGGCGCAAGCAATACCGCCGACTTGACACGGTCCGCGAGCAGGATGGTGGTCCACAACGTCAGCGCACCACCGAACGAGATGCCCATGACATCAAACTGGTCGATGCCGAGCGCCGTTAGCGCCGCTCCCATTGTCGCCGCCAGTTCCGCCAGGTTCTTGGTGCGCTGGTTCACCGGCGAATCACCGAATCCCGGCACCTCGAGGGCGATCAGCCGATGCTTGGACGCTAGCAGTGCATGCAGCTTGTTGAGCTGCAACCCGCCGCCGCCATGGAACCAGATCAGCGGCGCGCCCTGGCCGGCCTCGAGATAGCGAATGCGAAATCCGTCGGCCTCGACGTAACGCTCCTGAAAACTCATGTTGCTTATTCCATATCGTGAAGGCGCGGCAGCACCTTGTTGGCGAACAATTCGATAGCGCGGCGCGCCTTGCCGTCGTCCTGCGAAATCAGCACGAGATCGAGTATACCGGCTCCGATCAGTTGACGGATTTTCATGATCTGGCTGAAGACGCTTTCCGGTCCGCCCAGCAGTATCTGGCCCTGCTCGACCGCGTCCTTGATCGTCGGCAGACGCGCGACGCGATTACGCTGCGCCTCGAAGTCGCGGCCATAATAGCTGGTGCCTGCGACCGCGCTTTCGAGCGCCGGGTTGGAAATGCTGAAGCGTCCCCGCGGCGGACCCGAGGTCAGGTCGTTGCCAGCCTGCTCGTCGCTAGCGGCGATGTGGAGGCCGCAGCGATAGATGATATCGTCCGGCGTTGGCGCCCATCCCGCGGCTGCTGCTTGCGAGCGGTAGTGCGCAATCGCCTTTGTCGCCAGCGGCAAAGTCGTCACGGCGAAGCCGATGCCGATATGGCTGCGCGCTGCCAGCGCGCCCGATTCCGGGCTTGAACCAGACATGTATAATGGCGGGTGCGGCTTCTGCACGGGGCGCGGCCAGATCGAGACGGCGCGGAATTCGTAATGCCGCCCTTGCCAGCCGAACGGCTGCGGCTCGGTCCACACCATCCGGATCAGTTCGAGCGCTTCCCTGAAGCGCTCGCGGGATTCCTCCGGATTGATGTTGTAAGTGACATACTCGTTCGGTGTCCCGCGCATGAGCCCGGCGATAACGCGGCCACCGCTCATGGTGTCGAGGATGGCGAACTCTTCAGCGACCCGCACCGGATTCAACATCGGCACGGTCGGGCCGAGCACGGCGATCTTCGCCTTGCGTACGACCTGGCTCAATGCGCCGGCAAGCAGCATCGGATTGGGCGTCAGCGAGAACGGCGAATAGTGATGTTCCGCAACCGTGACCCAGTCCCAGCCCGTCTCGTCGGCGAGCCGGAAACGCTCGATCGACGCGTTGTAGGAGTGCTGTGCCGCCTCGTCAGAATAGGCGTCGGCCGGCACCGGCCAGCCACCCGGCGCCGTACCTTGATAAGCAACCGGTGAGAAAAACGCAGCCTTCATGGGCGCTCCGCCAAATATATTAGCATTTGCGGCGGACGCTAACGGGCTTTCCTTGGCGCATCAAGCACGCATTCGCGCGAGGGAGGAGCAGCCGATGCCAGGGATCGGCAGACGACGATCGCTAAGACTTGCGCGCACTTCGAATCGCTTGCCAGACCCGATAGGGCGTTGCCGGCATGTCGATGTGATGAATGCCATAGACCGAGAGCGCGTCGACCACCGCGTTCATCACCGCCGGCAGTGAGCCCGAGCAACCGGCCTCGCCGCACCCCTTGACGCCGAGTATATTGCTCTGCGCCGGTACCGGATGGCTGCTGAAATTGAAATTCGGCACATCGCCGGCGCGCGGCATGGCGTAATCCATGTACGAGCCGGTCAGCAGTTGGCCCCCGGAATCATAACGAGCCATCTCGAAGAGCGCCTGACCGATGCCCTGGGTCACGCCGCCATGGACCTGTCCTTCGACCATCAGCGGATTCACGATGACGCCGAAATCGTCCACCATTGTATATCTTGCGATCTCGACCGCGCCCGTCTCCGGATCGATCTCGACCTCGCAGATATGGCAGCCATTGGGGAACGCGGACGGCGGACTGTCCACCACCAGCGCCACATCGAGCGATGCTGGCATGCCGTCGGGCAGGTTCGGCGAACGGCGTAGCCGTTGGGCAATGTCGAGCAAGCCGATCGAACGGTCGGTGCCCGCGATCGTGAAGCGCCCGTCGCCGAATTCGATATCCGCGGCCGCGGCTTCGAGGAAATGTCCGGCGAGCAGCCTGCCGTTCTCGATCACCTGATCGCTTGCGCGTACGATGGCGGTGCCGCTGGCCATGATGGAACGAGAACCGCCTGTGCCGCCACCGGCGATGAGCTGATCGCTGTCGCCTTGGACGAGGCGAATGCGCTCGAAGGGCAGACCGAGCCGCTGCACCAGCACTTGCGCGAACGGCGCGGCGTGGCCCTGCCCGTAATCGAGCGTGCCGGTGATGATGGTGACGTCGCCGTTTGTCTCGAACCGGATGCCACCCATCTCCTTGCCCGGCGGCGCCGTCACCTCGAGGTAATGCCCGATGCCGCGGCCGCGCAGTTTGCCCTTGGTGTCGCTCAGGGCCTTGCGTGCGCCATAGCCATCCCAGTCGGCGGCGACGAGCCCGTCCTGCAGAATGCTCGGGAAGTCGCCGCTGTCATAGGTGAGGTCGGAGGGCGCCTTGTAAGGGATCGCCTGCGGCGGGATCAGATTGCGACGGCGGAGCTCAAGTGGGTCGGTCGCCATCTCCCGCGCCGCCTGCTCGATCAGCCGCTCCATGTAATAATTGCCTTCCGGCCGGCCGGCACCGCGATAGGCGCCCACAGGCGTCGCGTTGGTCAATACGCATTTGGTCGAGACCTCGACCAGCGGCGTACGATAAACGCCCACCACGTTCTTCACCGCGTTGACGGTGACCTGCAGCGGCAGGCCCTGAAAGGCGCCGTAATTGCCATAGCCGGTGAGACGGACGGCAAGGATCTTGCCGTCCTTGTCGAACGCCGCCTCCGCCGTCACCTCATGGTCGCGACCGTGATTGTCGGACACGAACGAACCGGAGCGCTCATCGGTCCATTTCACGGCTCTGCCCAGGCTTTTCGCCGCATAAAGTGCGCACACATACTCGGGATAGGCGACGATCTTCATGCCAAACGAGCCGCCGACATTGCCGGTGATGACCCGCACCTGCGCAGGCGGCACTTTCAGAATGTCGTTGGCGAGGCTTTGCCTCAGACCGAACACCCCTTGCGAACAGACCGAAAAAATGTAGCGACCGTCCTTGAACTCGGCGACGCAAGAGCGCGGTTCCATCGGGTTGACGACGATACGCTGGCTGACCGGTCTTAACCGGGTGACATGAGCCGCCTTGGCGAAGGCCTCGTTCACCGCGTCGGTGTTGCCGAAATGGTAATCGAGCGTGACATTGCCCGGCGCTTCCTCGTGAATGGTCGGCGCCCCCGGCGCCAATGCCTCGGCGATGGTGGTGATCACGGGCAGTGGCTCAATCTCCACGGCCACCGCTTCGGCGGCGTCCTTGGCGAGTGCCACGCTCTCGGCAATGACAACGGCATAGGCCTCACCGACATACCGCACCTTTCCGGTCGCGAGAGCCGGGCGCGGACCAGCCTTCATGTTCGAACCGTCGCGCGCCTTCACCGCCATTGGCGGATTGGACATGCCAATGCCGCCTTTGGCGAGATCGTCCCAGGTATAGACACCGAGCACACCGGGCATCGCCCGGGCCGCCTCTGACGCAATCGATTTGATGGTGCCGTGGGCATAGTGGCTGCGCACCATCACGGCGTAAGCCTGTCCGTCGACGTTGACGTCATCGGTGTAACGACCGGCGCCCCGCAGCAGAATCGGGTCCTCGGTGCGGGACACCGGCTGGCCGATACCGAATTTCATCAAGGCGATATCCTGGTTACTGTCCATTGCTCGCGTGCCGTGATTGTTCAAGCGCGTCATCGGGGGATGTTTTAGACCAAATCCACGCAGCTAGTCTTGTTTCCTCATTGACCCACGCCTTCGCGCAACGCAAAGCGGTGCGTGGCTCGCTCTTCCCTTTGGAATATAACGGATTCCCGCGATTTTTTTGCGGCATCGAGAGGCAATTGCTTTAGCATGACCGCGACAGGGGCTGATCGCATTCGCGGAGATGACAATGGCAGGTTTCGGCATCGGGCAACCCATCCGCCGCGTCGAGGACAAGCGGTTCTTGACCGGACACGGCACTTATATCGAAGACATTAACCTGCCCCGTCAGGCTTATGCGGTTCAGGTTCTGTCGCCGCATGCGCACGCGAAAATCGCCGGCATCGACAAGAGCAAGGCCCAAGCCGCCCCCGGCGTGCTGTGCGTGCTGATCGGCGCCGATGCCGTGGCCGAGGGCGTCGGACCGATGTTCCCGCTCATGCCCGAGGATATGGGCGGTCCCAAGGGTTTCCGCGCCCCGCGCTTTCTCCTCGCCACCGGCAAGGTGCGCTACGCCGGCGAGCGCGTTGCCTTTGTTGTCGCTGAAACCCCGGCGCAGGCGCAGGACGCGGCCGAGCTGGTCGAAGTACGCTACGAGCCGCTGCCCGCGGTTACCGAGATTGAGGAAGCGCTCAGGGATGGCGCGCCCAAGATTTGGGACGAATGTCCGACCGGCAATTTGGTGTTTGCGATCACGATGGGCAACAAGGAGGCGACGGACGCGGCCTTCGCCAAGGCGGCGCACAAGGTCTCGCTGCGGATGGTCAACAATCGCATCTCCGCCAATTCGATGGAGACGCGCGGCTATATCGGCGATTACAGCGGCGCCGACGACTTCTACACGCTCTATACCGCAACTCAGAATCCGCACGGCGCGCGCGGCACCATCGCCGGCCAAGTCTTCCACGTGCCCGAAAGTCAGGTGCGCGTCATCGCCAAGGATGTCGGCGGTGGCTTCGGAATGAAGGGCGATGTCTACCCCGAGGAAGCGCTGGTGCTGTGGGCATCGAAGAAAATCGGCCGGCCGGTCAAGTGGATTTCCTCGCGCAGCGAAGGGCTACTGACCGATACGCATGGCCGCGATCAGGTCGTCACCGGCGAAATCGCGCTCGACAAGGACGGCACGATCCTCGGCTTGAGGGCTCAGAGTTTGACCAATCTCGGCGGCAACATCTCGGGCGCGGGCGTGATCCCGTCGCTCTCGGCACTTCAGATGGCGCCCCAGGTCTACCGCATCCCGACGGTATTCTTCACCGGGCAAGCGGCGTTCACCAACACTGCGCCGATGGGCCCCTATCGCGGTGCCGGTCGGCCCGAGGCCACTTATTTCATGGAGCGCATGATCGAGCATGCGGCGCGGACCACCGGCATCGACCGCGTCGAACTGCGTCGCCGCAATTTCGTTCCCGCGAGCGCGATGCCGTTCACCTCTGCGACCGGTGTCGTCTATGACAGCGGCGATTTCGCCGACACCATGAATAAGACCATCGCGCGCGCCGATTGGCAGGGATATGCCGCCCGCAAAGCCGAGAGCGAGAGCAGGGGCAAGCTGCGCGGCCGGGGTCTCATCTACTACGTCGAGACCTGTGGCATATTCAATGACCGCATGGAGTTGCGCTTCGACCCGAGCGGCTCGGTCACCATCGTCGCCGGCACCTTCAGTCATGGCCAGGGTCATGCCACCACCTTTGCCCAGATGGTGTCGGATTGGCTCGGTGTCCCATTCGAAAGCATTCGCTTCGTCCAAGGCGACACCAACCAGGTGTCGTTCGGCCGCGGCACCTATGGTTCACGCACCTCGTCGGTCGGTGGCGGCGCGCTCAAAGCCGCAACCGCAAATCTGATCGAAAAGGCGAAGAGCCTCGCCAGCCATTTGATGGAGGCGGCACCGGCCGACATCCAGTTCGAGAACGGCCGCTTCACCATTGTCGGCACCGACAAATCGATGGCGCTCGTCGATGTTGCCAAAGCCGCCTATGCGCCGATGATGTTGCCGCCCGGATTCGGACTTGGATTGGAAGCGAGCGGCGCCGCCGAAGGCATCCCCAATTTCCCGAACGGCTGCCACATCTGTGAACTCGAGGTCGATCCCGAGACCGGTCTGGTGAACATCGACCGCTACACCGTTGTCGACGATGTCGGAATGGTGATCAACCCGTTGATCGTCGAGGGCCAAATCGTTGGCGGTCTGGCCCAGGGCTTCGGCCAGGCGCTGCTCGAGAATATCGAATATGACGGCGGATCGGGGCAACTCTTAACCGGCACCTTCATGGACTACACCATGCCGCGCGCGGGCGACCAACCTCATTTCGAGTGCGGCTTTAATAACGTGCCGTGCCAGACCAATGCGCTCGGCATCAAAGGCGCGGGCGAGGCGGGCTCGGTCGGCGCGCCGCCGGCGGTAATCAACGCCCTGATCGACGCCCTGGCACCGCTCGGCGTCAAGACCATCGATATGCCGGCGACACCGAAACGGGTATGGGAGACGATCCGCGCCGCGAAAGCCGCTTAAATCAAATGCCTTATTTCCACGGCGTCGGCGGCGGCACGGGTGCCGGCGCCGGCATTTCCACCGTCTTGAAATCGGCGGGCGACGCGATTTCGAGATATTCCATGTCCGGCGAGTAGTCGAACAGATAGTGCACAATACCGGGACGCTGATGGACCACGTCGCCGGCCTCGACGAGATGCTCCTGGTCCTCATACATAAAGCGCGCCCAGCCCTTGAGCATCACGACGATGTGGAAATCCAGGACATGGCGGTGCCAGCCGGTGCCCACCTCGGGCGCGCGCTCGGCGCGTACCAGCTGGGCGATCACCTTGCCGCCGGTCGCGGCGACGATGCCGAGGTCGCGATAGGAGAAAAAATCGCGCAATCCGCCCGATTCGAATTTCGTGTCCCCGGGCTTGACATGGGAGAATTTCATCGGCGTTTCGAGCATGACCGTCATTGCGGCTCTCCTGTCGTCAGGGCGCGGTGGCAACAATGAAAGCAAAACCCGCGCCACCGCCGCGGCACGGGATGCCGGGAGCATCGGCCGATTTGGTCGGGCCGCGTTGACCGCGATTTGGGCTTTTGCCTAAGGCGTAAGCGGGCCCGATTTGGGCGCCGATGCCGGGGCTCATTCCCAAAAGCCCGCAAATCGCGCCGGCCGATAGGCGCGGTGCGCCCAAACCGAGTGCTCTTTTCGACATCCAAAGATGGCCCGAGGAGCCGTTACCCACGGGTCAAAACTCTGCCTCAAGCTCCTCGATCTCGTCCGGCTCGAGCTTGGCGGCCGCGATCCATTCGACCATTTCCGGCAGTGCCATGATGTGGTCGCGGTAAGCGGCGCTGACCGGATCCAGCTTGACGTCGTAGGTCACGAACCGCGTCGCCACCGGCGCGTACATCGCGTCCGCGATGGTGCGGGCGCCAAACAAGAACGGACCGCCGTACCGGTCCAGGCAATCGCGCCAGATCGTCGTGACGCGGGCGATATCGGCCAGCGCGCGGTTCCACACTTTGAAGCCGGGGAAATAAGCCTTGAGATTCATGGGCAATGCCGAACGCAGCGCGGTAAAGCCCGAATGCATCTCGCCGCAGATCGACCGGCAATGGGCCCTGGCACTGGGATCGGACGGCAGCAGCTTCGCCTTTTTCTGCGTTTCGTTGAGATACTCGGCGATCGCCAGCGTATCCCACACGGTGATGTCTTTGTGCGTCAAAGAAGGCACTAGAATCGACGACGAAAGCAGTAATATTTCGGCGCGCACCGCGGGATCATCCGGTGGTACGATCCGTTCTTCAAAATCGAGCCCCGCAAACTTCACCAGCAACCAGCCCCGCAACGACCAGGACGAATAATTCTTGCTGCTGATGGTCAGTACCGCTTTGCTCATGCCCAAAACTTACGCAAATGACATGCCAGTCGCAAACCGTCTTCGCGCCGCGATCCCGGTGGCGTGCCTATTGCATCGCCACAGGCGGGAACCGGCCGCTACATGATTTATCAATTATACCAGGCCCATAGCGACATGATTGCGCCGCTACGTGCCGTGGCGCGCCTCGCGGTTTGCCGCCTCAACCAGGTTAAAGCCGAAAATCTTGACGACAGTGTGACGCGACGATTTGCGGCACTGTGCGAGATCGTATCGCATCTTGGGCTCACTCACCACCGGCCATCCTACGGTATCGACACGGTCCAGCTCGGCAATCGCACGGTCGAAGTGGTCGAGGAAGCCGTCGACAAGACGCCGTTTTGCACGCTGCTTCATTTTCGCAAGGTCGATGCCCCGGCGCAATCGCAGGTGCTCCTGGTGGCGCCGCTTTCGGGGCACTTTGCCACGCTGTTGCGCGACACGGTGCGGACGATGTTGCCGGAACACGATGTCTATCTAACCGACTGGCACAATGTTCGCGACGTCGCCATGAGCCACGGCCGCTTCGGTCTCGACGAATATATCGAGCATTTGATCCGGTTCTTGGAAAAGCTGGGACGAGGCGCGCACATCATCGCGATCTGCCAGCCGGCGGTGCCGGCACTCGCCGCCGTGGCGCTAATGGCACAGGATGGCAATCCGGCGCAACCGAGCAGCATGACCTTGATGGCGGGTCCGATCGATACCCGGGTCAACCCGACCAAGGTCAACGAGTTCGCGATAGAGCGACCGATCCATTGGTTCGAGCAGCATTTGATCGGCTTCGTGCCGTTCCGATTTGCCGGCGCGTTCCGGCGCGTCTACCCGGGCTTCCTGCAGCTCGCGGGCTTCATGAGCATGAACCTCGACCGGCACCTAAAGAGCTTCCAGGATCTCTACCAGCATCGCGTCAAGGGCGAGAGCGAAAAGGCCGCGGCCATCGCCACCTTCTACGAGGAATATTTCGCCGTAATGGACTTGTCGGCGGAGTTTTACCTGGAGACCGTGCAGAAGATCTTTCAGCAACACGAATTGCCGTTAGGCAAGTTCGCTTTTCGCGGCCGGACCATCGAGCCGAGGGCGATTCGGCGCACCGCGCTTTTTACCGTCGAGGGCGAGCGCGACGATATTTGCTCCGTGGGCCAGACCCTCGCGGCGCACGATCTCTGTACCGGCATTCGACCCTATATGAAACGCCACCATGTGCAAACCGGGGTCGGTCACTACGGCGTCTTCGCCGGCCGGAAATGGCAAAATCAAATCTACCCGCAGCTTCGCGATTTTATCCACGCCAGCGAATGAAGCGGCGGGGACCGATGCGACGACCGGCCATCGACCGGCCCGCCGGCGACAGGCGGCCATCGCTCGAGATTGCCGCGGTTCCGGGGCAAGGGGGGAGTGGCGGCGTCAGGCGCCGTCGGCGAGGATCCTCTCGTAGGCGGGCAGCGTCAAAAAATCGGGGAATTGGGACGCGGTAAGCAGGTCCGTGAACAGTGCCGCGGCATCGCGATAACGGCCTTTGTTATAGGCCTCGTCGCCGACCAGCGTTCTAAGCTTAGCCAGTTCCTCGTCCATGACCTTCATGCACAAATCCCGATCGACGGTCCGGCCGTCCGCGAGCTTGGCCCCGTGGCGGATCCATTGCCACAGCTGGGCGCGGCTGATCTCGGAGGTCGCCGCGTCCTCCATCAGGTTGTAGAGCGGTACGCAGCCGATGCCGCGCAGCCAGGCTTCGAGATAGCCGATCCCGACATTGAGGTTCTGCCGCAACCCTGCTTCCGTGATGGTCCCGTCGGGCACTTTGAGGAGATCGTCGGCGGTCATATGGACGTCCTGCCGCTTGCGCGCGATCTGGTTGGCCTCCGGCATTTGCTTGTCGAAAATCTCCTTGGCGATCGGCACCAGGCCCGGATGGGCGACCCAGGTGCCGTCATGGCCGTCGCCGGCCTCGCGCAGCTTGTCGGCGCGCACTTTCTCCATCGCCGCCTCGTTCGCCGCGGGATCGTTGCGGATCGGAATCTGCGCTGCCATGCCGCCCATCGCATGCACGTTGCGACGGTGACAGGTCTTGATGAGAAGCAGGGAGTAGGAGCGCATGAAATGCACGGTCATCGTGATCTGGCCGCGGTCTGGCATGACGCGCTTCGGATCTTCGGCAAATTTCTTGATGGTCGAGAAGATGTAGTCCCAGCGGCCGCAATTTAGGCCGGCGGAATGGTCGCGCAGCTCGTAGAGAATCTCATCCATCTCAAAGGCGGCGAGAATGGTTTCGATCAGCACCGTCGCCTTGATCGTGCCTTTGGCGATGCCGAGCTTGGCCTGCGCGTGGACGAAGACATCGTTCCAAAGCCGCGCTTCGAGGTGCGATTCCATCTTCGGCAGATAGAAATATGGCCCGGTATTGCGCGCCAGCAGTTCCTTGGCATTGTGGAAGAAATAGAGGCCGAAATCGAACAAACTGCCCGACATCGGCACGCCGTCGACGACGAGATGCGCCTCGGGGAGGTGCCAGCCGCGCGGCCGCACTAGGAGGACCGCCGTACGCGGGTTGAGCTGGTAGTGGCGTTTGCTGGACGGGTCGTCGAAAGAGATGTCGCGGCGTACCGCATCCATCAGGTTGATTTGGCCCTCGATCAGATTGTCCCAAGTGGGCGTATTGGCGTCCTCGAAGTCGGCCATGAATACCGAGGAGCCGGAGTTGAGCGCGTTGATCACCATCTTGCGATCGGTGGGGCCGGTGATCTCGATGCGCCGGTCGAGCAGATCCTTGGGCAGCGGCGCCACCGTCCAATCGGCGTCGCGGATCGCCTTGGTCTCAGGCAGGAAATCAGGCCGCCAGCCGGCATCAAGCTTCGCTTGGACTTCGCCGCGGCGCGCCAGCAGGCGCTTGCGCTCGGTAGCGAATTTGCGCTCGAGGTCGACCACGAAGGCGATTGCCGCCGGCGTCATTACGCGTTCATAGCCGGGTTTGATCGGGCCTTTGAGTTCGACGCCTTGCGGCAGGGTAGGTTGCGCCATGTCTGTCCTCCGTCTCACTCACCACCGGTTCTTCCGCGAGGGAAAAGAGTGCGGTGAGTGGGTGGTTGTGGGCAAGTGCGGGGTGTGCCCACGCCTCGCCGGGCCGTGCTTATCCGCCCGGGCGGATAGGCATCAATGGATTCCGGTCGAGCCGCCGGGCTCATATTCGAATTTGGCGATGACGATGGTGTCTTTTGCCGCAGCATCGCACCATGCCCGCATCGCTGGCAAATTCCATACCGCCTCCGCGTAGGCGGCGCACACCGGATCGAGGGCGATCTCATAGGTTCGAAACCGCGTCACGACCGGTGCGTACATCGCATCGGCGATGGTGAAAGTGCCGAAGAGATAAGGACCGCCCTCACCAAAGCGCGCGCGGCAGTCGTGCCAGATGGCCTTGATGCGTTCGATCTGCTCGAGCGCCTGTGGCGTGAAGCGGCGGCCTGGAATGATACGGCGCAGATTCATCGCCAGCTCGCCCCGCAGCTGGTTAAAACCCGCATGCATTTCGCTCGACACGGCGCGGGCGCACGCGCGCGCGCCGGCATCGTCGGGCCACAGCTTTGCTGCAGGAAACTGCTCTGCAAGATATTCGCCGATTGCCAACGACTCCCAAATCACCCGGCCGCGATGGTGTAACGCCGGCACTTTGCCCGAAGGCGATTGGCGCAGGATGGCGTCCCTGCTGCCGTCGACATAGAGCGGGATCACAACCTCCTCGAAGGGCACGCCGAGATGCCGCAACGGCAGCCAGCCGCGCAGCGACCAAGAGGAATAAACCCGATTCCCGATATAGATGGTAAAGTCCGCCATCGCTTATTTGATACTCTGGCGGTCGCGTAATTGGCTAGAGGGGATCACATTGCTAGCGTTGATCAGCGATGCATCAGACGCCGTCCCGGTCGCGCCGGTGGCGGCTTCCGACTTGGCGGCGAGTTTGGCACGGCTCGGCGAGCGCACGACACGCTGGGCGGAAGCGACCGGCTTCAAGGCCGAGCCGGAGCAGGTCGCGCTCGTTCCCGACGAGAGCGGCGGATTAGCGCGGGTATTGGTCGGCTGGAACCCCGACGAGCCGCTGTGGGCGTTGGCGGCCCTGCCGAACCAGCTGCCGGAAGGCTACTACATGCTCGCAGGCGCGCCGCATGACGCCGCAACGCCATTGACATTGGGATGGGCGCTCGGCGGCTACGAGTTCGCCCGCTACAAAGCACGCAAAAGGGGCTGGGCCAGACTAGTCTGGCCCGCGGACGCCGATCGCGGCCTGGTCGAGCGGCTGGCGGAAGCTATTTTCCTGGCACGGGACCTCATCAACACGCCGACCGAACATCTGGGTCCGGCCGAACTCGCCGCCGCAGCGGCGCAGCTCGCGGACAAACATCGCGCATTTTATCGCACCATCGCCGGTGAGGCGCTGCTCGCCGAGAATTATCCAACCATCCACGCAGTCGGCCGCGCCGCGGCGCCGGGGCGCGAGCCGCGTCTCGTTGACGTCCGCTGGGGCGATCCGGCCGCACCCAAGGTCACGTTGGTCGGCAAGGGTGTCTGCTTTGACACCGGCGGGCTCGATCTGAAACCCGCGAGCGGCATGCGCCTTATGAAAAAAGACATGGGCGGGGCCGCGACCATATTGGGCTTGGCCGATGCGGTGATGACCGCGCGTCTGCCGGTGCGGCTGCGCGTGCTGGTTCCGGCAGTGGAAAATGCGGTGGCGGGCAATGCCATCCGCCCCCTGGACATCGTCAAGACCCGCAAAGGCCTCACGGTCGAGATCGGCAATACCGACGCCGAAGGGCGCCTGATCCTCTGCGATGCGCTCGCCGAGGCCGACAGCGAAAAGCCGGCACTGCTGATCGATTTTGCCACCCTTACCGGCGCGGCACGGACGGCGTTGGGACCCGATCTGCCGGCACTGTTTGCCAACGACGATACGCTGGCCGAAAATCTGTTGCGTGCCGGCAGGGCGCAATCCGATCCGATGTGGCGCTTGCCGCTGTGGCGTGACTATCGCGGCATGTACAAAAGCAAGATCGCCGACCTCAACAACGTGTCGGAGTCGCCGTTTGCGGGCGCGATTCAGGCGGCGCTGTACTTGGAAGAGTTTGTATCGTCAACCACGCCCTGGGCGCATATCGATACCTTTGCATGGAATGCGACGTCGCGGCCTGGCCGGCCCGAGGGTGGCGAGGCGCTTGGGCTCCGCGCCGCCTATGCCATGATTGCCGCCCGCTTCGCATGAGCCGCGAGCTCTTCCTCGAAAACCCCAAGACCGGCGCGGTCAAGCCATTCCGTGACGGTTTCGATTGGATCTTGTTTCTGTTCTCGGGTGCACTCGGTATCCCGCTATTCCTCAAGGGGCTGCCGCTGTGGGGTGCGGTATTCGTCGCATTGTGGGTCGTGGGCCTGGCGCTCCGCTGGCTCCTGCCGCGCCACTGGATGTTGACCGGAGAACTCGTCCTGACCCTGGTGTTCTTCGCCTTACAGCTCTGGATCGGCTTTCGCGGCCGCGAACTCATGCTGAAATCCTATGTGGCACGCGGCTGGCGTCGTCGCGAGCGCGCGCCTAGGCCACGGCAAGGTCGAAGGCGGCGGCCATGAGCGCACGCGTATAGGGCTCCTGCGGCGCGGCGAAGATCCGCTTTGCCGGGCCGGCTTCGACGACGTGACCGTCCTTCATCACGATCAGGTCATGCGCCAGGGCGCGTACCACGCGCAGATCGTGGCTGATAAAAATGTAGGCGAGGCCGTGACGTTGCTGCAGATCGCGCAACAGGTCGACGATCTGCGCCTGAATCGAGACATCGAGCGCCGATGTCGGTTCATCGAGCATGACGATGCTGGGCTTCAAGACAAGGGCGCGGGCGATGGCGACGCGCTGGCGCTGGCCGCCGGAAAATTCGTGCGGATAGCGGTCGGCGGCGTCCGGATCGAGCCCGACTTCGCCCAGGGCGTCGCGAATGAGGGCACGTCGGGCGTCACGATCGGCGCCAATCCCGTGCACTTTCAGCCCCTCCTCGACGATTTGGGCAATGGAAAGGCGCGGCGACAGGCTGGCGAACGGGTCCTGGAACACGATCTGCAATTGGCGCCGCAACGGGCGCATCTCGCGCTCCGCCAGGCTTTCGATATGGCGGCCGGCATAATTGATGGCGCCGACACTGCGGACCAGGCGCAAGAGCGCCAGCGCCAGGGTGGTCTTGCCGGACCCGGATTCGCCGACGACGCCCAACGTCTCCCCTTGGCGTACGGCGGCGTCAATGCCGTCGACCGCTTTGATGTAGCCGACGGTGCGGCGAATGATTCCGGCGCGGATCGGAAACCAAACTCTGAGGTTTGTCGTCGCCATCGTCACCGGCGGCGGCGGTTCGATCGATACCGGCTTGCCCTTCGGTTCCGATGCCAGAAGGCGCCTGGTGTAGGGATGCTGGGGTCGCGCAAAAATATCGGCGACGGTGCCGCGCTCCACGATCGCGCCTTCCGTCATCACCATCACGCGGCGCGCTATTTTGCGGACGATCGTGAGGTCGTGCGTGATCAAGAGCATGGCCATGCCGAAACGCGCCTGCAAATCGTTCAGCAGTTTCAGCAGCTGGGCTTGGATCGTGACGTCGAGCGCAGTCGTGGGTTCGTCGGCGACGAACAACGCCGGATCGTTGGCGAGCGCCATCGCGATCATCACGCGCTGCCTCTGCCCGCCGGACAATTGATGCGGATAGGCGTTGAGGCGGCTCTCCGCCTCGCTCAAACCCACCAGCTTGAGCAATTCGACCGCACGCTCTCGTGCCTCCTGGCGCCCCATCTTCTTGTGCAGGAACAGAGTCTCGGTGATCTGCTTCGCAATCGTGTGCAACGGGTTGAGCGATGTCATCGGTTCCTGGAACACCATCGCGATGCGGTCGCCACGCACCGCGCGCAAGGTACTCGCCGATGCGCCGACCAGCTCCCGTCCCGCAAAGCGGATGCTGCTACCCGGGCCATGCGTTGCGGCAGGATAGGGCAGGAGCTGCAACACCGAGAGCGCCGTCGCCGATTTGCCGGACCCGGACTCGCCGACTAGCGCCACCGTTTCGCCCGCCGCAATGTCGAACGAGACCCCCCTCACAGCATCGATACGGCGATCGCCCGAACGAAAGGTGACGCTGAGATTTTTGATCGACAGCAGCGGTTCAGCCATTGATCTTCCGTGGATCGAATGCGTCGCGCACCGCCTCGCCGATGAAAATGAGCAGACTCAGCATTATCGCGAGCACGAAGAACGCGGTGAGACCGAGCCACGGCGCTTGCAGATTATCCTTGCCCTCGGCCAGCAACTCGCCGAGCGACGGCGAACCCGGTGGCAGGCCGAAACCCAGGAAGTCGAGCGAGGTCAGGGTGGTGATCGAACCGTTGAGGATAAAAGGCAGGAAGGTCAGGGTCGCGACCATGGCATTGGGCAGGACGTGACGCCAAATGATCACCGGGTTCGATACCCCGAGCGCCTTGGCGGCGCGGACATAGTCGAAATTGCGGGCTCGCAAGAATTCCGCGCGAACGAGATCAACCAGCGACATCCACGAGAACAGCAGCATGATGCCGAGCAGCCACCAGAAATCGGGCTGCACGATGCTCGATAGAATGATGAGCAGATAGAGCACGGGGAGCCCTGACCAAATCTCAAGAAAACGCTGGAGGAAAAGATCCGTCAGGCCGCCATAATAGCCTTGGATGGCGCCAGCTGCGACGCCGATGACCGAACTCGCCACCGTTAGCACCAGGCCGAACAGCACGGAAATGCGGAAGCCGTAGATGAGCCGCGCCAGGACATCGCGGCCTTGATCGTCGGTGCCAAGCAGGTTCGCGGCGGTCGGCGGCGACGGCGCCGGCGAGGGCAGGTGGAAATTGATGGTGCGGTAGTCGAAGGGAATTGGCGGCCAGACAATCCAGCCCCTGGCATCGATGCGCTTCGCGACCTCGGCGTCGCGGTAATCCGCTTCAATCGGCAGGTCGCCGCCAAGATCGGCTTCGGTATAGTCATGGAAAATCGGGTAATAGAAATGCCCGTCGTAGGACACGAGCAGCGGCCGGTCGTTCGCGATAAATTCGGCGAACAGGCTGACCAGGAACAGCACAAGGAAAATCCATAACGACCAGAACCCCCGGCTGTTGGCGCGGAAATTGGCAAGCCGCCGGCGCGTCAGGGGCGAATAGGCTCGGCGCGTCATGTGCGGCGGGTCGCGAAATCGATGCGTGGATCAATCACCATGTAGGTCAGATCGCTGATCAGCTTCATTACCAGCCCGACCAACGTGTAGATGTAGAGCGTTGCAAACATAATGGGGTAGTCGCGGCTTAGCGCCGCTTGGAAGCCGAGATAGCCCAACCCATCCAAAGAGAAGATGACCTCGACCAGCAGCGCTCCGGTGAACAGGATACCGACGAACGCCGCCGGAAAGCCCGCGATCACCAACAGCATGGCGTTGCGGAAGACATGGCCGTAGAGCACTCGCCGTTCGCTCAGGCCCTTGGCGCGTGCGGTAACCACATATTGCTTGTTTATCTCCTCGAGAAACGAATTTTTGGTGAGCATGGTCAAACTGGCGAAACCGCCGATGACCAGCGCCAGGATGGGCAAGGCAATGTGCCAGAAATAGTCGACGATCTTGGCGGGGAGATCGAGCTGCGCCCAATCGTCCGATACCAGACCGCGCAGGGGAAACCAGTGAAGATAGCTGCCGCCGGCGAACAGCACGATGAGCAGGATCGCGAACAGGAACCCGGGAATTGCATAGCCGACGATCACGACCGCGCTGGTCCAGACGTCGAAGCGCGAACCGTCACGGACCGCCTTGGCGATCCCGAGCGGGATGGAGATGAGATAGGTGAGCAGCGTCGTCCACAAGCCCAGCGAAATCGACACCGGCAATTTGTCGGCGATCAGATTGATTACTGGACGATCGCTGAAAAAGCTGACGCCGAAATTGAACCCGACGTAGTTCTTAATCATGATCCAGAAGCGCTCGATCGGCGGTTTGTCGAAGCCATAGAGCTTGTTCAGCCGCGCCAGCAGCACCGGGTCAATGCCGCGCGAGGCGCGCGTCGTGCCGCCTTTCGCCAACTCGCCGTTGCCGCCGCTGACGCGGCCGGTGACGTCGCCACGCCCCTTCAGCTGCGCGATCATCTGGTCGACCGGGCCGCCGGGCGCCGCTTGGATAATGAAAAAGTTGACGACGATGATCGCGAACAGCGTCGGGATCATCAGCAGGACGCGGCGCAGAGCGTAGGCGAGCATCGCTTAGCGTAGTTTGGCCCGATTCGCCGTGAGAGCCTTTTCGAGCGCCGCGTCGACCCACCAGCTGTCGAGCGCCAGGGCATAGGGGGGATTGATCTTCGGCCGCCCGAACTTGTCCCAGTAGGCGACGCGGAACGCATCGATATGGTAATTCGGAATCACGTAGAAGCTTTGGAGCAGGACCCGGTCGAGCGCATGGACGCGCGTCACCAGGCCCGGCCGATCGGGCGCGGAGATTATCAAATCGACGAGGTGATCAACTGCCTTGCTCTTCACCCCCATGATATTATTGCCGCCGATCTCGTCCGCCGCCGCCGAGGTCCAGTAGCCGCGTTGTTCGTTGCCGGGAGACAGCGATTGCGGGATCACCACCGTAGTCATGTCGAAATCGTAATTGTCGAGGCGGTTCTCGTATTGTGCCGGATCGACGGTGCGCAGCGTCATCACGACGCCGATGCGTCGCAAATTATCGGCGAAAGGCAAGAGAATGCGCTCAAATTCCGCGATGTCGTTGAGGAACTCGAACGTCATCTGCTCGCCTTTGTCGTTGACAAGGCGGCCGCCTTTCACGGTCCAGCCGGATTGCTTCAGCAGTTCCAGGGCAATGCGTATATTTGGGCGGATGTCGCCGGTGCCATCGGTCGTCGGCGCCTCATATACTTTCGTGAACACCGCCGCTGGAATTTCACTTTTCAACGGCTCGAGAACCTGCAATTCGTCGGCCGAAGGCAGGCCCGACGAGGCAAGATCGGAATTGGAGAAATAGCTCTCGGTTCGGGTGTAGGCACCATAGAACAGGTTCTTGTTGGTCCATTCGAAATCGAACAAATACCCGAGTGCCTCCCGGACGCGCGGGTCGTGGAATAGGGGGCGGCGCGTGTTGAAGGCGAAGCCCTGCATGCCTTGCGGCACCCGGTTCCTGATTAGGACTTTCTTGAAGAGGCCGGCGGCAAATGCGGGACTGCTGTAGCCGATCGCCCAGTTCTTCGCGACATTCTCTTCACGGAAATCGTACTGCCCGGCCTTGAAGGCTTCGAGCGCCACCGATGCATCGCGATAGTAGTCATAGCGAATCGTGCCAAAATTGAAACGGCCCTTGTTCACCGGCAAATCTTTCGCCCAATAATCGGTGACGCGGCGATAGGTAATCGAGCGGCCGGGATCGAACGATTCGATCTTGTAGGGTCCGCTACCGAGCGGCTCCTCGAGCGTGGTCTTTTCGAAATCGCGCTTTTGCCAATAGGTTTTGGACAGAACCGGCAACTCGCCCAGGATCAGGGGCAGTTCGCGGTTCTGCGCAGACCGCAGAATGAATCGCACGCCATGCTCGCCGGCCTGCTCGGCCTTCAACACGTCTGCGTAATAGATGTGATATTGCGGTGCGCCCTTGGCCTTCAGCGTGTCGAAGGTCCAAATCACGTCCGCGGGCGTCATCGGGCTGCCATCGTGAAACCGCGCTTCCGGTCGCAGCTGGAAGACGACCGACAGACGGTCGGGCGCGACATCGACGCTCTGCGCCACGAGACCATATTGCGAGTCGGGTTCGTCGGCCGACGCGACCATCAGCGTATCGAAGAGAAACCCCAGCCCCTCGGCCTTTACTCCTTTTAGTGCGAAGGGATTGAGGGTATCGAAGGTGCTCGTGCCGTTGCCGGGATAGGTCGCGAATTTGACCGCGCCGCCTTTTGGGGCGTCGGGATTGACATAATCGAAATGGGTGAAGCCTGGTTTGTATTTGAGGTCGCCAAAGAGGGCGATGCCGCCGCTCGGCTCGGCACCAGCGGTGCCGGCAAAGAGACTGGCTGCGATTGCAAGAGACAAGATAAGACGCATGGCGACCTCGAAGGGGGCGGATCGACGCCGCACTCTAGTAAGAGGTTTATGGCCCGACAATGGCCGAAGACGTAACCACGATCGCCACGTTCGCCATCGCCGCGATGCTGCCGATCGTCGCGCCGGTGCGCCGATATTGTGCGCCGATCGCGCGCGACGCGGTTCTCCGCGATGGTGCCCACGCGCCCCCTCGGAGCGACTCCGATGGCAAAACCGACGTGAATCAGGGACGGGCAGCGAGCACCACGCGGGCTTGGGCGGCGAGGACGGGATCACCGGCGGCAATGACGCGGCCATCGGATTGGAGGCCAAGCGCGTTCCCGTGCCAGTCAGTAATGCTGCCGCCGGCACCGGCGATCACCGGCGCCAAGGCGCAGTAATCGTAGGGCTTGAGACCGGCCTCGACCACGAGATCGACGAAGCCGCTCGCAAGCTGAGCATAGGCATAGCAATCGGCACCGAAACGCGTGGTCTTGACCGCTGCTTTGAGCCGGGCAAAGGCGGCTTGGTCGGCACCGAACATGTCGGGGGACGTGGCATAGAGCGAGGCAGCATCGATCGTCCCGCAAGTGCGGGTACGGACGGGAACGCCGTTCCGGTTCGTCGCCTGACCGGCGGCACCGAGCCAGCGTTCCCGCGAAATCGGCTGATCGATGATGCCCAGCGCCGGCGTGCCGTCCGTTACCAGCGCGATCAGAATACCAAAGAGCGGAATGCCGGCGATGAAGCTCACGGTGCCGTCGATTGGATCGAGCACCCAGACGCGCCGCGCATCGGAGCGGACGGCGCCGAATTCTTCGCCGAGAATGCCGTCGTCGGGAAATCGCTGCTCGATCGCGGCGCGCATCGTCGCTTCGGCCTCGCGATCGGCGATGGTGACGGGACTGCGGTCGGGCTTGGTATCGACGTCGATGGCCTGGCGGAAATAGCGCCGCGCGATCGCCCCGGCCGCGTCAGCAAGCCAGTGCGCTAACTCGATCTCGGCGTTGCCCACCACGCGGACCGCCGCTGGTCATTTGCCGGGCGGCTGGGTCTGCCCCGGCGCCGCGGCAGCGGGCGCCGGCTTGGTCGGCGCCGCGGCGGGCGTCGTGGCAGGACTGCCCGCCGGCTTGTTCCCGGTTGAAGCGGGTGCCGCCTTGCCGGTCGTCGGCGCTGTTCCTGGAGTGGCCGGGGGCGCGGCGGTCGCGGCTGCGGCGGCCGGCTTCGCGGCCGGTGCCGGTTTCGTCTCGTACGGGGCCATTGCTTCGGGGCGTTCGCTCAAGGAGTCGAGGAAGGCAATGACATCGGCCCGGTCTTTCGCCTTGGGCAGACCGACGAAGGTCATCTTGGTGCCGTGGGCAAAATCCTGGGGACCGGCGAGCCACTGATTGAGCAGCTCCGGCGTCCATTTCTGCTTCTCGTGCGCTTCGAGCGCGGACGAGAAGGCGAAACCGCCATGGCCTTGGCCAATGGCTTCATCGAACACGCCATAGAGATTGGGGCCGATGCGGTTAGGATCGCCCCTGTTGAACGTATGGCAGGCGACGCACAACCGGTTGGCTATTGCTTTGCCGTTCTCGACGCTGGCCGACGCGAGCAGCGGGCCGATCGGTTCGGGACCGGCGGGCGCGGCGGCGGCACTTGGCGGCGCATTGGCTAGTTGTCCCCCGGCGACCATGAAGGCCGGCTTTGCCAGCTCTTCGGGATTGACAAGCGCCCGCGCAATGAGGCCGGTCACCATCGCCAGAATCATGGCGCCCAACAGCGCGCCCAAAATTTTATTCAGTTCAAAGGACATCGACTATCCTCGACCCCTTCCCGCGACCATCGCGGCCGGTATTACGCCAATTTTCGCTGACAAGATAAAGGAAATGTGATTGAAAGCCGGCCCAAGCTTATCGTGCCTCACAGCAGTGCCAAACCGTTGATTTCGTGCGGCATAACGCCGCAATTCCGGACGCGAAATGGAAGCCAATGCCGCAGGCCTTGCCGCTCATCGTGATTCCGTCCCGCATGGCGGCGACGCGGCTGCCCGGCAAGCCGCTTGCCGATATCCACGGCACGCCGTTGATCGTCCATGTCTGGCGTCACGCCGTCGAAGCGCAGGCGGGACCGGTGGTCGTGGCTTGTCCCGATCGCGAGATCGCCGATGTAATCGAGCGTGCCGGCGGCAGGGCGCTCTTAACGCGCGCCGATCATCCTGCCGGGTCGGACCGCGTCCACGAAGCCGCAATGCTGCTCGATCCAGAGCGGCGGCACGATGTCGTGCTGAACCTGCAAGGTGATCTGCCGACGCTGGCGCCGAGCGCGATCCGCGCCGCCTTGGCGCCGCTCGCCGATCCCGCCGTCGACATCGCGACCCTTGCCGCGCCGATGCGGGCGGATTGGGAGCGCGAAAGTGCCGCGGCGGTCAAGGTCGCGGCTTCGTTTGCTCCCGGCGCGGGCGTCGCGCGCGCCCTCTATTTCAGCCGCAGCCTGATCCCCTCCGGCGCCGGCCCGCATTATCACCATATCGGCATCTACGCGTTTCGCCGAGCGGCGTTGGACCGCTTCGTTTCGCTGCCGGCCTCGCCGCTGGAGTTGCGCGAAAAGCTCGAGCAATTGCGCGCGCTCGAAGCCGGCATGCGCATCGATGTCGCCTTGGTCGATGCGGTAGCGATGGGCGTCGACACGCCGGAGGATCTCGAGCGCGCCCGCGCGCTTCTTCTTCTCGACCCGAAGCAATCTTAACGTCTGTCCCGGCCTAAAGGCCGGGGATTCCTCAACAGGAGGCCAACCTTCGGCCCGGAGACCGCGATGCTTAGTCCCCTCATTCACCGTGTCTTTTCGGCTTTCGACCGCCTCACGGAACGGAACTGCGAAACCATTGCACAGGCCACCGTGGCGCTAATGCCCAAGGTTGCGCTCTATCGTGCCAATAGCGTCAAAACGCAAGACGCGCTCCTCCTCGCGGTCAACGGCGAGGTTTGCGCGCGGCAATCCCGATGAAGAAATCCAATCCGGCTAACACCATCGCCTTTCAGGGCGCGCCCGGGGCCTATTCCGATCTCGCCTGCCGGCAGGTGTTTCCGCGCATGACCACGCTGCCGTGCGCTGCCTTCGAAGATGCCATTGCGGCGGTGCGGCGGAACAAGGCGCGACTCGTCATGCTGCCCATCGAGAACTCGGTCGCGGGCCGCGTCGCCGATATCCATCATCTCATGCCCGGCTCCGACCTGCATATCGTCGGCGAGCACTTTCAGCGCGTCGAGCACCATCTGTTGGCGGTGCGCGGCGCCACCCTGCGCGGGCTCGAGACCGTACACAGTCATGTCCACGCCCTCGGACAATGCCGGACGCTGCTGCGCAAGTTGGACGTCAGATCAATCGTCGAGGCCGATACGGCTGGCTCCGCCGCCGAGGTTGCCAAGCGGGGCGAGACGACAGCGGCCGCCATCGCGTCCGAACTCGCGGGCAAGATCTATGGCCTGGTGTCGCTGAAGAAGAACATCGAAGATGCCGCGCACAACACAACGCGCTTCCTGATCATGGCGCGCGATCCCAAATGGCCGAAACGAGGACACGGCCTGACCGTGACGACCTTCGTCTTCTCGGTGCGCAATGTTCCGGCGGCGCTCTACAAGGCGCTTGGCGGCTTTGCTACCAACGGCATCAATATGACAAAACTTGAAAGCTACATGGTGGGCGGCCGCTTCACCGCGACGCAATTCTATGCCGATGTCGAGGGTCATCCGGACGACCGGCCGCTGCGGCTGGCGCTTGAGGAGCTTGGCTTCTTCAGCCGTGAACTGAAGATTCTCGGCGTTTATCCGGGCCACCCTTTTCGCCGTGCCGCGACCCAGGGGGACGGCGACTAGGCTGGTGCGCGACACGCTTCGTCAATCCGACACACCCCGCAGCGCCGAGCCGGGCAGGAGGCCGAGCCGGGCTTGACCTCGAGGCGTTTGGCGCGTTGCTATGGCCGGCAAATGCAGAGGCGACGATGGAAGCTAAGACTCACGAAACCTTGGTGGTGAACCAATTCGGTCCGCGCGCGGCCGCCTACGTCAACAGCATCACGCACAGCCAAGGCGAAGACCTGATCGATCTCACGGCGATGATGCGGGATCGGAAAGAGACGCGCGTGCTCGATCTCGGCTGTGGCGGCGGTCATGCCGCCTTCGCGGTGGCCCCGGCGGTCGCGGAGGTGGTTGCCTTTGATCTGTCGCGCGAGATGATCGAGGCGGTCGCCGTCGAAGCGAAGCGACGCGGCCTCAGCAACATCACGACGCGCCAAGGCGCGGTCGAAGCATTGCCTTTTGCCGAGGGTGAATTCGATACGGTGATGACGCGCTTCAGCATGCATCACTGGACCGACCTCGGCGCGGCGCTGGCCGAAGCGCGGCGCGTGGTCAAGGCCGACGGCAGCGCGGTTTTTATCGACACCGTTTCCCCTGGCAAGCCGGCGCTCGACACGTTTCTCCAGGCTTTCGAGCTGCTGCGCGATCCGTCGCACGTGCGCAACTATTCGGTGGCGGAATTTCGCGCGGCACTCGCCGCGGCCGGCTTCGAAGTCGTCGCGATTAGGGAGCGACGCATCGCGATCGCCTTTGGACCGTGGCTCGAGCGCATGAATACGCCGGCGGTTCAGGCCGAGGCGATTCGCGCCCTGCAGCGTCTGGTGGCGGCGCCAGCGCGGCAGCATTTCGCCGTCGCCGAAGACGGCAGTTTCGAGCTCGACACCGCCATGATCAAGGCGCGGCCCGTCTGACTTCGCCTCGTGGGCACGAGGTCGCGCAACGGTAAATGCCGACAGCATCGCCGCCGCCGGTCATCGCTTTCGGGCGGGAACGGGACCCGCGGCGTCAGGCGTAACGATGGCTCAGCCGGGGGCGCCCGATTTCTGTCGCTGACCTGATCATGCCGCGCTCAGTTCGATGCGCAAACGACGCGGCTCGGGTCGCGGCGGCACAACGCGCAAATTCAGGGCGGCGGCGAAGCGCTGACAGAGATGGGCGTGAACGCCGCGCGCCGTCAGATTCTCGATCGGCAGATCGGCGCGCAAGCCGGCATGTGCCTCCGGTGCGAGCCGCACTGTGTCGCCCTCGGCCTCGACCACCATGCCAGCGCCATGGCCGCGTACGCTCACGGTTCCGCCGCGAGGCAGCGCCTCGGCGGCGAGCACCAACAGCACACAGGCGAGCCGTTGCCAGGCGAGCGAACGCGTCTCTTCCGCCGGCCAGTCGCAACGTGTGTTGCCCGTCTCGAAGTATTTTTGCGCCAGCTCGCGACCAATTTGGGGAGAGGCACCTTCGCCCGGTAACGGGCCATAAGCGAAGCGATAGAATTGCAAACGCCGCGAGGCGGTGCGCGCACTGGTGCCGACGAGACGCACCGCGTCGGCAACAAAATCCGGATCGTCTTCATTCATCAACTCGACGCCGTTGACCACCGCGGAAATTGGTCCCGCCAATTCGTGGCACAAACGCGCGATCAGCAGCTCTGAGACGCGGGTATCGAGACTGGCGCCCATCGCTTACACTCCGGGGGCGTCATTATCAAACGGACCTGCCATGACAAGCAATGGCTCCGCTTTCGCCGGGTCGGCCGGCGTGTTGATGGTGCAAAACGGATCGAACGCGGCGATCGGGAACGACACCGTCGTCGGGCGGTAACGCGAGGCCCAGGCATCGACCTTGCGTGCCCCCTGCTCCGAGAGGGCACGACGCAAGTCGTCGCGCAATGATGCCGGCCACAGTGCGAAAACCGGGTGCACGCGCCCGCCCGAAACCGCGCAAGCAATGGCGGCATGGTCCGCCTCGCGCGCCGCGGCGAGGCGCGCCACCAGATCGAGCGGGAAAAACGGCGTGTCGCACGCGAAGCTCGCCAGGATTTCGGTACCCTGTCGGGCCGCCCAATCCATACCGGCCAGGATCCCGGCTGAGGGCCCGGGAAACGCCGCAACCGGATCGGCCAGGAACGGCAGGCCGAAGATCCGGAACGAGGGTTGATTGGTGCTGACACTCAGGGCCAAAGAAGCGACCTGCGGCTTGGCGCGCGAGATCACATGAGCCAACAACGGCTTCGCACCGAGCGGCCGCATCGCCTTGTTGCCGCCAAGCCGCCGCGACCGGCCGCCGGCCCGGATAATGCCGGCAATCGCGTTGGTTTCGACAGTCACCGCAACCATATATTTTGGTTGATCCCTGGCCCGACGCCACTATGGTATGGGGCTGCTCGAAAATGAAGGGCATTAAGCCCATATGTGACCTGACTATGATCGATCCTTTCGGCCGTTCCATCTCCTATTTGCGCGTGTCAGTGACGGATCGCTGCGATTTCCGCTGCGTCTATTGCATGTCGGAGGACATGGCATTTCTGCCTAAGGCGGAAATTCTGACACTGGAAGAGTTAGATCGGATTGCGAGCGTTTTCATCCGCCTGGGCGTCAAGAAACTGCGGCTTACCGGCGGCGAGCCCTTGGTCAGGCGGAATGTCATGCATCTTTTCCGTGCACTCGGCCGCCACCTGCGCACCGGCGCGCTCGATGAGTTGACGCTGACCACCAACGGCAGCCAGCTCGCACGCTATGCGCACGAGTTAAAGGATGCCGGCGTTAAGCGCGTGAATGTCTCGCTCGACACGCTCGATGCGGATAAGTTTGCGGCGATCACCCGTTGGGGCCGCCTCCACCAGGTTTTGGCGGGCATCGAAGCGGCGAAGCAGGCGGGCCTGCAAGTCAAGCTCAATGCCGTAGCCTTGAAGGGCGTCAATGACGACGAGTTCGACCGCTTGATTGCCTGGTGCGGCGAGGAGGGTTTCGATCTGACCCTTATCGAGGTGATGCCCCTGGGCGAGGTTGGATCGGGCACGCGCGTCGACCAGTATCTACCGCTCTCGATGGTGCGGTCACGATTGCGCAAGAGCTGGACCCTGGACGAGAGCGACTACCGCACCGGCGGGCCTGCGCACTACTACACCGTGCGTGAGACGGGTCGGCGTCTCGGGCTGATCACGCCGATGACCCATAATTTCTGCGAAAGCTGCAATCGCGTGCGGCTGACCTGCACCGGCACGCTCTATATGTGCCTTGGCCAGGAGGATGCCGCCGATCTGCGTGCGCCGTTGCGTGCCTCCGAAAGTGACGCGCCGGTCGAGGCCGCCATTCGCAATGCCATCGACCGCAAGCCGAAAGGGCATGACTTCATCATCGATCGGCGCCATGACCGGCCATCCGTGTCGCGCCATATGAGCGTTACCGGCGGCTAAGCCCCCGCTGATGAGCGGGTCCTCGAAGATCGCCATTGTCGCCAGCGAGGCGCCAGCTGCGCAGGCGGCACTGAAGGATCTGGACGCCCGTTACAACACGGTGCCGCCGGAACAGGCGGATCTGATCGTGGTGCTCGGCGGCGACGGCTTCATGTTGGAGATGCTGCACAAATATCGCCAGCGCGACGTGCCGTTCTACGGCATGCACCGCGGCAGCGTCGGCTTCCTGATGAACGGCTATGGTCCAAACGGCCTCGAACAGCGCGTGGCGCGCGCCCAGCCGGTTGCGATCCATCCGTTGTCGATGTCGGCCACCGACCGCGCCGGCGCTACTCATAGTGCGATCGCCATCAACGAAGTTTCGCTGGTGCGCCAAGGCCGCCAGGCGGCGAAGCTGCGCATCACGGTCGACGAGACGGTCCGGCTCGACGAATTGATGGCCGACGGTGTGTTGGTTGCCACCCCGGTCGGCAGCACCGCCTACAACCTCTCGGCACACGGTCCGATCATTCCGCTGAGCGCGGCGATACTGGCATTGACGCCGATCAGCGCGTTTCGGCCACGGCGTTGGCGCGGCGCCTTACTGCCGCATCTGGCCACCGTGCGGTTCGACGTGCTGGAGATCGAGCGCCGCCCGGTCAGCGCCGCCGCCGATTTCACCGAGATCCGCGATGTCGCCTCGGTGGTGGTGCGCGAAGCCAGCGAAATCTCGCTTACCATGTTGTTCGATCCCGAGCACAATCTCGAAGAACGGGTGCTGAAAGAGCAGTTTCTCAGCTAACGACCAACGCGATGGATCGTGACTCCAGACCAGATCGCACTAGATCGAGGGTCGAAGGGAAGCGGCAGAGGCCATGGCCCGCACGCAACAACCAGTTTTGCCGGGGGCTTCGTGCGGGGTTTGGGGCGGGCCAATGGCCTGCCGATTGCATAGACATGTTCCGGGAATATGGTCATGACCGCCTTTGACGAGACCGGCGACGGGGAACACTGCCGTCAGCCCTATGAGATCGTGCGGCGCTGGCTTGCGGAGACGCCGCGGGAGCTATTGGCGCTCAAACAGAAAGAGGCGGAATTGCTGTTCCGCCGCATCGGCATCACGTTCGCGGTATATGCCGAAGGCGGCGATCCCGAACGGCTCATTCCGTTTGACATCGTGCCGCGTATTATCGGCGCCTCCGAATGGGACGTGCTGTCGCGCGGCTTGACGCAGCGAGTGACCGCGCTTAACGCCTTTCTCTACGACATCTATCACGACCGCGACATTCTGCGCGCCGGCCATGTCTCGGAGAAACTGATCCTGCATAACGAATCGTTCCGTGCCGAGATGCAGGGGTTGGATCCTCCACAGCGCGTCTATACCCATGTCGCCGGCATCGACATCGTCCGCACCGACGCGCACAACTTCTATGTGCTTGAGGACAATTGTCGGACGCCGTCGGGCGTGTCCTACATGCTCGAAAATCGCGAGGCGATGCTGCGGTTGTTTCCGGATTTGATGGGTCGGCATCCGGTGGCGCCGGTGTCGAACTATCCCGAGGAGCTGCGCGATGTGCTGGCATCGGTGGCGCCGGTCAACTGCGCGGGCGAGCCAAATGTAGTGCTGCTGACGCCCGGTTCCTTTAACAGCGCCTATTATGAGCATTCCTTCCTCGCCGACGAGATGGGGCTGGAGCTGGTGGAGGGCGTCGATCTGCGCGTCCTCGACAACGTCGTCTATATGCGGACCACAGAGGGGCTGAAGCGCGTCGACGTGATCTATCGACGCGTCGATGACGATTACCTCGATCCGCTCACCTTCCGGGCAGACTCGATGCTCGGCACGCCGGGACTGTTCAACGCCTACCGCGCCGGCAACGTCACACTGGCCAATGCTTGTGGTGCCGGCATCGCAGACGACAAGGCGGTCTATCCTTATGTTCCGGCGATGATCAAATTCTATCTCGGTCAGGAGCCGATCCTAAAGAACGTGCCGACCTATCGCTGCTCGGAGCGCGACGATTTTGGCTATGTCATCGACCACCTGCATGAACTGGTGGTGAAGGAAACGCACGGTTCCGGCGGCTACGGCATGCTGATTGGGCCGCACGCCACCACTGCCGAGCGCGCCGTGTTCGCGGAAAAACTGAAGGCACATCCTGACGCCTATATCGCGCAACCGACCTTGGCGCTGTCGACTTGCCCGACTTATGTGGAAGCCGGTATCGCTCCGCGTCACGTCGATCTGCGGCCCTTTGTACTCTACGGCAAGGAAGTGCGCATCGTGCCAGGCGGGCTCACGCGCGTCGCCATGCGCGAGGGGTCGCTCGTGGTTAATTCCAGTCAGGGCGGTGGCACCAAGGACACGTGGGTGCTGGAACGGTGATGACCGAAATCCGTTGGGTTCGCGGCGGTTACTCCGCCGCCTCCAAGAGCAGGCCGGAGCGGAAGGTGAGGCGAGCCGGAGCGAGGCCCGTTCGCTTCTCTGCCCGCTCCACCCTCGCGGGTGGAGCGCGGACAGATTCGCCGTTTGTCGTTCCATGCTAAGTCGTGCCGCCGACTCCCTCTACTGGCTGGCACGGTATCTGGAGCGTGCGGAGAATGTCGCGCGCATCGTCGCGGTGGGGCATCGCATGGCCAGCATGGCGCGCTCCCTCGGCAGCGGCGGCAATGAGTGGCTTTCGACACTGATCGCAACCGGCTGCGAGCCGGGGTATTTCCAAAAATATGCGGAGGCCGAGCAGCGCACGGTGATCGACTATCTTGTGCGCGATCCCGACAATCCGTCGAGCATCCTTTCATCGATCGAAACCGCGCGGCGCAACGCTCGCACGGTTCGCACCGCACTCACCATGGATATGTGGGACGCGCTCAACGAGACCTGGCTCGACGTCCGCAATCTAAAACTGGATCTCAAATCCTCGGAAGGGCTATTGCGCTTTCTCGATTGGGTGCGCGAGCGCTCGCTCTTGTTCAACGGCGCCTATGCCAGCACGATGCTGCGCAACGACGCGTTCTACTTCACCCGTCTCGGTACTTTCATAGAACGCGCCGACAATACCGCCCGCATTCTCGACGTCAAATATTACGTGCTGTTGCCGCAACATGAAGGCGTCGGCGGGGCGCTGGATTATTACCAATGGCAATCGATCCTGCGCTCGGTATCGGCGTTGCGCGCCTATCACTGGGTCTATCACGACCGGCTGAAGCCGTGGCTCATCGCCGAACTGCTGCTGTTGCGGCCGGAAATGCCGCGATCGCTGATGGCCTGCCATGACCAGATCAATCAATACCTGACGCTGCTGGCCGAATCCCATGGCGGCAAGCGCGGCGAATGTCATCGGCTGGCAGGTGCCATGCACGCGCGTTTGCGCTACGGCCGGATCCAGGACATTTTTCAGGCCGGTCTACACGAATTCCTCACCGATTTCATCGACCGATCGATCGATCTCGGCCGCCAAATTTCGAGCTTCTATCTCGCCTGACCGTCATGCGCCTCGTAGTCATTCATCGCGCGCTCTATCGCTATAGCGGCCCGGTCCGCTACACCATTCAGACGTTGCGGCTGGAACCCCGGCCCTACGAGGGGCTGAGGGTGTTGAACTGGCGCGTCGCCGGCGACGGGGTCGGTGTGCTGCCTCGGTTGGTCGACGGGCTGGGTAACATCGTCCACTGCCAAACCATCGACCGGCCGCATCGCGAAGCCGTCTTCACCGCCGCCGGCGAGGTCGAGACCCGGCGCGCAGACGGAATCGCGCTCGGCACGGTCGAGCCGCTGCCTCCCTTGTTCTTTCTCCGCACCACGCCATTGACCGCGCCCTGTGACACGATCGCGACGCTGGCTCGCGATGGCGGAGCGCAAAAGCGCGACCTCGAACGCCTGCACCGGTTGATGAACCGGGTGCGCGACCGGCTCGATTATCGCCCCGATGCCGGCAACGGCACCACCACGGCCGCGCGCGCACTGGCTCAAGGCTTCGGCGTGTGCCACGATCACGCCCATGTCTTCTGCGCGGCGGCACGGCTCATGGGCATCCCGGCGCGCTACGTCAGCGGCTATCGCTGGACCAGCATCCCCAGCCAGTCCAGTGATTCGAGCCATGCCTGGGCAGAGGCATTCGTGCCGGAACTGGGCTGGATTGGCTTCGATGCCGCCCATCGCGTCTGCCCAACCGAGAACTATATTCGTGTCGCCGTCGGGCTCGATTCCAGTGCGGCGGCGCCGGTGCGTGCGCTGCGCCGTGGCCACGACGAGCAAAGCCTGAGCACGGAAGTCGAAATCCGTCGCCAGGGCGGCGATCAGTAGGGGTATTTCCGAAAGCCGCGAATCGCTTTAACGCGTCTCCGCCGACGTGCCCACAAAAGGGGTATCCTGACATGGCGGGATTCGAGGGGGATGCGAGGGAAAAGATGACATATTGTGTCGGGCTTTATCTCGCGGATGGGCTGGTGATGCTGTCGGACACGCGATCAAACGCAGGGGTCGACAACATCGCGACCTTTTCCAAGATGCATGTCTTCGAGACCCCGGGCGAGCGAGTCCTTGTGCTCATGACCGCCGGCAACCTGGCCTCCAGCCAGAGTGTCGTCAACATGCTCAAGGAGGGCATCGCCGGCGCGGGCGCCGAGACCGAGACTTTGTCCTCAGTCGGCACCATGTTCCGTGCCGCACAGTTGGTCGGCGAGTCCGTGCGCCGCGTCTACCGGGTCGATGCCCCAACCTTAGAGGCGCAGCACATCTCGTTCGACATTTCCCTGCTGCTTGCAGGCCAGATCCGGGGCGGCGATTATCGGCTCTACCAGATCTACGCTGCTGGCAATTTTATCGAGGCCACCGTGGATACACCGTTCCTGCAGATCGGCGAGCATAAGTACGGCAAGCCAATCCTCGACCGGGCGGCGCGCCACGAGACTGAACTCTATGACGGCGTTAAACTCGCTTTGGTGTCGATGGATTCGACCATCCGCAGCAATCTGACCGTGGGATTGCCGATCGATCTGCTGGTCTATCGCCGCGATGAATTTCGCGTCGAATTGCGCCGCCGCATCACCGAGGAAGACGAATATTTCCGGATGATCCGCGAACGCTGGTCGGTGGCGCTGCGCGAGGCTTATCGCGCCATTCCGCGTCCGACCTGGGCGGCAAAATGATCGCGGGCCCCGCGGGCCCGGGCTTCGCCCGCAGCCGATGGAGTGCAATCAATTGTTGGCGCGCCGCTCTCGACAACGAAAGTAGCCGCCGCACTGCCCCAGGCCGATTTGAAACCGGGGGTCGTCTCCGCGCTTAGTGGGTCTGCAACAGCTTCCGTTCGGCAGCCGCTGCCTTGATCCGTGCTTGCAGCTTGTCGAAGGCGCGAACCTCGATTTGCCGCACTCGCTCGCGCGACACGCCGTATTTTTGCGCCAGATCTTCGAGTGTGGTCGGCTCGTCGCGCAGGCGGCGTTCCTGGAGAATATCGCGCTCGCGC
>JASHOB010000015.1 GCA_030041335.1 Alphaproteobacteria bacterium | reverse complement strand
AAAGACGTCATGGCGCGTAGCGAGCGCGTAACGGGGCCGGCGGCGCGATCGGCCGGCGCGTCGACAGCTTGATGAACAGGCCGATCTGTTCGGCGCGGGCATGGACCGTGTCGCCGACCGAAAATTCGGCGGCAACGTGCCATTTGATGCGCTCCATGCGCGGCACCCACATCCGACCGATCAGCGGGTCCTCGATCGTCACCGGCTTTGCATAGGCGATGTTGGTTGAGAGCAGGATCGGCGCCACATCCTCACGCAACGCTCGATCAATTGGATAGATGCCGGCCATGAGTGCCAGCCGCAAATCCTCGAGCCAGCGGACGTAGACGGCATTGTTGACGATGCCGGCGAAGTCAATGTCATAAGTGCGCGGCGGAAAGGCAAGCTCCACGAACGGTTTCCCCGCTGGAACCATGGGCCGTCACGACCGCGCCAGACCAGGGCCCGCCGCCAATCCTTCCGGGCCTGCGTCGGCGGACTGCAAACGCGCAGCGCTTTCGGGTGGGGGCCTAAACCGGCTCATTCCGTGCCTATTTCCGCAGCGTCTTGGCCAAACGCAGGCGCAGCGCGTTGAGTTTGATGAAGCCCGCAGCATCGCGCTGATCGTAAACCTGATCCTCCTCAAAGGTAACGTGAGCGAGGCTGTAAAGGCTCTTCGGCGACTTGCGTCCGACGACGCGCACCGCCCCCTTATAGAGTTTGAGCCGTACCGTGCCTTCGACGTCTGCCTGGCTTTGATCAATCGCGACCTGCAGCATCTCGCGCTCGGGCGAGAACCAGAAGCCGTTGTAGATCAGCTCGGCATAGCGCGGCATGATCTCATCCTTGAGATGCGCGGCATTGCGGTCGAGGGTGATGCTTTCGATGCCGCGGTGCGCCGCGGCGAGGATGGTGCCTCCCGGTGTTTCGTACACACCGCGCGACTTCATGCCGACGAAGCGGTTCTCGACCAGATCGAGCCGCCCGACGCCGTGGCTGCCGCCAAGCTCGTTGAGCCGTGTCAGTAACGCCGTCGGCGACAGGCTGACGCCATCGATGGCGACGGGATCGCCTTTGACGAAATCGATTTCGACATAGGCTGGCGCATCGGGCGCCGCCTCGGGCGCGACGGTGCGGCTAAAGACGAATTCTTCCGGCTCAATCCAGGGATCCTCGAGCACTTTGCCCTCGGCCGAGATATGCAGCAGATTGGCGTCGGTCGAGAACGGCGCCTCCCCGCGCTTATCGTGTGGAATGGGAATCTGATGTTTTTCGGCATACTCGACCAGCTTCGTGCGCGAGGTCAGGTCCCATTCGCGCCATGGCGCGATCACTTTGATATCGGGTTTGAGCGCGTAATAGGCGAGCTCGTAGCGAACCTGATCATTCCCCTTGCCGGTCGCGCCGTGCGCGACGGCGTCGGCGCCGACCTGTTCGGCGATTTCGATCTGGCGCTTGGCAATCAGCGGCCGCGCAATCGCGGTGCCGAGCAGGTATTGACCTTCATAGAGCGCGTTGGCGCGGAACATCGGGAAGACGTAATCGCGCACGAAGGTCTCGCGGAGGTCGTCGACGAAGATCTCCTTGACCCCCAACAGCCTCGCCTTGTCACGGGCGGGTCCAAGTTCCTCACCCTGCCCGATATCCGCGGTGAAGGTGACGACTTCCGCACCGTAGGTTTCCTGCAACCAGCGTAAGATCACGGACGTGTCGAGCCCACCTGAATAGGCGAGCACGACCTTTTTCACCTTATCGGTCATGCCGCGAGGTTTTACAGGGCCGAACCGCCCAGCGGCAAGAAATTAGGGCTGCGTTTGCATCCACGCCTTCTCGGCGTGGAGCCATCGCGCCAGTAGTCCGGCAAGCACCGCGCCGATCAGGGGCGCTAACCAGAACAGCCACAGTTGTGCCAAATGCGGACCACCCGCAAACAGCGCCGGACCGGTGCTGCGCGCCGGGTTGACAGAAGTATTGGTCACCGGGATCGAGACGAGATGAATGAGCGTCAGACCAAGCCCGATCGGAATGCCGGCAAAGCCGACCGCGGCCCCTTTCGATGTGGTGCCGATGATGATGAACAGAAAAAAGAAGGTCATGACTATTTCGGTCACGAGACAAGCGCCGAGACTGTATTTGCCGGGGCTGAGATCGCCATACCCGTTGGCCGCGAACGCGCCCGTCTCCCAGCCCGCCTTGCCGGAGGCGATGAAGTAAAGCACGGCCGCCGCGCAGATCGCGCCGACCACTTGTGCGACCACATAAGGGATGACGTCGCCGGCCTTGAACCGGCCCGCGGCGAACAGGCCGACCGTGACCGCCGGATTGAAATGCCCGCCGGAGATATACCCGACCGTGTAAGCCATGGTCAGCACCGTCAGACCAAAAGCCAGAGCAACGCCGAGAAAGCCGATGCCCAGCGCCGGAAAGCCCGCGGCAAGCACCGCGCTGCCGCAGCCGGCGAAGACCAGCCAGAAGGTGCCAAGGAACTCGGCGCCGAGACGACGAGGCAGATCCATATTTCCCCCCTATCGAGCCGGCACCATCGTTCGATTGTCGCGGGCGTAACGCAATCAGGGAAAACCCCGGCTGACCCTCGTCGCCGTTCCGCTCGGCCACGGGCCGTGGCGGGCACGCCCGGCTCGAGACGTCGCGCGCAGCCTGGTTTCCTCCGGAACGGCAAAAGGGAGTCGCGGTCCGGTCCCGCCGCAACCTTCCCTGTCTTGCCGCGGGAAGGCACGACGCCCCCGATCGGCGGTTACTGCGGGCTTGATCGACAGGCGCTTTCCGCCACCACGGATTGCCGGCGAAAAAGCGGCTTTCGCTCATGAGCGCCGCGGGGCTTGGTTTGATAATCGGGAAGGCGCGAGCCGCGATTTGGCGTTGGCCAGCGAGACAAGGGCCTCCGGCACGGCCCGACTCACCAGGGCGAAGCCTTGCGCGGCAAATGCCGGCTCTGCGCCGCGCTTAACATCATTGCACAATGCGCGTTTGACGTTGCTGCAGCAAAACGAAATGATCGCACAACGATTCGGGAGGAAAATGATGAACCGCTCGCTTGGTGCGGCCGCGCTCGGCGCCGCATGGGTCGTGGTGTCTGCGCTGCCAACGCTGGCGGACGATTTGCGCAGCCGATCGTCGGCCACGATGGAAATCGCCGAGTCCGAGCATGCCTCGGCGGCCAAAAAATTCGGGCCGGGCGTCACCGACACCACGATCAAGATCGGCCAGACTCAACCCTATAGCGGCTTCGGTTCCGCCTATTCGACCATTGGCAAGGCGAGCGCCGCGTATTTTGCCATGGTCAACGATCAAGGCGGCATCAACGGCCGCAAGATCGATTTTCTGAGTTGGGACGATGGCTTCAATCCCGGAAAGACGGTCGAACAGACGCGCAAGCTGGTCGAGCAGGAAAATGTGCTGCTGATATTCGATTCGGTCGGCACCCCGACAAACCTGGCGGTACAGAAATATCTCAACGACAGAGGCATACCGCAGCTGTTCGCGGGCTCTGGCGCCACAAGGTGGGCCGATCCGAAGCATTTTCCGTGGACCATCGGCTGGCAACCCGCCTACCGCACCGAAGGCCGCGTCTATGGCCGGTACATTCTCGAGACAAGGCCCAACGGCAAAATTGCGGCGCTCTACCAGGACGATGATTACGGCCATGATTACCTGAACGGCATCCGCGACATTCTCGGTGACAAGACCGACAAGATGTTCGTCGCGCGCCAGACCTATGCGCCGACCGATCCGACGATCGATTCTCAGATGGTATTCTTGAACGCCGCCGGCGCCGATGTCTTCGTCGACATCTCGCAACCGAAATTCACCGCCATGGCAATCCGCAAGGGCTGGGATCTCGGTTGGCATCCGCTGCACATCGTCAATTCGGTCTCGACCTCGGTCGACCAGGTACTGCGCCCGGCCGGCCTCGAGAAATCCAAGGGATTGACAGCTGCAATCTACCAAAAGGACCCGACCGATCCCGCCTGGAACGGCGATGCCGGCCGCGCCGCTTATCTGGCCTTCATGAAAAAATACGATCCAGCCGGAAAACCCGAAGACGGGCTCAATGTCTATGGCTATTCCGTCGCCCAGACGCTGGTCGCCGTACTGAGGCAATGCGGCGACGATCTCACCCGGGAAAATGTCATGCGACAAGCCACCAACCTGCACATCCAGCTTCCCATGCTGTTGCCTGGCGTTGTTATCAAGACGAGCCCAACCGATTACCGCGTCATCAAAGACATGCAGCTTGGTCGCTTCAACGGCACGATGTGGCAACGCTTCGGCGGCATCGTCTCTGGCGGGTAAGTTGCGAAAGGCGCCTCGAGATCCCCCGGTGCGCGCCCCGCGATTTGACAAGCTCTTTCCGCAGCGAAATGATAACAACGGTGCGAACGTAAGAATCCGCAAGCTTAAGGGAGCGCGTCTACCATGATAAGGCAAACCGCATATGCCTGGGCCGCCGCATTGGGTTTGGCGGCGGTGGCCGCTGCCGGCACGGCGTCGGCGCAGGACATCAAGATCGGCCAGACGATGCCCTATAGCGGGCCGGCGTCGGCCTACAGCGTCATCGGCAAGATCGAAGCCGCCTATTTCGAGATGATCAACGATAAGGGCGGGATCCGCGGGCACAAGCTCGACCTGATCTCAGTCGATGACGGCTACGTTCCGGTCAAGACCGTCGAACAGGTCCGCGACCTGGCCGAGAACAAGCATGTGCTGTTCTTTTTCAATACGCTCGGCACGCCGCAGAACTCGGCGATTCGCAAATATCTCAACGATAATAAGATTCCTCAGCTGTTCGTCGCCACCGGGGCCGACAAATGGGGCGACTTTAAGCACTTCCCCTGGACCATCGGTTATCAGCCTTCCTACCAGGTCGAGGCGCGCATCTATGCGAAATACATTTTGCAGAATAAGCCCGACGCAAAAATCGCCCTGCTCTACCAGGACGATGATTTCGGCAAGGACTATTTGACTGGCCTGAAGGAAGGCTTGGGCGCCAAAGCGGACAGCATGCTGGTCGCGACCCAGACCTACGAGACGACCGAGCCGACGGTCAATTCACAGATCGTGTCGCTCAAGGGCTCGGGCGCCAACACGCTGCTCGTCGCGGCGATTCCGAAATTTGCGGCGCAAGCGATCCGCGAGGTCGCCCAGATCGGCTGGCATCCCCTCTTTCTCATGACCAACGTCTCGATCTCGGTAGCGACAGTGATGAAGCCGGGGGGCCTCGACAACAGTAAGGGCATTATCACCGCGAGCTACGGCAAGGATCCGACCGATCCGACCTGGAAAAACGATCCGGCCATGAAAGCCTATTTGGCCTGGCTGGCGAAATGGGCCCCAGCCGTCAGTTCTCAAGACATTAACGGCGTCTACGGCTACGGCGTGGCCCAAGTCATGGTCCAGGTGCTGAAGCAATGCGGCAGCGATTTCAGCCGCGAGAACATCATGAAACAGGCGGCGCATCTCGATATGTCGGTCGGAATGTTGCTGCCCGGCATCCGCGTCACCACCAGCCCGACCGATTTTCACCCCATCAAGCAAATGCAGTTGCAGAAGTTCAACGGCGTCACCTGGGTGCTGTTCGGCGAGGTCATATCCGGCGCCGGCAGCTAAGTATTGATCGGCCGCTCGCGTCATGGCCCGCGCAGGTCAGCGGGCCACGACGTCGGCGCCGGTGCCTCGGCGGGCGGGCGCGCGCGTTTCCGGATGCTGTCGGATTTGAGCTGACCGCAAGCGGCGAGAATGTCGCGGCCGCGCGGCATGCGCACCGGCGCCGAATAGCCGGCGGCGAAGACGATATCTGAAAATCTTTGGATCGCAGCGTCGCTCGAACATTCGTAGCGCGCCCCGGGCCACGGATTGAACGGAATCAGATTCACCTTCGCGGGAATGCCTGCCAAGAGTCGTACCAGTTCCCGCGCATCGGCAGGCGCATCATTGATCCCCTTCAGCATGACGTACTCGAAGGTGATGCGCCTCGCATTATGCGCGCCGGGATATTCGCGGCACGCCTGCAGCAATTCCGCCAACGGATACTTCTTGTTCAGCGGCACCAGTTCGTCGCGCAGCTCATCATTGGTGGCATGCAGCGAGATCGCGAGATTGACGCCCAATTGCTCGCCGCAGCGCTTGATTAGCGGCACCACGCCTGCGGTCGAGAGCGTGATCTTGCGCTTCGATACCGACAGGCCCTCGCCGTCCATCGCGATTTTGAGCGCTTTCGCCACGTTGTCGTAGTTGTAGAGCGGCTCACCCATTCCCATCAGTACGATGTTGGTGAGCTGCCGGTCGTCCCGCGGGCTGGGCCATTCGCCGAGCTGGTCGCGCGCCAGCATGATCTGGCCGACGATTTCAGCGGCGCCGAGATTGCGCACCAGCAACTGGGTGCCGGTGTGGCAGAAGCGGCAATTGAGGGTGCAGCCAACCTGCGATGACACGCACAAGGTGCCTCGATCGGCTTCGGGGATGTGGACGGACTCGGCCTCCTGACCGTCATCGAAGCGGAGCAGCCATTTGCGCGTGCCGTCGCTCGACGTCTGGCTGCGCGCCACCTCCGGGCGACCGATTCGATAATGGCTAGCGAGCCGGGCGCGAAAGGCTTTTGCCAGGCTGGTCATCGCCGTGAACTCGGTGGCGCCGCGGTGGTAGAGCCAGTGCCAGAGTTGCCGCGCGCGGAACGGTTCGGCGTCGATCGCCGCCATTTCGGCGGCGAGTTCTTCCCGGGTGAGACCGATCAGATCTTTCCGCGGGTCCGGAGCTGCGACCGTCATCGCTTCACGCCGCACGCCCGGTCGATCATCTGGAGCGCCACCTTGAAGCCGCTCAGATCATAAGTGTCGGTAGTGGGCTTGCCATGTTCCGGTTCTGCTTTGATCAGCGCCTTCTTGGCGCGGCTCATGGCAATGACCACGGCACGATCGGTGGGCGCGTCGCGCGTCCACGCACCATCCTTATCGGTGAATAGCGGAAATCTTCGTCCGTCGATGACCAGCACGGCGTCACTGTCTGTCCTGGCGCGATAACCGAGAATGAAATTGACGACATTGGCAACCTTGTCCGCGGGCCGATGGGTTACGCTCATGCGCACTTCCCCGGGGTTGACGTGACCGCTGTCGACCTTTTTCGGCTTGCCGACGAGAAAGCAGATTTTGCCGCCCGGCGCGTCGTCCTCATAGGCTTCCCACAGGCCCGCGGTGCCGAGCCGCGTTACCGGCGCGACATTGGCCTTTTGTGCCTGGGCGTGCGAAGCAACCAGAAGGGCGACCGGCGCGAACGAAAGCGCAAGCGCCGCCGACGCGACCAGAAGAAAAGGGCAATTGCGCATGGTCAAAAATTACTGAAATCCGGCGGCGCCGCAACCCCCCAGCGGTCGCACCGGAGGCGCAATACCACGGCCTCAGGGCTTGCCTCGATGGGTATCGCGCGGCAAGTTGCGCGCGACATCGTTCGTGTCTCGCCGCAAAGGAGTAGCAATGAGAGTCGCGGCTCGAGCCTGGTTCCTATCGATCCTGTTCGGCGCGCTGGCTGGGACGGCGCCTGCCCAAAGCCAAGAATATCAGATTGATCCCGCCATCGCCGCCAAACTGGCCGCGATCGGCAACCGCGTTAATGTCGGCGAAGCCGTCAAGATCTATGTACCGCTGCAAGCCCGCACACCCAAAGAGGGCGTGAAGCACAGCGATGATCTTGCTTACGGCCGCGATCCGTTACAGAGGCTCGATGTCTATGAGCCGACCGTCCATCCGGCAAACCCCATGCCGGTATTCATCTACGTCCATGGCGGCGGCTTCACGGGCGGCGATAAGACGAATCACGAAACCGGTCCGTTCTTTGCCAATCTCGGCTATTGGTTTGGCCGCCACGGGGTGGTCACCGTGCTGGCCAATTACCGGCTCGCGCCGAAGGATCCCTGGCCGACCGGCGCCAAAGACGTGGCCGGCATCGTCGCCTGGACGCATGCCCATATCGCCGACCATGGCGGCGATCCGCGACACATCGTCCTCATGGGCGAAGCGGCGGGCGCGTCGCATGTCGCCGCTTATGCTCTCGAAAAGCGGTTTCAGCCGCTCTCGGGATCCGGCCTTGCCGGTGCCATTCTGTTGTCGGGTCTCTACGATCCCGCGCTGGAAACCAAGGCGGCCCCGCGCTTCGGCATCAACGGACCGGGTGCGCCGAACGAGAATTATTACGGCAAGGATCTCAGCCGTTACGCCATGCATGCCACACTGAAGCATCTGACCGGACCGAAACTACCGGTGCTGATCGTCTACAACGAATTCGATCCGCCAATCATACAAGTCGAAGCCGGAATATTGTTCGGCGCGCTGTGCGATCACTTCGGCGATTGTCCGGACCTGATGTTCGTTCCCCACCATGTTCAAGGCTCAGCGATGTTCACCATCAACACGGCCGACGAGTGGATGGCGAATAAGCTCTTGGACTTCATTCGCGATCCGGCCCGGTAAGCGACCGCGGGGAAATGGCCCGCAACGACCCCCGAGGAGCGGGTCGGCCGAGGCCGGATCGGCCTACTGCGATGACCCTGCCCGAGCGACCGGTCGCCCAAGTTCGTCCGTTCGCTGCCGGGTTGCACCGGCGTCGCATGATTGCCGGCGGCGGCCATTTGAATCGCCGATTTTTCGGCCGCCCTCGCGGTCAAGAATCGAGGAGCGATCCAACGCCGGTGGTCTATACTGAAGCGCATTTTTGCTTGGCCGAGGATCGAGCGAACATGACGTCAAGTGTCGGGCACTTCGGATCGCAATCACGCGGTCGCCATCCGGGCCCGCCCTGCGCCGCGACCGGTTTGCTTGCCGCCCGGCCGGCGGTGTCGCACGGTTAGCGATGGATCGCGACACCACCTTTCGCGTGCGCCGCGCAGGCCCTACCGACGTGGCGGCAATCGCGCGGATCGAGGTCGAGACCTGGCGCGCCACCTATGCCGGGATGCTGCCTGACCGCGTGCTCATCGGCATGTCGGAGCGCCGACAGCAAGGCGCTTGGGCTGGACTGGTTCGTTATCGGCCGGGCGATGTCATCGTGGTCGAGGAGCCCGAGGGCGGCATTGTCGGCTTCGGAAATTGCGGCGCGCAGCGTGATCCCACCTTGCCCTATAGCGGCGAGATCTTCACGCTGTACGTTACGCCCGATGCCCAGAATCGCGGCGTCGGCCGCCACCTTTTGGGAGCCCTGTTTGAGCGGCTCCTCTACAAGGGCAATTCCTCGGCACTGATCTGGGTAATCCGTGCCAATCCCTCACGCTTTTTCTACGAACATCTCGGTGGCAAGTTCATCCTGACCCGGCGCATTCGTGTCGGCGGCGAGCCGGTCGAGGCGATTGCTTATGGCTGGCCCGACCTCAGCGCCTTGCGTCGCGCCTGAAGGCTGCATCGCCTCCATCGATATCGACCCCAATCAATCTCGTCCCGTCAGCCGGCGCAATCCGGGCCCGGGTCACTCCCCGGCCGCGACGAAACCGCCCTTTGCAGCATCAAAGGCCGGCGCTTGCGCCGCCCTCAGTTCACCAAAAGCGGGAATGCATCGCTCTTAGTGAGGACGTCATCCCGGCGGACCTCATCGGCGCTTTCTCAATAAAGAGCACAACACTTTGGCGCAATTTCCGGCCGGCTATAACAAATTTATCGACGATCTGGAGGTATCCGCTTAGAATTACGGCAAAATAGCGGAGACTTCAGATTTAATTACAAGCGTGGGCGCAAGCGTTCTTCCGGAGGGTTGGACGGTGATCGAAATAGACGCTCTCACGAAGGCCTGCGGCCTGTCGACATTCCGCTATCGGAGCTTTCCCGCCCCTCATTTGGACGCCGTCGCTGCGCCTTTGACATCGCCCGAGGCGGAACCGGCGGCTGGCGTTGGCGCGGCCGAGTCGCCGCCGGTGACGCTCCGGGCGGCAGCGACTCCGGCTGAACCCAGGCTCGGGCCAGCAACCCCGGTGCCGCAATCCGTCCTGAGGGAAGTCGCCGCCCTGAGCCCGGCACCAGCCGCCGTCAAGTCCGTGCGACCGAGCCGCGCGGCCCGCTCCGCATGGCGAGCGGCGACATCCGCGCATCAGTTGCGCTGAGCGACCGCCGCCATCGTGCCGCTTATCGTGATCAACTCTCCCAAGGGCGGTGTTGGTAAGACGACGTTGGCCGCGCATATCGCGGCTATTTTGGCCAAGCGCGGCCATCCGGTGCTGGCGCTCGATCTCGATACGCAGAATTCACTGCGGCTGCATCTCGGCATGTCAATCCGGGACGAGGCGGGATACGCCAACGCCCTCGACCACCAGCCGCGCTGGCAAAACGCGGTCGTCGAGACTCCGGCCGGCGTGCGCCTCTTGCCATTCGGCGGCAGCGAACCGCGCCGGGTGCTCGAAGTGGAGATGGCTCTGCTCAACAGGCCGGACCTCCTCACCGCTCCCGTCCGGGAAATGCTGGCCGATCCCGCACAGTTCGTGATCGTCGATACGTCGCCCGGCCCCTCACCCGCGCTTACCGCGCTGACGCCACTGGCAGACCTGATCGTCGTGGTGCTCCTCGCCGATATCGCCAGCGCCGCGTTGATCCCGCCGATCCTCTCGGGCCAGGTCTACGGTCGCGGCACGATGTCCGCCCGCTCGGCCGATCGCATGGTGGTCCTGATGAACCAGGTGGACCTCGATGCCCCGGTCAGCGCTGCCGTGCTGGAGAGCGCGCGGAATGCTTTCGGTCCCCGCCTGCTCGGCGCCGTCTGCTGGGACAACGCCGTGGCGGAAGCGCTCGTTCACCGGCGGCTGCTGACGAATGGCACGGGCGGCGCGGCGGAGGATCTGCAGCTTCTGGTCGATTCGCTGACCGCCCGCACCCGGCAGTCCGCCGCCGCGCCCGACCCGGATGCGGGAGCGTTCCCCGCCCTGAGGGAATGGGGCCTGCGTTGATGCTGAAGATTCTGACGCAGCCGCTGCCGCTCTGGGGTCGCCTGTTGCGCGCCGTCTCCCTGTTGCTCGCCCTCTTCGCCGCGGTGATGTTTGTCACGGTGCCGATGGAGGCCGGCCAACAGGCGGTCTTGACCGTCATTGGCATGGTGGCGTTCGTCATTATCAACCAATTCAAGTCGCGCGGCGCTGGCCTGGTGCTGGCGATCATCTCGGTCCTGGTTACCGCCCGTTACCTGTTCTGGCGTGTGTCCGACACGATGGTGTTTGACGGCTTCGTGCGAGAGTTCCTGTGCGCCGGCCTGATACTGGCAGAGACCTATGCCGGTGCGTTGCTGGTGCTTGCCTATTTCCAGACGACCTTGCCGCTCGATCGCAAGCCGGTACCGCTGCCTGCCGATCCTGCGGAGTGGCCGACGATCGACGTCTACATCCCGACCTACAACGAGTCGCTGGAGCTGGTGCGCTATACCGTGCTGGCCGCGCTCAACCTCGACTGGCCGCGCGACAAGATCAATGTCTGGATCCTCGACGACGGCCGGCGCGAGCAGTTCCGCGCCTTCGCCGAGGCATGCGGCTGTGGCTACATCATCCGGCCGGACAACAAGGGGGCCAAGGCCGGCAACCTCAACCACGCGCTGCGCCACACCAATGGCGAGTTCATTGCCATCTTCGACAGCGACCACGCGCCGACCCGCGCCTTCCTGCAGATGACGGTCGGCTGGCTGATGCGTGATGCGCGCATCGCGCTGGTGCAGACGCCGCACTTTTTCTACTCGCCCGATCCTTTCGAGAGGAACCTCGCCTACAAGATGCCGGTGCCGAACGAGGGGTTGCTGTTCTACGGCGTCATCCAACCAGGCAACGATCTTTGGAACGCGGCGTTTTTCTGTGGATCGCTCGCTGTGATACGACGCACCGCGCTGGAGGAGATCGGCGGTGTTCCGACCGAGACCGTCACCGAGGACTGCCACTGCTCCTTCCGCATGCAGCAGCGCGGTTGGCATACTGCCTTCCTGCGCGTGCCACTCGGTGCCGGGTTGGCAACGGAGCGGCTCGCATTGCATATCGGGCAGCGGCTGCGCTGGGGCCGCGGCATGATCCAGATCTTGCGGCTGGAGAAGACGCCGTTCGCCCGCGGGCTGCGGCCGATTCAGCGGCTCTGCTACTTCGCCTCCAGCTTCTCCTTCCTGTACTCGCTGCCGAGGCTCGTTTTCCTGACCTCGCCGCTGGCATTTCTGTTTTTCGGGCAGAACATCATCGCCGCGTCACCGCTGGCGATCATTGCCTATGCCGGGTCCCACATATTCCACACCTTCGCCACCACGGCGCGCATGAACGGACCTCACCGGCACTCTTTCTGGAGTGAGATCTACGAGGCGGTAATGGCCGTTCCGTTACTACCGGTCGCCCTGCTGGCGCTGTGGAATCCGCGCAAGGGCCAGTTCAACGTCACGAGCAAGGGCGGTACGCTGGCGCGCGGCTACCTCGACTTGCGGGTCGTGGCGCCAAACGTCATCCTGCTGATACTGCTGCTGGCCGGCTTCTTGCTCGGGATACACGGCGTCCTCACCACCGCGGGATTGGCGTTCCAGGCGTATCTTCTGAACACGATCTGGTGCGGCATGTGCCTGATCCCCGTGTCGGCCTCGATCGCGGTCGGCGGCGAACGGGGGCAGTCTCGCGTGTGGGCGCGGACGCGGGCGAACGTGCCGGCGGAACTGGTGCTGCCGGATGGCGCGCGGGTCGCGGCCCGCACCAGCGATCTGTCGCTCTCGGGGGCGCGGATGCAGATCGCACAGCCGCTCGGGACCGGCCCGGGCGATGCGGTGGTCGCGGCGTTCACCGTCTGTGACGAGGTCGTGGAGGTACCGAGCACGGTATTGCACTGGGAGGGCGACACCGCCTTCCTGGAGTTCCATTCCGCGAACCTGCAGGAGCTGTCCGCCATTACGCGCGTGTTCTTCGGCCGCCCGGATGCCTGGCTGCATTGGGACCATTGGCGGCGCGACCGGCCGCTCCGGTCTCTCGGCGAAGTCGTGCTCTCGACCCTGATCGCCGTGTTCAGGCGGCATCGCTTCACCCTGAGCCGCCGGCCAGCCGCCGGCGCCGTGGCGGCCCCTGCGCCGGGGCGGACTTCGGACGTCGTGCAGCCCCGGCACAGACCCCCGATGGCGGCCGCCGTCCGAACGACCGCGATGGTGATGGTGCTGCTCCTGGCGAGCACGGCCGTTGCCGGGGCCGCACATCGTCACCCGGCCGGACAAGCGCCCGCGCCGACCACCTCGGCACCCGCGGCTCCTGCCGTGCCGGTTCCGGCGCCAGCCGCGGCGGCGCCTGTTCCGGCCCCGCCGGCGCCGACACCGGCCATCAACATTGTCCCTCCGATACCCGGCACGACCGCCCCGACCCAAGCCGTGGCAGCGGCGCCAGCGACCGCCTCCCCCGGCGCCGGCGTGCGGCAAGTCAAGCGGACCTTGCGCGACCTCGGCCTCACCGGGCCGATGCAGATGCGGGGCACGTCGGATTTGCAGGGCGTGCTCTTCGGCATTCGCGCCGACGAGGTCGTGACCGCGGCGACGCTCTCGGTGTTCGGCGGCGCCTCGCCCGCGCTCATTCCCTCGCTAAGTCAGATCGCTGTCACTCTGAACGACGAACCCGTTGGCACCATTCCACTCGATACCGCCCATCAAAAGAACTTCGGGCCGATGAATTTCGATCTCGACCCGCTGTTCTTTACCGAGATCAACCGCCTGAACTTCCACTTCTCCGGACGCTACGCGGTCGATTGCAACGATGCGCTCTCAGGCCTGCTCTGGGCCACTATTTCCGATCTGTCGACGGTCACGATGACGGTCGCCAAGATTCGGCCGCAGCGCGACCTGGCGCGTCTGCCGGAGCCGTTCTTCGACCGCCGCGAGCTCCAGGCGGCGCTCAAACTCCCCTTCGTCCTGACGGAAAGCGAAAGCTCGCCAACGACCTTTCGGGCCGCCGCCATCGCCGCCTCCTGGTTTGCCGTGCTGGCGGATTACCGCGGCGCTGACTTTCCGGTCAGCCGCACGGTGCCCGCGTCGGGCAGCGCCGTGGTGCTGGCTGTGGGAGACCAGAGACCGCCGGAGGTGACGTTGCCGCCCTTCGAAGGACCGACCCTCGCCGTGTTGCCAAATCCACACGACCAGTTTGGCAGTCTCCTCGTGATCGGCGGCCGGAATGATCAGGACGCGGTAACCGCCGCTTTGGCGCTCGTCCGTGCGATCGGCGGCGTGTCGGGCGTGATGGCGTCGGTGCAAGCGGAACAACCCCCGTCGCCCGCGCCCTATGTCGGGCCGAACTGGCTGCCCCCCGACCATCCGGTGCGTTTCGGCACGCTGGTAGACCAGGGTGCGCTCGAAGCCCGCGGCTACGCTCCCGGTCCGATCCGCATCCCGCTTCGCACGGCGCCCGATCTCTACACTTGGCGCAACGGCGGCCTGCCGGTCGACCTCCGTTTCCGCGCCCCGCCGGGACCGATCGTTGACCTCGCGACCTCGCGCCTCGACGTGCTGGTCTCGGGCACCTACCTGCGATCCTTCCCGCTCGGGCGACAGCATTCGTGGCTGGTCGAGGAGCTCATCCGCTGGCTCGGTCTGCAGCAGAACACCCTGCAAGGGCGGACCGCCATCCCCCCCTATCTGCTCCTGGGCAGGGAAGAGCTTCAGCTCAACTTCGATATGCGGCCGTTGTCACACGGCCAATGCGCGGGGGTCCCGGGCGACATCCGCGCCAACGTCGACCCCAACAGCACGGTCGATATCAGCAATGCCAGCCGCTACGCCCGCATGCCCAATCTCGGCTTTTTCGCCAGCGCCGGGTTTCCGTTCACCCGGCTGGCCGACCTGTCGGGCACGGCGGCAGTACTACCGGGCCATCCGACCACCGTCGAGGCGACGGCGTTCCTCGACGTGATCGGCATGCTCGCGGCGATCACCGGCACGCCCGCAACCGGGCTGATGGTCGTCAGCCCCGACCAGTTGGACAGCGCGGCGGATCGCGACCTGCTGGTGATCGGCGCGATCGATCGTCAGCCGGCCTTTACCACGCTCCTTCGCGACGGCCCCGTGCAGGTTGCGGGGAGACGGCTGACACTTGACCTGCCGGGACCGTTGCAGCCTCTGCGCACCGTCTTCTTCGATGCCCCAAGCCGGGACGAGCTTGGCCGCGCGAGCCTCGCACTCGATGGGGCGGGCGAAGGCATGGGGATCCTCCTGGGGCTGGAGAGCGCGCTTAGCCCTGGCCGATCCGTCGTCGCGGTGACGGGAATGACCCCGGAAGCGGTCGTCGCGGCCGTTGGCGCGCTGCGCACCGGCGGCCAATCTGGGCTCATCCGTGGAGATGTCGCGCTGATCCGGGCCGGGCAGGTGACGGCCTTCCGTGCGTCGGACGGATACGATGTCGGCCATCTGCCAATCTGGCTGTGGGCCCAGCGCTGGCTCGGCTACAATCCGATACGCACCGGGGTGATCTTGATCATTTGCGCGCTCCTCGCCGCGTTCCCGATCTTCTGGATGCTCCGCCGCCGGGCCGCCTTCCGGCTGCGCGCGCGGACACCGAGGCCGTCATGAAGCACCGCGTCGCCTCTCTTGTTCTCCTCGCCACCCTCGCGGCTCCGGGGCTGACCCTCGCGCAACTGCCGCTGACACCCGCGGTTCCGGCGGCGCCAAACCCGGCCCCAGCGGCCGCAAGCGAGGCAGCCCTGTCTGCGCCGTCCGGAAATGCGGCAGTGACGCTGTTGGTGAGGCAGGGGCAGCGCTGGCTCAACGAGGGACGGCCGGAACTCGCCATCCTGTCGGCGGAGCGGGCATTGTCGGCGGAACCGAACAATATCGACGCGTTGCTGCTCGCTGCCCGGGCCGACATCGCGCGCAACGACCGCACCGCCGCGAGCGCCTATGTCGACCGACTGCGCAGCGCCGGCGCAACACCGGAGCAACTCGCCAGGGGCGACGCCATCCTGCGCGAAGCGACAATCGACCCGGCGGCGCTGGAGGCCGCCCGAGAGCTTGCCCGGGAAGGCCACCTCGACGAAGCCGCCGCCCGCTATCAAAGCCTGTTCGGCCCGGGCGGGCCGCCGCCAAGCTACGCGCGGGAGTATTTTCAGGTGCTCGCCTCGGCCCCCGGAACCCGCGCTCTGGGCGAGCGGGGCTTGGCGCGCCTTGCGGCGTCGCCCAACGCCAGCGACACCACTCTGCTCGCCTACGACGAGGCGCTCACCTACGCGCCCGCGACCCGAGCCGAGGGCATTGCCCGGCTCGCAGCCTTGGCCGAGCGCCCTGATATCAGTGGCGAGGCACAGGCGGCCTGGAAGCAGGCGCTCGGCTTCTATGGCAACGACCCAGCGGTGCTGCCGCTGCTGGACGCTTATCTGCGGCGATTCCCCGGCGATGCGGACGTCATGCGGCAACAGCAAGCGGTGCGCACCGCCCAGCCGTCACCGCCGAGCCCCGCCCAACTGGCGAGCCAGGCGGCTTATGCCGCGCTGAACCGCGGCTCCCTCGGCGCCAGCGAGAAGCAGTTCAACCAGATACTGGCCACCAACCCGAACGATCCCGATGCACTGGCCGGCCTCGGCATCGTGAGGCTGCGGCAGAATCGCGCGGCCGATGCAAAAGAACTGTTGCAGCGGGCGATCGCCGCCGCTCCGGACCGCGCGGCCCAATGGACGCGCGCGCTTGACGCCGCGAACTACGCGCTGGAGCTGGCCAGTGCCCGCTCAGCGCTGCGCCAGGGCGACGTCGCCGCCGCCGATACGGTGCTGCACCAGGCCATGAATCGCGACGTCGAAGACAAGGCCGATGCCGAGAGCATGCTGGGCGAGGTGGCGCTGCGGCAGGGCAACGCGGCGGAGGCTGAGCAGGATTTCCGCGCCGCCCTGGCCCGCCGGCCGGGTTTTGCGCCGGCCGTCGCCGGGTTGAATCGCGCCCTGCGGGCCGAGGGCCGCGCGGCGGAGGTACCGCCGCAACGCCTAACCTATGCGCCGCGTAAGGGAGCGCCGGCCGGTGGCGGCACCGTCAGTACGTCGGCTGCCAACGAGGCGCGCGCCGAGGCGGCCGCTCTCTCCGACCCGGCGGCTCAGGTGGCACTGCTGAGCAAAGCCATGAACGCATCGCCCAACGACCCGTGGCTGCGGCTCGACCTCGCCCGTGCCTTACGTCGGCTCGGCCGCGGCGCCGAGGGCCGGGCGATCATGGAGGAACTGGTGGCACGGCAGTCCACCCCGGACACTTTCTATGCCGCTGCGCTGCTGGCACAGGAAGATGGCCGCAGTGCCGATGCCGAAGCGCTCATGAACCGCATTCCGGTGACGCGGCTCACCCCGGACATGGCGCGACTGCAGACCCGGCTGCGACGGCAACAGGAAGTCACCAACGCCGCCGCCTTGCTGCCAACCGCGCCGTTCGAGGCGCGGCAGCGCCTGCTGACGCTCGCGGCACAGCCCGACCCGACCGGCGGCATCGCCGCGGACGTGATCCGCGCATTCGGCAATGCCGGCGACCGGGCCGGCGCCGACCAGGCCGCCCGTACGGCGGAAATCGTGAACCCGGAGCCCAGTGCCCGCATCGCCATCGCCGGAGCGCTACTGGCTGCGGGACTAGATGCTTCGGCCAACGCCATGATCGCGGAACTGGACACCAGCCGCCTGACGGCCGCTCAGCGCCGTGACCTGGCGGCGCTGCGGATCGAAGCCGATGTCCGTGCCTCGGACCTGTTGAACGAGCACGGCGACCAGGCGGCGGCCTTCGAACGCCTGCGTCCGGCCCTGCTCAGCGATCCAACCAATCCCGACGTGCAGGTGGCGTTGGCCCGCCTCTACCAGGGTGCGAAACGGCCCGTCGATGCGATGCGCATCGCCGAGGCCGTGTTGACAC
>JASHOB010000124.1 GCA_030041335.1 Alphaproteobacteria bacterium | reverse complement strand
GCCGCGGGCGCAGCGTGATCAAGCCGCGCGGCGCGACCAGGTGGCCCGGCTTCAGGCGCAGCCGGTAGCGTTGCGTGATCGTCGCGAGCAGCAAAATCGCTTCGGTGATCGCGAAGACGGCGCCGATGCAGATGCGTGGGCCGGCACCGAACGGCAGGTAGGCAAAGCGCGGACGGTCGGCGGCGCTCTCCGGCAGGAAGCGCTCGGGATCGAACTGCTCCGGCCGCTCCCACAGTTTGCGATGACGATGGAGGAGCCACGGAACGATATAGACAGCCGCACCCGCCGGAATGCGGTGGCCGGCGAGTTGGTCCGCGGCGATTGCCTCGCGCGACAAAGTGTGCGCCGGTGGATAAAGTCGCAGCGTCTCGTCGATGACCATTCGAGTGTAGCGCAACCGAGGCACATCCTCGGCGTGCGGCGTCCGGCCGCCCAACACGTCGCGCAATTCGGCGTGGAGCCTCGCCTCGATCTCCGGATGCTGGGAAAGGAGGTAGAACGTCCAGGTGAGCGCGAGCGATGTCGTCTCGTGCCCGGCGATGAATATCGTGACCATTTCGTCACGAATCTCCTTCGCCGAAAGTCCGTCGCCGGTTTCTTCATCGTGTGCCGACAACAGCCGCGCGAGCAGGTCTGGCCGCTCCACCGTCTCGGCGCGCCGGAGCGCGATCATGCGCTCGATCTCGCGATCGAAGTCGCTGAAAATCCGCTCGGCATATTTCATCGAGCGAAAGCGCGGAATCCATCTGGGCAGCGCAAGTAGATCGAAGAGGGTGGGACGGACCTCGATCTGGTATCTCTCCGCACTCTTCGCCACCAGTTCGCCCATGTCCTCGGCATCGGACGAAAACATCGTTTTGGCGATGATCGCGAGGGTGAGACCGGTCATCGCCTGATCGAGCATGAGCTCGGCGCCATCGGGCAGCGCATCCCAGCCCGCGAGCATTTCCTCGCTGTGCCGCGTCATGAGTGGAGCGTAAGACGCCACCGAGCGCGGATCGAAGGACGGTGCCATGATGCGGCGGTGCCGCCGCCAGGTCTCGGCCTCGCTGGTCAGCAGTCCCTGGCCGAGGCCGGGTTCGAGCAGGCGCCGCGCCAAGCGCGTCTTGACGTAATTTTCGGCGTTGTCGAGGAGGACACGCTTGATCGCTTCGGTATCGTTGATGATGTAGGCGTGCGCCCACAGCAAGGAACGGTCGAGAAACTCCCGCTCGTAGGCGTCGCGGTGGAAAGTTGCAATCGTATTGTCGCGCACGGTGCGCACCAACGCGAACAGATTAAGCTGGCGCTCGGGGGGCTGTGGCGCCGGCAATATCGGGCCGGTCGATGCGATGTCGAACGTGCTCATGATATCCTTGCTGTCGAAGGCCGGCGATGCATGTTCACATTATAGGGTATGCCGCTCATGACACCATCGTGCCGTAGCCGGCCTCGGCACCAGCACACACCATTCGTTAATCATTCAAGGATGTGGACCGCGGTGGCTTTTGCTTAATTTGACTGGCGATGTGCCGATGGCGTTTCAGCGCAGCACCGTGGTTGGAAAACGCTCAATCTGCCGCGGAGCGCGCCGGGAAACATCGGGGCGCTTCGTCCGTTAAAGGAAGGCATGCCTTTATTCAATTGACAACGACAGGTCCACGCCACCGAGAATGCTATGAAGACATGCGTCCGCAAGGCGGTATTTCCCGTGGCCGGCATGGGCACGCGCTTTCTTCCCGCGACCAAGGCGATTCCCAAGGAAATGCTGCCGATTGTTGATAAGCCGTTGATCCAGTACGCGGTCGAGGAAGCGATTGCCGCCGGCATCGACAATTTCATTTTTGTGACCGGCAAGGCCAAGCACGCGATCGAGGATCATTTCGACCTCGCGCAAGAAGTTGAGACCAAGCTCAAAGCGAGCGGCAAGACCAGTCAAGTCAGTCTGGTAAACGGCTGGGTACCGAAACCCGGCCAGATCGCTTACACCCGGCAACCCGCGCCCCAAGGTCTTGGCCACGCGGTCTGGTGCGCCCGAGACCTGGTCGGTAACGAACCGTTCGCCGTGCTGCTGGCAGATGACTTCATTTTGGCCGCGACGCCCTGCCTCAGTCAGATGGTCGATGCGCATGACAAAGTCGGCGGCAGTATTGTTTCAGTGATGGAAGTGCCGCGGGAGCAGACCAGCCGTTACGGCGTGCTCGACATCGCCGCGGAAAAGGGCAGACTCGTTTCGGTTCGAGGCGTCGTGGAAAAGCCCAAACCGGCGGAGGCGCCGTCGAATCTGTGCATTGTCGGCCGTTATATTCTGCATCCTGACATATTTCGCCATCTCGAGGACCAAACGCAGGGCGCTGGGGGCGAAATCCAGCTCACCGATTCCTTCAAGCCGCTGATAGAGGGCGGCACGCCGTTTCACGGCCTGCGTTTTGACGGCCGGCGCTACGATTGTGGCGAAAAGGTCGGCTGGCTCGAAGCCAATATCGCGGTCGCGCTCACCCGCGACGATACTGCGATCCCGATGCAACATATTCTGCACAGCTATCGTTGACGGCAGGCGCCGAGGTTTCGCTATGACAGGCCACCACTTCGACCCCACCATTTTGCGCGAATACGACATCCGCGGGATTGTCGGCGAAACCTTGAACGAGGCGGATGCTGAGGCGCTCGGGCGCGCCTACGCGATGCTGCTGGTCGAGCGCGGCGGCAAGTCGGTCGCGGTCGGCCGCGACGGACGACTAAGCTCGCCAGCGCTCGAGACGGCGTTGGTGGAAGGGTTGCGGACCAGCGGGATCGATGTGTTCCGTATCGGCCTTGGACCGACGCCCATGCTCTACTTTGCCGGACACACGCTCGGCGTCGACGGCGCGGTGATGGTGACCGGTTCCCATAATCCCGGCAGCCATAACGGCTTCAAGCTCATGATCGACAAGAAGCCGCTGTTCGGCGAGGACATCGTGCGGCTTGGCGCCATCGCCGCCGCCGGCAATTTCGCCGTGGGCACCGGCAAGGTGACCCAACGCCCGGTCAAGGACGCCTACGTCGACCGCCTGCTCGCCGACTTTCGCGGCGGTCGGGAATTGCAGGTCGGTTGGGACGCCGGCAACGGCGCCACCGGCGAGGTCCTGCAAGCCGTGGCTGCCCGGCTGCCCGGCAAGCACGTGCTGCTGAACGAGACCGTCGACGGGCATTTCCCGGCCCATCATCCCGATCCAACCGAGCCGAAGAATTTGCTTCAGTTACAAGATACTATAAAGAGATTTTCACTTGATCTTGGAGTTGCTTTTGACGGCGACGGCGATCGAATTGGCGTGGTCGATGGCGACGGTAACATCCTTTGGGGCGATCAGCTCCTCGTCATTCTCGCATCCGAAGTTGTCGCTGCGCAGCCGGGGGCTCTGATCATTGCGGACGTCAAGGCGAGCCAGGTTCTTTTCGATGAAATCGCCCGGATCGGCGGCAGGCCGCTGATGTGGCGAACCGGCCATTCCCTGATCAAGACCAAAATGGCGGAAACCGGCGCGCCGTTGGCCGGCGAGATGAGCGGCCACATCTTCTACGCCCACCGCTATTATGGCTACGACGACGCCCTTTACGCGGCGATCAGGCTGCTTTCCATTCTTTCCGCCACCGACCAGAGTCTGGCGGCATTGCGGCGCCGGCTCCCCGCCGTCGTGAACACGCCCGAGATGCGGATCCCGTGCCCCGACACGCGGAAATTTGCCGTGATCAGAGAGGTCAAAGCGCGGCTCGATCATGCCGGGGCCGAGGTCACCGACATCGACGGCGTGCGCGTCAGCACGGCGAGAGGTTGGTGGCTGCTGCGTGCCTCGAACACCCAAGCCGTCCTGGTGGCGCGCGCCGAAGCGGCCGACCAAGCGGGGCTCGATCAGTTAATTGATCAATTGACCAACCAACTCGCCGCAAGTGGGGTGACGATGCCGTCTATCCCCGGCTAGGGATTAACTCAGCAAACCTCGCCGGCCGCTCGAAACTGATGCCGACTGCAGCGGGTCGCGCGGTGACCGGTCGAAATGCGTTGGGCAAGGCTGATTGTTGCCGTTCCAACCGCCGCACGCCACGCCATGTGGGCGGTGACCCGATTTGCTTAGGCTGGCCGACGAGGCCCCGCGGTCGCGGTGGTGCGACGCCGTCAGCGCGGACTTTGGCGCGTGCTTTTGGCTGGCAACGACATGCTGGTGATGCTTGTGCCCGGCGTAATGATGGTTGACGTGACGGCGATTGAAACTCGTCCGGGACAACTCGACGCTGGCGAGCACCACGCCGCGGCGTAGTTTGTGATGTGCCGTCACCCTGGCGTGATGGTGCTGGAAATGGCGGTAGTGGTGGGCCCTGGTGGCACGGTAGACCGGCTGGTGGAAATCGGCACCGGTGTTCAAGGTGCTTGCTGCCTCATCGGGAGAGATCGCCGTCGCGGTGGTGCGGATGTTGTCGTGGATTATCCCGCTGTCGGACGCATCGCTCGAAGCGACGGCAACGTCACCGGGGCTCGCAGGCGGGCGATGGGCAAAGGCATCGTCCAGCAGTTCGGCCATGTCCATGTCGCGCGACTGCGCCGTCCGCCCGCCCATGATCACCCCGATCAAGCGGCGATTATTGCGTACCGCTGAAGCCGCCAGATTGAAGCCCGAGGCGTTGATGAAGCCGGTTTTGATGCCGTCCATGCCTTCGAAGGCTTCCATCAGATGGTTATGGTTCGTATAGATCGCGCCGTTATAGTCAAACTCTTCGGTGGCGAAATACCGGTATTCATTAGGAAAGGTGCGGTAAAGCGCCAACGCCAACTTGGCGAGATCGCGCGCCGTCGTATATTGGAGCGGATCGGGCAGGCCCGAGGCGTTATGAAAATTGGTTCGGGTCATGCCGAGCGCCAACGCCTCGGCGTTCATTTTGGCGGCAAAACTGCTCTCGGTGCCACCAAGCCCCTCGGCCAGGACGACGGCGGCGTCGTTGGCCGAGTGCGTCACGACCGCCAGGATCAGGTCGCGAACCGCGATGGTACTGCCGGGCACCAACCCCAATTTCGACGGTCGCTGAATGGCGGCGTGTTCCGAAACGTAGAAGCGCTGGGCCAGACTGATGCGACGATGCTCGAGCGCATCAAAAGTCAGGAACAGCGTCATCATTTTCGTTAACGAGGCCGGATAATTAAGCGCGTCAGGGTCGCGTTCGTTCAAGACCTGGCCGTTGCTCGCATCGATCACAATCCAGGTGGTCGGTTTGGCCGCGTGCGCCGGCGTCGCGAGCGTGGCGACAATGCCAAGAAGGAAAGAGACCATTCCCCCGAGGGCGAAATTTCGGCGTGCGGTGCACGCCTTTATTGAATTTGCCATGATTCTGCCGTTCCACCTGCACTGTCATATGAAGTTCAATGGCTAACGGGTTCTAAGAGCCTATGAATGTGTCGGTGGTTTGTCCAGCCCGTTTTTTGGCCAGAGTCGCCGATTGCCGGCAAATTTGCCCGTTTCCGGCGGCAGATCGCGTCGGGGAGCGGCTCGCCAAAAGCCCGTCGTTCGTGCCGGCGATTCGGACCTTGGCGGGCATCCGTCGTGCGCCGCGTACGCGTCGGTAACGCCTGTCGCACCGGGCGTTACCCGTCGCCTGCAATTATCAGAGGTCAGTCAAAAATTCTTGGACATTTTCATGCGCCGCACCGAGATTAAGATGATGCCGGTTATGCAGAGTTCCTGATCGAGGTTCGGCGGGCGGTCATGAGCGACATCGAGAAGCGCAACAGCGACAACGGCGACGGTCCCGCGACCGGCGTTGTCGTCAGGGCCAAGCCCAAGACCAAAAAACCCTCGATGTACAAAGTCCTGATGCTCAACGACGACTACACCCCGATGGAGTTCGTGGTGCATATTCTCGAGCGGTTCTTCAGCAAAAACCGCGACGAAGCGACGCGCATCATGTTGCATGTCCATCGCCGTGGGGTTGGTGTTTGCGGGGTCTATACCTACGAAGTAGCGGAGCATAAGGTAACGCAGGTCATGGACTTTGCCCGCCAGCATCAGCATCCGCTGCAATGCACGCTAGAGAAGGATTGATAAAATACCAACGGGTTGAGTCCTGGGCTGTTAGAGTGTTTGTCACGCGAGAAGAGGATTAGGCGCACATGTTATCGCGCAATCTGGAAAAGACCCTGCATCGAGCCCTCGCTTATGCGAATGAGCGGCGCCACGAATATGCCACGCTCGAGCATCTGCTCCTCGCGTTGACCGAAGATCAAGACGCGGTGGCGGTTCTCCGCGCCTGCACGGTCGATCTGGAGAAACTGCGTCGCGATCTCATTTCCTATGTCGACAGCGAACTCGGCAACCTGGTATCGAACCATGCCGAGGACGCGAAGCCCACGGCGAGTTTCCAGCGCGTGCTGCAGCGCGCCGCCATCCACGTTCAGTCGTCGGGGCGTGAGGAAGTAACCGGCGCCAATGTGCTGGTCGCGATGTTCGCCGAGCGCGAGACCCATGCCATCTATTTCCTGCAAGAGCAGGATATGACCCGCTTCGACGCGGTGAATTATATTTCGCATGGTATCGCCAAGGCGCCGGGACGGAGCGAGCAGCGTCGCCCGCAAGGTACCGACGAAGACGAGCGGCCGTCGACCGAGAAAGGGCAGAAACGCGGTCATGACGCGCTCGACGCTTACTGTGTCAACCTCAACAAGAAGGCCAAGAACGGCAAGATCGATCCTTTGATCGGCCGCGAGATGGAGGTTGACCGCACGATCCAGATCCTGTGCCGGCGGCAGAAAAACAATCCCCTCTATGTTGGCGATCCCGGCGTTGGCAAGACCGCTATCGCCGAAGGGCTGGCGCGGCGCATCGTGCAGCACGAAGTGCCTGAAGTGCTCCAGAACGCCACCATCTTCGCCCTCGATATGGGCGCGCTGCTTGCTGGGACGCGGTATCGCGGCGATTTCGAAGAGCGGCTGAAGGCAGTGCTAGCGGAGCTCGAGGCGATGCCCGGCGCCGTGCTGTTTATCGACGAGATCCATACCGTGATCGGCGCCGGCGCGACGTCGGGCGGCGCCATGGACGCATCGAACCTGCTGAAGCCGGCGCTGCAGAGCGGCAACATCCGCTGCATCGGCTCGACCACGTACAAGGAATATCGCAATTACTTCGAAAAGGACCGCGCGCTGGTCCGTCGCTTCCAGAAGATCGACGTCAACGAACCGTCGGTGGAAGATTCGGTCAAGATCCTGCGTGGCCTCAAGCCCTATTACGAGCGGCATCACAAGGTGCGCTACACCGCCGACGCCATCCGCGCCGCCGTGGAATTGTCCTCGCGCTACATCAATGACCGCAAGCTGCCCGACAAAGCAATCGATGTGATCGACGAGGTCGGTGCCGCTCAGATGCTCCTGGTGGAGTCGAAACGGCGCAAGGTCATTACCGCGAAGGAAGTCGAGGCCGTGGTGGCGACGATCGCGCGAATTCCGCCAAAAACCGTGTCGCGCGACGACAAGGAAGCGCTGGCCAATCTCGATCGCGACCTGAAGACCATGGTGTTCGGCCAAGACAAGGCGATCGAAGCGTTGGTGGCCGCCATTAAGCTCGCCCGCGCCGGATTGCGCGAGCCGGAGAAGCCGATCGGCTCTTACCTGTTCTCCGGTCCGACCGGTGTCGGCAAGACCGAAGTCGCACGGCAGCTGGCGCGCACCATGGGCATTGAGCTCACGCGTTTTGATATGTCGGAATATATGGAGCGCCACACCGTGTCTCGCCTGATCGGCGCGCCGCCGGGCTATGTCGGCTTCGACCAGGGCGGCCTATTGACCGATGCGGTGGACCAGCATCCGCATTCCGTGCTGTTGCTCGACGAGATCGAAAAGGCGCATCCCGACCTGTTCAACATCCTTTTGCAGGTGATGGATTACGGCAAGCTGACCGACCATAACGGAAAGACGGTCGATTTTCGCAATGTGATCCTGATCATGACGACCAATGCGGGTGCGAGCGATCTCGCCAAGCCGGCGATGGGCTTCGGCTCCGAAGTACGGGTCGGCGAAGACGAGGAAGCGATCAACCGCATGTTCACACCCGAGTTCCGCAATCGGCTCGACGCCACCATCTCCTTCCAGGCCTTGAGCCCCGAAACGATCGGCCGCGTCGTCGACAAGTTCATATTGCAATTGGAAGAGCAGTTGGCCGACCGCAACGTCACAATCGAGCTCGAGCCCGAAGCGCGTGAATGGCTGGCGAAGAAGGGCTACGATAAGTTGTTCGGCGCCCGCCCCTTGGGACGGGTCATCCAAGAGCACATCAAGAAGCCGCTCGCCGAAGAACTGCTGTTCGGCGCGTTGGTCCGCGGCGGTGTGGTGCATGTCGCCTTGAAGGAAGAGAAGCTCGCCTTCACCTTCACGGAAGCCCCGCCGCGCACCGGTCGCGACAGCCCCGATGCCGAACCAGAGGCGCCGGAGCCCGAGTTCGTCGAGAGCTGACGCGTCTTCGCCCTAGCCGAACCAGGCCGCCGAGACTATTGCTGCCGTTGGGGCACGCCTGCGTAGGAGCGGAGCGTGCGGCGACCCGTCACCGCCGTCCATCCCCGCCTAACGCCATCCGCCCGCTACCTTATTCGTCGCTCGGACCGGCATTGCCGCCATTGTTCTGATAGCGGGGCGGCGGCGGCGGTGGCGGCGACTGGTAGCCGATCGCGTTGCCGCGGCCGATCATGCATTGTTGATAAAGCCCGTCGAAGCGCTGTTGCCCGTAATACTGGGTGTTCGCAGCGTTGGCGGAGCCGACGGCGCCGCCCGTCACGGCGCCTGCGCCCGCGCCGATCGCGGCGCCCTTGCCGCCGCCCAGAAGCCCGCCCAGCAACACGCCGCCGACGGC
>JASHOB010000123.1 GCA_030041335.1 Alphaproteobacteria bacterium | reverse complement strand
CCCGCGCCACCGCCTCCATCCCGTCCGCCGCCTCGGCAACCACCTCCCACCCTTCCTGCGCCTCGAGAATAGCGCGAAGGCCGGAACGAACCACATCGTGGTCGTCGGCAATCAGGATCCGCGTCACCACCCCTCCGGGCCCGCCCCAACCCTCGCAGACGCTTCCGCAACTCCAACAATTCCCTGCGATTGGGCAGGCTGGCCATCAGTATCAAGAACCATCCAAACGGACGATATCAGGGAAAACCCTGACGAGCGGCATAAATCCAGCGACATAGATATTGGGGGACGATAACATTGAGCTGTTCGGGCAGAGCCTAACTGTCGTCATGAAACCGCCTTCTCTTCGTTCTGGCGGTGTAACTTTTCGATATCCTCCTCCAGGAAGAAGTTGAGGAAGGTCCGGATTGCGGCAATCGCCGCCAATTGTCCAATATCGGTCCAGCTTGGTGCGATCGCAGTGCGAATAATGTCGGCGGCGAGCTCAAACTCGAGGCCAAGCAACAACCAAACCCCGAACCGCCTCCAGACCTTGCGCCGGCGTCCCGTCTCCCTGTGCGGACCAAGTGCGGGTATCAGTTCAATCAGTGCTTCGATCGTGCCGTAGGCGATCACCAGGGCCGCCACCGCCTCGACCAGCAAGGCGATGTAGCCGCATGCAATCTTGATCAGCTCTTCCACAGTTCGACTGTCAACCAGGTGATCCTGAGGTCAGTGTCCGGCGCCTCCCGCCGCTTCCGTCAGCATCTTTAGCGCTTCGTCGATCGTGAAGCTGTTGGGATGTTGAACGGGCGGGAAATCCTTGAAGGTTGCCGCCCATTTGTCCATCACCGTCCACGCACCGTACAAAATGTAAGCGCGATGAATAAACCAGTCATAGTAGGTGTTTGATGTAATATCTGCACGTTCATAAGGGTCGGTGCGAAGATTGAAAAGCTTGGGCAAACGCAGTCGCGTGAAGGGCTCAGCCCAAACCTGCATCGTGCCGGTGCAGCGCTGCTCCATGAACACCACCTTCCAATTGTCGTAGCGCAACCCGAGCACATCGCCATCGTCGCTGAGATAGACGAAGAGTTTGCGCGGGCTCGTTTTCTCTGGTCCGATCAGATAGGGCAGCAAGTTAAAGCCGTCGATATGGTTCTTATAGGTCCGCCCGATCGTCTGATACCCCTTCTTCAGTTTCTCAACAATGTCAGGATCACCGGCCATCGCGAGAAAGGTTGGCAGCCAGTCGTGGTGCTGCACGATCTCGTTCGAGACCGTACCCGCTGCGATTTTGCCTGGCCACCGTATCAGCATCGGGACACGGAATGCGCCTTCCCAATTCGTATTCTTTTCGCTGCGGAACGGCGTCATGGCGCCATCGGGCCAGCTATTCATGTGCGGCCCGTTATCCGTCGAGTACATGACGAAGGTATTTTCGGTGAGGCCGAGTTCATCGATATAGTCGAGCATCTCGCCGACATTCTTATCGTGGTCGATCATGGTGTCGTGATAAGGCGATTGCCAGCGCCCCGACTGACCTTTGCTATCCGGCTTCGTGTGGGTGAAGAGATGCATATGCGTGGTGTTGAGCCAGACGAAGAACGGCTTGCCGGCATCATTCTGGCGTTTGACAAAATCCTTGGCTGCCGCAACAAACTCGTCGTCACAGCTCTCCATTCGTTTCTTTGTTAGCGGCCCGGTATCGACGATGCGCTGCTTGCCGACACGGCCCCAGCGCGGCATTTCCGTCGGATCGTCTTTGTCGGTGACCCAGGAGTGAATCACCCCGCGAGGCCCGATCTTTTCCCGGAAGCCGGGAAAATCCTTCTCCGGATAATAGTCGTACATCTCCGGCTCTTCTTCGGCATTGAGGTGATAGAGATTGCCGAAAAATTCGTCGAAGCCGTGATTGGTGGGCAGCATGTGGTTAAGGTCGCCGAGATGGTTCTTGCCGAATTGACCGGTGGCGTAGCCCTGATTCTTGAGCAGCGCCGCAATCGTCACGAGCTTCTCGGACATGCCAATCGGCGCGCCAGGGAAGCCCACTTTCGACAGACCGCTGCGATAGACACTTTGGCCCGTGATGAAAGATGACCGCCCGGCGGTGCACGACTGTTCGCCGTAGGAGTCGGTGAACATCATGCCTTCCTTCGCCAGCCGGTCGATGTTGGGCGTGCGATATCCCATTAGTCCATGTGAGTAACAGCTCAAGTTAGAGATACCGATATCGTCACCCCAGATGACGAGAATATTCGGTCTGTCGGTTTTGGGCATGCCAGCGCTCCGTACCAGATGCGTTTTTCAATCGATTGCGATGCCTCATTCGTCACCTGAAGCCCCGCGCAATGCCCGCTCCCTAGCCGAACGGGCCCACGTGGAAAACCATGCTGACGATCGCGGTGATGCCGATCCCGAGTAGCAGCACCGCGGTAACGAGCGTTAGCGACGGCGGGAAGACGCTCTTACCGTGGATAAGGCCCTCGAGTCGCATTTCCTTCCGTACGGTGCGCAGCCCCAGCATGAACTGGATGTGGAAGGCGATCGCGATCACGAGCATCGCGATGCCGAGTGCCACCAGCGCGAGGCCGAAATGGCCCGCGGCGCGAGCGCCGCCCGATATAAGGTTTTGCCCACGCAGCTTCTCGAAAACCTGTGCGATCGTAAAACCGAAACTAATGAGCGAAAGCGAGGTGCGGATTACCGACATCAGGGTGCGATCGGCACTCATGCGCGTACGCTGGAACGCCATGCCCGTGCGACGCGCGGCGAGCTCAGTCGCGATCTCGGCAGAACTGGATGCCGCGGTAACGCGCAGTTCTTTCATGGACCTGTATTTCCCCCGACTGCCGTCGACCGGAGCGCAAAGAGCCGGCGTGCTGCTCGAGCGATCGGACCTCGCAGAATCAAATAGGGCAGGAATGCCAGCAGCACGGCCACGATCACCGCTTCGAAAGGATAGAGTGTCCTGAGCACGGTGACCTGGTAGATCGCATCCATGACGAGGCTCAACAGCATGATCCGGGCGGTCGAGATCACGCCCTCATTCAAGCGGCTCATTCTCCGAGCGGGATCATTGACCAACGTCCACAAGTATGGCCACCGACCGGTGCGGGCGTCTCTGATGCCGTCGCGCAAAGCCGCAATTGCCGCCATGGTCGGTTGCAGGACGAACCGAAAGGTCATCGGCCCGCCGGGTCGCGCGGCCATATTGCGCCAAACGCGCTCGACGTCGGGGATGAAGCCGTGGAAAAGGATGCCCGCGAGTGCCAGCACGAAAAACAGCACGATCACGATGCGTGCAGTCAGAATTTGCCCGCGAGTCGGAGATTCGGTCATCAACCGCATCACCCATCTGCCGCATCCGTTGCCGGATGATCATCCGGCCAGGCGATAGTCACGCCCCTCGTTGGACGCACACTATCAGGGAATCCCCCAAGAGCGCCTCGGTAATCTTCCTCCATCGACAATTGCCCGATTCTGGCTTGTTGCCAAGCCGTTAGTGTCGGCCAATACCATTACCAGACCGGCCAGCGTTTACGATTGCCGCCACCTTTCCCATAAGCTCCGGCAAGCCAAACCTGCGCCCTCGACGCCGTCGCGGGTGCGACACGATTTCGTACCGTGCCAATGATGCGGCAGTTTCGGCATCCATGGAAACCATGACAATAAGGTTAAATTTTCCGATGGCGAACCGGCGGCGGACCCCGCATAATTTAAAGACAATTATGAGAATCAAGGCGACCGATTTTCGCGTTGGCGAAGGAGACCCTGTCAGCCTCAGGAAATGGCCGACGGCGATTGATCCTATTTACAAGTCGAAGAAACAGTACCACGACGTTCTTCAAGAACACGTCGCTCAGCTGAGCGCGCAGCAACAGCTGCTCTATGCTACCGAACACTATGCCGTTCTATTGATATTTCAGGCGATGGACACTGCGGGAAAGGATGGTGCCATCAAACACGTCTTATCAGGCGTTAATCCACAAGGCTGCGAAGTCGTCAGCTTCAAGCAGCCTAGCGCCGAGGAACTTCGACACAATTTCCTATGGCGCGCGTCGCGCAATCTTCCGGAACGCGGGCGGATCGGTATTTTCAATCGCTCCTACTACGAATCGGTCTTGGTGGTCCGCGTTCATCCCGAGCTGCTCGATCACGAGGTTCCTCACGATCCTCGAAAGGATCTCAATGAGATCTGGCGTCGTCGCTATCAGTCGATCAGAAATTTCGAGCGGGACCTCTACTCCAACGGCACCCGTGTCGTGAAGTTCTATCTCCATTTGTCGCGCCAGGAGCAACGCAAGCGGCTACTCGCGAGGATTGACGACCCTGAGAAGAACTGGAAATTTAGTGAGTCGGACATCGCCGAGCGGCCGTTCTGGAACGCTTATCGCGAAGCCTATGAAGAATGCCTGAGCGCCACCAGCACCAAGAACTCACCGTGGTACATCGTCCCAGCCGACGACAAAGAGAATGCCCGGCTGATTGTGTCACAAATCCTGGTCGATTCACTCGAAAGATTGGCCATGAATTATCCGAAGGCGAATGCCGGGCGCAGGCGAGAATTGGCGGCGATTCGAAGGCGGCTTGCGGCACCTGGCGGCTAGGACCTCCCGAACGGCGCGCCGATGGCCTTGAAGGCACCGTTCGTCCGCGCTCCGGCCGGGGTGTAACGCACTTGGCCGCCTGGTACCGGGTGGCTTGATTTTGCCCGGCCTACCCTTCGTCCCGCCCAATTGCGATGCGCGGCGTCCTCTGCCCTTGAAATTGAAATCTGGCGATGGCGTATCCCCTGCCATTATCGTAACAGAACAGAATGGGAGTGAGTCATGCTGATACGCCGCGTCGCCGTGCCGCTATCTTATTTCGAATTTTTTCCCGAGATTAAGGCTGACTTGGCGTCGCGTTATCCGGACGTGAAGTTTCAAACCCAGCATACGGGATTGATGCAGGGCGACAAGCTGGTCGAATTCCTCAAGGGCTACGAAGCAGCGGTGATCGGTCTAAACCGCTTCACCGACGAAGTTTGCGCCCAATTGCCCGATCTCAAGGTAGTGTCCCTGTGCTCGGCTGGCGTCGACCATATCGATCCAGAAATCCTCAACAAATATCAGATCAAAATGTGGTGGGCGCCCGGGATCAACAAAGTGTCCGTCTCCGAGCTTGCGGTGTGCTACATGGTGTTCACGCTGCGGCGGCTCCATCTCTTTTCGTCGACCCTGCGCACGGGCGGGTGGCGCGGCCCCATGGGTTTCGGGGCCGATTTGAGGGGCCGTACCGTCGGCATTCATGGCTGCGGCCATATCGGCAAGGAAGTGGTGAAGTTGCTCAAGCCCTATGGCGTGAAGATCCTTGCCTGCGACAAGGTCGATTATTCGCACTTTTATCGCGAATGGGGCGTTGAAGAGGTCAGCGCCGAAGGATTGTGGGCGCGCTCGGACGTGCTGACCATTCACCTGTCGCGTAACAAGGGCACGATCGGCATGTACACCGGCGCGGTACTCGACAAGATGAAGCCGGGGGCGGTGCTGATCAATTGCGCGCGCGGCAATATTGTCGACGAGGAAGCGCTGGCTGAACGGCTCAAAAGTGGGCACATCGCGGCCGCCGCATTTGACGTCTTCGCGGTTGAGCCGGCGAACGGCAATCCCCTTCTCAATCTGCCGAATTTTTTCGGCTCGCCGCACATCGGCGCGAGCACGATGGAATCGTGGGGCGCAATGTTGCGTTCAGGCGTCGAAGGCGTGGAGAAGGCCTTTCGGCCTGAGCCGGGTGTCTATCCCTTCGACTAGAACCGTGGCTGCTCGTGGTGGTCCGGCTCGCGTCGGAGGTCATTCAATGCCGCCAGGCGGCCGGGATTGGACTTGTTCACCAATTGATGGTCGGCGCTCGACGCCCGGGGAAAGTTGCGGACGACTGCCCTTTGATCCACGCATTTTCGAATGATGAGTGATCCGGGTGGAGAAAGATGGCTCTTCTTTGTTTTTATCTGGCCTTTCGCACGCGTCAACCTGTGACGACAAATGCCGAAAATGACGAGATACTTGGGATTTGATGGCGCCGCCAAAGCCGTTCGATGCTGATTGCCGGCGCTAACGATCGGGAGGAAACTTTTGCAGAATAGCAACACACATATTCTTACCAGTCACGCCGGCAGCTTGCCGCGTCCGACCCATCTGCTCGAGGCCAATCGCGCGCGCAGTCAAGGTCGAGGCGGCGACGAGCGCGCCTTCCGGGACATGTTACGGGCCGCGACCGCAGACGTGGTGCGTCGTCAGAAATCGATCGGTATCGATATTCCGAACGACGGCGAGTTCGGGCATGTCATGAACTACAGTGTCAATTACGGCGCCTGGTGGGGCTACGCGTTCCAGAGGCTAAGCGGCCTCAAAATATTAGAACAGGGGCTTGACATACCTCCTCAACAAGCCGGTGCGGCCGGCATCAGATTGAGCTCGATGTTGGATCGGCGCGACCGCAAGAAATTCGCCGAGGCTTACGCCGATCCCGAGTCCGGAATCTATATGGGGCCGGAACGATTGGCGATCCCGGTCTGTGTTGGCCCGGTCAAATACATCGGCCAGGAGGCACTCAAGGCGGATATCGCCAATATGAAGGACGCGATAGCCGCGGCGGGGCTCGAAGAAGGCTTCCTCAATGCCGTCGCGCCGGGCAGCTGCGCGCGCATGGCGAACGAATATTACAAGACCGACGAAGAATTTATGATGGCGACGGCCGAGGCGATGCGTGAGGAATACAAGACCATCGTAGATGCCGGCCTAGTCCTTCAACTCGACGATCCACTCGTCGCGGAAGGCTGGGACCAGATCAATCCCGAGCCGGGCGTCGCGAACTATCGCAAGTATGCCATGCGCTGGATCGAGGCTCTCAATCATGCGATCCGCGGCCTGCCGCCTGACCGCATCCGATTTCATCTGTGCTGGGGAAGCTGGCATGGACCACACACAACCGACCTGCCCATGCGCGACATCGTCGAGGTCATGCTCGCTGTGAAATGCCAGGGTTATTCCTTCGAAGCCGCCAATGCGCGCCATGAGCACGAGTGGAATGTCTGGGAAGAGGTAAGCCTACCCGACGACAAGATCATCCTACCCGGCGTCGTCAGCCACGCTACCAACGTGGTCGAGCACCCGGAGCTCGTGGCACAGCGTATCCGCCGTTTTGCCGACGTGGTCGGGCGGACGCGAGTCATCGCAGCGACTGATTGCGGCCTCGGCGGTCGCGTTCATGCGCAGATCGCATGGGCCAAGCTCGAATCCCTGGCTCAAGGCGCGGCGATCGCCAGCAAGCAATTGTGGCGCTAGCGATTTACACCACCGGCAGACGGTAGAAGCGCCGCGCCGTCTCCGAGAACAGCGCGGTCTTCTCCGGTGCCGAATAATTCGCGGCCAGCCGCTTGAAGGCGTTCCAAAGCACCGCATAACTGCAAGTGCGCTTGTCAACCGGGAAATTGCTTTCGAACATAGAGCGCTCGACGCCGAAAGTAGCAATGCAATGTTCGATGTAGGGCCGCCACGCAGCCGCCAGTGTCTCTGACGAAACCGGTACCTTGTGCTGAACGCGATCATCAAAGGCGAAGCCCATGACGTTCATACCCATGCCACCGAGCTTGATATACGCGTTGGGACATCTCGCCAGTGCCGCGATGTTGTCTTGCCACAGACGCTTCACCTCCTCGCGCCTGTTGGCATAAGCATTGATGCCGATCGGCCCACCGATGTGGTTAAGCACCACATTTGTCGCGGGGAATCTTTGTGCCAGATCGATGAGGTCAGGAATCTGGTGATGGAATAGCCAGGCGTCGAAGGTCAGGCCATGGCGTCCGAGGCGGGAAAAGCCCTCACGGAATTCGCCGTCGAGCAATAGACCGCGCGGGATCTCGCCCGGCACCGTCTTGACGGACGGGTCCTCGTCCCAGACCGAACTGTTGCGAACCCCCTTGAAGCGTTCACCTGCGACGCGCAGATGCGCTTCGAGCACACGATCGACTTCGGCGCCGAGCAGCAGATCGGCAAAGCCCACGATACCGGCGCAGAGGCGTGAATTTCCGTAGAGCCCACTCGCGCTCATTGCGGCGGCGCCATTGACGAATTCGGTCTCGCCGAGAGGTGCCAACGCCGGACCGGCGTCTTCGCGATACATCGATCGGCACTGCAAAAAAACGGTGGAGCGGATGTTATGGCCGCTGACAGTGTCGGCAAGCAGTTCGTCGAAGAGATAACGGTACCCGCGGTCCCACAGATGATGATGGGGATCCACGATCGGCAGCTCGGGTTCAATGATCGGCTCGCGGTGTCTTGCAAGCCATCTATCGTCGACGTCGAAATGGATTCGTTCGCTCGGCGCGCTTGCTGGATTGATGACCATGTGTTCCTCGCGTCAACAACGAAAAAAGATGCTATCGCAGTTTCGACCCAGTGTCTTGACAATGAGGGGCACGAGCGAATGCCTTTATGCCTGTTGCTTTGTCAGTTAGTGCTGGACTTCGCAAATGATCTTCGTTGCCTGCGCACCGACCTCGATGTCGGCGATGCGCCGAAGCTTGTCTTAGAAGCAACCGCTCGACCGGCGCGCACGTCCCCGAAACTGCACAGCGATGCACTGCCAACCATAAAGAGCTTTTCCAGCGGTAGAACTCTTGAACCAAGAATGTTCTCCTGCTCTAACTTACTCTTCTACGGCGGAAATCTGTGAAGCACCGCGGCGCTGTCTTTGGCGATGGGAGACGGCAAAAAATGATCAAGGGGAAACTCGCTCATGGAGTCGGTCGCCGCACTGTGTTGGCGACGGGTGCCGTCGCTGCAAGCGCATTGATCTTGCCGCGTGCCTTGCGCGCAACGACCCCTATCCTGCGCCGTGGCGGAACGCTGCATGTCGCCATGCCTTATAATCCGGCGGCGCTCGACCCTGCAACCGGTCGTAATACACCCGACTTCAACACCCTCTATGCGCTCTACGACGCGTTGATTGATTTCGATCCCAACACTCTCGAGCTCAAACCTGCTCTGGCGAAGAGCTGGCATTTTGCCGACAGCAAAACGCTGATTATTGAACTGGTTGATGGCGTCGAGTTTCATGATGGAACGCCATTCAACGCCGAAGCGGTGAAGTTCAATCTAGATCGCTACAAGACTAGCCCCCGCTCCAACGCCAAATCGGACCTCAATTCAGTGACCGCCATCGAGGTCACCGGCAAAAGCCAGGTCACCATCCACCTCGTGAAGCCGAACTCGGGCTTGTCCACGATCCTGACCAATCGTGTCGGTCTGATGGTGTCACCGACTTCGATCCGGCAACACGGGCCTAACGTGGACCGGACGCCCGTCGGCACCGGGCCATTCAAATTCGCAGGCTGGCAAGACAACTACCGTATCAGCGTTACGCGCAACCCGCACTATTGGCGGGCCGGCTTGCCGTACCTCGACGGCATCGAATTCCACATTATCAGCGAGGTGAACACCGGGGCGCGAACGGTGATCGCAGGCGAGACGCATTTGGCACTCGACATGACGGTGCAACAAAAGCTTGCCGCCGACCGGATGCCAAATGTCGTTACCACCGCTTCCACCTCGCTGATATTTTTCGGAGCCCATCTCAATTACGCGCAGCCGCCGTTCAGCGATCGTCGCATCCGCCAAGCAGTGAATTATGGTGTCGATCGCGATGAGCTGAATAAAGTGTTGGTCGCAGGTCTGGGCGAGCCGTCGAGCCATATTCTGCCCAAATCCTTCTGGGCAACGGATCCGTCAACTGTGAACTACTATTATTACGACCCCGAGCGGGCAAAGAAGCTGGTTGCCGAGGCGGGGTTTGGTGGTGGCATCGAGATCTCGTGTTGGGGTTGGCCTGACCAGGCCTCAATGCAGCGTCAGGAATTGATTGAATCGCAGCTCGCCAAGGCCGGCATTCGCTTGAAGCCGACCCTGCGCAATCCGGTACAGGTTGCGTCGGAATTTTATCTAAAGAAACACGGCGCAATGTATATCGCGCCGTCGGGCGGCTATCCGGATCCTAGTCAGTTCTACGACGCGCTCTACGGCAAGAACGCCCTGCTCAACGCGGCATCGATCGAGCTCCCCGGCTATCGCGAATTGGTTGACGCGACGATGGCGGCGCCACGCATGGAGGAACGAAAAACGGCGTTCGCAAAGCTGCAACGCTTCTGTATCGAACAGGCGCTGGAATTGCCGCAATTTATCGCGCCCGCGGTTTCGATCGCGTCGCCCAAACTCAAGAATTTCGCTCCGGGCATTCTGAACTGCCCGAAATTCACCCAGGTTTGGTTGGAGGCTTAGGATCTGCCATGAAGATTGATGATGTCGGTCTGACACTTTTCACTTGGGACGGGCTGCCCGAAGTGATTTACGGCCCCAATGTGCGTCAAGCCGCGGGCACGAGCTTACTCGGCCTGCTCGAAATCAAGACCGATTCCGGTCTCGTCGGGCACGCATTCCTCGGAGCCTCGGGGCGTAGCGCGGATAACGATGCCGCGATGCTGATCAAAAGTCTCAAACCACTGGTTATGGGCCAGGATCCGTTCGACCGGGAGCGGCTCCATCGCGCGATGTCGCGGCGCGGGCGCACGGCAGTCCGCGCCGTCGGAGCGATGGATGTGGCGCTATGGGACATTGCCGGCAAAGCGGCCAATCTGCCGCTGCATCAGCTTATTGGCGGCAACAAACGGAGCATGCCGGCTTATGCTTCCTCGCCTGCCCATGCGACGCCACAGGAATATTGCGACGAGGCCCTCTACTGGAAAGAACGCGGCGTCAAAGCTTACAAACTTCACATTCCGGGCCAATGGCGCCAGGATGTCGCAGTCTGCCAGGCAGTCCGCAAAGCGGTCGGCTCCGACTATGTACTGATGATCGACGCCGGCTTCAGCTACGATTATCCCGATGCGGTCAAAGTCGGCCGCGCGCTCGAGGAACTCGACTTTCTTTGGTATGAAGATCCGCTCGGCGAATGGTCGATCCCGAATTACGTGAAGCTGAAGCAGAAACTCGACGTCCCGATAATGGCGACTGAACTGCCGTTCGCCGGATTTGAAATGTATGCGCCATGGATATATGCGCAGGCAACCGACTATCTGCGCGGCGACGTGGCCTTCAAGGGCGGTATCACGAGCATGCTGAAGACCGCACATCTCGCCGAGGCTTTCAGCATGAATTATGAAGTGCATCACGGCAGCAACTCGCTGAACAATGTCGCCAACCTTCACGTTTCGATGGCGATCCGCAATTGCGATTACTACGAGTACCTGCTGCCCGAGGCGATCATCAAATACGGCTTGGTTAACGATGTCGAGCCTGACCGCGACGGCCTTGTGCACGCGCCCATGAAACCCGGCCTCGGCGTTGAGATCGACTTCGATCTGATTAGGCGAAAAAAAACCGTTGTCCTGACTTAGCGAGCCCTCAGGACCACGGCATGAAATCCTGCTCGCGGAGTTCGAGGCCGAAACCTGGTGCGTCGTTTGGCAGGAGCTTGCCATCGACAGCTTCCGGCAATCCCGGCAACGTCGAATCCTTCAGCGGTACACCCGGTGCCGAGGCGAGGAAATATTCGGCCATGGGCGATTCGGGCATGGCAAAGGCGAAATGAACCGCTGCGGGGGTGTTGGCCCCGCCGTGCGGCACCGTGATGACGCCGGCAGCCTCGCCGATCGTGTAAATCTTGATGCCCTCGCTCAGGCCGCCGCACCAGCGGAGATCGGGCTGCAACACGTCGACACAGCGCCGCTCGACGAGCTGGCGAAAGGCGATGCGGCCGTGATGATCCTCGCCGGTGGCGAGCGGAATGAACGGACATGCCTTTCTGATCTCGACATGGCCTTCGAGGTCGCCGGGAATCAGCGGCTCTTCCAGCCAGCGCAGCCGGTAAGGCCGTAGCCGTTCCATAAGACGCACTGTGAACTCGACATTAAAGGACATGTTGGGATTGAACATTAACTCGGCGTCCGGCCCGACCTGCTCGCGCGCCTTGGCAATCTTCTCCTCGACGCGGTTGATGCCCTCGAGCCCGCTATCGTAATGGGCGGGGTTGCTGACCTTGAACGATTTGAAGCCGAGTTCCATTGCCCAGTCGAGATCGTCGGTCGTGGCGTAACATTCGACCTCCTCTCGGCACGGTCCGCCGAGCAGTTTGTAGACGGGCAGGCCGAGCAGCTTGCCCTTCAAATCCCACAATGCCTGGTCGATGCCGCTGCGCGCGATGCTAGCGAGACCGGTTGCGCCGTAGCGCTGTGTCACCCTCCACATCAGGTCATTGAGAAACTCGATGGCAAAGCAATCACGCCCGACCAGCAGCGGCATGAGCGAATGACGCACGATCGGCTCGACCAGATCACCCCAGTGGGTTTGCCCGACTCCCCAGGTGCCGTCTTCGGCGGTGACGCGAATCCAAACTTCGCCC
>JASHOB010000122.1 GCA_030041335.1 Alphaproteobacteria bacterium | reverse complement strand
TAGGCGTTTTGCGTCGCCGCGAACTGTCCCGCGTTGCCGGACAGCTCTCTGACGAACTGGGCCTTGATTATGCCGAGGTTCGGACTGGCGAGCGGATCGAGGGATTTTATCGCCGGTCGCTCGATCTGGCGAGCGGCCGATATGCTGTCATCGAGAACAATCGGGAGTTCGCCCTGGTGCCGTGGCGGCCAGTACTGGAGCGCAGCCTCGGCAAGCAAGTCTTCGGCATCGCTCGTGGGGAGACGATTTCCTGGACGCTGGGCCGGCAGCGGAGCGGGCCGTCGATTTCCTAGAGTTCCGTTCACGACCCATGGTGGTCGTTCCAGGCCGCAGCGCCGTCACTCGAATGCAGATGATGTGGATGGCTCCCGCTTTCGGCATCCAAGTGCCGGAGTGTGGACGTTATCGAAGCATCTCACGAGCGAAAGGAGCCATCCGTCATGGAGGTTAGCATCGTTGGCCTTGATGTGGCGAAGAACGTTTTTCAGTTTCATGGCGTGGACGCATCGGGCGGGGTTGTCGTCCGCAAAACGATGCGTCGCTCTCAGGTTCTGCCGTTTTTTACGAAGCTGCTACGGTGTCTTGTGGGCCTTGAGGCCTGTGGCACATCCCATCATTGGGCGCGTGAGCTTTTAGCTCTGGGACATGATGTGCGCCTGATGCCGCCAGCCTACGTCAAGCCGTATGTCAAGCGGGCAAGACGGATGCGGCTGATGCGGCAGCGATCTGCGAGGCGGTGACACGTCCGGCGATGCGGTTCGTGCCGGTTAAGTCGCGCGAGCAGCAAGCGATACTGTCACTGCACTGCATGCGTGCCCTTCTGGTGAAGCAACGAACTCAACTGGTGAACGTGACCAGGGGACAGCTGGCGGAATTCGGCATCAACATTCCGCAAGGTCTCGAGCGGGCTCTGCTGCTGGCACGGCGGATCGTCGTAGGAGATGAAATGCCCGACCTGCCTGGTCCGGCGGTGAAAATGCTTGCGATCCTGTCCCGCCAGGCCCTGAGCACCCATGAGCAGATACGGGAGATCGAACGAGATCTCCTAGTTCTGCAAAAGAGCGACGAGATGGCTCGTCGTCTGGCGACCATTCCAGGAATCGGTCCGATCGGAGCAACCGCTTTTGCGGCTGCCGTGACAGATCCCGGACAGTTCCGGTCCGGGCTTCAGTTTGCGGCTTGGCTCGGCCTGACACCGCTTCAGAACTCGAGCGGCGGCAAAGAGCGTCTCGGCCGGATTAGCAAAGTGGGCGACAAATATCTGCGCCGTCTGTTGGTCCTCGGGGCCACCGCGCTGGTCCGGCAGTTCCGGAGAAGACCCGACAAGGCCACGCCGCATTTCGCGTCGCTGCTGGCACGAAAGCCGGTGCGGGTCGCGACCGTCGCCATGGCCAACAAGATGGCGCGGATCGTTTGGGCGCTGATGACGCGCGGAGAAACGTATCGCGCAGCACATATCCCGATACGGGCTGCGTAAGGGATAACGGTTCAGCCAGCCCACACCGGCTGCACGAGGTTGTGGGAGTGATGCGATGTGATGGCAATACCGGTCAGGACGGGAACAGGGACAACCCACCGAACGTCGGAGGCGTCACAGCCTGATATGCAGAATGGGACCCGGTTCGCGTACCCCATTAGGGCCAGCAGTCCAAAGTCGACTGCATCAACATGCCGGACAGAAGACTACTCCCGACCAATGCCAAACCATCAAATTTCTCTTGCAACAAAGGGAGCCATCCACAGAGACGTTCGCCCAAACGTGTTTGCCCTGCTCAAAAGTCTACTGCCGGGTAGATTTGCGTCGGTCCGCTCTCCGACGGCGAGGCCAAAAATCGGACGTTCGTCGGGTGGCTCCATCAGGCCGTAACCAGAGTGGCCCCAGTGGAGCACGCAGCGCGATAGGGCAGACGGTCCCCTTAGTAAGCGAGACGGCAGCTGCCGACCTAACCGTCGTTGGGCGGCTACTGAGCGATTCCCGAAACCAGACGTTCGCCATCCTGCTTCGCCGGCAGGATTGCGCCCAGCTGGTGCAACTATTCAAGGTCGGCCAGCGATCCAGGATACCGGCACAACGCCGTCACAACGGCCTCCATATAGGGATGTAACGGAAGCGACTCGAGAATCTCGTGTAGTTGGGTCGGGTTATCAACTCTGAAAGCGCTGACATTGGCGTACTTTCTCATCACGCGCCAAAGATGCAACCACTTACCATGCCGTTTTTAGTTCGGCGGCGCGTGCTCCTATTCCGACAGTTGCCGGATCTTGTCCGGGTCCGCATCGAACGGAATCCGGATGGTCATGGTCACTTGCCGGGTGCATCATCTACAAAGCTCGGACTGCCGGTCATTGTTGTTTCCGTTACTGGTCTCGCCATTCAGGCGAAAGGCCTGGCCAACGTCTTCATCGAAATGCGGATCGCCGCAATCGTACGAAGGTATTAGGCGCCCAGCCTCACGCCCGATAGCCGAATCAAGCCGTTGAGCCGACGCTTCGCCTCGTTGAAGCGGGTTATGAGTACACGAGTCGGTTGCCGATCACCCCAGAACGGAAGGTGGTTGAGCACTAGGATGTGATCCAGCCGATTCCGTAGAAGTCGGCGAACATCGACACTTTGTTCTGATAAGGGTCGCGCGAATGAGGCAAAGCAGCACGACGACGCTTGCAACGCGGGAACGATCCGCCCTAGGTTTGTTCATGGGCGACGCTGGGATCGTGTACATCATTGACGATGACGAATCCATGCGCGCAGCGCTGGACAGTCTTCTGCGTTCGATCGGTCATACTACCCGCGCCTATGCGTCGGTGAGCGAATTTCTTGCCGCTCGACGGCAGGATGCTCCGGGCTGCCTGATCCTCGACGTGCGCATGCCCGGCGTCAGCGGGCTCGATTCTCAGGGTCAGTTGGCGGGCCTGGGCATCCACCTGCCCGTCGTGCTTATGACGGGGCATGGCGACATCCCCATGTCGGTACGCGGCATGAAGGCCGGCGCTGTAGATTTCCTGACCAAGCCGTTCCGCGACCAGGACATGCTTGATGCTGTAGCCACAGCGATCGCTCGAGACGCGTCGCGCCGCAAGATAGACAACGAGCAGGCACTCCTGCGCGATAAATTCGCCAAGCTCTCGCCCCGTGAGCAACAAGTGATGCGCCTCGTCACGGCTGGAAAGATGAACAAACAGGTGGCTGGCGATCTCGGCCTCTCAGAAATCACTGTAAAGATTCATCGCGGCGCAGCGATGCACAAAATGGGCGCGCGCACGCTTGCGGATCTGGTGCGGATGGCCGAAGCGCTTGGACTTTGAGGTAACGCGACTGTCTGTCTCCCCGATCTCCATCATCGACGACGACGAGTCGATGCGGCTCGCTTTGGCCGGTCTTGTCCGTTCATTCGGATTTGACGCCAAGACGTATTGCTCGGCGGAAGACTTTCTCGTGTCCGGCATGTCCGAGCCGTCGAGCTGCATCATCTCGGATATCCAGATGCCCGGGCTCTCGGGTCTGCAGCTGAAGCAATGGCTCGACGATCATGCGAATACGGCGCCGGTCATCTTCATCACGGCGCGCTCGGAGCCGCATGTTGACGCTCAGGCCCGCAGCAGCGGTGCCGTCTGCCTCCTGAAGAAACCGTTTGACGCCAAAACCCTGCTCGCATGCCTCAAAAAGGCGCACGTCGGCTGACCTGACCGGATCCCTGTTGTCCTTTGCGCGGATCGTGGGTTGAATCGATCTTGATGACGCCGGACATCATCGAACTTATCCAGGAAAGCGTGGTGCTGCGCGACCGCGACGGCCGCG
>JASHOB010000121.1 GCA_030041335.1 Alphaproteobacteria bacterium | reverse complement strand
AGCGCACCCCCGATCTGATCCCGCTTTGCCATCCGTTGAACCTGAGTTCGGTTTCGGTCGAGATCGCTTCCGACACAAAACGTCATGCCCTCGACATCACTGCGACCGTCAAGATCAGAGGGCAAACCGGTGTCGAGATGGAGGCGCTGACCGCCGTTTCCATCGCCGCACTGACGATCTACGACATGTGTAAAGCGGTGGATCGCGGGATACGCATCGAGAATATCCGCCTTATCCACAAGTCGGGCGGTAAATCCGGAACTTTTAACGCGCCATGATTACCGTCGCGGAAGCGCTAGAAAGGCTGCTTGCGAGGCTTACGCCACTCGGCACCGAGCAGATCCCTGTCGGCGAGGCATTTGGCCGGGTGCTGGCCGAAGATGTCGCGGCGCGGCGCACCCAGCCACCCGCCGCCTTGTCGGCGATGGATGGGTATGCCGTCCGTGCCGCCGATGTGGCGCAAGTTCCGAGGCGGCTCAAGGTGGTGGGCGTAGTCCCGGCGGGCAACTCCTATGAAGGCAATCTCGGTAGCGGCGAAGCCGTGCGGATTTTCACGGGAGCGCCTCTGCCCGCCGGTGCCGACGCCGTGGTCATTCAGGAAGACGCCGACCGTGACGGCGACTCGGTCATTGTCAAAGAATTGAGCCCCGTCGGCCGTCATGTACGCGAGGCCGGTCTCGACTTCCGCAAGGGCGATGTGCGGCTGAGGGTTGGCCGCGAGCTGACGGCTCGCGACGTTGGGCTGGCCGCAGCGATGAATTGGCCATGGCTACGGGTCTACCGACGGCCGCGTGTCGGAATTCTGCCCACTGGCGACGAGATCGTCCTTCCTGGCGATCCGGTCGGGCTAAACCAGATCGTTAGCTCCAACAGTTTTGCGTTGACGGCGCTCGTCCAAGCTTGCGGCGGGATTCCCATCGCATTGCCCATCGCACCTGACGACGCTCGTGCCCTGCAGGAGCTAGCGGCGAGCGCCACCGGCATTGACCTTCTCGTCACCACCGGCGGCGCTTCGGTCGGCGAACACGATCTCATCCGTGATGCGCTCGGTGAGACCGGCCTGGTGCTCGATTTCTGGCAGATCGCAATGCGACCGGGTAAGCCCTTGATGGTCGGCAAGTTCCGCGGCACGCCAATGATCGGCCTACCGGGCAATCCCGTATCGACTATGGTGTGCTCGCTCTTGTTCCTGAAGCCCGCGATCGAGAAATTATCGGGGATCGAACCGAGAGAGCCGATACTACAGAAAGCACGTCTCGCCTCGCCGCTCAAAGCCAACGACCGTCGTCAAGACTATTTGCGCGCGACGCTCGAGCGTTTTGCCGACGGGACGCTCGAGGTGCGGCCTTTTAACAAACAAGACTCGTCGATGATGTCACTGCTTGCGGCTGCGGATTGCCTGATCGTGCGCCCGCCACACGCGCCAGCCGTGATCGCCGGCGATCCCGTCGACGTCATGCTGCTCGCGCGCGAGCCGACCCCCTTGTGAACGCCGCGCAAAGCGGGGGCGCCGTCACCACCGACATTCCGGCGCGGCTGGACCGCTTGTCCTGGTCGCGCTTCCATCTGCTCGTGGTGGTGGCACTCGGCATCACCTGGGTGCTCGATGGGCTCGAAGTAACCATCGTGGGGGCGCTCGGCGGCGTCCTTCAGGACCCGGCGACGCTGCACTTGTCGGCCACACAAATTGGTTCGGTTGCCTCCGCTTATGTTATCGGCGCCGTAATCGGCGCACTAATATTCGGCTGGCTCACTGACCGTATCGGCCGCCGGCGTATGTTCTTCGTCACGCTGTCGATCTATCTCGTCGGCGTGCTGCTTTCGGTTTTCAGCTGGAACTTCACAAGCTTCGCAATCTTTCGCCTGATCACCGGACTCGGTATCGGCGGTGAGTATTCTGCGATCAACTCGGCGATCGACGAGCTCATGCCGGCGCGGCTCCGCGGCCGCATCGATCTCATCATCAACGGCAGCTTCTGGATCGGCGCGGCGATTGGCTCCGGCATCGTCAATATCATCCTGGATACGCGGCTCTTCCCGGTCGATCTCGGTTGGCGTTTGGGCTTCGGTATCGGCGCGGCACTCGGTACCTTCATCCTGTTCCTGCGCCGATGGGTGCCGGAGAGTCCTCGCTGGCTACTGACCCACGGGTATGCCGAGGAGGCCCATCGAAATATCGCCGATATTGAGCATCGCGCCGGCGTCACCATCCCCCCTCCTGCCGAAGGCCGCTCGACCTTCTATCCGCAAAAGAGTTTCGGTCTCGGCGCCCTCTTCCACACCATGTTCGTCGTCTATCAGCGGCGGACAATCCTGGTGCTGGTGCTGATGGCGTCCCAGGCCTTTCTCTACAACGCCATCTTTTTCACGATTGGCCTCGTGCTCACCAGATTTTACGCCGTGCCGGCGGCATCGATCGGCACTTACATCCTGCCCTTCGCCGTCGGCAATTTTCTGGGACCACTGCTGCTAGGGCGTTGGTTCGACACCATCGGGCGGCGCTGGATGATCGCCGCGACCTATATCCTCGCCGGCCTTTTGTTAGCAGGCACGGCCTGGTTGTTCGCCGAGGGCCTTATGTCAGCGGACCAGCAGGTGACCGCCTGGAGCATCATTTTTTTCTTCGCTTCGGCGGCGGCCAGCGCCGCCTATCTTTCGGCAGGCGAGCTCTTTCCGCTTGAGGTTCGCGCTCTGGTTATCGCGGTATTCTATGCAGTCGGCACCGGCGCCGGTGGCGTGATCGGCCCTTATCTTTTCGGCCGCCTGATCGATGTCGGATCGCGCTGGGTGCTGTTCTACGGCTATCTCTTGGCCGCGGCACTGATGCTGGTTGCGGCTATCGCCGAAATCGGAATCGGCGTCAATGCAGAGCGCCAGCCACTCGAATCGATCGCCCAGCCTCTTTCCGCTCGCCATCAAGAGATTGAT
>JASHOB010000120.1 GCA_030041335.1 Alphaproteobacteria bacterium | reverse complement strand
ACCGGTGTTCGAGGCACCTCCTCTCATGGCGGGGATCCCGGCCTGAGAACGGAATCTCTTGGGCAGTCAATTCCCGCCTTCTGCCCGATGGGTCCACTATTGGCGCCGCGAGAGGAGATTCGCGATCCGGATGACGTGCAACTTGCGGCCGGTCTGAAAGGCACCCGTGATGCAGTCGGCCAACCCCAGCGACCTGGTCTTCGGTGTTGCCAAGTTGATCGCCTCCTACGCACTGGCATCGTTTCCAGCCGAGCGACCTCATCACCGCGGGTCGCCCTCGGGTGTCGGCTCAGGGCGCAACTTCAAGGTTTTTTCATGCGTGCCGGCGACCGCTCGGGGTCTGCGCCACCGGCATCGGCTTTCTGGCCAATCCGATCGCCGTCTTACACTAAGAAGTCGTACACTAAGAATAGGTATCAGACACGCCACCCGGCCGCTGATTTACCTCTCGGTCACTCGGGGTGCGGCTGCGTAATGGTTACGACCGCACGAATTTCCCAAAACTGCACGAACAATGCGGCCACGGCGGGGAAGATCGCGCGCGACTGGTCTTCTCGTCAGTTCGGCGGGAACACGGCGAAGCACTTGTCGGACTGGAAGATAAAGCTTTCCACATAGTCGGCGATGACCGGCTTGCGTTTCAGCGCGGCCATGGCACCCGCGAGCACGTGCCAGTTCAACAGTTCATGATGCCCAGCCGCCTCGACTTCCTCGATGGTGCGCCGCCGCCAAAGCTCGTAGTCGCCGTTGGCGAGGGCATCGAGCATCATTCGGTCGGACTCGAAGTCCGGGATGACATAGCCGGTATTGGTCGACAAGAAACAGTGCGACCAGCTCGACGACGCCATGATCACGCAACGGTAGGGGCTCGCCGCCAGCGTCTCGGCTAACTTCGCGCCGACCTCATGGCAAAGAGCGGGATTGGGGCCCGGCGGGTCGGGCAAACCGCCCTGTTTCGGCTCTTCAAAAAGATGCGCGGCGAAGCCGCGGGAACTGATAACCGCGCTGCCATAACAGTTGACGTGGAACGGGATGATCGGATGCAGGAAGCCTCTGCGATCCAAGTCGAGATACAGCACCGTGTAGTTAAATCCGTGTGCCAGCGTGGGCGAATGCAGCATCCGATAGGCGTATGGCATTGCCACACCGCGATTGATCAGCCCCGAGGTGAGATACTTGGCTCCCTCGCGATGGCCGTGGAACGTCACTTTCAAATCCGGCGGCTCGCCCCAAAAATTGTCCTTGCCGGCGTTGTGACCGTGAGCCCACACCTCCTGTTCGAAGTCGCGGTCAAGCCCATAGACGCAGAACGGGGGAATGATGTCTTCCTTGAAGTTCTCGTACTGGTCGTCGGCGATGATGACGACGAAATCCGGCGCGAACTCGTCGATCATCTGCCGCTGTTTGCGGAAATTGGTCCACATCCGCGCGCGATAGCGCCGCGCTGCGGACAGACCCATATCGTTGCCGACTTCGTCGAGCATGCCGGCCGGCCAATTCCGCCTATCCTTCCACTTCGGATCGATGCGCGGCGCGTTGATGATGTATTGCCACAGTGAACTCAAGCCTTCGTCGGTCCGGGTCAGGGCCGGATAATGGGTCGTTCCAATGCCGAGGATATCGCCCATAACGGTCGCTCCCTCAAAGGTTTGGCCCGCTCGTCTGCCAACGTCTTTAGTGTATTCGAGAACCCGCCAACCAACAATCACGGCACCTGCATCGGCGCTCGCGCGGTCGTACTTCGCTTCTGGCCGATTTAACCCGGTCTCTGCCAAAAGGGCCAATCGACGGGAAGATCAGGGCAGCGTCGCCGGCGTTGCCGCGCCGGGTCAGTCAGACCTCGCCTTCTTCGAGCCAGGCCCGCCGCTTCGTATAGCGAGCCTCTCACGAACGCCGGCTCGTCGGAGCAGTAGGCGTAGGGACCCGCCCAACCTTCTCCCGCTTCCCCAGCCGGTCCATTGCGGTCCCAGCGGCAATCTCGGGATCACTTCGGAAGGAGCGCCTCGATTGGCTGTCGTTGTCGCTTAAGACGCTCAAAACGGTCGCCGCACCCCCTAATATCAAAGCGAATCCGCAGAGCAGGTAGATCACGACATTCATGTCTAGAAAGATGTCCACGAGGCTCTCGCTCGCGCAGGCGCGATTAGACGCAGTGATGGAGGCTAGCGGATCTTTGCGGCGAGACGCCGCGCGAGCCCGGCCACGGTCTCCGGCGCAACGTGGTCGGCAAGCATCAGTGCTTGCACGATCGGATCGGCGAGCGCCTCGGCGACAGCCTGAGGCACTTCGGGCGACACGCGGCCCTGGACTGCAACCGTGCCTTCACCCGCAAAACCTTCGCTCCGCTCAAACTCGAGATCTCTACCCTGCCAATCCATCGGACCTCTCCTTGCGCGTACCGGGTCTGGAAAACCAGGTGACTTATGCCCACCTTTATGGCACTGACCGGTTACGTACTCTTAGGTAGGTACTGACCGGTCATTATCAAGAGAGCCGCCAATGCCCTTCGAAGCGACCAAGATCGACGTTCTGGAAGAGCCTGCGGGCCCGCCCCGCGAGCGCATCCTCAAGGCGGCGCGCGAGCTGTTTTACCGGCACGGTCTGCACGCGGTCGGCGTCGAGGCTCTCGCCGAGGCGGCGGGCACGAACAAGACGACGCTATATCGTCACTTTGCGTCGAAAGACGAGCTCATTGCCGAGTGCCTGAAGGAGTTCGGCCGGGAACTCGACACGGCTT
>JASHOB010000119.1 GCA_030041335.1 Alphaproteobacteria bacterium | reverse complement strand
TCAAGGGCAGGCCCGCCAACGATCGGACCGCGAGATAAGCAAAGGCCTGTGCTTCGAGCGAATCGCCATCCCAACCCGCGGCTTCGACGGGCACGACGTCGCTGTCGAGCGCTTCTGTCAATCGGGACATCAGGAACCGATTGAGACGGCCGCCGCCGGTCACCAGCCAACGCTTGGCGGGCTTTGGGAAATGCTCTGCCGCGCGAAGCACCGCGGTGACCGTCATTGCGGTCAGGGTCGCAGCGCCGTCCGCGGCGGGGAGGTGTGTTGGAACCAGCGCCGCGAACTCGTTGCGGTCGAGTGATTTCGGTGGCGGCCTTAAGAAGTAGGGATGCGCCAGAAATTTGGCGACAGCGGCGTCATCGACCGTGCCGTGGCGCGCCAGCGCGCCCTCGGCGTCAAATGGTTTACCGGTATGGCCCCAGGCCCAATCGTCGATCAACGCGTTGCCGGGTCCCGTGTCGAACGCCAAGAGCGCGTCGGGCTGGTCGCCGATCCAGGTCACGTTGGCGACGCCACCGATATTCAATATCGCCAGCGGCTTGGGCAGGGTCGCTGCGAGCGCCGCGTGATAGAGCGGTGCCAACGGCGCGCCTTCGCCGCCCGCAGCGACATCGGCAGAGCGAAAGTCGGAAACGACGTCGACGTGGGTAAGCTCTGCCAGCAGCTTGCCGTCGCCGATCTGCCAGGTGTAGCCGGCGTTCGGTCGATGCAGAATAGTGTGGCCGTGGCAGCCGATCACATCGACGGCTTCGATGTGATAATGCTCGCGCAACCGGCGCACCGCGGTGCCGAGCGCTTTGGTCAGCGACAGGTCGGCACTGGCGACGTCGCCTTTGCCGCCGAGCACGCCGCGCAGAAGGGCGCGCAAATCGTCGTCATAGGGCAGGGTGAGAGCCGGCCCGGTTTCGACGCGATCGTGTCCGTCGGTAACGATCAAGGCGACGTCGATGCCGTCGAGCGACGTGCCGCTCATCAATCCGATGGCACGATAGAGGCGCGCGTTCATGGGCTGGTGATGCCCAGCCGCTTCATGCTAGACGAAACGCGATGGCGCACTTCACATCCCCCTTCATGCGAGTCATTTACGAGCGCGGCTACGTGCAGGATTGCACCGACCGCGAGGCGCTTGACGCGCGGCTCGCCGCCGGACCGCAGGCAGCCTATGTTGGCTACGATTGTACGGCCGATTCCCTGCATGTCGGCCACCTAATTTCGATCATGATGTTGCGTCATTGGCAGCGCGCCGGCCACCGGCCGATCGTGTTGATGGGCGGCGGCACCTCACAGATCGGCGACCCTTCCGGCAAGGATGCGACGCGCCAGCTTTTGAGCAAGGAAGAGATCGCCCACAACAAAGCGAGCATCCTGCGGGTCTTCGCCCGCTTCCTCAAATTTGGTGACGGGCCCAGCGATGCGATCGTGGTCGACAATGCCGATTGGCTTGATGAGTTGCGTTATATTCCGTTTTTGCGGGAAGTGGGACGACATTTCTCCGTCAATCGCATGCTGACCTTCGACAGCGTGAAACTGCGACTCGAACGCGAGCAGCCGTTGAGCTTTCTCGAATTCAACTACATGGTTCTTCAGGCTTACGATTTTCTCGAATTGGCGCGGCGGCACGATTGCTCGGTGCAGATGGGCGGCTCGGATCAATGGGGAAATATTGTGTGCGGCGTCGAACTCGGCCGCCGCATCGAGGGCCGCGCGCTTTTCGGCATTGTCGCGCCACTGCTAACGACGTCATCCGGTGCCAAGATGGGCAAAACGGCGGCGGGCGCGGTATGGCTCAATGCCAACCGGTTGTCAGCGTACGAATACTGGCAATTTTGGCGTAATGCCGACGACGCGGATGTCGGCCGCTTCCTGCGCCTCTTCACGGATCTGCCGCTAAGTACGGTCGAGCGGCTGGAAAGCGGCGAGGACGCCGATATCAATCACGCCAAGGAAGTCCTGGCGACGGAAGCGACGACGCTGTGTCACGGTGCAGAAGCCGCCAACGCTGCTGCTGAAACGGCACGCCGTGTCTTTGGCCAGGGTGGAACCGGTGACAATTTGCCGGTGTGTGAGGCCAGGCGCGACGAACTTGAGCAGGGAGTCCCCATCATCGGGCTGTTGCAACGATCAGGGCTCGCTCAAAGCCTCGGCGAGGCAAGGCGGCTGGTCCGCGGCAACGGTGTGCGCGTAAACGATGAGACGGTAACAGACGAGATGAAAAAGCTTGGTCCAGGCGATCTCAATGATGACGGCGTGATCAAGCTGTCCGCCGGCAAAAAGCGCCATGTGGTGGTGAAACCAGTCTAGCCGCCCTTTGGGTTTACCGTCGTTTGTGCATTGTCCGCGCCGGGCTTGCCGGCGTCGAACAGGAAGAGATCGCGCAGGAAGCCCGGTGCGAAGGCGCTCAAAGGGTTGACCGAGATGCCCGGATCGGTGGTCGAGCCGGCGACGCGGAATTTGGCGGCAAAAATGCCTTCGCCCTGACCGCCGAACAGCAAATCGCCCACGAACGGAATGTTGCTCAAAAGACTGTTGAGCATATAGGCCGGCACGATCGTTCCGCTCATGTCAACGGTGTTCCGGCGATAGTCAAACTGGCCGCTGGCATTGATGCCCATAGCCTCGCCGTAAGCACGCGCGTTGTGCAATTCGACCGTGCCCTGATCAAGCACGAAATCACCCTGCATGCGGCTAAAGGGAATGCCTTTTCCGTTGGCAAGCGACGCGGCACCGGTCAGGGAAGCGAGTGACAGGAGCTGGGCAAAGGCTGGCGCACGAACCACGCGATAGTTCGCACCGCTGATCCGGCCGCTGAGTGTTCGCTGACCATCGACATCCTCGGCGTGGGCCGTCACGGTGACGTCACCCCCCGTAACCTTGCTGGAGATGTCGAGAAGGCGAAGCACCGCCCCAAGGTCGTTGCTGGTGAGGCGGAGATTCCGCTCGCCGACCTCACCGCCGAAGCGGAGCGCCAGGCTTTTGCCGAATGAGGGTGACGCATCGATCTCGGCCTTCTGCCAATGGGTACCGTCGCTGAACAATCTGGCGCGGACATCGGTCAGTGCCCGGCCGGGCCCCAGCAGCATCTGGCTGAGATCGGCGTCGATCAGTAGGGGCGAGCCAGGTTCGCCGTTGTGCGGGCCATTTTGCATCTCGTGCAACAATCGCGACGCATCGAGACTCTTGCCGTATAACTGCACCGACCAGCCACCTTCTGGCCGGCGCGCCACCGCGCCACCAACATCGGTTTTCCCGACCGCGAGGCGATAGATATTGGCGCGGGCGATCTGGGCGTTGACCGCGCCACTGCTAAGCGTGAGATCGAGTGTGGCTTCGAGCCCACCACCGTGGACGGTGACATCGGTGATCCGAGTCGCGAGCCCATCGCGCGCCGCGATATTGAGATGAGCCGTGGCAGGAATGCCGGCTTTTTTTGTCCAGCCGAGCCGGCCGATTTTGAGCGCTGCGTTGCTCAGATCGAGTGTGACGTCGGAGTAGGCGAAGTTGTTGCGTTGGCGCGCGAAGGCCAGGTCGACGCCGACAGGGCCCGCGACCAGCGCGGGCAGCCAATCGATGCCCAGCTCTTGGCGCGCCGCATCGTCAAATATGCCTTGCAGCCGATACTGGGTGCGGATCGGGTCGTCGGAAAAATTCTCCTTCCAGTCGAGGGTAATGGGGACGCCGTTAAGATTGGCACTGCCGGAGAGGTCGACGCCGCGGCGATCGACGACGACACTCAACGCACCCGCGGTAAGGTCGCGGTCGAACAGAACCTTGTCGATGTCCAAGTCGTCGATCTTACCCCGCGCCGCGTATTCTATCTGAGCGAAACGCAGATTTTTTTTCATCGGCAAATGAAAATGAAGTTCGCCCTCGGCGATTCCCCTGACCGTTGCCGGGTCTATGCCCAGCGCGTGCGCGTACCGCAGCGGCTTCTTGTTGAGCTCGTCGAGCACAGTGGCGAGCGGTCCGACCATTCGCACGTCGATCGCCGCTTGTTCGCTGTCGGTGTCGAGCTTCGTCAGCAGAACTCTGCCGCCCGTAATCCTGACGTCGCGCGACTCGGCGCCGGCGTTGGGCACCAGGTCGAAACTGGCGCGATCGAAGTGCGCTACGCCGTTGATATTGCGTACCGGTGAAATCGGCGGAAAATATTGGATGGCGACGTCGCGATAGGCGAGATCGCCCTCGACCCGATCAAGCTTGGCGACCAGTCCCGCCGGGGAGCCGAGCAGGACAGTGCCGCCGATCGTAACGTCGCCATGGGTGAGAACGCCCTGTTGAATATGCGCCAGCACCCATTCGCGGGCATGAAACGATGCTTTTTCAGGCCAAAGCTGAGGCAGATCGGGATAGGTGAGATCCTGGATTTCGCCATGACCGCTGAAGCTAAGGGGCGCCGAGGTCCACGGATCGAAATCGAAAATCGTGCCGCTGAAGGTGAGCTTGGGGCCTTTCGGGGCGTTGAGCTCTGCCTCGAAATGCTCGAGGTCGAGCTGCTGCGTGGCTGGATCGAACACGGCGCGCAGCGCGCCATGCTCTATTCGCAATGCGCCGCCCGCGAATCGGTCGTTGACGATGCGGCCCTGCCCCAATTGCAAGTCGCTCCAGAAATCGGCGATCCGGCGCGTTTCCGTGTCGAGCGTCATGCTGACGGTGCCGGCGAGCGGCAGATCGAAGGCCGCGAACGGCGCCAATGCCGGCGCGACGGCAGCGTAGAGCGACGGGCGCAAACTATCGAAGCGCAGCGTCATGCGCAGACGATGCATTGCGTCGTGGTAAAGCAAGTCGCTGTGAAGTTGAGTTGGGCTGCCGCCACGTTCGATCGTGAGGGCGAGATTGCCGGTGAAGCCGTCGCCACCGCGCCGCACGGTGGCGTCGAGATGTTGCGCCTCCCAGGTAACGCCAAGCTTACGGTCATCGACCGTAAGCGCGGCGTCGGTCACGGTGATTTGCCGGAGGTGGCCGAACGGGCCGCTGTGCTTCGGCGGGTGCGACAGTTCCTGCAGCAGCGTTTCCGCCCAATCGTTGCCGCCGACCTTTTCACCGGCCAATCCGAAATGGAACGATCCGTCGGCCGCCCGCAGCAGGTTCAGGCGCGCGCCGTGCAGCACGATGCGCGTCGGCGCAACCTGGCCTGACATCGCCGCCTGGGCCGAGAGCGACAACGCCACCTCGGGCAGGGCAAGTTCCGCCTTGCCGTCGTTGCGCCTCAAGTGCAGCCCGTTTGCGATGATTTCGAGGCTTGGGCCCGGACCAAGGCCGACCAGCGTGTGATCGACCCGTGCCGTGATGCCCGACTTGGACTGTGAAAAGCTGGACGCCATGTAGGGCGTCAGCCAGTCAAGCGACACCGGGCCGCGCGACAACAGCCAGAAGCCGCCGCCCATGACCAGCGCCAAACCGGCCAAGACAGCACCAATCCATTCGGCCGCCTTGATCACACTGCGCCAGAACATGCGCGGTAGCTTGACCGATCGCGGGGAGCCGCGCAACCTCGCACCTTCGTTGTCAGGAGAGCCGGTCAATGCCGCTGCCGCCCTTGCCGACCGGCGCCTACCGCAGCCTGCCGGCGCCGGCTTCCGTTCGGCAGGCGGAGGCGGGGTTGACGCAGTGGCGCGAGACCGCCGAGGCCCTAGCCGACCAGGTTTTGGCCGACGATATGCGGGCGCTGGTGGCGGACGAATCCGGGCAACGTCTATTGGCTGCGATCTTCGGCAATAGTCCCTTCCTTAGCCAGATTTGTTTCGCGGAACCGGACACGCTCTTGGGATTGGTCACCGCCGGTCCGGCCCGCATGTTCGCCGAGATTATGCACCGTCTCAATCGCGAACTCGAGTGGCAGCGAGATCGGTCCGCCCTTATGACCCAATTGCGCCTCGCGCGGCGGCGCGTTGCGTTGGTCACGGCGATCGGCGATTTGGCACAATGGTGGCCGCTCGAGCGGGTCACCGGTGCTTTGAGCGCCTTTGCCGAGGCGGCCCTTGAGGCGGCGTTGCGTCATCTGTTGGTGGCAGCTGCGGCGGCTGGGGAAATCGATCTGCCGTACCGCGACCCGCCTGAACGCGATTGTGGCTTCTTCGTACTGGCGCTCGGCAAGCTCGGTGCCCGCGAGCTCAACTATTCAAGCGATATCGATCTCGTGTGCTTCTACAATGGCGCGCGCATCGACTACCGTGGCCGCCAAAGCCCGTCGCAGTTCTATTCGCGACTGACGCAAGAGCTGGTGCGCATCCTTGCCGACTCGACCGGCGACGGCTATGTCTTCCGTGTCGACCTTCGCCTCCGGCCCGATCCCGGCTCGACGTCCGCGGCGCTGTCGACCGAGGCGGCGCTCGTTTATTATGAAAGCGCGGGACAGAACTGGGAGCGTGCGGCGCTCATCAAGGCGCGGCCGATCGCCGGTGATCGCGCCGCGGGTCGAGCCTTGCTGGCCCAGCTAGAGCCCTTTCTCTGGCGCCGGCATCTGGATTTCGCCGCGATCCAGGACATTCATTCGATCAAGCGCCAGATCAATGCGCATCGCGGCGGCAGCCGCATCGCGGTTGTCGGCCACAACATCAAGCTCGGCCGCGGCGGCATTCGCGAAATCGAGTTCTTTACGCAAACACAGCAGCTTATCTGGGGCGGGCGAATGCCCGAGCTGCGCGCAAGCGCGACGATCGCGGCGCTGGCGGCATTGGCACAAGCGGGCCGCATCTCGCCGGAAGCCGCTACTGAACTGACCGGGGCCTATCGGTATCTCCGCGGCATCGAGCATCGTCTGCAGATGATCGACGATGCGCAAACCCACACACTGCCGAAGAAAACCGAGGCATTGGAACGGATTGCGGTGTTTTGCGGCTATGAGAATGCCGCGGCCTTCGCCGCGGACTTGCTGCGTCAGCTCGGCATTGTCGAACGACACTACGCCCATCTCTTTGAAGAGGCGCCGTCGCTGTCGCCCCAGGGCAATCTCGTCTTTACCGGTCACGAGAACGATCCGGAGACGCTGGCGACGCTGCAGCGCATGGGGTTTGCCGACCCGCCCGCGGTCGCAGCGACGGTGCGAAGTTGGCATCACGGCCGCTATCGCGCCATGCGCAGCCAGCGTGCGCGCGAACTGCTGACCGAGCTCGTGCCGGCGCTGCTCGCTACATTCGGTCGTTCGAGTGCGCCCGATGCCGCTTTGCGCCGGTTCGATCGCTTCCTCGCTGGGCTGCCTGCCGGCGTGCAATTGCTGTCGCTGTTCTATCGCAATTCGACCCTGCTCGAGCTGATCGCGGAAATCATGAGTGTCAGCGCCCGCCTCGCGGACCAACTCACCCAATATCCGGGATTGATCGAAGGGCTGTTGACTGAAACGGGTGCGCCCGCGACCGACCGCGCGGCCGTGCTGGCCGATATGGACCGTGCGTTGGGCGAACCGCGCAACGAGGAGCAGCTCCATGACCGCGCCCGGCGCTGGGTCGGCGATCGCAAATTCCGTACTGGCGTGGCGCTGCTTCGCGGGCGCATCGACGGCGAAGGCGCGGGCAGGGCGTTTGCCGCCACCGCCGAGGCCGCGATCTCGGGTCTGTTGCTGCGTATCATCGCGAATTTTGGCCGGGCGCACGGTACCGTTCCGGGCGGCGAGATCGCGGTCCTGGGTCTCGGCAAACTCGGGGGACGCGAAATGTCAGCGACCTCCGATCTTGATCTGATTCTCGTTTATGACGCGCCGATCGGCGTCGAGGCGTCGACCGGTTCCGACCCGCTGCCCGTGCCAAGCTATTACGCGCGGCTATCGCAGCGCCTCATCACCGCGCTTACCGCGATGACGCGCGAGGGCAACCTCTACGAGGTCGATATGCGGCTGCGGCCATCGGGTAATGCCGGGCCGCTGGCCGCAAGCCTCGCCGCTTTCCGTCGTTACCACGCCGAGGCGGCGTGGACCTGGGAGCAGATGGCGCTGACCCGGGCCCGGGTGGTAGCAGGACCGCGGCTGCTGCGCGAAGCGATCGCCGAGACCGTTCGCACGACACTGACCGTGCCGCGTGATCCGACCAGACTCCGTGCCGATGTCGCGGCAATGCGTATCAAGATCGGGGAGACGCATCGAAACCCCGGCTTTTGGGACGTGAAGCATCGCCGCGGCGGCCTCGTCGACATCGAATTCGTCGCCCAATTTCTGCAACTGCGCGAGGCGCATGACCGTCCCGACCTCCTCGACAGCAACACGATGTCAGCGCTTGAACGCCTCGCCCAAGCGGGATTGTTGGGCGGTGACGCGGCCGCCGATTTAACCGCGGCGCTGCGGCTCTGGCACAATGTCCAGCAGATGTTGAAGCTCACGACCGTGGACGCGGAAATCGACGAGGCGGGAGCCTCAGCGGCCTTCCTTGCGTTGATGGCCCGCGCCGCCGGTGCCGTTGACTTCGCCGCCCTTAAGCAGGATATGGATCAAAAAGCGGCCCGCGCGGAAGCGCGCTATTGCGAGATCGTTTCGGGGAGGAAGTGATGGCACTCAAAGTGGGGGACAAGGCGCCGGCATTCACCCTGCCGAGCGATGGCGATGGCTCGGTCAGCCTCGCCGGGCTCAAGGGCAAAAAGGTCGTCCTTTACTTCTATCCGCGCGACGATACGCCCGGTTGCACCAAGGAAGCCTGCAATTTTCGCGATGATTTTCAGCACTTCAAGAAGACCGACGCCGTCGTCGTCGGCGTGTCAAAAGACAGCGCCGCCTCGCACGACAAGTTCAAGAAGAAATACCAGCTGCCCTTTGTGCTCGGCTCCGATAAGGAGCTGGCGGCCGCCAAGGCCTACGGCGTATGGGTCGAGAAGAGCTTCATGGGCCGCAAGTTCATGGGCATGGAACGCGCCACGTTTCTGATCGACGGCGCCGGCGTGATCCGCGGTATATGGCATAAGGTGAAGGTCCCGGGTCACGCCGCAGAGGTGTTGAAGGCGGCGCGGGAAATATAAGCTTCAAGAATTCGCAAACCACGGGCTGCTGGGCGGCGTCGCATGAAGATCGCTGCAGTTTGTTTTGGCTTCGCCTTGACGATGTTGTTCGGTGGTGACGCCGTCGCTCTGGCCTCGACCGACGATAGCCTCGTCGCGATCGATGTGCTGTTGCTTCCCGATGCGACCATGGCCGGGCGAGTCGAGGCGCTCAATCAGGTCTTGCGCCGGCATTTGCAATCCGGATTCGCCCTCGACGCGACGCATGTGCCGCACCTGACGCTGCTGCAATGCTTCGTTGGCCGCCCGGATCTTCCCGCCATCGAAGCGGCAGTGGATTCGGTAGTGCGCCGCCTGCCGCCGGTTGGCCTCGAACTGACGGCCACCGGCTACTTTGCCAGCCCCGTCGGTGACCTGAGCGCCGCCGGAATTTCGGTTGGCGCTGCCCCAGCATTGACGCGCCTCCAGCTGGGCATTGTCGCCGCCGTGACGCCCTTCATCCGGAATGGTGGAACCGCCGCCGCGTTCGTCGACGCACCGAAAAGCGGTACGATCGGCGCGATGGTGAACTATGTCGATCGCTTTGTGGCGGCAGCGAGCGGCAAGAACTTTCGGCCTCACGTGACGGCCGGGGTCGGCCGGGCCAAATTCGTTGAGCGTTTGGTAGCGGCGCCGTTCACCCCGTTCGCCTTCAAGATCGAAGGCGCCGCAATCTACCAGCTTGGCGATGTTGGAACCGCGCGAAAAAAGCTTTGGGTCTGGCGCCCTTGAGGGCGCCCGAGAGGGAGGCCGCCACGCGCTCCTTCGTTGTCGCCTGCCGCGGCCGCGCCGCAAAATGCCTTCTAGGCGTAATCTCGGTCCTATTCATGCCCCCAACTCCTCGCGTTCGGCCGGGCACGGGCGAATGAGCGGCACGAGTGGGTGCGGCTTCGCGTCGAGGCCTCCGTCGTGACGCGCCATGGCGCCCCATAGCTGGTGCCGTCGAGAGTGTTTGGGTCGCCGAAGGGCCGGGCGGGACCCGATCCGTTGGCGGACCGGCGGTGCGCCGCGGGCCTCTTCACAAAAAAAATCAGCGAGATGTGAATTTTTTCTTGCGTCCAGGATTCAAAAGACTATGTATCGCGCCTCGCGACGCACTCGCACGTGCCTATGGCCCATCGTGGTTATGCAACGACGTAACGCGTCCTTTTTGGCAGAACCGGTCATCGTGGGCCGGTCCCGAGAGGGAGGTCGATATGGTTGCTTTTCTGCGCAGGGCCGCGATGCCCTTGCCTAATGCCTCGAAAGAGGTGCGGCTGCAACAGGGCGTCCGCGGCTGCGGTCGCCATCTACCAGCCCAGTAACGGCATTGACCGAAGTTCTGGGGCATGCCGAAGGCGGGCGCGATGTCCCCGCCAACGGAAGCGCGCTGGCCGGCGGTTCTCACATGCCGCTTGCGCGCCAGCGCCGCAAACGCGCGGTGCGCCGCACCGGGCCCAGTGAAAAAACCCTCCGCTTTCTGGCGGAACATCAGCCGGCGACGCCTTGCCTGGTCGTCGACCTCGAAATGGTCGCGGACGCCTACAAGCTGCTGCGTCACTATCTGCCGTTGGCCCGCGTGTTCTATGCGATCAAGGCCAACCCGGCGCGCGAGATCCTCGCCATGCTGAGCGAAATGGGATCGAGCTTCGACGTCGCCAGCCGCGGCGAGATCGACCTATGCCGCGATGTGGCTGTCCCGGCCGATCGCATTTCCTTCGGCAACACGATCAAGAAGGAGCGCGATATCGCCTACGCCTTCGCGCATGGTGTGCGCCTATTCGCTTTCGACAGCGCCGCCGAACTCGAGAAGCTGGCCCGCTCCGCCCCGGGCGCTCGGGTCTTCTGCCGCATCTTAGTCGACAGCGACGGCGCCGAATGGCCGCTGTCGCGCAAGTTCGGTTGCTCACCCGAAATGGCGGTTGACCTACTGCGCCAGGCCAAGGCGGCGGGGCTCGATCCCTACGGCGTGTCGTTCCACGTCGGCTCGCAGCAGACCAAGATCGACCAGTGGAACTCGGCCATCGGTCGGGCCGCGCGAATGTTTTCGCTGCTGGCCGAGACCGACATCAACCTCAAGATGGTCAATATCGGCGGTGGCTTCCCGGCGCACTATCGCGGCGACGTGCCGGGCGTGGAACGTTATTGCAATGCGGTGATGGCGGCCATCACACGGCATTTCGGCAACGATTTGCCCGAGATCATCGTCGAGCCGGGCCGTTCCATCGTTGGCGATGCCGGCGTGATCGAAAGCGAGGTGGTGCTGATTGCCGAGAAGGACCTGGGCGACGCTAAGCGCTGGGTCTACCTTGATATCGGCAAGTTCAATGGCCTCGCTGAAACGGCTGACGAGAGCATCAAGTACCGAATTGAGACACCTGCCGACGGCGGCCCGGCGGGCGTGGTGGTAATTGCCGGCCCAACCTGCGACAGCGCGGACATTCTCTACGAGAAGACCGAATACAAGCTGCCACTTGCGCTCAAGGTCGGCGACAAGGTACGAATCATGGCGACCGGCGCTTATACCTCGACTTATGCTTCGGTCGGCTTTAACGGCTTCGCGCCGCTGAAGACTTACTGCATTTGACGATTGGCGGCCTGGGTCCCCACTTGAGGGGACCCGCGCATATGGGTAAATAACTTCTCATCTAGCGGGGCTCACTCTCGCCTTGAAGGCGTCACAAAACGGCGCCACTCTTCTCTACCCGAAACGGCCGAAGGCCAGCCAGCACCTAATGCATATTGTCCGACTGCTGTTTTCTCTGGTTGTTCTCGCGGTAATTGCAGTGGGCGTTCTTGCCGGCATTACTGTGTGGTATTTCGGCCGCGATCTGCCGGACTACAAGCAACTCGCCAGTTATCAGCCGCCGATCGTTTCTTCCGTCTATGCCGGGGACGGCAGGCTGTTGGCGCAGTACGCCACGGAAAAGCGCATTTTTGTTCCGGTAAGCGCGATGACCCACCTCGTGACCAACGCCTTTGTGGCCGCAGAGGACAAGGATTTCTACACCCACCCGGGAATTAATTTCCTGTCGATCGCGCGCGCGGCGCTGACGGATCTGACGCGGCTTCGCGAGAATCGCCGGCCAGTCGGCGCCTCGACCATCACCCAGCAGGTGGCGAAGAACTTCCTTTTGGGCAACGAGATATCGCTGAAGCGCAAGATCAAGGAAGCGCTGGTCGCCTTGCGCATGGAACAGGTGCTTTCGAAGCAGCGCATCCTCGAACTTTACCTGAACGAGATCTATCTCGGCCGCGGCTCCTACGGCGTTGCCGCCGCGTCGCTCACCTATTTCAACAAGCCGCTCGATCAGCTTGACATCGCCGAGGCGGCATTCCTCGCGGCGTTGCCGAAGGCGCCGAACAGCTACAACCCGGACCGCTATCCGGAGGCAGCCCAGGATCGCCGCAACTGGGTGGTCGACCGGATGGCGGAAGACGGATTCATCACCGAGGCGCAGGCTAAAGCGGCCAAGGCCGAGCCGCTTGTGGTGGTAAAACGCAGTGTTTCGGATACGGCTCGGGCACCTTACTTCGCCGAAGAGGTGCGACGCACCTTGGTCGCGCGCTACGGCGAAAAGGCGCTCTATCAAGGCGGACTGACGGTCCGGACCAGCCTTAATCCGAAACTTCAGGCGGAAGCGAACGTGGCGCTGCGCAATGGCCTGATCGCCTATGACCGGCGTCACGGATGGCGAGGTCCGGTCGATCATCTAAAACCCGGTGGCGATTGGCGAGAGCGGCTTTTGCAGGTTCCGCCGGTGCCCGGTGCCGATGTTGCCGGTTGGCAACTCGCTTATGTGCTTGGCACCGAGCCCGCCGGCGCCCGAATCGGCTTTGCCGACGGCGGCACTGGCCTCATTCCGATGGCGGAGTTGAAATGGGCGCGGAAGGAACTTAATCGCGAGAACGGTCTTGGACCGGTGCCGCGCCGTCCGAGCGACGTGGTCGAGCCGGGCGACGTCGTGCTTGTCGGACCGGCTGCCAAAACTGGCGGCGGCGGGTTTGCACTGGAGCAAATCCCCGAAGTGTCGGGCGCGATCGTCGTGATGGATCCGCACACCGGCCGGGTGCTCGCGATTTCCGGCGGCTTCTCTTACGAGATCAGTCAATTCGACCGCGCCACCCAAGCGTATCGTCAGATCGGTTCCGCGATTAAACCGTTCGTCTACATTGCCGCGTTCCAGCACGGCTTCACACCGTCCAGCCAACTCATGGACGAACCGGTGGTGATCGATCAGGGGCCGGGCCTGCCGAAATGGACGCCAAGCAACTACACTCATAAATTCTACGGGTTGTTGACGTTACGGGTCGGCGTTGAGCAATCGCGCAACCTGATCACGGCGCGACTTGGCGAGACCATTGGTCTCAACGCAGTCGGTCACTCACTCGAAGCCTTCGGCATCATGGACCATATGCCGCGGGTTTATTCGATGGTTCTGGGTGCAGGCGAAACCACGCCACTCCGGCTGACAACCGCCTATGCGATCCTTGACAATGGCGGCAAACGGATCACGCCGACCCTGATCGACCGGGTGCAGGACCGCAACGGCACGACCATTTATCGCGCCGACGAGCGCAAGTGCGACGGCTGCGAGAACATCGACTATCACGGCCAGCAGCCGCCGGAGCTGCCGGATGACCGCGAGCAGATCGTTGATCCGCAAAGCGACTATCAGATCGTCTCGGTGATGCAGGGGGTGGTGCAATACGGCACCGGCCGCATCGTTTCGTCGCTGGGACGGCCGATCGCCGGCAAGACGGGAACCACCAACGATTCCAAGGACACCTGGTTCCTTGGCTTTTCGCCCGATCTGGCGGCAGGCGTTTTCGTTGGCTTTGATAATCCTCGCAGCATGGGCGCGCACGAGACCGGAGCGAGCGTTGCGGCCCCCATATTCCGCGACTTTATGGCCACGGCCTTGAAAGATACGCCACCCGTGCCGTTCCGGACGCCGCCGGGTCTAATGATGGTGCGGGTCGACCACTCAACCGGAAAGCTGCCTTATCCGGGCGATCGGAACGTGATCCTCGAGGCGTTCAAGCCGGGAACCGAACCAACGATCGTCACCGATGGCGGAGAAGGGCCGCAGCACTTCGTCGACGACGAAGATGCGGCATCCCTGGCGCCCACCGGCGGCGAAGAGCCGGTCGAAAGCCTGCCGAGCACCGCTTCGGTCTCGAGCGAGACCAGTCAGCCGCCGCCGGTGCAGGAGATCTCGCCCGGGCCGCGGCAAGAGGCGCCCTCGACCGGTACCGGTGGGCTGTATTAGGGTTAGACGATGCGTACAGAAATCGCAGCAATGGCGGATCAGATCGGCAAGTCGCTCGCCTTGCTGAGGAGGCATCTTTGACTGGGACAACTCCCTCAAGCGCCTCGAACAACTAAAGACACTCACCGAATCTCCCGATCTATGGAGCGAACCGCAACGTGCGCAAGGGCTGATGCGGGAGAAAGCGCGTCTCGAGCGCGGCATCGGTGCCTATCGCAAAATCGAGAACGAACTCAACGACTCGATCGGTCTCATTGAAATGGGGGAGGCCGAGGGCGATCAGATGATCGTCTCCGAAGCCGAAACCGCGCTCGCGCGGTTGCGTGAAGAGGCGGCAAAGCGCGAGCTCGAAACCTTGCTGTCGGGCGAAGCCGACGGCAATGATGCCTATCTCGAGGTTCATTCCGGTGCCGGCGGAACCGAAGCGCAGGACTGGGCTGAAATGTTGCTCCGTATGTACGCGCGGTGGGCCGAGGCTCATAGCTACAAGGTCGAATGGATCGAAGAAAGCGCGGGCGAGGGCGCAGGGCTCAAATCGGCGACAATCCGCATCGTCGGGGAGGACGCCTATGGCTGGCTCAAGACGGAAAGCGGCGTGCATCGGCTGGTGCGGATTTCGCCGTTTGACGCGAACGCCAGGCGGCAGACCAGCTTTGCCTCGGTCTGGGTCTACCCCGTGGTCGACGACAAGATCGAGGTGACGATTGACGAAAAGTATCTTCGCACCGACACCTATCGTTCGTCAGGTGCGGGCGGTCAGCATGTCAATAAGACCGATAGCGCCGTGCGGCTAACCTATCAGCCGCCGGGCACCGAACCGGTGGTGGTGGCCTGCCAAAGCGAACGTTCTCAACATCAGAACCGCGCCCACGCCATGGCCATGCTCAAGGCTCGGCTCTACGAGATCGAGCTGCAAAAGCGCGAGGCCGCAACTGCCGCGATTAACGCCGGCAAGACGGATATTGGTTGGGGCCACCAGATTCGGTCCTACGTGCTGCAGCCCTACCAGATGGTGAAGGATTTGCGCACCGGGGTCGAAACCGGCAACCCGAACGCTGTGCTTGACGGCGATATCGACCGCTTTCTCGAGGCCGCGCTTGCGGCGCGCATCAAAGGCGTCGAGGCGGTGCAGGAAGCAACCAAGTAAAACGGGTGCCGCCGCCGTTCAACCGCGGCACCCGTCAGCCGACAATTTTCCGATACCAGAACGGGGCCGAAGGGACTGCGGACTAGCCGCGCGTCGCGATGCCCTTTTCCCTCAATAGATCCTGCAGCTCACCCGCCTCGTACATCTCGCGGATGATGTCGCAACCACCGACAAACTCGCCCTTCACGTAGAGTTGGGGAATCGTAGGCCAGCTTGAGAATTCCTTGATGCCCTGGCGGATTTCGGGATCGGCGAGCACATCAACGCCTTTAAATTTCACGCCCATCTGGGTGAGAATCTGAACCACCGCAGCGGAGAAACCGCATTGTGGAAAGACGGGTGTGCCCTTCATGAACAGGGTCACCGGATTCTGGGCGATATCGTCCTTGATGCGGTCGAAGACCGGGGAATTGGTGGCGGTAATGGCCATGGAAGTTCCTTTCCGGAGCTAATCTTGTGGAGCGACAGTCTGCAGTGCCAGGGCATGGAGCGCATTGCCGACATGGCCGCCCAGCGCGCGATAGACCATTTGATGCTGCTGAACCCGGCTTTTGCCCTTAAACGCCGGCGACACGACCAGCGCCGCGTAATGGTCACCGTCCCCGCGCAAATCCTCGATGGTGACTTGCGCGTCGGGGAGGCCTTCCTTGATGAGCCGTTCGATCGTCGCCGCGTCGAGAGCCATGAATTCGTCCTTAGAGAGCCGCCATATAGGCGGGAAACCACGATTCGTTGATGCGCTTCAGTTCACCAACGGATATGGCACTGGCCCCCGCAACTGTCAATTGATCGCCAATTACCGTGCCGATGCGGGCGGCGGGAACACAAGCGGTGCTTGCATTCCCGAGGACGATATCCGGCGCGGCAGTTTCGATAAGGTAGCGCGCCTGATCCTCGCCAAAACACCAAGCATGGAGAGGCAGCGCCGGCGGGGCGTCGATAGCCGCGCCAAGACCGCCCGCCATCGCCATTTCTGCAAGCGCGACGAGAAGCCCGCCATCCGACAAATCATGGCAGGCACCGACACGGCCAGCGATGATTTCCGAGCGGACAAAATCACCGTTCCGGCGCTCGGCGGTGAGATCGACCGGCGGCGGTGGGCCTTCTTCGCGGCCGAGCAATTCGCGCAGATAGAGCGAAGAGCCGAGATGACCCTTGGTCTCGCCGATGAGGATCAGCGCGTTGCCGGCGCGCTTCAGTGCGAGCGAGACGGATTTGGCAGCGTCGCCAATGAGACCAATACCGCCGATCACCGGCGTCGGGAGAATGCCTTTGCCGTTGGTCTCGTTGTAAAGCGACACATTGCCCGAGACGATCGGGTAATCGAGGGCGCGGCAGGCGCTGGCCATGCCTTGCAGGCAGCCGACGAACTGGCCCATGATCTCTGGCCGCTCGGGGTTGCCGAAATTGAGATTATCAGTGATCGCAAGCGGCACTGCGCCTACGGCGGTAAGGTTACGCCAGCTCTCGGCAACCGCCTGCATGCCCCCGCGTTCCGGATCGGCTTCACAGTATCGCGGGGTGCAATCGGTAGCCAGCGCCAGCGCTTTTCGGGCGCCGCTCTCGGTCAGCACAACGGCCGCATCGCCGCCCGGCCGCTGGACGGTGTGGCCCATCACCAGATGGTCGTACTGCTCCCAAATCCAGCGCTTCGAGGCGAGATCAGGGCAGCCCAGCAGTCGCTTTAGCCCGTCGACGATCGGCACGGCCTCTACATCGGCGAGGTCCGGACGCGGCTCGGGCAGGATGTGGGGTCGATCATAGAGCGGCGCCTCGGTCACCAATGGCCCCACCGGCATATCGGCCTCGACCCTGCCATTCATGCGAAGCACCAGCCGGCCGGTATCGGTGACGCGACCGATAGCGGCAAAATCCAGCGCCCATTTTTCGAACACGCGTCGGGCCTCGGCCTCGCGCTCCGGCTTGATGATCATCAGCATTCGCTCTTGGCTCTCGGAGAGCATGATCTCGTAGGCGTTCATGCCGGTTTCGCGCGTCGGCACCCGGTCGAGATCAAGCTCGATACCAAGCCCGCCCTTGCCGGCCATCTCGACCGAAGAGGAGGTAAGGCCGGCCGCACCCATGTCCTGGATCGCGACGATTGCGTCGCCTGCCATCAATTCAAGGCACGCTTCGATCAGCAACTTTTCGGTGAAGGGGTCGCCGACTTGGACCGTCGGGCGCTTGGCGGCGGCGTCCGCGCCGAATTCGGCCGACGCCATTGTAGCGCCGTGAATGCCGTCCCGCCCCGTCTTGGCGCCGACATAGATCACGGGGTTGCCCGGTCCTGCGGCCACCGAATAGAAAATCCTGTCAGCAGGCGCGACACCTACCGTCATGGCGTTGACCAGGATATTGCCGTCATAGGAGCGATGGAAATTGCACTCGCCACCGACCGTCGGCACGCCGACGCAATTGCCATAACCGCCAATGCCCGCCACTACATGTGAAACCAGATGCCGGGTCTTGGGGTGATCCGGCGAGCCAAAGCGCAGCGCGTTGAGGTTGGCGATCGGCCGGGCACCCATGGTGAAAACATCGCGAAGAATCCCGCCGACACCGGTAGCGGCCCCCTGATAGGGCTCGATGAACGACGGATGATTATGCGATTCCATTTTGAAGATCGCCGCCTGGCCATCGCCGATATCGACGACCCCGGCGTTTTCGCCGGGGCCGCAGATTACGCGCTCTCCGGTCGTCGGCAGACCACGCAGCCATTTACGCGACGATTTGTAGGAGCAATGTTCGCTCCACATCACCGAGAAGATGCCGAGTTCGGTGAGGTTCGGGTCGCGCCCGAGAATCCTCTGGGCGCGGACATATTCGTCCGGGGTCAGACCATGCTGCGCCACGACGTCCGGTGTGATCAACCTAACGCCTCCGCGACGCCCGCGAAAAAACCCACGCCATCGGTATTGCCAAGGAGAGCATCGGTCGCATCTTCGGGATGCGGCATCAGGCCAAGCACGTGGCGCCGTTCGTCGAAAATGCCGGCAATGTTGCGGGCGGAGCCGTTGTGGTTGGCTTCGCTAGTCGGTTCGCCCGCCGCGTCACAATAGCGAAACGCCACGCGGCCTTCGCCTTCAAGCCGGTCGAGTGTCTCCGCGTCGGCGAAATAATTGCCGTCATGGTGGGCCACCGGTACGCGGAGCACCTCACCGGTACGGTAACGGCATGTAAACAAACTCTCGCTGGTCTCGACCCGCATATGAATGTCTTTGCAGTGGAACTTGAGCGTCTGGTTGGCCAAAAGCACGCCCGGCAGCAAGCGCGCCTCGGTCAGGATTTGGAAGCCGTTGCAGATGCCCAGTGTCGGCGTACCGTGACGCGCCCGCGCGGCGACCTCGCGCATGATCGGCGAATGTGCGGCCAGAGCGCCGCAGCGCAGGTAGTCGCCATAGGAAAAGCCGCCGGGGATCACGATGAGATCGAGCTGCGGCAACTCGGTATCGCGATGCCAGATCTTAAGCGGCGGTTTGCCCGTCGCACGGTGCAGGGCATCGAACACATCCTGCTCGCGATTAGAGCCAGGAAAAATAATAATAGCGGCCTGCATCGCCCAATAGGATCTCGCGGGGGAACCCTTCCTCAAATAGCGACACGCGGCCCCTCAATCAAGCATGCCTGCCCGAGTCGGCAGCGCCTCGCGCACGAGGAACGGCTCCCGCGAGAGACTGGCGGCCCCGCTTCGAGCATTCGTCAATGATGGTTGCGAGACGGCGGCGCCGGTTCCCAAAAGGCCGTCAACTTTCAAGTTCGATTCGATAACTCTCGACCATGGTATTGGCCAAGAGCTTGCGGCACATCGCGTCGACGGCTTCGCGCGCCCGCGCCGGATCGCTCTCCCCGAGCTCGAGGTCGATCACCTTGCCTTGTCGCACCTCGCCGACACCAGCAAACCCAAGCGCCGCGAGTGCCTGCCCAACCGCCTTGCCCTGGGGATCGAGCACCCCGGGCTTGGGCATGACGTAGACCCGCGCTTTCATTGCATCGTATCGGTGGTGCGAACGTCGACTGGTCCTGATTCGGGGAGAATGCCAAGGCGGCGGGCCACTTCCTGATATGCCTCCTCGACCCGGCCGAGGTCCCGGCGGAAACGGTCCTTGTCGAGCTTTTCGTTGGTCTTGGTGTCCCAGAGTCGACAATTGTCGGGGCTGATCTCGTCGGCCAGCACGATGCGGCTTTCGCCCTTATCGTAAAGCCGCCCGAATTCGAGTTTGAAGTCGACAAGCCTGATCCCGATGCCCACGAACAAACCGCTGAGGAAGTCGTTAATGCGGAGCGCCATCTGCATGATCTCGTCAAGTTCATGCGTGGTCGCCCACGAAAAGGCGGTGATGTGTTCTTCCGACACCATGGGATCGCCAAGCGCGTCGCTCTTGAAATAATATTCGATGATGGAGCGGGCGAGTGGCGTGCCTTCTTCCATGCCGAGCCGCTTCGCCAGCGAGCCTGCCACGACGTTGCGCACCACGACCTCGAGCGGAATGATCTCGACGGCGCGTACCAGCTGTTCGCGCATGTTGAGACGACGCACAAAATGAGTCGGCACGCCGATCTCGGCGATGCGTGTCATCAGGAATTCGCTGATACGGTTGTTGAGGACGCCTTTGCCGGTGATTGTGCCGCGTTTCTGGTTGTTAAAGGCAGTGGCATCGTCTTTGAAATATTGGACGATGGTACCGGGCTCGGGACCTTCGAACAACACCTTGGCCTTGCCTTCGTAGATTTGCTTCCGACGAGTCATGGCCGGGACCTCGCTCGAAGTTGAGGATCACTCTATAGCAAGCGTGGGGCGGCGAAACAATCGCCTCACAACGAGACGTCGATCCACTCGGTCACGGTTGGAAAATAACCGCGGAAGCGGAAATGCGGCGTCAATCCCGGCTTGTCATGAGACGGCAACGCGATCAGCGAGCTCGAGACCGTGGCAAAGCCGCGGTCCGTGTCGAAGCGCAGGGCACGTTCCGGCCCACCGCTGTCATCGCTCAAGAGATTTTGCCAGTCCGACCACTCACCATTTGCCGGATCGGGCGGGTGAGCGGCGCGGAAACGTGGACGATAAAAAACGAGCCGCGCCGTCTCGGCATCGTCAATCTCGCCAGACGCGATCATCGAGAGGCCGTCACCGATCGGCTGCGCCTCGACCGGCGCGCTACCGGTGTCGTCGGCGTGCCGTAGCCAAAAGGCATCACGAGAATCTGCGATAATCATGTTGAAGGTGCGGTACGCGCGCGGATCGATCGCAGAAAGTGCTTCGGCGGCGTCTGATGCATCGGCATGGTCGAGCGCTTCCAGCACGAGTTCGCCGCGCGTCCGCTGACCCGCCGCTGGGCCGAGCGAACCGTGTCGGTTCAAAATGCCGGCCACAACACCATGTTCGTTGATGCCGAGCCAGGAGCCGCCGGCCAATTCGTCGAGCCCGGCCACCACTTCCGGACGGTCGGGCCAGTGGCGCCGCGGCGGCTGCCAGGGCCGCGTCTTCATTTCATCTCGGTTGGCGCCGACAATCACCGGCCAATCGTGGCCAGGACGACGCAGCAGGATCAGGGTGCACATTTTGCGGCTGCTTGCTATAGAGTTCCAGTGAAAGGGGGAATTTATGAGCAGTTTCGACGAACGCGAGCAGAGTTTCGAGCGCAAATATCAAAACGATCAGGAATTTGCCTTCAAGGTAAGGTCCCGGCGTACCAAGATCGCTGCCCGTTGGGCGGCGGCGCTTCTCGGCAAGCAAGATGCCGAAGCGGATGATTACGTGGCGAGCGTCGTCGCCACCGAGCTTGGCAAAGAGGGCGAGGAGAAGGTCATTGCCAAACTGACCACAGACCTCGCTGCAAAGGGCATCGATCGCCATCGCGTGGTCGCGGAGCTGGAAGAAGCGTTGCGACAGGCTAAAATCGAGTTGGGTGCGCCCAAATAAACCGCTAGACCTTGCGGTCCTTCGTCTCTGGCGCCCACAGCACGGCGCCGATTGCGAACATGGCAAGGAAGCAAAAATAGGCTTTGACGCCCCACAGACTGCCGCCCATGGCCGCCACCAGGCTGGTTGCGATGACCGGCATGAGCCCGCCGCCCAGCGCGGTGCCGAACTGGCGGCCAAGCGTATTGCCGGAATAGCGCAGCCGGGCATCGGGAAAAAGTTCGGCGTAGAAGCTGCCCTCGACACACAAGGTCAGGGGCGTGAGGACCGCAGGCGAGAACGCCATTGCCGCCATGACGATGATTGGGTCGCGGGTCGCCAGTAGTTCGAAAAACAGGAAGGCGATCCAGAGCGCCGCAAGGGTGAAGCCAATGAGCATCAGCGGCCGCCGACCGACCTTGTCAGACAGCCAACCCATGGAGGGACCGACAAAGAGCGACAGCACGCCGCCGATGAGTCCGCCTTGCAGCAGAACGGTGCGCGGAATCTGCAGTGTGGCAACGCCGTATTGGAGGCCGAAGATGCCTTGGAGGAAGGCGATGCTCGATTCCGTGAGAGCACACAGGAATACGATCAGCGCCGGCTTCGGCGCCCGGCGCAGCACTTCCAGTAGCGGTATCCGCGCCACGCCCGCTTCTTTGGTTCGTTTCACGAACGCCGGTGACTCATCGACTTTGATGCGGATATAAAGCCCGATGCCGACGATGATGATGCTGGCGAGGAAGGGTAGCCGCCAGCCCCAGGACATGAGCTGGTCGGGCGGCAGAAATGAAACGGTCTGCGCTGCGAGCGAGGCCATAATGGCGCCACAGGCGGCACCCATTTGTGCAATCGATGCGAACAGGCCCCGCCGACCTTGCGGCGCGCTTTCCATAGTCAGGATTGGTGCACCGGTCGATTCACCGCCCAATGCGCAGCCCTGGACGAAGCGTAACACGGTGAGAATAACGGGCGCGGCGAATCCGATCCGATCGTATGACGGAATGCACCCCATCAACGTGCTGGCGATGCCGATCAGGGACATGGTGAGGACCATCATCGGCTTGCGTCCGATCTTGTCGCCGAAATGGGCGAACACCAGTCCGCCCACCGGTCGCCCGATAAAGCCGACCGCAAAGATGCTCATGACCAGGATGGTGCCGACCAGCGGTGACGATCGCGGAAAGAACAGTTTGTCAAAAATCGCGGGTGCAAGCAGGCCGTAGAGACCAAAATCGTACCATTCGATCGCCGAACCCGAGAGCGCGGACAGCAACAGCCGGCGGTGCTTCAGTGATTGGACACGCGGATCATAGGGAAGGGCGGCAGAATCGACGGCCATGACGTTTCCTTGGTTGTTTTGCGGGACCATAGCACGCTGAGCGCTTGCGCCTAGCCTTATCGGTTCAGACTATGGTGACGTACGATGTCGCTTGATCTGAATGATGATTCTAGCGATTGCGCGCGCTCGTTGGTCAGGGATCGCTCGCCGCCGCTCGCGCGGTGCGGTCGATCCGGATCATTCAGTCTGAGACCACTTCCCCGGCAACTCACGCCGAGATTTACCATGTGTATCGGAGGCCGATGTCGCCGATGAAGCCCCTGATGCCGGTATTGCTGGTCAGGGCGAACTGATAGCCCGCCTGGGCGTAGAAGCTCAACCGCGGACTGTGTTTGAAGGTGATGCCGCCTGCCACCTCGCCCCAGGTCGCCTGCTCCACGAGCGGCACCAGAACCGGGGAATTGGAAAAGTCGGTTGCCGCATTGGCGCCCCAGGCCCGCCAGAAATTTGCCCGCGCATAAGGTTGCCATACCGGGCCGTTCGCGTCCGCGATGGTCCACTGGCCGCGTATTCCAAGCCGCCCGGTGACGCCCGAGGTGTTGCCAAGCCCAACCTTCTGTAAGCCATCAAAGGCCTGGTCGAAGTCGACATGTTGCCAGAATATTTGCGCTTGCGGCTCGAGGATGAAACGCGGGCCGAGTACCGGCAGCGGCAGCGGATAACCCGCCTCGAGCGACGCAATGACGCCCGTTCCGTCGGTCGGCAATTTGCTCGTGAAGTTGAGATTGCTGAATTGCGCGTCGGCGCTGCCGCCGTAGATCGTGCCCTGAACCACCGCGTCGAGGTACCAGCCACCAGGACCGTAATGCGTCCAATAGCTGCCAAGCGAATAGGCGTTGAGGCCGAGCGTCCCCACTGGGCTGCGCACATAGGCCGTTGCCGCCGTATTGGTCACCAGACCGTCAACGCTCAGGTTGGCATTGCCATAAGCAAAATAGAGGCCCGCCGCGTCGCGTTGCTCGGGGATGAAACTGCCGCGCCACAGATCGAGCCCGGTCTGGAAGCCAAAGATCTGGCCGTTGGCATTAGGCGCGGCAAAGGCCTGGTAATTGTTGTCGATCTGCTCGCCGAAGAAGCGGCCCCAGGCGGACTGGCCCGGCGTCACGGGGCCGGTGCCGGCATTCTCTAACGTCATGGTATCGCCAATGCGCTCGTGCAAGGTGCCGAGCATGGTCATGCCCAATTCACGCGCAATCGGCTGCACCACACCGTAATCCGCGAACGTTGGCCCGATGATCGGATGCTCGCCCGAAGGCAATGCCTGTGGCGGTGGATCTGGCGAAAATGGATCGGACGGATTGAACGCCAACAGCGTCGGGGGCACACGCGCTGCCGGCGAGGTTGGCGGAACAGAGAAGGTTGAACGCAAGAACCAGTCATTCGGGGCGCTGGGGTCGAGGCTGCCGTGGAACAGGAAATATTCAAACGGACCGGCAACGGCAGGAGCATCGAGCGCGAACGCGCCGGGCGCCGTCGTAGCGCCGTTGATCGCCACTACAACCGGAATGCCGTTAGCGAGAGTGAGTGACCCAGGACCAGCGGCATTGTTGACATGTACCGATGTGCTACCGGTAGCGGTGCCACCGTTGATCGCCAATTGGTCGGAAGGCGAGTTATCGGGTCCCAGGACAGCGTTGATGTTCATCCTACCACCGGCACCGACATAGTTGCCTTGCACCTCCAGCACATTGCCGACGATCGGATCCGAGGCGAGGTTGACGATGCCGCGATTGAGCAAGTCACCGATGATGGTGAAGGTGCCGGCCGGCGAGGTGCCAAATCCCGGCGTGGCGTTGCCTGCGGCGATCGTACCGGCATTAGTAACATTGCCGGTGACGCTGCCATAGCCCCCGAACGTCGCCCCCGAAGCCACGGAGACATCGCCACCACCAGAGAGCGCCGCGCTCGGGCTGTCGGGCGGGCCGACGATCAGCGTGCCGGCGCCGATCGTTGTGCCGCCGCTGTAGGAGTTGGTGCCGGTTATCACTGTGGTGCCGGGGCCGATCTGCGCCATTGCCCCGGTGCCCGAGACGACGCCGGGATTGGTCATGGTCGTGCTGGCCGCGGGATCGAAGGCGAGCGTACCGTTGTCGGTCACATTGCCGACGATCGAGCCATTGGTGGTGCCGTTGCCCAGCTGCAGCGCGCCACCAGCGATCGTGGTACCGCCGCTGTAACTGTTGGCGGCGGTCAAGATCAATGTGCCGAGATCAGTCTTGTCGATTCCCCCGGGACCGGTCAGCTCGGATGCGATGGTAGCCACATAGTTTGCGCCGGCGGCAGTGCCATCACCGACACGGATGATGTCGCTACCGGCGGCCATCGTTATTGGATCGCCCTGGATCACGTAGCCGCTAGTGGCGAACTGCATGCCGCCGGAAATAACGGGCCCGACGCTGTCGTCGACGGTCACCGTGCCGGGGGCGGCGGCGAAGATCGAAAAGGCACCATTGACGTAAGGCGCGTTGATCGCACCATCTGCCGTCGTCCAGTTGTCGTTGCCGGCTGGCCCCTGCCAAGTGCCGCTGCCGCCATTGACGACGCTGTTGTTTTTGGGGCCATTGCCGTCCCAGAAATTGGCCGTTATTGCGGCGGTGTTGACCAGGTTGACCTCTCCCGCGATCGAGGTCTGGATGGAGTCGATGCTGCCGGCCGGCACCGAGCCGAGGGCGAGGCCATTGTCGCTCAGTGAACCGCCATAGCTGATGATGCGATAGATGCCGGGCCCGAATCCACCGCCGGGCGGCGTTGTAGCGTTCAGCGTGCCCGCAAGCGTCAGATTGCCGCCGACTACCGTCAGGTCATTGAGGGGTCCGCCGACGACGTTGGCTTGTCCGAGGTTGTAGTTGAGCACCGACGTGCTGGCGAGCGCCAGACTGCCGTTGATGGTCAGCGTCCCGGGGCTGCCACCGAAGCTGACGTTGCCGGGATTCAAATTGCCGTCGGCGATCGTGACATTGCCGCCGATGGTTCCGCCGCCGCCCAGCGTACCGCCGGATGAGACAGTGACCGTACTGCTCGTGTTTCCCAAGGTTCCGTTTACCGCCAGTGAGCCGCTCGTGACCGTGGTGGCGCCTGAAAACGCGCCGCTGTTGCCGGTCAGGTTGGTGACACCCGACCCGATCTGAGCGATGGCGCCGGTGCCGGAGATCGCGTTGGGAGCCGCGATCGTGGTGCCCATCGCCGGGTCGAAGGCGAGCTTGGCTCCGTCGGTCACATTGCCGGTGATCGATCCGTTGACAGCACCGTTGCCCAGCTGCAGCGTGCCGGCGCTGATCGTGGTGCCGCCGGTGTAGGTGTTGGCGCCGGTAAGCACCAGCGTGCCGGGCCCCTCCATGTTGAGCGTTCCCGGCGACGAGCCGTCGGCGATCACGCCCGAGAGTGTCTCGACGGTGCCGGAAGGCGGCGTGAAGTTGGGATCACCTGAGATCGAAATGTTGTTGCTGACCGAGAAGTTGTTGCCGGCAACCCAAGACAGAGTCGTTCCCGCCGCCATCGCCAGGGTACCGGTGCCGAGCGCAGCGTTATTGCCCAGCACCAGGGTCCCGGCATTGAGGTCGGTGCCGCCCGTGTAACTGTTGGCCGCCGACAGCGTCAGCGAGCCGGTGTCGATTTTCGTGAGAGCGCCGGGACCGCCGATCACACCGCTCATCGTCAGCGTGGTGCTGGGATTGACGTCAAACGTTCCGCCGCCGTTATCAAGCGTGACGGAACGTGCCGAGGCGAAGCTTGTCGTATTATTGAGCGTGCCGCCGTTGAACGTAAGTGGGCCCGTCGCCGCGCCGAGGTTGTCGTCGGCAGCGACCTGTAGCGTGCCGGCGTTGATCGTGGTGCCGCCGGAGTAGGTGTTGGTGCCGGAGAGCACCAGCGTACCGGGCCCCTGCATGTTGAGCGTTCCCGGCGATGAGCCGTCGGCGATCACGCCGGAGAGTGTCTCAACGGTGCCGGAAGGCGGCGTGAAATTGGGATCACCTGCGATCGAGATGTTGTTGCTGACGGTGAAGTTGCTGCCGGTAACCCATGACAAAGTAGTACCCGCCGCCATCGCCAGGGTACCGGTGCCGAGCGCGTTGGCATTGCCCAGCACCAGGGTGCCGGCATTGAGGTCAGTGCCGCCCGTGTAGCTGTTGGCCGCCGACAGCGTCAGCGTGCCCGCACCGGCCTTGGTCAGCGTGGTGCCGTTCCATCCGGTCGCCGAAGCCGGCTCGTCCGTCAACGGTACATCGACATTGAAGGATTGATTTGCGGTGGTCAGGGTGAACGTGCCGTTGCCGAGCGTCGTGCCGGCGTCCCAGGTCAGCTCGAGTCCGATGTCGTAGTCCAGGTTGTTGGCGCTTTTGCTCGCCGACACCGTCAGATAATCAACCGGGCTCGTCGCGCCGCCGACATCGACCGCGCTGAAGTCGCCGGTAATCCCGCCGGTCGTGTGGATGATGGTGACATCGGTACCTGGCAGCGCGCTGGCCGACGTCGGGACATTGGCAGCCGAGAAGCCCGTGATGTTCAGCGTGCCGTCAAGCGCCGCTGTTGCTGCCGAAATGATCGGCGTATTCAATGGCCCAATTGTGACATCGAGCGTCGCGCCGGACGACTGTGTGAACGCCCCCGTTACCGCCAGCTGTGATGAGCTGCTGATGCTCGTGGTGCCATTGTTGGTGTAGCTTGCGGCGGTGAATGCCCCGCTCTGTGCCAACGTCAATGTGCCAGCCGAGACATTCACCGGACCGACCGAGGAACCCGTGCCCGAGAGGGTCTCGGCGCCGCCGGCAAGCGTGAGCCCGCCGGTTCCACCTATGACGCCACCGAAGCTGCCGCTGGCGTCGCTCAGCGTCAGCGTCTCGGCGCCGAGCGTGACGGTGCCGCTGCCGGACAGGCTCACGATCGACGCGCCGCTGGTGGTGCCGGAGATGTCGAGCGTGCCGTTCGCCGTCACCCCCGATGAGTCCGCGATCGAGCCGCCGCCCGAGAGCGCGAGCGTGCCGCCGTCGATCGTCGTAGCACCGCTATAGGTGTTGGCGCCGGAGAGCGTTTCCGTGCCGGCGGTGAGCATGAGCCCGCCGGTTCCACCTATGACGCCACCGAAGCTGCCGCTGGCGTCGCTCAGCGTCAGCGTCTCGGCGCCGAGCGTGACGGTGCCGCTGCCGGACAGGCTCACGATCGACGCGCCGCTGGTGGTGCCGGAGATGTCGAGCGTGCCGTTCGCC
>JASHOB010000118.1 GCA_030041335.1 Alphaproteobacteria bacterium | reverse complement strand
TTCTTGCGATCGACGACGCTGATAAAGCCCTCTTCATCAATAGTGGCGAGATCGCCCGAATGGAACCAGCCGCCGCGGAACGCCTCGGTCGTCTTGTCCTCATCCTTATAATAGCCGAGCATCAAATGGGGGGAGCGATGGACGATCTCGCCGACGTCACCGGGCTTCACGTCCCGCATCTCCTCATCGACAACGCGGGTCTCCACGTTGAGCACAGGCCGCCCACAGGAGCCGGGCTTGCGCAATTGGTCCTCGGGCCCGAGCAAGGTGGCAAGGGGCGCGATCTCGGTCTGGCCATAAAGGTTCCAGAGCCGCACCTTCGGCATGCGGCGCGCCATCTCGCGCATCACCTCGACCGGCATGATCGAGGCGCCGTAATAGCCTTTGCCAAGGCTCGACAGATCTGCGGCATCGAACCCCGGGGCCCGCAGCATTGAAATCCAGACCGTCGGGGGCGCGAAGAACGAGGTCGCGCGCTCGCGCTCAATGAGGCGGAAGATATTATCGGGGACGGGCTTCGCGGTGACGAAGTTGACGCCCCCCGCGTAGATAGAGGGGCCAAGGAACACGTCAAGTTGCGCACAATGATAAAGCGGTAGCGCGTGCACCCAGACGTCGCTACCAGCGACTTCGGCGTCGAACATGCAGCTGACATACTGCGAGAGGATCGCGTCATGGGTCAGTTGCACGCCTTTGGGGCGCGATTCCGTACCGCTTGTGTAGACGATCTGCGCCACGTCGAAGGTTTCGGGCCCGACGCCCGGCGGTTCGCCGCCGGCGTCGACGAGCGTATGGAAATTGGTCATGCCCGGAGCGGGGGTGCTCTCCTCCTCCGACGGCAGCCAGAGAAACTCGCTCACATGTGGCGCCTGCGCCGCGCCCTTCCGAGCGACCTCGGCCATGGCGCTGTCCGAGGCGAGCACGCGCGTGCCGGAATGGTTGAGGATGAAGCCGACGTCGTCGGGCTGCAGCATGAAATTGATCGGGACCATAACCGCGCCGAGCCGCATCAGCGCGTAGCGCAGCGCGACGAACCCGTGTGAGTTGCGAGCGAGCAGCGCGACTTTATCGCCGCGCCTGACGCCGCGGGCGGCGAGGGCACCCGCGAGCCTTTCGCAAACTTCGTAGAGCTCGCGATAACTCCAGCGCGTCGCGCCGCACGCGACCCCGAGCCGATCGGGAACGCGATGGGCGCTGCGTCGCAACGTGTCAGCCAGCGTCTGCCGGCGCAGATTAGCGTCCATGCGTCTCTCCCTCGCAGCGTTGCCGTGCGGCTCCCCGGAGCTTCCGGTTTGGCGATGGAACTCCCCCGATGGGCGCACGATACACAGGCTTGCGCAACACGCAAAGGCATCTTGAGCGACTGCGACGCGCGCTCAGCATCATCAGCGATGGCGGACAAGGTGCGCGGACATAATTTTCGGACGTCGGTCAGATCGATGGCCAAAGAATAGGTTACGATGATAATGGCGGCTAGGCGCGCCTTCTCGAGGTGCGCTCGGTGCATCGTATCAATCGGGCTCGCCGTATCCTCCTCCGTCTCTGGGATCAAGTGGGATTGGGATCGAGCGTGACTGAGACGCTTGCCTGCCCAGCGCCTCCACCAACCACCGTCGAGTGAAATCCGGCTCAGCACGAAGTTGCGATAGATGTCGCACGACAAGATCTTGTACCGACGAGATGGGCAGTTGGCGCAAGTACAGTTATCACCCACCGTCGTGATATTTGCGCCACATATGGGCTAACGTCGTCGAGCCGCACTGATCGAAAGACTTCTCGCGGATTGATGCCAGTCAGGCTCCTTTGGGGACCCGCAATTGTGGCCACGGTCGAGTCGACGCCACGGTTGCGTGGTCCGTGAACCCGTGGCAATAGGGCAGCATGCGATTAATCGCTTGCGCTTTGTTCCTGGTCTGCTCATCCGGGGTTGCTTTCGCGCAGCAACACAGTTTCGTTAGTTGGCGTGCTCAATTTCGCGGCCAAGCTCTGGCGGCGGGCATCACGTCGGAGACATTCGACGAAGCGATGGCTGGCGTCAGGCCAATTCCGCACATCATCGAGCTCGATCACGCGCAGCCCGAAGTCAAGCTCCGGTTCAGCGATTATGTGCGCAAGCTTGCTTCGGACGAGCGTCGCGCCGCCGTGCGCCAGCACCTCGACGAGGAGCGGGATCTCTTGGCACAGGTCGGACGGCGTTTCCGCGTCCAGCCGCGTTTCATTGTCGCGCTCTGGGGTATCGAGACAGACTTTGGACAGTTTCCCGGTGATTACCCAGTGATCGCGGCGCTCGCGACGCTGGCTTACGACGGGCGGCGCGCGGCGCTGTTTTCGCGTGAGCTGATTGCGGCGCTCCGGATCGTGCAGCGCGATGACATTCGGCCGACCGAACTGCGCGGTTCCTGGGCCGGTGCCATGGGTCAATGCCAGTTCATGCCGTCGAGCTTTCTCGCCTATGCCGTGAGCTTTCGCGGCACCGGGCGGCCTGATATTTGGAATGACCACGCCGACATTTTTGCGTCCATCGCGAACTACCTTGCGAGGCTCGGATGGCGGGACGGCGAGTCCTGGGGCCGGTATGTCGACGCCCAGGACATGCCGTCGCATTTGGTAGGACTTGGGATCTGGAAGTCGCTGGGCGAATGGCAGGAGCTTGGAGTCCGGCGCACGGATGGCGGGCCGCTGCCAATGACCGGTCAGAGTGCGTCCCTTTTGATGCCGGAAGGAGCGGGGGGGCCTAGTTTACTCGTTTACGGCAACTTCCGCACCCTCCTTCGCTGGAACAACTCACAAGCCTTTGCTACCTCAGTCGGATTGCTTGCCGAGGCCGGCGAATCCCGCTAGCGTTAGGCCCAACCCTTAGTCAATTCTTGGGGTACGGGCGCAAAACATGCCACGGGGGTTGCTGAAATGGGCGGGCTTGGTCGCCACCGGAATCGTGCTGGCGGCTTGCGGTTCTCATCCGCCAACCCCCTCGGCCCGACCGGCAATGACGGGACAGGGTTATTACAAGGTCGGCCAGCCCTACCAGATTGACGGCATTTGGTATTATCCGAGGGAAGATTGGTCCTACGATGAAACGGGGATCGCGTCATGGTACGGTGAGGAGTTCCACGGGCGCTATACCGCCGATGGTGAGATTTTCGATCTAAATTCCCTAACTGCGGCGCATCCTACCCTGCCAATGCCGGTTGTCGTACGCGTCACCAATCTCGAGAACGGCCGTACGATCAAATTACGGGTCAACGATCGAGGGCCTTATGCAGCCGGCCGCGTCATCGACGTGTCGCGCCGCGCGGCTCAGCTGCTCGGCTTCGAGGCGCAGGGAACGGCCAAGGTAAGAGTTCAGATCGATGTCCCAGATTCGATGCAAGTCGCCGCAGCGGCGGGACGCAATGGCCAATCACCATCTGTTCCCGCCATTATTGCCGCCGTCGCGTCAGCGCCGTTAACCGTTCCCGCGAGTGCGCTTGAGCAAGTTCGCACCACCTCCGAGCCGCCGCCACCAGCGGCACCGCCACCGCGAAACTCGGAAGTGAAGGTCGCCGATATACGGCCGATCGCGCCACCGCCCCGGCCCGCGCCGCTCCCACTGCCGCCGAGCTCCGCACCGCTGGCGCCGTCGCCCAGCCCTGCCTTCACACCACCGCCGCGCCACGCGGCAGCTGACCGTCCCTACCTCTTCGATGACCTTCCCGGCGAGGAAGGAGCGGTACCGCCGCCACCGGCCCGGAATATGGCAACGCCAGCACCGCTCCCGGCTCTGGTCGAAATTACGCCGGTTCATCCGACGCAGATCTACATTCAAGCGGGTGCCTTCGCCGACCGGAGCAATGCGGCGCGGCTTTCGAGCCGCCTCAGGACGCTCGGTTCGCCAATTAGCGTCACCGCCGGTGTCACCGGTAGTGGCGCATCGATTTACCGTGTCCGGCTTGGCCCGGTCGCCGACGTCGATGCTGCAGACCAACTGCTAAGTCGCGTCGTGGCCAACGGATTCATCCAGGCACGCATCGTGGTTGATTGATCGCCGGCGGGCCAGGTCCTATGTATCGCTGGCGCTGTTGGCTGGGGAGTGGCGCATGTCTCTAATGAAATCGGTTTGTCTCGCAGCTGCCGTCGCGTTGGTGTGGACGGCGTCGACGGGGGTCGCACCCGGTTGGGCGGCCCCGAAACTGGAAAAAGCGAAATCCGCGACCAAAGGGAAGCGTCATGGCGCGCCCGCGCTCGGCACTGGGCCCAGCGTCGGCACCGATGGGCTTCCTACTTTCGACACTGCGGCGCGTTTTGCCCTCGTGGTCGATTACAATTCCGGTGCGGTACTCCTCGACAAAAACGCCGACCAGCGCATGCCGACGGCGTCGATGAGTAAAATCATGACTGCTTATCAGGTCTATCTTTACCTCAAGGCCGGCAAGGCGAAGCTCGACGATGAGCTGCCCGTCAGCGAGGACGCCTGGCGGACCGGTGGCTCCAAGATGTTCGTTCCCTATCCCGGGCAGGTGAAGGTCTCCGATCTGCTGCGTGGCATGATCGTCCAATCCGGAAACGACGCTTGCGTTGTTCTTGCCGAAGGCCTCGCGGGCAGCACAACGGCGTTCGTCGCGCAAATGAACGAAACGGCACAGAAACTGGGTCTGACCAACAGTCATTTCGCCGATGTCGATGGCTTGCCTGATCCCGACCACTACATGTCGCCGCGCGACCTGGTGACCTTATCGGAGCATCTCATCACCGACTTTCCGCAGTTTTATAAAATCGAATCGGAGAAGGATTTCACTTTCAACGGCATCAAGCAGGGCAACCGCAACCCCTTGCTCTACAAGGATCTTGGCGCCGATGGCATCAAGACTGGCCATACCGATGAAGCAGGCTATGGGCTGGTCGGTTCCGCCATCCGAAACGGCCGGCGCATTATCTTTGTGATTTCGGGCTTGCCGAGCGGCAAGGCGCGCGCGCAAGAGTCCGAGCGCGTTCTCGACTGGGCCTATCGCGCTTTCGAGGATGTCATCGTCGCCCATAAGGGTGTTTCCATCGACAATGCGCCAGTCTGGCTTGGCGACAAGGAGACTGTGAGCGTCGCAACTGAACGCGACGTGGCAATGACGGTGCCCCGTGGTGTTCATAAGAATCTGAAAGTGAAGGCGATCTACGATGGTCAAATCAAGGCGCCGGTGACGGCCGGCCAGAAGGTTGGCGTGCTTCACGTGGAGTTTGGCGACGCTGCACCGGTGGATTATCCGCTGGTGGCCACAGCATCGGTGACGAAGCTCGGTCCGGTCGCGCGAGCAGCCGCAAGCATCGCGGGGTATATCTGGGAGCAGAAACACTGAGTGGTCGCTTCATCACCTTTGAGGGGGGCGAGGGCGCGGGCAAGTCTACTCATGTGAAGTTGCTCGCGGCCGATCTTGCGCGTGCAGGCATGCCAGCGATTGCGACGCGCGAGCCAGGCGGCGCACCTGCGGCGGAATTGATCCGCGAATTGCTGTTGAAGGGTGAGCCAGGCCGTTGGGACGGCGTCAGCGAGGCGTTGCTTATGGTGGCGGCGCGACGCGCCCATGTGACCGAGACCATCCGGCCTGCACTGGCCCGTGGGGACTGGATCATCTGTGACCGCTTTGCCGATTCCACCACCGCCTACCAGGGCCACGGCGCCGGCGTGCCGCTCAAGACGCTCGCCGACCTCCACAAGTTAATCGCGGACGATCTCACGCCCGATCTGACCCTGCTGCTCGATCTACCGGTAGAGGACGGTCTTGCCCGCGCCCATGCCCGCCATGGCGGCGAGACGCGCTTTGAGCAGAAGGACGTTCATTTTCACAAACGGGTGCGGCGCGGCTTTCTGACCATCGTCAAGGAAGAGCCAAATCGCTGCGTCGTCATTGACGCCTCTCGCTCCATCGACGATGTCCATCGTGCGGTTCTCAGCGTGATCAAAGATCGGTTGGGCGTCACGCTGTAGGACACCTGGTCTTCCGCGTGCGGAGAGGGCAGGGGCGCCAACTCGCCCACCTCCCCTTCTTGCTGCAGATCGGTGCTCGCGATATTGGCGCGGCAACAGAATTGAGTAGAGTCCCCACATGAGCGACGAATTCGACGACGCCGGGGATGATACCGAGGCGACCGAACAAGCGTCCGAAGCGCCGGAGCCGCGCGAAAACCCGATCCTCGTCGGCCAGGAGCGGGCCGAGGCGCTGTTGCTTGCGGCCTATCGCGCCCAACGGTTGCCGCATGCCTGGCTACTGACGGGGCCGCGGGGCGTTGGCAAAGCGACACTCGCGTTTCGCTTCGCCCGGTTTTTGTTTGCGGGCGGCGGCGAAGGGCAAGATTTGGTCAGCGGGTCCGCGACGCTCGCGGTCGATCCCATGGGCGCCGCCAGCCGTCGAGTCGCCTCGGGAGGGCACGCCGATCTCCTCGTGATTGAGAAAAGCTACGACCCAAAGCGGCGCCGTCGGCGCAGCGAGATCGTGGTCGATGATGTGCGCCAGATCGCCGATTTCCTGCATTTGACACCGGCGGAGGGCAGTTGGCGCATCGTCATCGTCGACGGCGCCGACGACATGAACCGCAACGCGGCAAATGCGCTTCTCAAAGCGCTCGAAGAGCCGCCGGAGCGCTCGCTGTTGCTGATGACCGCGACGAGTCCCGGTCGCCTGCTGCCGACCATTCGTTCCCGGTGCCGGCATCTTGCCTTGGCACCGCTCACCGAGCCCGAAATTGCCGAACTGCTGCGGAGGTACTTGCCGGCCGTCTCCGTCGCCGAGGCTCTAAGTTTGGCGCAAATTGCGGACGGCAGCATCGGCCGCGCTCTTGATCTCGCCGAGGCCGATGGCGTCGCGCTCGATTCCGAATTGAAAGTGCTGCTGGCGGCACTCCCCGACCTCGACGGCGCGGCGATCGATCGCTTCGCCGACAAAGTGGGGCGTTTCGGAGCCGATGAATCCTTTCGTCTCGCCGCCGAGCTGCTGCCGGCACGGCTCGCCCGTATCATCCGCGATGCGGCGTGCGGCGAGGGAACGCCGCCCAAATTAGTGACGCGTCACCCGCTTGATCACTGGGTCGAGGTGTGGGAAAAACTCGTGAACCTCTTTGCCCTGGTGGATGTCGCCAATCTCGACCGCAGGCAAGTTATGATGAATGCCTTCTTTGCGCTCGAAGAGGCGTCACGCTAGGACTTTAATTCGTCGAGGAGTGACATGGCCGGCGACGAGAAATTCTACGTCACCACGCCGATCTATTACGTGAACGACGCACCGCATCTCGGCCACGCTTACACCAACATGGCCTGCGACGCGCTGGTCCGGTTCCGTCGTCTTGACGGCAACGATGTGCTGTTCACGACCGGCACGGATGAGCATGGCCAAAAGGTGGAAAACTCGGCCAAGGCAGCTGGACTCGATCCGCAGGCGTTTTGCGACAGCGTTTCGCAGACTTTTCGCAACATGAACGCGCTGCTTGGCATCGACAGGCACGACTTTGTGCGGACCACCGAGCAGCGCCACATCCGCTGTGCGACCGAAATGTGGAATCGGATTGCCGAGCATGGCGACATCTACCTCGGCAAATACGGCTACTACTATTCGATTCGTGACGAAGCGCCCTTCGACGAGAGCGAGTTGGTCAACGGCAAGGCGCCGACCGGTGCCGATGTCGAGTGGGTGGAGGAGGAAAATTATTTCTTTCGCCTGTCAGCCTGGGGGGACCGGCTCCTGGCGTTCTATGACGCCAATCCCGACTTTATCGGCCCAGTGGCGCGGCGCAATGAGGTGGTGAGTTTTGTCAAAGGCGGGCTCCACGACCTTTCGATCTCGCGGACCAGCTTCTCCTGGGGCATTCCGGTGCCGAACGATCCGAAACACATCATGTACGTCTGGATCGAGGCGCTCGGCGTCTATCTCACCGGTGCCGGCTATCCCGACATCACCGGCGAGAAATACCGGCACTACTGGCCGTGCAATCTGCACATGGTTGGCAAGGACATCGTTCGCTTCCACTGCGTCTATTGGCCTGCCTTCCTGATGGCGGCTGGAATTCCGGTGCCGAAGCGGGTGTTCGGACATGGCTGGTGGACCGTCGAGGGCCAGAAAATGTCGAAGTCGCTTGGCAACTCCATCACGCCACAGGCGCTGGTCGACAAATACGGACGCGACGCGGTGCGCTATTTCGTGTTGCGCGAAATGCCGTTCGGCAGCGACGGCGATTTTTCGCATCGCGCCATGGTCAATCGCATTAACGGCGACCTCGCCAACGATCTTGGCAATCTTGCGCAGCGTGTTTTGTCGATGATCCAACGCTATTGCGCGGGCAGGGTGCCGGTGGCCGGTGCCCTCGAGCCGGCGGATAACGCGCTCCTCGGCACCGCGGGCGGCCTCCTGGAGAAGCTGCGCACGGAGTATGCCGTGCCGGCCTATCATCGCGTGCTCGACCATCTCTGGGAGCTCGTGGGCGATGCCAACCGCTATGTCGACGAGCAGGCTCCCTGGGCCCTCAATAAAACCGATCCCGCGCGCGGCGATACCGTGCTTTACGTGTTGCTCGAGACCATCCGCCATCTCGCCATCTTGCTGCAGCCGGTGATGCCGACTTCGGCCGCGAAGATGCTGGACCAACTCGCGGTGCCGCCTGATCGGCGCGATTTTGCCGCACTCTCGGCGCATCCGCTCGTCGCCGGCACGGTGCTGCCCAAACCCGAAGGCGTGTTTCCACGCTACGTCGAAGAAAGTGCCGATGCTGGTCGATAGTCATTGCCATATCGACTTTGCCGAACCGCATCAGCGGCACGGGCTGATCGAGCGGGCGCGGGCGGCGGGGGTGCGCACGATGCTGACAATCGGCACCGCGGCCGAGGATCTCGATGAGGTGGTGGCAATCGCCGAATCCGATCCGGACATCTGGGCGACCGTCGGCATCCACCCGCATGAAACGGCGGCAACGCCCGATAGCGTCATCGACCTTCTCGGCGCGCTCGCGGCAAAGCCCAAGGTCGTCGGCATCGGCGAGACGGGGCTCGATTACCATTACGACCATTCGCCGCGCGACCGTCAGGCGCAATGTTTTCATGCGCAATGTCGCGTCGCCCGGGAAGCCGGCCTTCCGTTGATCGTCCATAGCCGCATGGCCGATGCCGACACCGTCTCGATCCTGAAGGAAGAGGGCATGTCGGTGGGCGTTATTCACTGTTTTTCGACGAGCCGGGTGCTCTCGGAACCGGCCTTGGCGCTTGGTTTCTACATTTCGATTTCGGGCATCGTGACGTTCAAGAACGCCGACGACCTGCGTGGCATCGTCGAGGAAATTCCGCTCGATCGGCTGCTGATCGAGACCGATGCACCTTACCTCGCGCCGGTACCGCTGCGCGGCAAGACCAATGAGCCCGCTTTCATCGTCCACACCGCCGCCAAAGTAGCTGAACTTAAAGGAGTTTCTGTCGCAGAAATCGGCCGCATCACGAGCGATAATTTCTTCCGCCTTTTCACCAAGGCACGGCGCCCGGCGCCGCGATGAGGGTGACGATCCTGGGCTGCGGCCCGTCCTGGGGGGTACCGAAGATCGGCGGCGACTGGGGTCAATGCGACCCGACCAACGCGAGAAATCGCCGCCGGCGCGCCGGCATCGCGGTCCAGGAAGCCGGCTCGACGGTTCTGGTCGACACGCCACCGGATTTACGTGAAGGACTATTATCTTCTAATATCAAACACATAAATGCCGTCGTCTTCACCCATGCCCACGCCGACCACATCCACGGGATCGACGACCTCCGGGTTCCGAGCTGGCAATTAGGCCGGCCGATCCCGGCCTTTGGCGATGCCAAGACCATGGCTGCGATCCATGAGCGGTTCGGCTACACCATTGATGGCATCAGGGCTGCCGGCGCGACCGGCTATTACTATCAGCCGATTCTCGAACGCCATGACATCGACGGCACGTTCACCGCGGCCGGCATGGCGGTGGTGCCGTTCCGTCAGATCCATGGCCGAATCCCGTCGCTTGGCTTGCGCTTCGGGCGCTTTGCTTATTCGACCGATGTATTTGAGTTGGATGACGCGGGGTTCTCGGTTTTGGCCGGGATCGACATCTGGGTCGTGGATTGCCTTCGTCGCGAGCCGCACGTGTCGCATTCCCATCTGGCGAAATCCTTGGCCTGGATCGAACGGGTCGGCGCCAGACGCGCGTTTCTGACGCACATGGATGAAAGCATGGACTACGAGACGCTGCGGCGCGAGCTGCCGCCGCATGTTGAGCCCGCCTATGATGGGATGGTCATTGACGTTTGATGCTGCTATATAATCTCTATTTCTCATAATATACATTATGCGATAAAGCTCGGTGAAAAGGGGCGGTCCGCCCCGTCATTTCCCGTCACAAGGTTTCGACGATAATCCGGCCAATCGCGGCGTGGGCGGCATCGCAAACCGCGGCCGGCGCCTGTGTCTCCGCCATGTAGATCGCGGCAAGTAGCGGCGGACGCCTTGGCGGCATCAGGAAAGCGACGACGTTGACAGTGCCGCGACCGCCGGTTCCCGTCTGGTCGCCAATCTGCCAACTCGCGGGAATGCCCGCACGCAACCGCTTGCCGCCAAGCTTGCCTTCGAGCATCCAGCTCCAAATGTAGAGGCGCTCCGGCTGGGTAAGCCCCCTGCTCAACAAGATGCGGCGCAAATCACGCACCATCGCTTGCGGGCTTGTCGTGCCAAGCGCGCCGACGGGCGCTGCCGGACCTGAGCCTGGCGCGGTTCGATCGAGTCGAGTGACCGCGTCGCCAAGTGAGCGTAGATAGCGGGTTACGCCCGCCGGGCCGCCAACGCTGCGAACCAAGAGTTCGGCCGCGGTCTCGTCACTCCACTGAATTGCCGCTGCGCACAAAGCGAGCACCGTCATGCCGCCCGCGTCCAGATGAGCTGTCGTGACCGGTGAGTCGCCCGGCGCCAGATCGCTCGCCTGGTACGGCACCAACCGGTCGGGCTGCTCGTGGCCGTCGTCGACCCGCTTCAGCACCGAAGCCACGGTAAGCACGTTGCAGGTGCTTGACATCGGAAACCGCTCGTCGGCGCGGTATCCAAGGAGGGCGTCGTCCGCGGTGTCGAGCACGCCGACGCCCAGGCGGCCACCGATACGCGCTTCCACCGCCGCCAGCCGGGGCTGCACGGCGCTTATTCGGTCGTTCTTCGCGGTGTTGGTGGCTGAGGCGTGCAACCATGGAATTAGGCTCGCCGTCGCGGCTACAGCAGTTCGGCGCGTCATCATTGTCGTCATCGCCGGGCAGTTATAGGGCGTCAATTCGCGACTGACGCCGGGGGCGGATTCTAACCTTCGGTGATTCCGCAGGAGAACATCCCGCCTTGCCCCGGCACGTCATTTTTCCGATCTCCCGCCGGTCGACTGCTGCTGGATCGCACGCTAAAGGCTTTGAGCATGCCGGGACGATAAACCCGAGCCAAGGCTCGGGCTCCAGCATAACGCCCAATGGCTCGCGGTCGCTAGCTGGCGCGACAGGTAGGATAAGCTGCGCCGGCGCGCGTCCAGATCTGGCTCTCGCCTAGCAACGGAATTCCGATATAGCCGCGCAACCGAAGATGGTTGATATCCTGGAGAGTGATGTTGGCGTGATAGGTGTTGCCGCTTTGCGGGTCATAGATGCTGCCCTCGACCCAATGGTTCGGATCATTATCGCGGCGAAAGCCAAAAATAATTTGGAGACCGCAGATCGGATGCTGCCGCAGGGCTGGATCGGGATTGTGCTTGTCACGGGGGATTTGACCGGGTGGTGCGTCCAGCGGTGGCCGCATCCAATCGATCTTGCCGCAAATCGAATCGCCACAAGTCGTGATCGCGACAATACCCTTGCCGTCTTGAGTGAGCCAACGACCGATAACGCCGTAGTCATCCCCTGCCCAAGCAAAACTGGTCATCGCGACAAAAACCGCCAGACAAATCCCTAACCTCAAGAGGCGTTCTCCTTTCGCTTGTTCCGTTACACGAGCGCGGAATAGTCTAGGCAAATGGATCGAGCGCAGACAGTTTTTTTCGAGTGCACCGGTTCGGGGACGCCGGTTCTGGTATTGCTCCACGGCCAGGCTGCAAACGGTGACGTTTGGAACGGCATGCGCCCGCTGATCGCGCGTGACTGGCCCGGCAGGTGTCTTATACCCGATCTGCGCGGTCATGGTCGTTCCTTTCACGGCGGACCCTATGCCTATGGCACCTATGCCGCCGACGTCGCGGCTTTGATCGGGGACGAAGAGGCGCTTCTGGTCGGGCATTCGCTTGGCGGCGCGGTGGCGTTGATGCTGGCGAGCGGCTGGTTCGGCGTCAAGGTGCGCGGCGCGCTGGCATTCGGCGTCAAATTGAATTGGACGCCGGAGGAGCTGGTCCGACGCCGGCAATTCGCGGCGGCGCCGCCGCGCTGGTTCGATACGCGGGATCGCGCGGTCGAACTCTACCTGAAAGTGTCGGGGCAATTCGGCCTGATCGACCCGGGCAGTAGGGCCGCTGCAACGGGGATTGCTCAAGAAAACGGCAGATACCGCCTTGCCGCCGATCCGCGTATCAATGGCCTCGACGATCCGCCCGATATCCGGCCGATTTTCGCGGCCGCCAAGGCGCCGGTCATGGTGGCGGTCGGTGAAAAGGACGCGATGGTTCCGCTTGCTGACGCGCGCCGTCTCGATCCGCAGGCTGCGAGCATCCCCGGGGTCGGCCACAACGCCCATATTGAGGCGCCGGCGCGGGTATGGGACCTGGTAACGGAGCTGGCAAAAATCGAGGCCGAGCGAGCCTAACCAATGACATTGAATTGACTTGCCCGGTTCACCCAGATAACCAAGATGCCAACAATATCGTCGGGAGGAGATGCTTGGTTTCACGGACACCGCCGCCGTTGCGGCCCACCTCAGTTATGTCCCGGCCCGAGGCGGTTTAGTGACGCCGCTGCTCGAGGTTGATCAGGTCGCCGTCAGCTTTGGCGGCATCGTGGCGCTGGATCGGGTTAGCTTTGACGTCGTCACCGGTGAGATCTGCGGCCTCATCGGTCCGAACGGTGCTGGCAAGACGACGCTGTTCAATTGTTTATCGCGGCTCTATCCGGTGCACTCCGGCGACATCCGGTTTGAAGGGCGCTCGCTCATTCGCATGGCGAAGCACGCGATCGCACCACTTGGTATTGGCCGCACGTTCCAGAACCTTGCGCTGTTCCGCTCCATGTCGGTCAGGCGCAACATCATGGTCGGCGGCCACTGTCGCACCAGGTCGAGCTTTATCGACAATGCGTTTCGTCTGCCCATCGCGGCGCGCGAGGAGACGACCCTGAACGAACGCGTCGGCGACCTGTTGGCCTTCCTGAAGCTCGATGCCCAAGCGGAAATACCGGTCTCGGCGTTGCCCTTTGGCTTGCAGAAGCGCGTCGAGCTCGGGCGTGCGCTCGCTGCGGCACCGAAGCTGTTGCTGCTTGACGAGCCAGCCGCCGGGCTCAACCACGAGGAGCTCGGCGATCTAGCTCGCATGATCCAGGAGATACGCGAGCGCTTTCGCATCACGATCCTGCTGGTCGAACATCATATGAGCCTTGTGATGGGGATATCCGACAAGGTCGTGGCGCTCGATTTCGGCCGCAAGATCGCGGAAGGCACGCCGGCTTATGTTCAGCAGCATCCCGATGTGATCCGTGCCTATCTGGGAGCGACGTGATGACGCCACTGCTCTCGGTCAAGAATCTCACGGCGGGATATGGAGATACCGTCGTGCTGCACGGATTGAATTTCGAATTGGCCGAGGGCGGCATTACCGCCATTCTTGGCGCCAACGGCGCCGGCAAGACGACGACGCTGCGCGCACTCTGCGGCCTATGCCGTCGTCGCGGCGAAATATCGTATGCCGGTCGGCGAATTGAAAATCTGGCGACCGAGGACGTGGTACGTCTTGGCGTCGCGCATGTACCGGACGGCCGGGGGACATTCGCCAGCATGTCGGCGGAGGAGAATCTCCGTCTTGGGGCCTATTTGCGCCGCGATCGCGCCGACGTCGGGCGCGATTTCGAGACGATCTATGCGCTGTTTCCGCGCCTCAGGGAACGCCGCCAGCAGCAGGCCGGCACCTTGTCGGGAGGCGAGCAGCAGATGCTGGCAATCGCGCGCGCACTGATGCTGCGCCCAAAATTGTTGTTGCTCGACGAACCGTCTTTCGGGCTTGCGCCCCTTGTGGTGCAGGAAATCTACCGCACACTCAAGACCATCAATCGGGAAACGAAGGTGAGCATGCTTCTGGTCGAGCAAAACGCTACCTTGGCGCTCGACCTCGCCGATCATGCTTATCTCGTTGAAACAGGGCGAGTAGTGGTTTCCGGCGACTCCGAGATGGTCAAGGCCGACGAAACCATCCGCCGCTCTTATTTGGGCTATTAGGAGCCGGGCGATGGACGCTCTCCTGCATCAGCTCTTCAGCGGCGTCGCATCGGGCGGCATTTACGCCGGTCTCGCGCTGGCGTTGGTCATGATCTATCAGTCGACCGGACACATCAATTTTGCTCAGGGCGAAATGGCGATGTTCTCGACCTATATCGCCTGGGAGCTCATTGATTACGGCACGCCCTATTGGGGGGCGTTTTTTCTGACGGTCATTTTCGCGTTTGTAGCCGGCGTCGCAATCGAACGCCTGGTGATCAGGCCATTCCACAATCTGCCGGTAATCGCCCTCATTATCGTGTTTATTGGATTGCTGGTGATCGTGAACAGCACCGCGAGCTGGATCTTCGGCACGACCCTCAAAACCTTCCCCTCGCCCTTCCCCGCCGAACCGCTGTGGGACAATCACTACATCTCCAACCACGAGCTCGGCTCAATTGGTATCGTGCTAATTATCGTCGCTATTCTCTTTGTTTTCTTCCGCTACACCAAGCTCGGGCTGGCAATGCGTGCGGTGGCAGAGAACCCACAATCGAGCCGGCTAGTCGGCATCCGCGTCGGCTGGATGTTGGCGCTGGGTTGGGGATTGGCTGCGGCGATCGGCTCGGTCTCCGGCATGCTGGTGGCGCCTATCCTCTACCTCGATTCCAGCATGATGGGCGGCGTCTTGCTCTATAGCCTCGCCGGTGCCGTCCTGGGCGGGCTCGACAATCCCTGGGGGGCGGCTCTGGGCGGCTTTATTATCGGCATCCTAGAGAATGTGCTCGGCGCCTATGTCATCGGCACGCAGCTCAAATTCTCCGTGGCGCTGATCGTGATTGTGGGAGTGTTGCTTGCCAGGCCGAGTGGCTTGTTTGGTCGCACCGTCGTGACGCGGGTTTGACCATGGTCGAAAAAGTGAAAACCAGCTCAACCGTCGCCCCACATTCGATGGGGGCATTGCCGCTGATCGGTCCGGTTAAGGCCCAGATCCAGACCGTGCCGCTGCCGCGTCGATTGGGCCGTGCCGCCGCGATCAGAATCACGCTCCTCGTTGTCGCCGGCCTGGTGCTGCCGTTCCTCTTGCAGAATTTCTACGTCTTCCAGCTCACGCTCGCGATGGTTTATGCCATCGCGCTAATGGGCCTTAATATGCTGGTCGGCTACAATGGCCAGATCTCGCTTGGTCATGGCGCGCTCTACGCGATCGGCGCCTATATCGCCGCCATTCTCATGAATTCGTTCGATTGGCCCTATTGGGCTTCGATTTGGCCCGCGGGCCTGGCCTGTCTCATCTTCGGTTATTTTTTCGGCCTGCCGGCGTTGCGGCTTCAAGGCCACTACCTCGCGCTAGCCAGCCTCGCCCTCGCCGTTACCACGCCGCAAGTGCTGAAGCACAAGTCGCTTGAGGACTATACCGGCGGCTTTTCCGGCATTGTGTTGTCGAAGCCCGATGTCCCCTTTGGCTTGCCGATCAACCAGGATCAGTGGATCTATCTCTTCGTTTACGCGATCATGCTGGTGCTGTTTCTAATTGCCTATAACCTGCTACGCGGTCGCATTGGGCGCGCCATGATTGCAATCCGCGATCAGCCGGTCGCCGCCGAGGCGATGGGGATCAACAGCGCCATTATCAAGACCTCGACCTTCGGCGTCAGTGCCTTCTATACGGGCGTCGCGGGCGCGCTGTCGGCCATCGTCGTGCAGTTTGTGTCACCTGACAGTTACGACTTCTTCTTATCGATCACACTGCTCGTCGGCATCGCGGTCGGTGGCTTTGCCACGATTTCGGGTTCTATCTACGGCGCCCTTTTCATTCTGCTCGTGCCAAATTTTGCCGGTGAACTGTCAAAGTCGGCGCCGTGGGCAATTTATGGCGTGCTCCTGATCTTGGTGATGTATTTCATGCCGACGGGCTTCGCCGGCCTGATTCGCCGGGTCGGCACCCTCATTAGTCGACAAATGGCACATTAGGGTCGGATCTTTACTCAAAAGCGTTCCCATTCGTGACGCTAATTGCCGGATCGAAAAAAACCCGTCGAAGGGCAAGGCTATGCGCGCCAGCGGCAGGTCCAGGTGCCTCGTTGACGCGTCCAGAGTCATGAGCCAGGTCATGGTCCCTCCTCAGCCGGTTGCGGCGAGACGCGGCGCCCCCGCATCGGGTCTGTGCAAACCCTCCTCGATGCGCTCGGCCAGATAGCGGGCGTCGCGCGCCACGCCCGAGAACCGGCCCGAGCCCCAAGTGTGCAACCAGGGCAGACCAAGGAAATAGAGGCCAGGCTGGGCGGTGACGCCGCGATGATGCTTCGGGTGACCCGCGCCATTGAACACGGGAGCGTCGAGCCAGCCGAAATCCGGCCGATAGCCGATGCACCAGATGATTGACGAAATGCCCGCCTGCTCCAGGTCAAGGGATAGCGGTACCTGCGCCGGTTCCCACACCGGCCTGTAAGTCGACGGCGGCGGCGCCTCGATTTTCTTCTCCGCGATGTATGTGTCGATCGCCGCGTTGATCCCGTTGTAGACGCGGTCGGCGGCGTCGAGCGCCGCACGCAGGCTGGGCGCAAAACTAAGCCGCGTACCGTCGAGGTCCCTCAGCAGGCCGTAGAGCTTCATCCCGTCGAGCGCGAAGCGGCGCAAGTCGATGTCGCGTCCTCCGTCGCGACCGGTGACATAGTGATTGGCGTTATCGCGCACGCCCTCTTTCAGAGGATGCCGCTCAACCGGCATTTCGTAGTAGTTCATGTCGGCGAGCCATGCGACGACGTCCCGCCCCCGATAGAAGCGGGCGCAACGCGGCGCGTTGCCGACCGCGAGATGAACCTGGCGGCCGGCGAGATAGAGGTCCTCAGCGATCTGAGCACCCGACTGCCCGGACCCGACCACCAGCACAGCGCCGTCCGGCAAGGATTGCGGATTGCGATACTGCGCGGAATGAAGCTGCCGGATCGTCTTGGGCAGCCGTTCCGCCATGCGTGGCACGATCGGGACGTGATAACCGCCGGACGCCACCACCAGATGGTCCGCGGTCCACGCGCCGGCCGAGGTCAGGACGTCGAACCCGCGCGCAGGCAGCGGTACGACGCGTTGCACTGCGACGCCTTCGCGCAGCGACGCATCGACCGACGCCTTGAAACCGTCGAGATAGGCGAGGATTTCGTCCTTCTTCATGAAGCCGTGCGGATCCGGACCCGAATAGGGGTGACCCGGCAGATCGCATTGCCAGTTAGGCGTGACCAGGCAGAAGGAGTCCCAGCGCTGCGTGCGCCAGACATGCATCGCGGTGTGCTCCTCGAACACGATGTGGTCGATGCCGCGCCGCTTGAGACAGTAGCTCATCGACAGCCCGGCCTGACCGCCGCCAACGACGGCGACGGAAATATGTTGAGGGGTACCGCCCGTCATCGCCACACTCCGCCGTTCATTCTTCGAACGTCTCGACGCCGACCCGGGCGCCAGCCAGGTCGACGAAACGCTGACATGTGGCTTCGATCCGCGCCAGCTGATCGAGGGCCCGGGAGCAGGCGAAGCCGTATTTCTCACGTACCCGCTCGCTGGCCGCGGTGAGCGCCGTCCGACTGCGATCGAGGAAGTCCGCGACTGCGTAGCTGTCACCCGGCGTGAAATGATCCTTGATCACTAGCGAGGGCGAGTAGCAGTCCTCGACAGAGCCGTCGGGCCAGCGCACCCGAAAGCGCATCTCAGGCATGCTCGACCTCGCGCAGCGCGACATAAGAGGCGAGATGCGCCGCCGCCGTTCGCGACCAGCCGTGACGGACGGCCAGCGAACGGCCGCGTGCGATCAGCCGCCGCCGAACCGGTTCGGTCAACGAAGACTGCATGGCCTCGGCGATTGAATGAACGGCGCGAGGGTCGCACCACGCGGCGTCGCCGCGGCCGAGATACTCAGTGAAGGGCGTCATGTCAGAGGTCACGACCGGAAGCCCGCTCGCCATGGCCTCAAGCACGACCAGGCCGAAGCCTTCCTTGACCGATGGAAACACGAGCGTATCCGCGATCCGGTAAAGCGCCGGCATGTCGACCTGCGCAAGCGGACCCATGATCGTCACCGCGCCGGACGGCAGCGCGCTTTGCGCCAGCGTCGCGGCGAAGCGCGCTTGATAGTCGTGATGATCGAGGACGGAGGCGCCGCCGACGATCACCAGCCGCGCGGACGGGTGACGTTGCCGGATTGCGCAGAAGGCCTCGAGGATGCGGATCGTATTCTTGCGCTCCTCGATGCCGCCGATGGCGAGGAAGACCGGACCGGCGGCGAGGCGAAGCCGTCGTCGCAACGCGTCCTCGCGGCCATCGGGCTCGGGCGAATAGCGCCGGCAGTCCACGCCGTTGCCGACGACGACCGAAGCCCGCCCGAACCTTTCGTGGAGGTATTGCTGCCAGTGGCGGCTGACGACGAACAGCTCGACCGCGGTTTCAATCGATCGCGTCTGCAGGGCCATGAGTCTCGGGTCAAGGAACGCGTCGACATGATGGACGGTGCGTGCAAATCCCGGGATGAGCCTGCGCTCCGTCAGCGTGGCGAGCGCGTTGCCCGAGATGCCGTCCTGCGCATGGAAAACGT
>JASHOB010000014.1 GCA_030041335.1 Alphaproteobacteria bacterium | reverse complement strand
CCGCTCGGCTTGAGAGCCGTGGCCAAAGAGCGCGCTGGGAACGCCGCGAGCGCGACCGGGCGCGAAAAAAATAACGGACCGCTCCGCCATGCGCATCCCGTCCGCGAGCGGATGCGCCCGGTGCCGTCACGAGACCGGCATCGGCATGAGCAAAGCGCCGGCCTCGCGACCGAACCGCGGCGGCGGGCAGGGCGGGTGGGGCGCTTGCGTCATGCTCCATCGCTGATCACATTCACACCATGAGGCGATCTCGGGCGAATGGCCCCAATTTGCGCGCGAAAGGGGAGAGGAGAGTCGGCGACACCCGGTCCTCGCCATTCTCTCCACTGACAAGGGTCCATCTGCGCCTCGCGGCTTTGTGCAACCGTCTCGACGGCAAGGAATAGGATTGATGCTCGGCTCGGCTCATCCCCTCGACCTCTTCGATCGGCGAGCGCTGCGTCGGTTCCGTGAGCGGGCGGCGCGGCACTGGGGCGGGGCGGATTTTTTGGTCGCGGACGTGGCCGAGCGCCTTGCCGACCGTCTTGACGATGTCCAGCGCAGGTTTCCGGTGGCGCTCGACCTTGGTTGCCGCGGCGGCGTGCTCGCGCGGTTGTTGAACGGCCGCGGCGGCATCGAAACTTTGGTGCAAATGGACCCGGCCGATGGCTTTGCGCGACGAGCGCCAGCCCCGCGTGTGGTTGCCGAGGCCGAGCTCTTGCCTTTCAAGCCCGCCGCCTTCGATCTCATCTTGAGCGTACTCGATCTCCACCATGTCAACGATCTCCCCGGCGCGCTCGTACAGATCCGCCGCGCACTAAAGCCGGATGGCTTGTTGCTCGCAGCGCTGTTTGCCGGCGAGACCCTCACGGGGCTGCGCCGCGCCTGGATGGAAGCGGAGCTGGTTGAGCAAGGCGGTGCCGGCAGCCGCGTCTCGCCCTTTGCCGATCCCCGCGACCTTGGCGCGCTTTTGCAGCGCGCCGGCTTTGCGGCACCGGTGATCGACAGCGACGCGCTCGAGGTCTCTTACGACAGTGCCTTCAACTTGATGCGCGATTTACGGGCTATGGGCGAGGGGAATGCCTTGGTCGAGCGAGCCCGCAACTTTACCCGGCGCGCGACGATGCTTCGCGCGGTTGAGTTCTACGATGCCGGGGCTGACGCGACCGGACGGATCACCGCGCGGTTCGAGGTGGTGACGCTCACCGCCTGGGCACCGCTAGAAACCCGCTAGCGCCTGTACCTGCTTTGGCGTCGCTCCGGCGGCGCGCATCTCTCGCAAGGCGACGGCGCGGTCGCGTTTTGCAAAGCGCTTGCCGCGCGCGTCGGTCAGCAACCGGTGGTGATGCCAGTGCGGAACCGGCAGCTCGAGCACGGCCTGCAACAGGCGGTGGATGTGGGTCGCCGCCAGCAAATCGCTGGCCCGGGTCACCAGGGTGACTCCCTGGATCGCATCATCGACGGTGACGGCGAGGTGATAGCTCGCGGGCGCGTCTTTGCGCGCCAACACGACGTCGCCGAGCGATCGCGGATCGGCGGTTATGGTACCCAATCCTTCGTCGCGCCATGCGAGCGGCCCGGTCCGAGCGAGCGCACGCTCGCAATCGAGCCGCATCGCATAGGCGTCGCCGGCGGCGATGCGGGCACGGCGTTCGGAAGCCTTGAGCGCTCGGCAAGTGCCGGGATAGAGCGGCCCCAAGGATCCGTGCGGTGCCGAGACCGCGCCGGCAATGTCGGCGCGGGTACAGAAACACGGATAAATCATGTCCTGCGCCGCGAGGCGATCGAGCGCCGCCCGGTAATCGGCAAAATGCTCGGACTGGCGGCGGACATCGCCGTCCCAATCGAGCCCGAGCCAGATGAGATCCTCAACAATGCCCGCGGCGAATTCCTCGCGGCAACGCGCCCGATCGATATCCTCGATGCGCAGCAGAAACCGGCCGCCGCTGTCACGGGCGCGGCGCCACGCGAACAGGGCCGAATAGGCGTGGCCCAGATGCAGCAATCCGGTCGGGCTGGGCGCGAAGCGGGTGACGATCAATTTTCCGCCGAAAGCAGCACGAGTGCGCGGTACTGCGCATCGGGCAAGAGGCCGCTATCGTATACCACGGTCAGGCGCGTAATTTTGCCGTCGGCGTCGAGCGCCAGTGCCGTGTTGCCGCGACGCATCGGGAACGACTGAGCGGCCCGCCATTCATAGCCGCCGCCGGCGGCGCTGCCGACGACGTGCGCGAGCACGGCCCCTTTGCCACAGGGCAATGACGAAAGCGCGCGCGTCAGATAGCGCTCGATCGCTAAGCGCCCCAGAATCTGGGCATGGAGCGCCATGTCCTCGTAGACCGCATCATTACTGAACATCGCCGCCGCGGCCTTGGCGTCGCCCGAGGCAAAGGCGCCGTTGAGTTGCACGGCGACGTCGTGGATCTTCCCGGTCGCGTTGCCGACATTGTCATGAAAATCGGTCGGGTAGGCCGGCGTGATGCTGTTTTTCCGCAGCGAGCTGCGGCCGTCCCAATAGTCGATCCAGCGAACGATTTTGCCGTCCGTGCCGAAGCTGACCGATCCCAGAATGCGAAGCTCCTTGCCGAACAGTTCGGGCGTGTCGGTGAAGGCCACCAGCGCGGAATGCTCGTCGCCATAGATGCGCGTCGGGTAGGACAGTCCGGACGGCGGCCATTTCGGCATGAAGGTCGTGAAGATCTTGTTGAGCGCCGCCCAGCTCGGCCAAATGCCGCCCGAGGCCGCGTCGATGTAGAGCACCTGGTCCCGCGCGAAATAGCCCATGAGCGCGTCCGGCTGGTGGCGGCTCTTGGCGGTAAAGAACCCGCGAAAGATCTCGGCCGCCGGCTTCGCGGCATGCGCTAGGTCGGTGATCGCCGGATAGGGCAGGGCGTCCTCGGCGGCGGGCGCTGATGTCGCCACGGTGAAAAGCGCCACTGCCAGCAGCCCGGGCTTCCATGGTTGCATCGTCTCCTCCAACTTTTCCGAGAGACAATCACGAGAGCACGTCTTTCGTCCACCCACGCGTCGCTAGGCAAAGCCGCGCTTTGGTCGTAAGAAGAGCACATGGCCATCAAGAATTTTCATGGCAAGACCGCCTTCATCACCGGCGCCGCGTCGGGTGTCGGCCGCGGCATCGCGCGCACCCTCGCTCGCGCCGGCAGCAACATCGCCCTGGGCGACATCGACATGCCGTCGCTGGCCCAGGCACGCGACGAGATCGAGGCGCTGGGCGTCAAAGCGCGCGCCTATCTGCTCGACGTGTCCGATCGCGCCCAGATGTACGAAGTCGCCGATGCGGTC
>JASHOB010000117.1 GCA_030041335.1 Alphaproteobacteria bacterium | reverse complement strand
TGCGGCGCGATCTTGGACGAGGTCAATCGTTACTTCTATGCGCCGAGCCTCGGCGCGGTCGTCAAGTACGAAAGGGACTACGGCTACGGCGACGACAAGCTAACGGATCAGGCCGCGCGCTGGGAAGCGATAAGGGTCATGCCGCCCAAGGATCGGGCCTTCATCGCGATGTCGCGCCGCGCGCCTTGACCTTGTCGAGAAATAGCCCGGGGGTTTCGGGAATGCGCTCGTTCACGCAGGATTGCCCGCGCGCCGAGTCAAGCGGGTCCTCCCTAGCGAGGGTGCCGGCGGGCGAGAGGCTCGCCTTTTCGCCAGCCAGTGAAATTTCGTTCAGGCTCGCCGTGCTGGCGTATTAGGTTTGGGGAATTGCGAAATCTAGGAAATCTTTCCGGGAAGGGGTTCACGCAGCTCGACGGCTCCACCCCGATAACCGTGCGCCGGGCGGGGCATATTGTCGCCGACAAGTACCGCGCTAGGACCCCGAGCATCTCAGCAACCGCGCTTGGCTCAAGCGGGAGAAGCAGCCCCGGCGACGCCGGGCGGTAAGGCCCAGGCAAAGCCCGAGATTGTCAGCGCACGGTTGGAAACGTTGGGATCGGAGATGGAGGTGCGGCGTGCCTCGTACATCGAGCGCCGCCTGAACGCCTCCGCTCTGGCCCGTCATCGTGGGTTCGAAATCCCAGTTCGATCCTGGAACCCTTCGGGTATCTCTTTGACTTCGATCAGGAAGACGCAATCTATTTGATATGGAACGGCAAAATGGCAGGTAGGTATCCCACCGTCTCCACCGGATATTGAACAATTTCAATTACTTATATGACGCGTATAATGTATTAACTCCAAGCCTGTGGCCATGAAGTGATTGCGGGCATGAGCGAGGCGCCTAAGACGTCTACCACCACCACGCTGATCGCCGCCTCCGATTCCCGCCTCAAGTCCTGGTGGGGCTTCGTGCCGCCGCACCAGCAGCTGATCGCGCGCATGACGGTGAACCGGCGCGCAAGAACCGGGGGCCTGACGGGGACCGCCGCGTCGCCGCGCTGGCGGCGGAGCGCAAGATCGACACGACCGCGAAAATGGCCTGGCGACTGACCGAAGTGCGCCAGCAGGGCAAAGTCAAACCGAAGCATCTAAACTCCTTCGCCGACGAATCTCGAGATCGGCCCGGCCATCTCGCCATAACCGAAGGTCAGCGCGAATTTTTGCTACGCGTCGAAGAAGTGTGCTCACCCGTCTTGACCGAGCCGCAGTTTTAGATGCCCGCCTTTCTTGCCGCCCTGACCATCTTTCTCATGCTCGCGATGGTGCTCGTGCGCGTTGCGATCCTCCGGCGGCAGGGCGTGCGCGCCATGAATTTCGGCAAGCAGGATAAGACCGATCTTCTGATCCCGCCGGTCGCGTTTTTCTATTTCTATCTGGTGTTCGCGCACGCATTCGGTTGGCCGACGGTGGCGCACCGGCAGTTATTCGTGTCCGACGTCGCCGCGTGGCTCGGTATCGTCTTTTGTCTTGCGGGCCTGCTGTTCCTTGCGTGGAGTATCGTCTCGTTCGGTGCCAGTTTCCGCGTCGGCATCGACGACGAACGTCCCGACAAACTAATCACGACCGGCGTGTTCGCGTGGAGCCGCAACCCGATCTATGTCGCGTTCTGGATCATCTTGTTGGGCCAGTTTCTGGTGTTTCCGAACCTGGCGCTGCTGCTCTATCTCGCCGGTGCGACGGCTCTATTCCATCGACAGGTGCTGCGAGAGGAGGCCTATCTGGCGCCGCATTACGGCGCTGAATACGCCGCCTATTGCCGGCGCGTGCGGCGGTATTTGTAGGATCAAGTGAGGAGTATCCGATTAACGGGCCGCTGTCTGTGGCGGCCGGCAACGGCCGCTGAGCGCAAGCGGCTGCCCCAGGTCGACACCGTCGGCAGCAACTTCGCAGACAGTCTCCACACGACCATCTGCTGCGACGCTATGGGTTGCTACACAAGGCAACCGAGATCAATGAGTTTGTTGCTTTAGCCTTACGACATGGGCCGTCATGTCAGGATCTAACCTTACTGCGTAGGTAGCATTGCGGCATTCAAGGGTCCAAACTGCTGAATCCGCCTTCGATAGCTCCACATTCCGCCTAGCCGTGACCGGCTGATCACATTGGTAGCCCTGGCTGCGGATTTGAGCCGCAACATCATCTGCAGTGGTTTGCGAATGTAATGAACTAACCGTGCCAATCAGTGATCCTGATATGATGATGAATTCCAGGGCAAGCCCCGCGCGGGCGGCACGAGAAACGACCGGGAGCGCGGCAGCGTTCGCCGCCAGAGAGCGAAAAACTCCACGCGATTTCATTCGACCTCCTGTCGGCGATCGGCGCCGCCTCCGGGGGCACCTCGATGCCAAACTCTCGCGTCGATTGACCTGCTGGCAATTGCAAGCCAACCGAACTGCTTTGAACTACTTTTTGGCTCGCAAGATAGCCATTTGGACGCCGGGTGGCGCCCAACGTCGATTCATGATGGAAGATGGTCTACATGATAAATGCTCCTCCAATCGCGATTGTCCTACAACAAGTGAATCCGTTCAGAGGCGCGCCGGGGATGCCTGATTTGTGTATCATCGAGAATCGGGCAGTTTATTGATCTGAATCAAGCCAAATTATAGCTGCGATGAACGCTTGCGACTGTGGTGTACGATCGCCCTCAATATTCGCGGCGGTGGCGCTCGATCATGACACTTTGGCGGTCTATTGCGTCGCGGTCGTCTGACAAGCTACTCCGATGTCAGGGCGTGATCCACTCTCGCCGGACCACCTATGGGGGCCGATGAGCGCGGCTATGCGAAGACTGATCAGGAGGGCGATACTAAGTCGGTTCTTGCACGCACTAGGCCACTACCTGCACGTCGTGTGGCCAGTGTTGTTCCTCATCCTTGCATTGCAGCTTGCACTCGGCTCTCTGGTCGCTTGGATCGAGCGTTGGTCGTTCGGTGATGGGATGTACTTCACCTTTGTCACGGGGCTCACCATCGGCTACGGCGACTTAGTGCCGCATCAGCCCATGTCCCGGTTCCTGGCCATCTTGGTCGGTTTATTAGGCACTGTGTTTACTGGCCTCATTGCCGCTGTCGCAGTCCGCGCGCTACAGACCGCAACCGATGATCCAACCTCTAAAGGCCGCTGACAAATGCTTCGTAGCGGTGATCATGTTGTTTGTTTGGAGTGAGGCGGAGCCCGCTCCATTGAACCGTCTCGGTTCATCACCCGAGGCTGTTCCATGAGCATGGTGTTTTTGGTTGGGAGATGTTGCGCGAAGTTGTGTTGAGAATCCCTCTTCTGCAAGATCGCCGATGCCTCGGGCTCTGCGATCCTCAGGCAGGACTGCCGCATCGCGGATTTTGTCGCGCGCATCCCGAGCAGCAGGAGCGGAACAAACGGCCGCAGATGCTAGGCCGTTCTTCTGAGGACGGTGATCGACCTAGCTCCTAATTTTGGCTCGCCCGACGCGGGTTACCACGACCGTTCGAGCTGCCCCGCCGCGTTCCGTTCGACGCCAGGCGCGACGAATGTGGGTGAGCCATTGCCGTAGCCCTGGTCCGGCACCTGGGCGGTTTGCTGTCCTTGGTACGGCTTGGACGTCTGAGTGGTTGATTTCTGTCCGCCGAACATTGGTGCCTGTGGGCCGGACCCCGGCATTGGCGGCAAATGAACGCCAAGGCTTGTGGCACCCCATTGGGCGAAGGCCGGCGAGGAAGTCACGAGAGGCGCGCTGGCCAGCATGGTTAGTGCCGCTGCGGTCAGAATTCGATGTAAGCGCATAATAAATCTCCTCCGCCTCCGAAGTCTGGCGATGCTTGAGCGCGCGCGAGATGGAGGTCCGTTGGCAATGAAAATGATCAGTAATGGTTTTCGTTTAATGGACTGGACGTGATCTTTTGTTAACCGTCCGCCATGCGCACAGTTGGGCCCATGCCGCTGGGGAGATGCGGCAAATCGGGCAACGCGTAAAAGAGGCCGGTGACACTAGAGACGCAAACGCCCCTCCAGGTCGGCATTTTGGCGCACAGTCGCCGCTGCCCCGCACATGAGCAATTTCGGGATGAGCTTTTAATGCCAACCAGAGTTTCTGCCCGGACCGCGGAGCGTCCGACTGGCAGCGCGAAAGCGTGCGGATGGTGCGCGGGCAGAGCGGCAGAAAAGGGGACGAAGCGAAAGCCGTGGCTGGCGATAACTCTTGTATGGGGCCGATCGCCGCGGGACTATGCGCCCATGTTGACGCAAGATCAGAAACATGGTTTTGACCGCGATGGCTATCTCGTGATCGAGGACTTCAAGTCGGCGGCCGAGATCGCCACCTTGCGCGACCGCGCCGCCGCAATCGTCGAGGCCTTCGATCCAACCGAAATCAGCATCTTCAGCACCAACGACCAGACGCGCACCAGTGACGACTACTTCCTCGATTCGGGCGACAAGATTCGTTGCTTCTTCGAGGAAGAGGCCTTCGACGGCACGGGGCGGCTGAGGCAGGCGAAGAAGCTCTCAATCAATAAGATCGGCCACGCCATGCACGACCTTGATCCGGTGTTCGATCGCTTTTCGCGCGATCCGCGCCTGGGCGAGGTCGTCGGCGATCTGGGCATCGCCGAGCCGCGCCTATGGCAGTCGATGTACATCTTCAAGCAGCCCGGCATCGGCGGCGAGGTGCGCTGGCATCAGGACGCGACGTTCTTCCATACCGAGCCGTCGACGGTCACGGGTTTCTGGTTCGCGCTCGAGAACGCCGACCGCAGCAACGGCTGTCTCTGGGTCGAACCCGGCGGCCATCGCGGACCACTGCGCGAACGCTTCGTGCGCGACGGGCGCAAGGTCAGCGTCGAGAAGGTCGCACCGACGCCATGGCCGACCGACAGTACTGCCGTTCCGCTCGAGGTCCGGGGCGGCACACTGGTCTGCTTCAGCGGCATGTTGCCCCACTACAGCGCGCCCAACCGCTCGACCACATCGCGCCACGCCTACACGCTGCATATCACCGATGCGTGGGCCAAATACTCGCCGCGCAACTGGCTGCAGCGCGGACCGGAAATGCCGGTGCGGGGTTTCTGACGCTGGCATAGGCGTCGACAAAACAGGCCTGCAGAACGGCAAGGGGTGGGTCATCACCGTCACGGTCGATGACTCGAGACATACGCGCACCTCGCCTCTGCTCCGCCGCGGACGCTGGACGTTTGTAGGCGTCTTGCAGCCGAGTAGAGTCCGCTGGTCGGAATGTCGGGTCCGCGGTTGTTGACAATGGACTGAGAGCCAACGCTCACACTGAAGAGTTCCGCAGCCTCAGCGTGCGCGGAGACGAAGCGGGCGGTCACAGTGAGTGCGATTGCCAGTGCATTCAGCGTGGTCTTCATGACCTTCACTCACTCATTGCAATATCGCGGAATTGCGATCGTCGTCGGCATCAAAAGACCACTGTTTCGGCGACACGCCGTGTGAGGTGGTTCACATGCGCGAAGATTTTTTGATGTTCGGCGGCGCCATGATTTCGTGGCGCGGAGCCGGTGCGGCTAAGTAGGGTGGCGCCAAGTCGAACGGAGCGCGGCATCGTACCGATCGACGGCAGATTCATTTGGGCTTGTACCGTTGTGCCTCATTGGTGCCGTCGCGAAAGAGCCGCGCAGTCCGCGAAACTTCGAAGCGCCAAAAAGCTTCGGTGTGTGTGAGCTACTTCACACACAGAATACGGGGCGTGCGCCCACAATCGCGGCAATCGCAAATCGCGGGATCGAAGGGGAGAGCACGTCATGACCACAGTGCAGAACATTTGGAACTTGCTGACCAAAGCCTTGAAGGAGCCTGTGCTCCCGGCGCTCTTGCGGCGGGTGCTCCAGCAAGTGCCGAACCAGATACTTGCACCGTAACTGCCAATCTCGACAGCGCATTATCGAATTCCGGCGTGACCAAGGTCGGAAGAAAACCTCCCGTCGAGCGCTCTTAAGGTCGAGTGGGCGCGCCGTTGTGTCTACTTGCCCGGGCGGTGTCGCGGGCTTGCAACAGGATAAGCACCGGGATGAGGGCCCATACGTAGAGCGCCACGCGCGGTGCGAACCAGGCCACCCCGATCGAGCCGCCAAATACAGCCGCAGTCTCCATGCTATATCGCATCATCCGCGCCGAATAATCAGATGGCGTACCTTCCGCCAGGAAATGAGGACGAGCGCGGACGTAGCACCAGATCGCCCCATCCATCAACAACATCAGCAGGGCATTCGCGGCGTAGATTGAGACGCTTAGTGATGACAGCGGATAGGTGCTCAGAACGGCTGCGCTGAAGGGAATCAGGACGATCCCGAATAGCAACACCATGTTCAGCACGATGAGCAAGTCGTCGCCGCGCAGGATGACTCGATGCATTTTGAAGTGCAGCGTCCATACCCGCGCGGCAATGATAAAGCTAAAGGCCAGAGTGCCGAGTTGCGGCAGCATGGCGCCGAGACGCGCTGCCAAGCTACCGTCCGGCCCCGCTCCCGGTGTCGGCACCTGAATAGTGAACGCCAAAAAAGTCATAGCGACAGCGAAGATGCCGTCGGCGAGATTGGTGAGCCGGGCAAAGTCTTGAATGTCATTGCGCATCGGTAATTCCGCAGCTGGGGTCCGACGGCCCGGGATTATCATGGTATCGGTCCAAAGTTAGTGGGTCCATGTGCCTAATCGGGGTGGCTCCGGTCCGCAAGGAGCCGTGGGTTCTATGGTCGCTGCCCGTCTCGGACCTCAGGGCACACGTGAACGCGTTCCAACGTCCAGTTGCGATGAATGGTACGGAAGGGGCAACGACGCCGACAATCCTTTGGTTTGGCGGCGACGCGGACAATGGCGACGGGCATCGTCTTGGCGATCGACGACGCTGCCTGTGATATCGAATCGATATTGGACGCGAGTCGGAGCCGCAATGGCGCGCGTTGAGCACGGCTAAGGGCGAGGGCCGTCCGCACGATCGCTTCCGCAATCACTGGCCTGCAACCTTACTCCCGAGGACGGACATCAAAGCCTGAGGCGACAAGGCTGAGATACGGGAGAAGGTCGAATTGCGGATCGAACAACATCGGCTGGTAACATAAAGGATTGGTGGGTTTGCGGGTTTTCCCCGATATGTGCCATGACCACGGACATCTAAAATTTTAGCCGGAGTTCTTGGAGGGAAGTCCGAGAGTGACGGGATTGGCGGCGATTTTTGCTGGCGCGCCAAAGACATCTGTTGATGTCCACATAATCTTAGGGCGGTCCAATTTCATTGAGAGCGACTGCCAACCTTTTTTCTGCCTCAAGTAGCCAGTGGTACGAGCAAGCGCGCTGGAACAGGGGCTATCAGAACCAGTTCACCGATCAAGGGAGAAGTGAGATGCCGAAATCCGACAAGCCGAATGTCGTTGTCATTTGGGGCGACGACATCGGCATCACCAACTTAAGTTGTTACAGCGACGGAATGATGGGCTACCGGACGCCCAACATCGACCGTATTGCCCAGGAAGGCGTGCGTTTCACCGACAGCTACGGCGAGCAAAGCTGCACGGCGGGACGGGCATCGTTCATCACGGGGCAGCACGGATTACGGACCGGGTTGACCAAAGTCGGGATGCCAGCCGCTGCGCTTGGTTTGCGTAAAGAAGATCCGACGATCGCCGAACTAATCAAACCTTTGGGCTATGCGACCGCTCAGTTCGGCAAAAATCATCTCGGCGACCGCAACGAATTTCTGCCGACAGTGCACGGCTTCGACGAGTTCTACGGCAACCTTTACCATCTCAACGCCGAGGAAGAGCCAGAACTCCCTGACTACCCGAAGGAATCAGAATTTCCGAAGTTCCACGAGCGATTTGGCCCACGAGGCGTCTTGGAATGCAAGGCGACCGACAGCGATGACGCGACGATTGATCCGCGGTTCGGCAAGGTCGGCAAACAAACCATCCGCGACACCGGTCCATTGACCAAGAAGCGCATGGAGACCATCGACGACGAAATTGCCGACCGGTCCGCGGCCTATATCAAGCGCCAGGCCCAAGCCGGCAAACCTTTCTTCCTCTGGGTAAACTTCACGCACATGCACCTGCGCACGCATGTCAAGCCGGAAAGTCGAGGCCAAGCCGGCCGTTGGCAGAGCGAATATCACGACGTCATGATCGATCACGACAAGAACGTCGGCACCGTGCTCAAGGCGCTCGACGATGCCGGGATCGCTGACAACACCTTTGTCATGTACAGCACCGACAACGGGCCTAATATGTTTTCATGGCCTGACGCGGCGATGACCCCCTTCCGGAATGAAAAGGACACCAACTGGGAAGGCGGTTACCGTGTTCCTTGCGTTGCACGGTGGCCTGGCAAGATCAAACCGGGTAGCGTGTCAAACGAGATTGTGCACCATCACGACTGGCTGCCAACGATCCTTGCTATGGCGGGGGACACCGACGTCACCGAAAAATTGCTCAAGGGCTACAAGATCGGGGACATGACCTATAAGGTCCACCTCGACGGCTTTAATTTGGTGCCGTATTTGAGCGGCCAAGTGGCGAAGAGCCCAAGGCAGTGGTTCCTTTATTGCAACGACGATCAGCAGCTGGTCGCTTTGCGGTACGACAATTGGAAGCTGGTGTTCATGGAGCAGCGGCAGCCCGGTACGTTGCGCGTCTGGTCCGAACCCTTCGTCACCCTTCGCGTTCCAAAGCTTTTCAATCTCCGCACCGATCCTTACGAGCGTGCGGACATAACGTCAGTTACCTACTATGATTGGTTGGTTGATCACGTTTTCCTGCTGGTGCCGGCGCAGGCTTTTGTGGCGCAGTTTCTCGCTACTTTTGCCGAGTATCCACAACGTCAGAAGGCCTCGAGTTTCAACCTCGATGAAGTGCTGCGGAGCATGCAGCAGGCGCATCACAAGTAGCCCTGCCTAACCGGTTGGGGCGGCCGCTCGGTTTCCCGGTGGCCGCCCAACGCGGCTAAGATCCAAGGTGGTTCAGAGAATGGCAGGGTGGACCACTGTTGACCAGCTAGCGGGACGAGGCCGCAAACAAAGGATGACCGGTGAATCGCCAAGAACTCGCGTAACCCAGGGCAACGCAGGGGAGGTACGGACATTTTACGAGCGCCACCCGTATCCCCCGCCGATCGATAACCTCGACAGACACCGCGACGGCGATCGCAACGCTCATCGGCACCAGGCTCTGTCATTTCTATTTTGGCCAACGCGCAAGCCACGAGCAAATCGACAGATCCTGGTTGCCGGGTGTGGAACCTCGCAAGCCGCGGTCTACGCGTTGCGTGAGCCCGCTTCTCGGGTTACGGCAATCGACATCAGCGAAGCGAGCTTGCGACACACGCGCGAGCTTCAGGACAAGTATGGACTGCGAAACCTCGATACTTTTCGGCTTGCGATCGATCAGGTTCAGGCGTTGGGCCGAACGTTCGATCAGATCGTCTGCACCGGCGTACTGCACCATCTGACCGATCCGGATGCCGGACTGCGGGCGTTGCGCAGTGTCCTCGTGCCCGACGGGGCGATACATGTGATGGTCTATGCCGCCTATGGGCGAGCCGGTATTTACATGATGCAGGATTACTGCCGCCTGCTCGGGATCGGCGCCGCCGAGCACGAATTGCGGGATCTCGGGGCTACGATCCGGGCGCTGTCTCCGGAGCATCCAATTGCGGGGGTTGCAAGACGAGCCAAGGATTTCACCAATCCCGATGCACTCGCGGATGCTCTGCTCCACCCGCAGGACCGTGCCTACACCGTGCCCCAACTTTATGCCTGGCTCGAACGATGCGGCTTTTCATTCGCACGTTGGCACGAGCAGGCCGCTTATATGCCACAGTGCGGCGCAATAGCGGCAATGCCGCATGGCCAACGCCTTGCCTCCCTTTCTCCACCCTTGCAACATGCAGCGGTCGAGCTTCTGCGCGGGACCATGACCAAGCACAGCTTCATTGCCTATCGCGATGATTGCCCGATCGAAAGTCAGCCGATCACCTTTAGCGGTGATGCCTGGCTGGACTATGTTCCGCTGCCGTTGCCTGGGATTCTCTGTGTTCAGGACCGGCTCCCGGCCGGCGCGGTAGCTGTCCTCATCAATCGGGCTCATACCCACTCGGACCTCGCTCTTGCAATCAATGAGGCACAGGCGCGGGTTTTCGCGGCCATCGACGGCAAACGCTCGATTGGTGATATCGTGCTGACTTGCTCGGACGCGACCGATGGTGACCACGTTCGAAGGTTCATGGAGCGACTCTGGCGATACGACCAGATCGTTTTTGACGCGACAACCTTGAACCGGCCGTGAAACCGAGGCTGGGGATCGACGCGCGCTAATCGCTCTCGTAGAGGCGGGACCCCGTGCGCTGCCGCGAGGACCGACGAGAGCGACATGCATTGGGTTGGCGAGATGCACGAGATATGAGCGAAGGCCGTGCCTGGCTAAACTCGAATCACTAGAATTGGCGCTACGCCGATCGCGCCCAGGAGAAGGCCGCCGATCATGAACCCCGTCGACGAGATGTTGCGTCGGATCTTCGTGGCTGAAGAAGATGGGCATGAGGGTCGGCCGCTCTACGCTTCGATTGTCGCCAAAGCGCTCCCGGCAAAGTTCGGCGGCGCCACCGTGCTCTTGGCTCCGTCCGGGCACATGCGGTCGGCCCTCTATGTCGATGCCGGTCCGCGCCGGCCGATCGTGGTCGAGATCGTCGATACGGAGGAGCGAATTGATGGGCTCCCTTGGACCATCGACGAAATGGTGACGAGCGGCCTCGTGGCTTTGGAGCAGGTAACGTCCATCCACTGCCGCAGGGTGCGCGGTGGAAATGCCGCATGATGCCGTGCTGCTTCGAATATTCACGGTACGGCCGACAGGTTCGGCCCTTGAGCCGCTTTATCAAGCGATCATCGCCGGGCTCGGGACGAACACCTGGCCGGTGCGACGGTACTGTCCGGAATGATCGGCTTTGGGCAGTCGGCCCTCCGCCAACCGGATTTCCTGCCGTTGCACGAGGACCTTCCGGTCGTCACCGAGATCGTTGATGCGGCAGAAAAAATAAACGCCTTTCTGCCGCCGCTCGATCAGATGATGGAAAGCGGGCTCGTTACGCGAAGCGGCGAAGGTGCACCCCGTATGGATGCCACCGTACCGGTCTTCTCAAACCATCAGGGAACGTTTCGGCGGCCATCCGCCTGCCACCTGATCGAGGCGACAGTTGCCGGTAGCCGCCTCCCTCAATCGCGCGTCATCGCATCCGGGTCTTCCCGGTATTCCGCCGCCCGCCGCCGCGGCGAAACGCTGCCGCTGAAGCGTGGTTCCCGCGCCTTTATTCTCGACCTTCCGTATCGCTTGGTGCCTGCCATTTGGCGGAATCGTCACGGTTCCATGCCCGACAGCTGCAAGGCAGGCGCGCCACCGAACAGCGGAAGACCTTGTCAGCGTCCGGCTGATCGCGGTACTCGTCAGGCAGACGATTTTCAATTGTTGCCTTTATTCCGGCAGCGATCTTGACCAGGGTTGGAGGAATGGATGCAAAGCGTGGATAGACGCCAGACGCTTGTCGGCGCTCTCGGTACCGCGTTGGTCGCCCAACTCGTGACATCGGCTCGTGCCCAGGATGAGCGCGGGGTCGTGACCATCGCTGAGCTTGAGCGCGTCGTGGAAAGTCCCCCACGGCTGGCCGCTGCCCTCGACGGTGTCGTCGCCTTCATCTACATCGTATCCGTAACCCTTGACCAAGGAGAACGCCTCGCGGATTCGGTTGAGCAATTTCGACAATTCGGCAGTGCGGTCTTCGCTCAGAGAGCGGCTATCGGAGCCGCACTCAAATCCGCCGAAACGCTTCAATCCCTTATCCGGTACCGGCCGCGTATTGATGCAATGAAAGAGGAGGCGAGTGCCGCTCTGGCAAAGGGCGCGATCGGCGTAGGGCCTGTGCGCCGAAGTCTGCTCCATGACCTCGATACCGTGTCGCAGTTGTTGGCAGCCGCTCCAAGACATCTAGAAGGCTGGTGGTGCCATTGCTATGCGCTGAGGCGGTTTGCCAAATGTTAGCGTGCGAAATCGCGGTTATGCTCCGAAAAGACTCGGCAACCTGCGAACCTCGCCGCCGTCAATCCACCTATTTCGGGAGCTCGTTAGCCCAGATCCCTCCACCACGTCATCGCAACCTTCCCTATTGAATTGAATCGGGAAGGTGGTACCCCTGTATCTGGCAGTCAAGGTTACTCGTGTCACCGGTCGCCAACCGACAAGCTGCGTGACGCAGCGGGAGTGCAACGTGATCAAGCTCGAACGCATCGGCCATGTCTACCTCAGCGTCGCCGACCAGGAAGTCTCCAAGCGGTTCTATCGTGATGTGCTCGGCTTTGCGATTGCGGAGGAGGACCCGGTGCATGGCGGGGTCTTCATGACCCTGGGCGACAATTTCCACACCCTGGATATCGGGCAGGCTCCCAACCCGGAAGTCGACCGCCATCCGGACTTGGCGGGGCGCCCAGATCGCAGGCGCATCGGGCTAGGCCATCTAGCCTTTCAGGTGGGCAGTTACGCGGCGCTGCGCGACGCCTACATCCATCTCCAGGCGCATGGTGTCGCGGTCAAGGTCGCGCTCAACCATGTCAATCAACGGAGCCTGTATTTTGCGGATCCGGATGGCAACACGCTCGAAATCTATTTCGAGGTGCCTTACGCGCTGGAACTGTTCCCGAACGGGCGGGATGACACGGACGAGGCCCTGCCGTTGAGCAAGCCGGGCGAGCCGCTGCCGGACTGGCTGCTGGAGGATTGGCCGTCGCCCGAACTCAAGGCCCGCATCGAGCGCATCGCGCGGCAGAAGAAGGAATCAGTCGTCGTTTAGCAACACCCAACGGTCGCCGTTGAAGCGCAGGAAGCGCATCGTTTTGATGCCTTGATAATCGGTCGGACTGGTGCTGAAGGTAATACCCGGCAAGAGCCACGGCAGTTTCACGTCGTGCAGGTTGGCGGCCTGGTGGATGATGTTCGCGCGCGACAGGTCGCTGCCGCATTGCTTCAAGACCTGGATCAAGACCATTGGTGCGGTGTAACCCGCGGCGACGAAACCGTCGGCCGGGTCGGCCTTGGGATCGTATTTCGCGATCCAAGCGCGATAGTCCTTGGTTGCCGGATCATCCCTCCAAAGCGGGTCCGTGAAATCCTTGGCGACCGCGGCCGAGACGATACCGACAGCGTTCTTCAATCCCGCCGGCTTTAACACCGCCGCCACCGATGCCGAGGTGTAGGAGAGGAATTGCAGCGGCTTCCAGCCGAGCTCGGCGGATTTTCGAATGGACTGCGATGCGAATTTGAGCGCGGCAGCATTGTAAAACGTATCCGCGCCCGACGCCTGCAGCGCCACGATCTGCGTGTCCACGGTCGGATCACTCAGCTCGTAGCTCGCTTCCCTGACGATCATGGTTGCGGCGCGATCGCCAAGCCCATCCTTGAGGCCGCGCACATGCTCGCGCCCAGACTCGTCGTTCTGGTAGATCACGGCGATCTTGCCGGTGGGAGCGTGCTTCAGAAAGTAGCGCGCCGCCATTCGCCCGCTCATGTACAGGCTCGGCAGATAGGGGATCGACCAGGGGAAATGCTTCGGGTCGTTGAACGCCTCAGCCGGCGCGTAGGCGAAGAGCTGGGGAACGCCGCGGTCGTTCAGGTACTTTCGCACGGCAAAGTTCGAGGCGACGCCGACACCGTTGAAAATGAACGCGACCTCCTCCTGCTCCACCAGCCGTCGGACCTGCTCGACAGTTTTGGGCGGGCTGTAAGCATCGTCGACGCTGATCAGGTCGATCTTATGGCCGTTGATGCCCCCCTGGTCGTTGATCATCCGGAAATAAAGCGCCTCGGTCCGGCCGACCGTGCCCCAGGCGGAGAGAGGGCCGCTATAGGGCATGGTCTGGCCGATCTTGATCTCGGTCGCGGTGACGCCGGGCACGTTCTCGGCCAATGCGGGTGCCGTAGCCTGGATTGCGATCGCCACCACAGCAGACATGCGACAATACATGCGTCCCTCCCAGCTTTTGTCGGCAGCCTACACTGATAGAATGGGCCGATGCGATTGATTCTGGCCGCGGCATTGGCCGCGATGGTGGGCTGTGCCGCGCCGGTTGAGGCCGCGCAGGTTTTCGACATTCCGGTGACCTTGTCGCTGACGGGCGCCGGCTCATTCCTGGGCAAGCAAGAACACGAGGCGCTGGCGATCGAAGAGCAGCTGGTCAACCGCACCGGCGGCATTCACGGCATGCCTGTCCATTTCTCGTTCGCGGACGACCAATCGAGCCCGCAGCTCGCGGTGCAGCTTGCCGCCGCAACGCTGGCGACAAATCCCCCCGTGATGCTCGGCTCGACCTATGTCGCCGCCTGCAATGCGATGGCGCCCTTGGTTAAGACCGGACCGGTGATGTGGTGCTTTTCGGCGGGCATTCACCCGCCTTTGGGCAGCCACGTCTTCACCTCGGGCGTCTCGACGCACGACCAGGCCGCGGCAATCATCCGGTTTTTCCGCTTCAAGGGCTGGACGCGCCTCGCGCTCATTACCAGCACTGACGCCACCGGCCAGGACGCGGACCGCGGCTTCGACGAGCTGCTGGCGCTGCCCGAGAACCGCGATATCAAATTGGCGGCGCGCGTCCATTTCAACACCAGCGATGTCAGCGTTACGGCGCAAGTTGAGCGCGTGAAGGCGGCGCAACCGCAGGCCTTCATCGCCTGGAGCACCGGCTCCCCGATCGCGACGGTGTTCCGCGCCATGATCCAGGCCGGGTTCATCGTGCCGGTCGGCACCACCGGCGGCAACATGACGTACGCGCAGATGCATCAATTCGCTGCCATCCTGCCTCGAGAGCTCTATCTGCCGGCGCCGGAATGGCCGATCGACGGCGATCCGAGAATTCCCTTGCCGCCGGCGGTCGCAGCCAAGCAGCGCGCATTCTATGACGCGTTTGCGGCCGCCGGCATCAGGCCAGATGAGGGTTCGGTCCTCGGGTGGGAACCGGCCAATATCGTTGTCGATGCCTTGCGCGCGCTGCCGCCCGGTGCCGATGGCGGGCAACTCCTTGACCATCTTCAGCACCTGACCGGCGCGGCCGGCGTCAACGGCATCTACGATTTTCGCAAGTCACCCCAGCGCGGCCTGTCGCTGGACAATGTCATTGTGACACGTTGGAATCCAAAAAGGGAAAGATGGGATGCGGTCGGCGGTCCGACCGGCGTCCCATTGCGCAAGTGAAGGATGGAGCGATGGATCGCCGCGAGGAAAACGAACTGCTGACCAGGACGGGACCCGGGACCATGATGGGCGATCTGTTCCGCCGCTATTGGATCCCGGCGCTGCTCGCCCGGGAGCTGCCCGGTCCCGACTGTCAGCCGGTACGCGTGGAGCTTCTTGGCGAGCGGCTGATCGCGTTCCGCGACACTGAAGGCAAGCTCGGCTTGATCGACGAATTTTGCGCGCATCGCCGAGTGTCGTTGTGGTTTGCCCGCAGTGAAGAATGCGGACTGCGTTGCGCTTATCACGGCTGGAAGTACGACACGACCGGGCAATGCGTGGATCTGCCTTCGCATCCCGACCATGCCCAGCGCATACGACTGAAGTCTTATCCGTGTCTCGAGCAGGGCGAGGTGATCTGGACCTATATGGGCCCGCCGGAATTGCAGCCCGCGCCGCCCGCCTACGAATGGTCGCTGGTTCCGGGCGAGCGTCGCTTCATCTCGAAGCGTTTGCAGGAATGCAATTACCTGCAAGCGGTCGAGGGCGGAATCGATTCAAGCCACGTTGCCTTCCTGCATGGTGGCGCATTACGCAACGATCCGCTTCTCGCCGGCAGCAAAGGCAACCAGTACACCGACCAGGATCGCGCGCCGGTGTTTGAGATCGAGGAATTTTCTGGGGGCTTGCTGATCGCTGCGCGCCGCATGATCGATGGTGAACGCTATTATTGGCGGATCACGCCATGGCTCGCGCCGTTCTACACGCTTATCCCGCCGCGCGGGGGCAACCCGGTCAGCGGTCACGCCTGGGTTCCGATTGACGACGAGCATTGCTGGGCCTGGAGCCTATCCTATCATCCGCGCCGGCCCTTGACCGATCGCGAACGCGCCGCGATGGAGGCTGGCCACGGCATCCATGTCAGATACGTTCCCGGTACCTTCGTGCCACAGGCCAACAAGGCGAATGACTATCTGATGGACCGCAACGCGCAGAAGGCGGGCATCCTCTATAGCGGCGTCGAAGGCATTGGCATGCAGGACGCGTCACTCCAAGAAAGTATGGGTCCGATCGTGGATCGTAGTCTCGAGAATCTCGTCAGCACGGACCGCGGCATCGTGATGATGCGCAGAACGCTGATGCGCGCGGCCACGGCCAATCGCAGCGGCGGCGAGATTCCCGGCCTCGACGTGACGGCGCAGCAGGTCCGTTCTTGCGCCATCGAATTGCCGTGTGGCACGCCCTTCCAGGAAGGGGCGCGCGCCGGCCTGTTCCCTGAATTGTTCAGCGAACCCGTGACGGTGTGACAAATGGTTGTGCGGCTGGAACCACGTGGTGGGCCTCTCGACTGCTCGTCTGCCGATGTTCCGGGCGGTGCGCTCGCCTCCGCGGAGCGAAGAGTTGAGGGATCCATGGCGCTCATGCTAATCGGGACTTCGCATGCATAAGGTCGCGATCAGCATCGGCGATCCCGCCGGCATCGGGCCCGAAGTCGCGCTCAAGGCGGCGCTTGATCCACGGGTTTGCGCGGTGGCGAAGCCCGTGCTCGTGGGCGATGCGGGATTTGTGGCAAGGCACGCGACGCTCTGTGGCCTCGCGCCGACATTTCGCGCGTTCAAAACCGCTGGCACGATCGACTGGTCGGCCAACGGCGTGCTGATACTCGATCCGGGCGATCTCGGCGGACCACTCGCTATCGGAAAGGTCGCGGCGAATCACGGTCGCGCAGCTTATGCCGCCGTAAGGCTCGCGACGGAAGCAGCACTCGCCGGCGCCGTCGACGCGGTGGTGGCGGCGCCGATCACCGAGACCTCGATCCGCGATGCCGGCATTGCGTTCGACGGCAATCCCAGTTTCGTAGCGCGCTGTGCCGGCGTGCCGGAAGAAGATGTGTTCCTGATGCATTGCTTCGACGACATGCGCATCGTCCACACAACGCTGCATGTCAGCATCGCCCGTGCCGTCAAGCTCATCACCGAGGAAAGGGTACGCAAGGTGGTTGCCGAGACCGACCGGACCCTACGCCGGCTCGGCATAGCATCACCGCGCATCTGCGTGTCGGGCCTCAACCCGCACGCCGGCGAGGACGGCATGTTCGGCGACGAGGAAATCCGATTTATCGCGCCCGCGCTCGATGCTGCGCGTGCCGCCGGCATTCGCGTCGACGGACCGGTCGGCGCCGATATCATGTTCCGCCGCGGCGGTTATGACGCCTTTGTCGTCATGATCCACGATCAGGGCCACATCACCTCAAAATTGTTGGCGCCGAACCGCATCGCGGGCCTTGTCATCGGCACGAACGTCCTGTTCTCGTCGGTGGCACACGGCAGTGCGCTCGACATCGCCGGCACCAACCAGGCGACATCCGAAGGCATGGTCGAGGCGGTGCTGCGTCTCGCCGGTGCCGCGCAACAGCGCCACGCGGCCTAGCGCCTCTCGCGATGCTTTTGCAGGAACCGCCGGGTCGCGTCGCCGGCGCGACGGGCCCGCTCGTCGAAGGGGAGATGCGTGTCGGACGCGACCGGCGCCTCGACATCCACCGTGATGTCGTGCGGCAGTGCGTCCATCAGATCATGTAACGGCAGTTCGCCGTCGCCCGGATAGAGCCGATGGTGCAGCGACTCCTCTCGTCGTTCAAGCATCGGGGGGCGTTCGCGCGGTGCATCGCACAATTGGACATAGGAGATCAGCGACGGCTCGATTGCGGCAACATCGCCGGGAGCGCCGCCGGAGCGGGCAAGGTGCAGCGCATCGACGATGACCCCGGCGTTGGGCTGCGCCGCCGCCTGCGCCAGCCGTACCGCATCCCCGATATTCTTGACCGGCAGGTAGGGCATGAACTCGATGCCGATCGACAGTCCGAGCGGCGCCGCGGTTCGGCACAGCGTCGCGAAGTTGGCGGTCAGGCGCGGCCCGTCGTCGTCATAGCCGGCAGCAAGGCAATAAGCGGCACCCAGTGCCGCCGCGTTGGCAAGCGCGTGCTCGACGCGGCTCACCTCGAAGTCGGGCCTAAGCCAGATGCCGGTCGTGGAAAAGATGCCAATACCCAGGTCACCGGCGCGCTTGCGGATTTCTGGAATCTGCGCGACGGCGACCACGGTGGTTTCAATGCCGGGCGGCCCGATCACCCGCAACGCAACCGCGTCGAAGCCGCCGGCGGCCGCCGCCGAAATGAGTTCGAGCGGTCCGGCCTCGTTGATGGTCAGCGGCGCCAATGACAAGCGATTAGCCATGCAGGATCTCCTTCAAACCGCGCGCCAATCGCATTCGCCGCTCGTCCGTCGCCGACGCAGCAATCTTCTGGCCGACGCCGAGATAGCGCCCGGCCACGTCGCTGCTGTCCAAAAGCTCCTTGCCGGTTCCTTGCAGCGTGATGCGTCCCATCTCCATGACATAGGCGCGATCGGCAATCGCAAGGCTCATGCGCGCGTTCTGTTCCGACAGCAAAATCGCAATGCCTCGGTTCCGTAGACCAACGATCATGCGAAAAATCCCGGCTACTAACGTCGGTGCCAGGCCGAGCGATGGCTCGTCGAGAACCAAGAGCCGTGGCTGAGCCATCATCGCGCGCGCGATGGCAAGCATCTGTTGCTGACCGCCCGAGAGGTTGCCGGCGGGCTCGCCGAGGCGGTGGTCGAGCGCGGGAAATTGTTGGCACACCGCGCTAATGCGCTGCGCAATCTCGCGCTGGGCCAAGCGATGGCGCTGCGCGTAGGCGCCGAGCCGGAGATTGTCTCTGACCGAAAGACCGCCGACGATCTGTCGGCCTTCGGGGACGTGCGCCATGCCCAACGCGATGCGCTGCGGCGCCCCGACTTGCTCGATCGGCTTGCCCTCGAACGAAATCCGGCCGAGGCGCGTCGGCAACAGGCCGGCGAGGGTCTTTGCGAGTGTGCTCTTGCCTGCGCCGTTGGCGCCAATCAACGCGACAATCTCGCCTGCGTTCACCACAAGATCGACGCCACGCAGCACTTCGATCTCGCCGTAGCCGGCATGCAATCCATCAATCTCGAGCATCTATGCTTCCGTCCCGAGATAGGCTTCGATCACGCGCGGGTCGCGCCGCACATCCTCGGGTGTGCCTTGCGCCAGCAAGCGGCCGAGATCGAGCACAATGACATGATCGGCAATATCCATAACCAACGACATGTTGTGCTCGACCACGAGAATGGTGACGCCGCTGTCGGCGGCGGCGCGGAGCAACGTCGCGGTCTCGGCGGTCTCGGCATCGTTAAGACCGGCCGCCGGCTCGTCAAGCAGCAGCAAGCGCGGCCGTGCCATGAGTGCGCGGCAAACTTCGACCAGTTTCTGCGCGCCCATGGGCAGGTTGCTGGCCGGGGTGTCGCGAAAGCGGGCAAGGCCGACGAGATCGAGCATTGTCGCGGCCTCGCGCCGGAGCGCAGCTTCCTCACGCAGTGCCGCAGGCAGCCATAGCATTTGCGCCACCGCGGCGACGCGCACGTGGCGATGCGCGCCCGCCATAACATTCTCCAACGCCGTCATGCCGGGAAACACGCGGGCAGTCTGGAAGGTGCGCAGGAGACCGAGACCGGCGATGGCGTTGGGGGTGCGCCCCCGCAGCGAGGTGCCGTAAAAGCGCACGTCGCCGCCGTCTGGGGGAAAGAGATTGGTGACGAGATTGAAGACCGTGGTCTTGCCGGCGCCGTTGGGGCCGATCAGCGCCACGATACCGGCCGGCACTATGAACGACAGATCGGCGACCGCGCGCACGCCGCCGAAACTCTTGGTGAGGCCGATCGCTTCGAGCGCCGGTTGGTTCATCGCGCCATCGCCCAGCGGCCAAGCTGCCGTGCCCCACCGAGCAGTCCGTCCGGCAGATATTGGAACGCCAGCACCAGGATCGCGCCTTCGGCCAACGTCTTGTACAGCGCAAGAGGCTGGAACACGGTCGGCAACAGCGTGATCAGTGCGGCGCCGGGCAAGCCGCCGATCAGCGTTCCCTCGCCACCGACGATCAACATCGCGATCATCTCGAAGGAGCGTGGCGTGCTGACCATTTCGGGCGAGAGAAAATGAAAATCGAACGCGTAAAGGCTGCCGGACAGCGATGCCAGCACGGCACTGATCGCAAACGCGGCCACCTTATAGCGCGGCACGTTGATACCGAGCGCCGCGGCGGCGGTCTGATCGGCGCGGATGGCGTAGAGCGCGCGGCCGAAGCTCGATCGCATGCCGCCGGCCAGCGCCGCGATCAGCAGCACGATCAGCGCCAGCACGAAAAAGTACATGGCGCGCGGCGTGCCGAGGCTCAAAGGTCCGAGCGCCAGCGATGGGATGCCGACCAATCCCGACGGGCCGCCCGTCACGTCAACCAAGCCAACCGTCAGCGAATCGATGAGCAGGCTGAAGGTCAGCGTCGCGAGCGCCAGATAAGCGCCCTGCAAGCGCATGGTAACGACGGACAGCAGGAGCGCGGCAAACAACGAGACAATCATGCCCGCAGCGGCGCCCAGTAAAGGCGCCACATCGTAATTGGTCGCGAGGATCGCGGCCGCGTAGCCGCCCAGCGCCATGAAGCCGGACTGACCGAGGCTGACCTGCCCGGCATAGCCCATCGCGACGTCGAGGCCGAGCACGGCGATGAACAGAATCAAGGTGATGACCAGCGAGCTTAGCAAGGCGCCGCCAACCAAATACGGCAGGGCAGCGAGAAACACCACCAACACCGCCGCGGCGACGACGGTGCCACGCCCGCTGAAGCGGACGACCGAGCGATAGACACGTTGCTCGTCGCGGACATCGCGGCGCCGCCTGCTGCCGCCGAAAAATCCTTGCGGGCGCCACAGCAACGTGACCAACAGGAGCGCCAGCGCCAGGCCGTTCGCAAACAGCGACGACACATAGCCTGCGGCAAGCTGCTCGGCGACGCCAAGAAACAAGCCGCCGGCGATCGCACCCGGAAGCGACGCCATTCCGCCGAGCGCGACGGCGATAAAGCCAGCATTGGTGAAAAAGCCTCCAGCGTCGAATTGCAGTGACATAATCGGCGCCACCACGGCGCCGCTGACGGCGCCGATCGCGGCCGCCAGGCCGAAGCTGAACAGGGTCAGGCGTGCGACATTGACGCCCATGAAGCGCGCCGCCGTCGGGTTCTCGGCGGAGGCGATGAGTGCCGTGCCAATATCGGTGCGCGCGATGAGGTACCAGATGCCGCCGATGATGATGATCGCGACCACCGCGATCCACGGGCCCTGCGAGGGAACCAGAATGCCCGCGACGTCGATCGGCTGCTCGCCGGAAAAGGGCGGCACGATATAGGGCTGACTGCCCCACACGATCAGGGTCAGCCCGCCGATGAAAGTGAGCAGACCCGCCGTCAGCATCAGCATGCTGCTCGTCGGCAGCCTGGCGAGAGCCGGGACAAAGGTTGCGGCGCCGAGCGCCACGCCAAACGCCGCCGTGAGGATCACGGCGGCAAGAAACGCGAGCGCGGTCGGCCAGCCGAGATCGAGCTGCAGGGAATAAAGCAACAGTGCGCCCAGGATGCAGAATCCGCCCTGTGCCAGATTGACAATGCCGGTGACGCGGTAGACCAGCGAAATGCCGAGCGCGATGATGGCGAACACGCCACCTTGCAGCAGCCCGCCGACGACAATCTGCACGAACTGGTTCATCGACCAGGCGCTATCGCCTCATTTCAGCGGCGCACCGCCGGGCTCGGACAACCAGATCCAGTCGTCGGTCTTGGGGTCGTATGCGGTGACCGTCGAAGCATCGGGGCCGAGCCCGCGTTCGGGATATTTCTTGAAGTCGTAGATGCCGTCGATGCCCGGAAAATCGCTCAAATTCGCAATGTAGTCGCGCAGCTGTGCCGCCGTCGCGTCGGGACCGAGCTTGCGCAGGCCGGCGACGGCGATCAGCCCCGCATCCCACGAAGTGGCTACCATGTTGTCGGGTCTGAGACCGTGCTCCTTCAACACGGCATACATCTCCTGCTGCGCCTTTTCCACCCGCGGATCGAGCGTCAACGTGCCTTTGTGCGGCGGGTAGAGCGCGGAGGCCAGCACCAGATGCTTCGGCAGAAACGATTTCCACTGATGCATCGCCGCGAATGTCTGATTGCCGCTGGTCGGCGCCACCGGGACGTCGAGCCCGTCCTCGATCATGCCGCGCAGAACGGTCGCCGCCGGAGCCCCCGTGGTCCAGGCAATGATCGCTTGCGCGCCGGATTGCTTGATGCGCGCGATCTGCGCCGCGACCGAAACGTCCGAGGGATTGAAATGCTCGGCGATCACTTTGGTGACGGTTTTGTTCTCCGGATAGGCCAAGACCGCGTCGATCGACCGGTCGCCGTCCTGACCGCTGGCGTCCGTGGTCATTAGCGTCGCCAGCTTGATCCAGCCCTTCATTCGGTAATAGCGCATCACCGCCGCAATTTGGTCGGTCGACGAAGCGCTCGTCGAGAACATATAGCCGCCCGGCTTGGGGTGGACGCCAGGCGAGAGGCAATAATGCACTGGGCCGTTCTTCATCAGCGGCGCCATCGCGAGGCACATCGCAACCAGGCTCGATCCCATTACGATAGCGGGCCCGCGGCCGAGAATGTCGGTGGTGAGCTGTACCGCGATTTGCGGACTGGTCTGATCGTCGTGAAAGACGAAATGCAACGGCCTTCCCCTGATACCGCCATTCGTGTCGACATAGGTTTCGAGCGCGGCGAGCGCGTCCTTCTCGCCTTGCCCGACAAAGGCGGCGCTGCCGGTCAGCGGCAACACGACGTCGATGTCGTAGGACGCGGCGACGGACGGTATTGGCGATGCGAGGAAAAGGGTTGTGATTGCGGCAACCACGCCCGTTGGGGGGAATCTTTTCATTTTTTCCTTCCGCCGCGCAGGATCGCCGTTGCGCTCTTGAGAGTCAAACCTTCGCGCCGGCGTCTTCCGTCATTGAAAACCTACTTGGATGTGGGGAACGTACGGTGCCTCGAGTGCCCTGATTTCATCGCTCGTCAGCTTCAAATCCACCGCTGCCGCCGCTTCCGGCAAGTGATTGAGTCGCGACGCGCCGACGATCGGCGCGGTGATTGGCGCCTTTTGCAGGAGCCAGGCGAGCGCGATCTGCGCTCGCGGGACGCCACGCGCGGCCGCGACAACGCCCACCGCGTCGATGATCTTCATGTCGGATTCAAATTGCGTATAGAGGTTCTTGCCGAGCGCATCGGTCTCCTGGCGATTGCTGGTTTCGTCCCGGGGACGGCTGAGCCGGCCGCGCGCCAGCGGGCTCCACGGAATAACGCCGATGCCCTGATCGGCGCAGAGCGGCAGCATCTCGCGTTCCTCCTCGCGGTGCAGCAGGTTGAAGTGATTCTGCATACTGACAAACCGCGTCCAGCCGTTGAGCCGCGACGTATAGAGCATCTTGGCGAATTGCCAGGCATGCATTGACGAGGCCCCGATATAACGCGCCTTGCCCGACCGTACGATGTCGTGCAACGCCTCCAGCGTCTCCTCGATCGGCGTTTTCGGATCGAAGCGGTGGATTTGATAAAGATCGACATAGTCGGTGCCGAGCCGTTTCAGGCTGGCGTCGATCTCGGCCATGATCGCTTTGCGCGACAGGCCGGCACCGTTGGGTCCCGGGCGCATGCGGCCGTGGACCTTGGTCGCGATCACGACTTCCTCGCGGCGGGCGAAGTCCCTGAGAGCCCGGCCGACGATCTCTTCGGAGGAACCTTCGGCATAAACATTGGCGGTGTCGAAGAAGTTGATCCCGAGTTCGAGCGCCCGGCGGATGATCGGGCGGCTCCCTTCCTCGTCGAGCGTCCACGGCCGATGACCGCGTCCGACAATCGCGAACGTCATGCAGCCAAGACAGATCCGCGACACCTCGAGACCAGTTCCACCCAGCCGCGCGTATTGCATGGTCCTCTCCCCTAATTTCGATCACGATGGTACCACGCGGGCCGTTTCCGTGTGGGCAGGCCACGACAAGGCGGCAATCAATCCTGGCGTTAGATCAGACATAGTTCCGTCAGCTGGCGCATCGACGGCAACGTCTCGACCTTGATGGCGAGTGCACCGAGCTCGGCAGCCCGCCGTTCACCCACCACCGGCTCGGCGAGCCGTCGGAACTTGTTCTGCACACGGGCGCGCTGCTGAGCGAGATCCTCGACCAACTTCCCGGAATCAAAGGCGGCAGTCAGACGGCGATCGTCTTTCGTCGTCACTTCGATCTCGGCTCTGCCGCGCGGCAGGTCCGGCAAATAGTCGATCACGACCTTGTCGCGCAGCGCCGCCAGGGCCGGGTCGGTCACCCGCGCGTCGCCGAACGTGTCGAGCGCTGCGGTATCGAGCCCGGCAAATACTGCGGCGAGGCACTGGCGCAACGAGAATTTTGCCTCGAGGCCGGAGCGCGGGGTGGGGATGCCGCAAACGTCGCGCGCATCAACCCGAATGCGCAAACGGATCTCCGCAACATTGTCCGCCGTCGCTCCTTCAGCACGAACCTTGAGCGCGCACTCGATCGGCGCATGGGTCAGGAAGCACGCAGCGTGGAATTTGAAGATGTTGTAGCGCAGATACCATTGTTTGGGCGGCGGCGGAAACGGCCGCGCTGGATCGAAGTCGGGACTGTGCGTGGCGCCGAAGCCGAGCTCCGACTCGAGCGCTCGCGGATTGCTGCTGTAGCCGCGTGCCGCCAAATCGGCGGCGATCAACCCGTTCTGTGCCGCCTTTCCGGCATGAAGCGGTTTACACATCGTACCGAACATGGCGCGGATCCCGGCCGCCTGGGCGGCGGCGATGCCAAAAGCGGTCGCGGTAGCATCGGCATCGAGTCGCTGGAGATTGGCGCAGGCTGCGGCTGATCCGAAGCTGCCGATCGTGCCGGTCGAATGAAAACCGAGGCGGTAATGCTTGTTGCCGATGAAGGCAGCGGTCGCGCCGATGGCTTCGAACCCGGCCGCCAGCGCCGCGACGAAATCGCGACCCGAAGCCGCGCGTTGCTCTGCCAGCGCCAGCATACCCGAAATCGTAACGACACCCGAATGCACGGTAGCCAGGAAATGGGCATCGTCGTAATCGAGCGCATGCGCGGTCGCGCCGTTGACGAGCGCCGCCTGTTGCGTCCCCGTCGTGATCGAGCTGCCGACGATGGTGGCGGCCGGCCGGCCACCTTGTTCGATCGCTTCGTCACGCAGGATGCGCGCCAACTCCTCGCGCGATCCCGCCAAGGTCACGCCCAGCCAATCGAGCAGGGTCTGACGCGCCAGCTCGACCACGTCCGGCGGCAAATCGTCGTAACGGAGCGATGCGACGTGAGCCGCGATATCGCGGGTGACATTCATGACTGAGCTCCTTTCCAAGCCAGCTGCCGCAAGCGCGTGCGCCATAGAATAGCCCTGCCGGTGCCACCCTTGCACTGGTTAGCGAGAACAGCCTTGCATCGGCGTCAACCATTCCTTGAGGAAGATTGGCGTGCCGGCGCCATAACCGGGGGCGCAGCCACGCGGGTCAGGCCGGCGAGGCTTCGCGGCAGCGGTCATCTCGCGGTTCCCGCCCGGCGAGGGGCCAAAAAAACGCGGTCACGCCCGCGGTGCGAATATGGGCAGATACCCACCGCAAGCGGTCCACTCTGCTTTGTCTTTGTCACCGGCGGCGAGACGGTATTAAATAGCGCCTCAACCATCCTGACAGGAAGAAGGCAGAAGACGGCGATGCAAGTATTTGTGTTCGATTTGGTGCAGTACGGCAAGAATCTGAAGCACCTCACGACGGATGGCCAACATCTGCCGTTCCCGATGGAAAAGAAGCATTTCGAGCCCGCCGTCGCGGTGAAGACCTACGCCGAGCATCTCGACGCGTGGGTGGAACTGGAGCGCCTTGGCTATGACGGTGTCGCCTTCAACGAGCACCACGCCACGCCGTATGGGCTGATGAACTCGCCCAACTTGCTGGCCGCGTCAATAGCTCAGCGCACCAAGAAATTGAAGCTCTTGATCTACGGCAATCTGCTGCCGCTGCACGATCCGCTGCGGCTGGCCGAGGAAATCGCCATGCTCGATTGCCTGTCCAACGGTCGCCTCATTTGCGGCGTGGCGCGCGGCGCCGCACGCGAGTACCGCATCCTCGGCGTATCGTTGGCGGAATCGCGCGCCCGCTTCGACGAATGCTTCGAAATTATGCGCCGCGCTTGGACCGAAGAGAGCTTTTCGTTCGACGGCAAGTTCCATTCGTACCGGGACGTTGCGCTGTGGCCGCGCCCGGTTCAGCAGCCTTATCCACCGGTTTGGGTCCCGATCACCGGTTCGAAGGATTCGATCGATTGGGCGGTCGCGCACGATATTCCGATAACGCCCGGCCTCCCCGGCCCGGCGCGCGACGACACGATCCGTTACTACGCTCAAGGCCTGGTGCGGCGCGGCAAGCGCATCACCCCGGGCCATCTCAACATCATGGTTTCGTCCTATATCGCCGACAGCAAGGAACAGGCGATTGAGGAAGTCGGACCCTACGCGATCTATTTCCACAACACCCTGTTCAATTTCGACCACATTCCTGCGGCTCAGTCAGGTGGGTACTTCCAAAAGGGCTCGGAAGAGCATTTGCGCAAGGAGCTGCGCGCCGCCCATGACGATAGTCTGCGGCTCAAGGACCAGACGATGGACGACATCCGCATGCAGGCAGAGTTCATGCCCTGGGGTACCGCCGACGAGGTGGCCAGACGCATCATCGCCGAGGCAGAGGCGGTCGGCGCCGGCACGGTGCTGGTCAACATGAATCGCGGCTCGATGCCGCATGAAATGTTCCTGACCCAGATGCATCGTTTCGCCGAACAAGTCCTGCCGAAGCTCCAGGCACACAAGATCAGTCGTGTGCCATTGGCGGAAGCGGCTGCAGCCTAAGCCGGCGCCTAACCCTCGCTGTGCTTGACAGCGCGGGACGGTTGGCACGGCAATACCGGCCGCGATATTGCTGTGCGTCGAAGCGAGAAGGGCATGGCGGAACGCGGTTTTGCGGTCATCGGGCTGGGTTATGTCGGATTGCCCGTGGCGCTGGCCTTGGCGAAGAAATTTGCCCCCGTGTGCGGCTTCGATATTTCGCAGAAGCGGGTCGCCGAACTGCGCGGCGGTATCGACCGCACCCGCGAAGTCGCCGACCAGGAACTGTTGGCGTCCACGCTCAGGGTGACCGCTGATCCGGCCGAGATCGCGAACACCAGCTTTTTCGTCGTCAGCGTTCCGACGCCGATCGACGCCAGCAAGCGGCCCAATCTCCGGGCGCTCACGGCGGCATGCGAATTGATAGGGTCGGTGCTGCGCAAGGGCTCTGTCGTGGTTTTCGAATCCACCGTCTATCCCGGCATGACCCGTAATGTGTGCGGCCCGCTCCTGGCGAATGCCTCGGGTCTGCGGCAGGGCAAGGATTTCAAGCTTGGTTATTCACCCGAACGGATCAATCCCGGGGACCAGCAACGGCGGCTTGAAACCATCATCAAGGTGGTGGCGGGCGAGGACGCCGAGACTGCGGAGCGCGTCGCCGCCGTTTACGCGGCGATCGTGCCTGCGGGGATTCACAAAGCGCCAAGCATCGAGGTCGCGGAAGCAGCCAAGGTCATCGAAAATACCCAGCGCGATCTCAATATCGCGCTGATGAACGAATTGTCTCTGATCTTTGAGCGGCTTGGACTTTCGACGGCCGACGTGCTGGCGGCGGCACAGACAAAATGGAATTTCCTGCCCTTCGTGCCCGGCCTGGTCGGCGGCCATTGCATCGGGGTCGACCCCTATTATCTCACCGCCCGCGCCGAGGAGCTCGGCTATTTTCCGCAGGTCATCCTGTCGGGCCGACGCATCAATGACGCAATGGGCAATCATGTCGCCCAGCGCCTCGTCAAAATGCTCATCGCCGGCAACCGGCCCGTCAAGGGAGCGCGCATCGGCATTCTCGGATTGACGTTCAAGGAGGATGTGCCCGATCTGCGCAATAGCCGCGTGCCCGATATCGTCAACGAGCTCAGAAGCTTTGGCATCGAGCCACTGGTGCACGATCCCCTGGCCGACGCTGCGGAGGCAATCGAGGAGTACGGCGTGCGCCTCGTCGACGTCAGCGAATTGTTTGGGCTTGACGGCCTCGTCTATGCCGTGCCCCACCGAATTTTCAGGGAGCGGTGCGACGTCACGATCGCCGACATGGTCATCGCCGGCGGTGCAATTTTCGATGTCAAATCAGCGCTCAACCGCGCCAAGCTGCCGCCATCCGTTTTCTACGCGGCGCTGTAGTCATCACGTCTGATAGTAAGAGCGGAACCATTTGACGAATTCGCGCACGCCGACCGCCACTGGGGTCTGCGGCCGGTAGCCAACCAACGCATCCAACAATGCCGGCGATGCTTCGGTCTTGTGAATGTCGCCGGGCTGGAACGGCAGGTAGTTTCGCTTGGCCTTCTGGCACAACGCCGCTTCGATTTCGGCGATGAAGGCCATCAGATCGATCGGCTGCCCCCCGCCGATATTGACAACCCGGTAAGGCGCGGCCGGACTGAGCGAATCGAGGTCTCCGATCGGCTGACCGGTGACGGGGACGGCCTCGCTCAGCCGCACAATGCCCTCGACCAGATCATCGATATAGGTGAAGTCGCGCAACATGTGGCCGTGGTTGTAGATATCGATCGGCTCGCCGCTAAGGATATTGCGGACAAACTTGAACAGCGCCATGTCCGGCCGGCCCCAGGGCCCATAGACGGTGAAAAACCGGAACATTGTGGTGGGAATGGTCCAAAGATGCGCATACGAATGCGCCATTGCCTCGACGGCTTTTTTCGACGCGGCGTAGAGCGTCAACGGATGATCCGTTTTGCTGGTCTCGCGGAACGGAAAATCGGTGTTGGCGCCATAGACAGAGCTGGTCGAAGCCACCATCAGGTGCTTTGGCTTGACCGTCCGGCATGCTTCCAAGAGGTTGAAACTGCCGACGATATTGCTGTCGATATAGGCACGCGGGTTTTCGATGCTGTAGCGCACGCCGGCCTGCGCCGCGAGATGGATCACCATTTCCGGCGCGAACTCGGCAAACACCCCGTGCAGCGCCTCGGCATCCTCCAACATCAACTGATGCGCGCGAAAATGCGCGTGCTGCAGCAGCGCCGCATGCCTGCGCTCCTTGAGCCGAACATCGTAATAGGGCGTCATGCCGTCGATCCCGACCAGCTCGTGACCGTCTGCCAGCAATCGCCTGGCAACATGGAAGCCGATAAAACCCGCCGTTCCGGTCACAACAAACCGCATCTCCCGCCCTCCGGCGGCAATATTCCCGTCATTTATCCACCATTGGCAAGCCGCCTTCGGCTGAAGCATGATGGCAGGTCAATTATCGGCCTACTGGGAGATCGGGGCATGGCGAGAACATTGCAGAAACGCGAAACCAGCAGGCAACCCGTCTATCCAGTTCCCGAGCCCGATCTTACGCCCGAGGAAATGATCGCACGTGCCGTGGCACTGCGGCCACGGCTGCGCGCCGAGCAGGAAGAAGCGGATGAGCGCGGCCACTACTCCGCCGCAATGCACCAAGCCTTCCTCGATGCCGGATTCTACCGCTGCCTGCAGCCGCGCCTCTTCGGCGGCTACGAGTTTGATGTGCCGACCTTCTACAAGACCATGTTGGAAGTGTCGCGTGGTCATCCCAGCGCCGGTTGGTGCTTGGCGCTCTGCGCCTCACATCCCTTCATCGTCGCTTCACACTGGAGCGAAACGGGGCAGCGCGAGCTCTTCGGTCCCGATGGCTTCTTTGCCGCGCCGCATCGACCGCCGCCGCTCGGCACCGCAACCCCGGTCGAAGGCGGCTACATCGTCGACGGGGTATGGGATTATTGCTCGGGCATTCCCTATTCGTCGCACTTTATCGGCGGCGCCCGGGCGCTCAATGGCAGCAATCCTCCGGATGCCGTCAATGTCTGCGTGCCGAAGCGGCAGGTGACCATTCTCGACGATTGGGGCGGCGACAAGACGCTCGGCATGCGCGCCTCGGGCTCAAACAGCGTCCGTGTCGACCACCAGTTTGTGCCCGCGCATTATGTCACGCCGGCCAACGGCATGTGGGCGCTTCCGGAGACAATGATGGACGGCACGCCAGGGACACGGCTTCATGGCAATCCCATGTATCTCGGCCGGGTCATGGGTCCCTATCATATGTCGCTGGTGACGCCGACCCTCGGCGCGGCACAGGCGGCGCTCGACGAATTCGAGCAAATCATCAAGACGCGCAATACGCTATTTCCGCCGGTGATTCCGCGCTATCAGCATGTCGACTTCCAACGCGGTTTCGGCCAGGCGATGGCGCTCACCGACGCCGCTGAGGGGATCCTGATGTCCGCCGGACACAAGTACATGGAATACTGTCGGCGCTGGGCCAAGGATGGCACCCCAATCACACTGGAAGACAATATCGGCCTCTGGGCAATGATCCAGCATGCCGGGCGGCTGTCCGGCGAGGCGATGGACGTCGTCTATGCCTTGTCAAGCTCGGCGGCGGCGAAGAAGGGCCAGAAAATCGAGCGCTATTATCGCGACGTCGCCATGTATCGCAGCCACATCTCGGCGCAGTATCTCAACTTCGCGGCTCCGCTGGCGCGGGCGCATTTCGGTCTCGAGGTGGGGCTGTTTGGCCTCTAAATTCAGGCGACCGATTGTCGAGATTCAGACGCGCAAGTCCGGGCGCAAGCCCACGGGGTCTTTCTCTTAACGGCGACCCTCTGAACTTGACGCGGCGCCCCGTTTCACGCAGGCTCGCGGCAAATCAATTTGGCCGCCCGGCACTTGGATCGCGCGGCAATGACGAGGCGAGCGCCTCAGGGAGGGAGTCAATGAAGCGCATTGTCAGTGCGTTAGCGCTCACGCTTGCCGCGGGCTGGCTGCTCGGGTCGGGCGTGCCGGCGTTTGCTGCGAAGCTTGACTGCGGCATGAACACAGGCAAACCGGCTGCTGGCGAGTCGATTCCGATTGGTGCGGTCACTTCCGCAAGCGGCATCGGCAGTTTCGAGGAGGCCGATCTCGCCGCTAAAGCCTATTTCGATTGCGTCAACGCCAATGGCGGGATTCACGGCCGCCCGATCGTCTATCACGATGAAGACGATCAATCCAAACTCGATGTGGCTGCGCAGGCGGCAAAGAAACTGGTCGGCGACATTGGCGTCTACACCTTGATCGGCAGCACCAGCTTCATCGAATGCATCGCCAACGCCGATTATTACATCAAGCAGAACGTTCTCGAGATCGGCCTTGGCATCCCGCCGCAATGCTACCAATCGAAGAACATCGCCGAAATCAATGCAGGCCCCCGCGCCAGCGCCCTCGGCGCCAACGACTATGCGCGGCGTAAGCTCGGTGCCAAAAGCATGGTCTGTCTGATCTTCAAGTTCCCGGGTTCGGACTATACCTGCGGCGGCGTCGAGGCGTGGGGGAAAAAGTATGGCGTCAAGGTCGACAGTATATATGCCGACCCTACGTCGCCAGATTTCAACTCGCTGGCGTTGCAAGTGCTGGCCACCGGCGACGATGGCGTTCAGGCGCTTTTCGTCGATGATCAGGCGGCGCAGCTGCTGAACGCCGCCGAGCAACAAGACGGCGCCGCCAAAATGAAATGGACCGGTCCGACCTCTTACTACACCGCCCGGTTCCCCGGCGCGATCGACACGAAGTATTGGAACGATCGGCTGTGGGTCAACACCGAGCTTGGTCCTCTGGACGCTAAGGGTAAGGACAATCAGAACTGGAACGACGTCATGGATGCGTACGGTCCAAAGGTTCTGAAGGACAGTTTCTCACAGGCCGGCTATATCGCCGCCCGCATCGCCGTCAACGCCATGTTGACGATCAAGAACCCGAAAGACATCAATCGCAACGCCGTTACCGCAGCGATCCAGAATATGAAGCCTTATTATTCCGACATTCTCTGCGGCCCCTGGTATTGGGGTGGCAAGGCTGCTACCGAGCATCAGGGCAACCATATCACCCGGACCGTGGTGATTCACGACGGCAAATTTAAGTTTGTCGAAGGTTGCTTTCCGGTCGCGGATCCCAGTTACGCAAAGTCGATCGTTCCCCTCGAAGCAAAGCTCGGGATCAACAAAAAATTCGACCAAGAGTACGATAACCTAAGGTAGCCGAAACACCGCGTCCGGCCATGCCGCGCTCTGCCCCCGGCATGGCCGGCGGTGTTTTTGGGGGGAACTCAATCGTTGGACGGACGGTGCATGTCTTGACGCGACGCCCAGATTCGCGCAGGCTTTGCGCCAAACTACAGACCGACGGTCAAATGCGGTGCCGGTCGGCGATGAGGGCTCTGGGAGGGAAAAGATGAAGCACGTGCTCAGCTTTCTGACGTGCGCGTTTACCATATCGGTGCTGTTTGCCGCAGCACCCGCCGTTGCTGCGGCGCCCGATTGCGGGTTGAATACCGGAAAGGCGGCGACTGGCGAGCCGATTCCGATCGGGGCGGTGACCACGATGACGGGGCTCGGCAGCTTCAAGGAAGCCGATCAAGCGGTTAAGGCGTATTTCGATTGCGTCAACGCCAATGGCGGCATTTACGGGCGGCCGATCGCCTATCATGACGAAGACGACCAATCCAAACTCGACGTCGCCGCGCAAGCCGGCAAAAAGGCCGTAATCGACACCGGCGACTACGTGCTTGTTGGCAGCACCAGTGTCATCGAGTGCATTGCCAACGCGGAACTTTATCTCAAACAGAACATCCTGGCGATCGGCGAGGGCATCCCGCCGCAATGCTACCAGTCGAGGAACATCGCCGAAGTGAATGCGGGTCCAAGACAAAGCGGCATCGGTGGGCTCGACTTTGCCCGGCGCAAGCTCGGTATCAAGAGCGCGGTCTGCTCGATTCCCAAGTTTCCCGGCTCAGACTACAGCTGTGGCGGCGCTGAGGAATGGGGCCGGAAATTCGGCGTCAAGGTCACGAGCATCTATTCGGATCCGGTGTCGCCCGACTATGGGTCGCTGGTTTTGCAGATCCTGGCGACGAATGCCGACGCCGTCATGATCTACGGCACCGACGACATCGGCGCACAGATTTTTGCCGCCGCCGAGCAACAAGATGGTGCCGCCAAGATGAAGTGGACGGCGCCGACCTCGTTCTACACGGTTCGGTTCCCGGGGGCGATCGATACCAAGTATTGGAACGATCGCGTTTGGGTGAACGCCGAGTTGGCGCCGCTCGACAGCAAGGGCGAGGACAACCAGAACTGGGCCGCGGTGATGGATGCCTATGGCGGCAACGCCTTGCGCGACAGTTTCTCTCAGGCCGGTTACATCGCTGGTCGGGTCGCGGTTCGCGCCATGCTCACGATCAAAAATCCAAAAGACGTCAATCGCGATACGGTGACCGCGGCGATCCAGAACATGACGCCGTACGTGACCGACATTCTATGCCAGCCATGGTACTGGGGTGGTCCCGGCGCAACCGAACATAACCCGAATCACGTAACGCGCACCGTCACGATTCACGACGGCAAATGGAAAACCATCGAAGGCTGCTACAACGACGAAGACCCGGGCCTCGCTTCCGTCGAAGCAACGGAGAAGAAGCTCGGCATTAAGATTTCCGATATGGCGAAATAGACCACGCTACCGCCGACTGAGCCAATCCCAGCACGCGACGCGGCCGACGGACTGCTCCACGGCATTTGGATAACACCGAGTATGAATCTGCTTCCTTTTGTCGCTTCTGGGATTGGTCTTGGTGCCGTCTACGCCTTGTCCAGCGTAGGCCTCGTGATTCTGTATCGTGCTTCGGGCACGCTCAATTTTGCCTTTGGCGCCTTCGGCGGGTTGGCCGCTTTTGTGGCTTTCGAGCTGATCCGCGACGGCGTCCCGCAACTTCTCGGCTGGCTCGTCGGCATCGCCATTTCAACCGGCATCGCTTATGCCTATGGCCGCATCGTGGCACCCCGTATGGCGCATCGAGATCGCGTCGTCCGCGCGGTTGCAACGCTGGGGCTCGCTTTGTTGCTGCTCGGCGGCATGGCATATATTTGGGGCGTCGGGGTGGCACGGCGGCTTACCTTGCCGACCGATTTGAGTTTCGTGCTGTTGTTTGGCGTGCGCCTGTCGGTAACACGATTGATCGCCTTGGGCGTCTCGCTCGCGATGGTCGGCGGCGTCGGCCTGTTGTTGAGCCGCACACGCATCGGCCTGGCGATGCGCTCGTTGGCCAGCGACCGCAACATCAGCGCGGTGATCGGCGTCCGTGTCACCGCGACCGATTCCTTCGCCTGGATGCTCAACGGAGCCTTCGCCGGGATTGCGGGCCTGCTGCTGGCCGATCTCAACCGGCTCGACCCAGGATTGATGACCTTCCTCGTTATTCCGGCGATCGCTGCTGCAATTCTCGCGCGCTTATCGTCGCTGCCCGGTGCGTTCATCGGCGGTATGATTTGTGGTCTTATTGAAGCGTTGCTGGTTGCGTTCCCCTCCTTCGCGAATCTGCGGAGCGCGGGGCCTTACGTTGCTGCCCTGCTGTTCATGATGGTGGTCGGCGCCGGTCAGGGGCTCGGGGCACGGGAATGACCGAGCTCGGCAAGACCGAAGCAATCGATGCCGGCGCGCTACCGATGGTAGCTGCTCGTCCGACACTCGAAGTGACGCCTCGCCTGCGCATTGTCGCCATCGTGGTGGTAGTGGCCGTCATCTCCGGCGCCATCGCGCTCACCGCCGGCGGCTATTGGCTGTCGAATTTCACGCAAGCCTACTGCATGATCCTGACGCTCATGGGCTGCGCCGTGCTGTACGGGCAGCTCGGCCTGGTGTCGCTGTGCCAGTGGGCCCTCGTCGGCGTGGGCGGTTGGATCAGCCTGCGGTTTTACCATTATTTCCACCCGCCGTTCTTCGTGACCATTCTCGCCGGGGGCGTCGGCGCTTCTGCGGTCGGTATGATCTGGGGCCTGCCCGCGCTGCGCATGCGCGGCCTCTATCTGGCGTTAGTGACGCTGATGCTGGCGGGTGCCTTCCAGACGGTGATTACGGTGACGAGCTTTCCCGTTGGCGGTCCCGGTATCCTCGGTCAAGTCGGCGCCAGCGGCAATGAACGTATCATGATGGCGCGGCCGGAAATTGCGTCCAGCGACACGGCCTACTTCCTCTATGTTGCCTTTGTAACGCTGCTTGCGATCTTCCTGGTTGAAGCGCACCGCCGGACAAAGCCGGGACGGGCCTGGGCGCTGATCCGCAAGAATGAACAGATGGCGATGGCAAGCGGCGTTCGGATCGTCTTCTATAAGGCGTGGGCGTTCGCGCTCTCCGGTTTTCTCGCCGGTGTTGCCGGCGCCATGTTGGCCGGCCTGTTCGGCCAGCTCGATGCCAGCGCTTTTGCGCCGACTGATTCGATCGTCATCTTCATCGGTACGCTGTTGGGCGGTACCGAGTTCTGGCTTGGTCCCTTCTTGGGCGGGATCCTGACCAGGTTCATCCCCGCCTTGCTTATCGATTTCAACGTCAACGCTTATGTCGGTCTGCTGTTTTTTGGCGCTGCCCTGCTTCTCGGCCTGCGCGATCCCGTCGGGATAGGGGGGCATCTCACCGGGCTCGCCGAAAACCTCTATCGAAAATTCATGAGGTGGCGCGGCTCATGATCAAGATCGAAAGCTTGACCGTGCAGTTCGGCGGCGTGCGGCCGCTCGATGCGCTCGACGGCGAGTTCACCGCGCCGATTTGCGGTCTCATCGGCCCGAACGGTGCCGGCAAGACGACGCTGTTGAACGTGTTGTCGGGATTCGTCACGCCGGTCAAAGGCAGCGTCTCGCTGAACGGGATTGCGCTGCGCCCGCTCTCGCCTGTGCGGCGCGTCGCTATGGGGTTGCGGCGCACCTTCCAGCAGGAACTCGTCGTTGACGAAATGACAGCGCATGACAATGTTCGGGCGATCGCCGATCACATCGCCGCCTCGCGTCAGGAAGCGCGGGCGCAGATCGGCCGTGCCATGGACTTTGTCGGCCTCACCGATCGCGCGCACGTGCCCGGCAGGCAGCTCAATCTTTATGAGCGCCGCATGATCGAGATCGGCAAGACGTTGATCGGCAAACCACGCGCAATCCTGCTCGACGAACCCGGAGCGGGTCTCAACGAATCCGAGACTGAACGCCTGCGCGGCTTGCTGGTGCAAATTCCGGAGCGGTTCGGCGCTCAACTCGTCCTAATCGATCACGATGCCGATCTCATCGCGTCGGTATGCGTTGAAACCATGGTGCTCGATTTCGGCAAATTGCTGGCGTTTGGCCCGACGCGCGTGGTGCTCGATGATCCCGTGGTCCGCCGCGCCTATCTGGGTACGGCGTAGGCGATGTCGGCTTCAAGTCTTCACGTCAACGACCTGGTCGTCTTGCGCGGTGGACGCGAGGTGCTCCACGGCATTTCGCTCAGTCTGCTCCCGGGCGAGATCACGGCGCTGCTCGGGGCCAACGGTGCCGGCAAATCATCGCTGGTTATGACCATGTCCGGGGCGCTGCCGGCGAAGTCGGGAAGCGTGACGCTCGACGGGGCGGAAGTGCTGGGCCACACCCCTGACGCAGTGCGGCGCATGGGGATAGCCATCGTGCTTGAGGGCCACCCTGTGCTCAGCAATATTTCGGTGATCGATAATCTGCGCGCCTCGGCGCTGATGCATTCGCGCCGCGAGGCTGATCAGGAGGTCGAGGCGGCGCTTGAGGTGTTTCCCGAGCTCAAGCCGCGGCTGCAATTGGCCGCGCAGAATTTGTCGGGCGGGCAAAAGCAGATGGTCGTGGTGGCCCAGGCGCTGATCTGCCGGCCGAAATATCTGCTGATCGACGAACTGTCCTTCGGCCTGGCGCCCGCCATCGTGCAGCGGCTCGGCGAGACGATTGCCGGCATCGCCAACCGCGGCGTCGGCATCCTTCTGATCGAGCAATTTACGACGCTGGCCTTAAATCTGGCCAATCGGGTGTATGTCATGGAGCGTGGTGACATCGCGTTTTCCGGCAACGCCGAAGAACTCCGGGCGCATCCGGAGATCCTCCATGGCGCCTATCTCGCCTCCGGCAGAGCGGTCGCTGCCGGCTGATTTTCGCGTCAGTCTTTTCGCGTCAATCGATTTGGCTTGCATCTTGGGTGATAGTGGTTTTATTTAGCTCCGCCGCGCAAGTCCTTGTTTCGAATTGATTTATGAATTTGCCCTCTGAACCGGTGGAGACCCAATCCCCGTTGGCGAAGCGATTGACGCGGCGCCGGTCGTGGCTGGTGCTGGCCGCGGGGTTGGCCGGTGGGCTGATCGCACGCCGGCTCTTCGATGGGGTTGCGCCCGGAGACGAGCATGGGCTGGCCGACATGTCGGCGGCAGAGCCGATCTTGCCGATGGAGGAAGAACCGCTCCCGCACGAGGTGCATCTGTCGACAACGCGGATCGAGCCCGCTGCGGTGCGACCGCCAGTCCCGCCGCAACCGGTCACGGCCATCGAGCCCGATCCACTGATCGAAGCGCCGCAACCGTCGCCGCCGTCGCCCAGCGCCGCGGCGGCAAGGCCGGTCGCGGCGCCGTCGCCCTCGCCACCGACATCGCCGGTTGTCGCCGGCGGACCGGCGGCGCCGGCACGCGCGGCGGCATCCGTATCGGCAAACGGCGAACCGCTTTGGCTGCGGAACGCCCGGCCGTTCATCGACACCGGGTCTCGCCCGGCGATCGCGATCGTGATCGACGATCTCGGCCTTGGCCCCGAGCCGACGCGCCGCGCCATCGCCCTCGACCAAGGGGTGACCCTGGCTCTCATGACTTACGCGCCCAATCTCGACCGGTGGTCCGCCGCGGCGCGTGCCGCACAGCATGAGATTCTGGTGCATGTGCCGATGCAGCCGCTCAACCCCAAGGTCGATCCCGGTCCTAACGCGCTGACGGTGTCGCTGTCCGACGACGAGATCCGCGACCGCCTGCGCTGGGGCCTGGGCAGGCTTGATGGTTATGTCGGCATCAACAACCACATGGGCAGCCGCTTTACTCAAGAGCGCGGCGGCATGTCGGTGGTGATGGAGGAGGTCAAGGCGCGCGGCCTGCTGTTTCTCGATTCGGTGACCATCGGGCACACTGTCGGCGCCGCGATCGCGACCGCGATGCATGTGCCGGCGGCCGAGCGCAACGTCTTCCTCGACGACGTGCCGACCGTGGCCGGCGTAGAGCGCCAGATCGCGGTGTTGGAGCAGGTCGCTCGCAAACATGGATCGGCGATCGGCATCGGCCATCCCCACCCCGCGACGCTCGAGGCGACGGCGCAGTGGCTCCCGAGTGTTGCGTCGCGCGGCGTCGCAGTGGTACCGTTGACGTCGGTGATGCGGCGGCAGGCAATGAGCTAGAGTGACGCCATGAACGATTTCAAAACACGCCGACAATTGTTGCGCGGATCGATCGGGTGGATCGGCGGGGTGGCGGCGCTGGCGGCGGCGCGTCCGGCGGGTGCGGCAATGCAGCGGGTCGAGGTGCGGCCGCAAAGTCCGCTCGGCATCGCCATTGCCAATCGCTGCAAAGTGGCGTCGCCGGATCACGATGCCATCAGGGCGCGGCTGACGGCGCTTCTGGCCGCGAATCCGTCGCTCGGCACCCTCTCGGAACAATGCCCCATCTGCGGCTGTCCGATCATCGTCAGCCGGTAGCGCGTTGCGGTTTGTCTGTGCGGTATTGTGCCTCGGCGCCATGACGGCGCCTGTTGCGGCGCACCCCCACGTCTTCATCGATTATTCGGCAACAGTGCTGTGCCAGCGCGACAAGATCGTCGGCGTGCGAATCGCCTGGACTTTCGACGAGATGTACAGCGCGTCCCTCTATCACGACTATACAAGCCAGCCCAAAGGTCCGTTGACGCGGGCGGACATCGCTAGATTGCATGACGAGGCCTTCAAGGATTCGGCAGACGAGCATTACTTCACGGACATCGTCTTCAACGGCAAATCGGTGCCGGTAAACCAGGCCACAGCGTTCACTGCCTCTTATGATGGCCGCAAGATGACCTATCGCTTTACTGTGCCGCTCGCGCTTTCGCCCGCAACCGGTGCCAACACGCTCGACATCGATTCCTTCGACACCGAATTCTACATCGACTTTGAACTGGCAAAACGCGGCGCCGCGGCGGTCGCAGACGGCGGGCAACTCAGACTTGCCTGCGCGCCGACGCCGCTGACCAAAGACACCACGACCTTCGGCCCGCTGACGACGCATATCGTTCGGTGTCATTTTTCGGGGACAGCATGAGACTTGTATTGACGCTGCTCCTGCTGCTCGGCGTGCTGGTGAGCACGCCGACTTTGGCGGATCCGTTTCACAAGAGCGCGGCGCGCCCGCCATCCGAGGGCGCGGTTGCAGACCCGTCGCCGGTCGGCGGGTTTTTCACCTGGCTCGCCGAACGCCAGCACCGTCTCAACGATGCTATCGCAGATGCGTTCCACGATGTCGAAAGCGGTGGATCACGCGCGGCGTTGGCGCTGATTCTGGGCCTTGCGTTTTTCTATGGCGTGCTGCACGCGGCCGGGCCGGGTCATGGCAAAACCGTGGTGGCGTCATATTTCGTGGCGCACCACGCACGCTGGACCAGCGGCATTCTGATGGGCAGCCTAATCTCCCTGATCCAGGGCGTGTCGGCGATCGTGCTCGTTGGCACCTTGGCGATGGTACTGCGCGCCAAGCAGATTGAGATTCTCAACCGCGGCACGATGGTCGAGTTCGTCAGCTATGGGCTGATCGTGGTGATCGGCGTTTGGATGTTCTACCGCGCCGCAACCGGCGAACTCCATCACCATGATCACCAGGTCGAGGGCGGCAAAGGCCATCGGCGGGGCGATCACCACAAGCTCAATCCGCGCTTGATCCTGGCTACCGGCCTGACCCCCTGCGCCAGCGCCATCATCATCCTGCTCTTCGCTCTCGCCAACAGCGCCTTCGGCCTGGGCGTCATCGCCGTCACCGTGTTGACGATCGGCATGGCGGTCACGATCTCGACCATCGGCGTCGCGGCGGTGCTCGGGCGCCGCGCCTTGATCGCGATGATCGACAAAGCCGGCATGGAGACACATCGGCTGGAACGAGGCCTCGCCATGGCGGCGGCCGTGGTCATCGTTGGGGTCTCGGGCTTGATGATGTACGACGCCTGGGTGCGACTTTAGCCGGTCGGTGTCCAGGCGGCGCCACCTGCAGGCCCGTCGCGGGTGGCGAATAAAGCGCGAATTTGCTGCAAATTGCAGCAAAACCCGGGGTCGACAGGCGGCTCATTGGTAAAGGGCCAGGTTCTTCGGGCAGCCATCAATTGCCGCCAAATCGGAAATCCGCTAGTGATGAGCCGCGCTGTCGCGGTGTCGTCTTCGTTGGCAGCGCCACTCAAGCGGGCGCTTGTTATCGCTGCGGAGTGGGAGGGAAACCTGGGCGCGCCCAAGGCGCGGGAGGAATTTTCGGAAATGCTGTTTGAGAGAATTACCGGGGCCGAAGCGCTCCGAAGCGCTGATATCGCCGCCGCGACCGCAGCCGCATCGCGAGCCGCAACGCGGCGGCGCGACCTGCTCGATGCCTGGCGGCTGACCAAACCCTACTTCGTCTCCGAAGAAAAGGTCGCGGCCTGGACCCTGCTGGCGGCCGTGGTGCTTCTCAATCTCGCCAACGTTTATGTCCATGTTCGCATCAATCAGTGGAGCGCCGCCGAGTACAACGCGCTCGGGATGTATGACTATAACGAGTTCATCTACCAGTTCTGGATTTTTTTGATCCTGTCGGCGTTCAACATCGTCATCACCGTGTACGCGCTCTATCTCAACCAGATGCTGCAAATCCGCTGGCGTCGTTGGCTGACGCGCCGCTACCTGACAACCTGGCTGGCCGACCGCACGTATTTCCGGCTACAGCTCGTCGGCGGTAGCACCGACAACCCCGATCAGCGTATCCAAGAAGATCTCAATCTTTTCACGACTTACGTGATGAGCCTGTCGCTCGGCCTGCTCACGGCGGTCGTGTCGCTCTTCTCGTTCTTGTTCATTCTCTGGTATTTGTCGGGGCCAGCCACGATTCCGCTTGGCACGTGGGGCACTTGGTATATTCCGGGCTATCTGGTCTGGGCCGCCCTGATCTATTCGGGCATCGGGACTTGGCTCAGCATCAAGGTCGGGCGACCCCTGGTGCCGCTCAACTTTGCCCAACAGCGCTTCGAAGCCGATTTCCGCTACAGCCTGATCCGGTTGCGCGAGAACGCCGAAAGCATTGCCTTCTACGGCGGCGAGGCGCCGGAATATTCCGTCTTTCGGTCGCGGTTTGCGAACGTCGTCGACAATTTCTATCGCATCATGGTGCGCCGCAAGCATCTTTCCTGGTTTACCGCGAGCTTCACCCAGGCGGCGATCGTGTTTCCCATCTTGGTCGCGGCCCCCAGGTACTTCGCCAAGCAGATTCAACTCGGCGGGCTGATCCAGGTTCTGGGCGCGTTCGGGATGGTGCAAAACGCCCTCTCCTTCATTGTCACGTCCTATCCCGATATCGCGGCCTGGCAGGCTTGCACCGAACGTCTCAGTTCCTTCGACGCCCGCATGCGTCAGGTCGCGGAAGCGATGCGCGCGCCGCAGCAGATCGTGCTGCGCCGGGGGGGCGGCGTCGAGGTGCAGAATCTCGACATCGACTTGCCCGACGGCACCGCGCTTCTGCGCGGCGTGCATTTCGCAGTGGCGCCCGGCGAAGCGCTGCTGCTCAAGGGACCGACCGGCGCCGGCAAAAGCACGATGCTGCGCGCAATGGCCGGCCTATGGCCGTTCGGCCGCGGCGAAGTAGCGCTGGGCGAGGGCCTCGAGATGTTCCTGCCGCAAAAGCCCTATCTGCCGCTCGGCACGCTGCGCCAGGTGCTGCTCTATCCGCGCGAAGATAAAGAAGGCTCGCGCCGAATCAGGGACGAGCGGCTCGAGGAGGTGCTCAATCTCGTCAATCTCGGGGCATTCGCGCGCTTTCTCGACACGGTCGACAATTGGTCGCTGCGCCTGTCGCTCGGTGAGCAACAGCGCCTCGCGTTTGCCCGCGTGCTTCTGGTGCAGCCGTCCATCGTGATCATGGACGAGGCGACCTCGGCCCTCGACGAAGCAGCCGAAGCGCAACTCTATGGCCTCATTCGCAGACTACCGCATCGGCCGACGATCGTGAGCGTGGGCCATCGCAGCACCCTGCGCGAGTTCCACGACAAGGTCTGCGATATCGGCGCGTTCCGGTGAGCTCATTTTGCCGCGACCAGCTGCTGGTCGGGCGGCGGAATTTCAGAGCGAACAAGCGCCGCTAGCACGGCGGCAATCTCGCCCGCAGCCTTGGGCGCCGTCATGCGCTCGTGGCTGCACGGGATCACGGTCGCGACGGTGTCGCCGACAAACGGTGCCCAGCTTGCCGCAAGCGGCTCGGGATCGGAACTGTCCCCTGCGACAAACAAATGCGCGGTGCCGTCGAAATGTTCGGGCCGGTGGCCAAGCGGCAGCCGTACGGTGAGCTCGTAGACCGCGAGCAGGCGCTCGGTCTGCGCCGCGGTGAAGTCGGATGGAAACATGCCGCTGTCGCGAACGATCCGCGTCAGGTCGGCGATATTCTCGGTCGGTGAGGTGGGCGCGCTCCCGGGTCCCGCGAGGGCGAGCATGTTGGCGAGTTCCGCCATCACGGTACCATCGTCGGGCGGCGTACCGCCCGGTTGAGGCGCCGCTGCGTCGAGAAGCGCGAGCAGCGCCACCGTTTCGCCGTCCCTGCGCAGCCGGCTTGCGATCGCGTGAGCGACGATGCCGCCGAACGACCAGCCCAGAAGATGATAGGGCCCATGGGGCCGCACGGCGCGAATCGACTGCAGATACTGCTCTGCCATTTCGGCGATCGAACGCGGCAGCGCTTCGCCGACCTCGAGGCCGGACGCTTGCAGTCCGTAGACCGGCTGATCCGGCGCCAGGGCGCGGGCCAGGTGCATGTAGCAGAACACCGTGCCGCCGGCGGGATGGATGCAAAACAGCGGCGGCTTGAAACCATCGGGCTGCAGCGCCACGAGCGGTGAAAAGGCGCGGGGCTGCTGGCGACCGCGCAAGGCTTTGGCGAGACCCTCGATGTTCGGTTGTTCGAACAGAATGCGCAGCGGCAGGTCGGCATGGAAGGCACGGTTGCAACGGTTGATCAGACTGATCGCCAGGAGAGAGTGGCCACCGAGATCGAAGAAATTGTCGCTGATACCGATGTCGTCAACGGGGAGCACGGCGCGCCAGATTTGCTGGAGCGAGAGTTCCGTCCGGTCCCGCGGCGCCCGATACGCGACGCCCTCAACCGCCCCCGTCACCGCCGGCAGCGCGCCGCGATCCACCTTGCCGCTCGGCGTCACCGGCAGCGCCTCCAGCCATACCACCACCGACGGCACTAAATGACCCGGCAACTCCCGCCGCAGATATTCCCGCAATCCCGCCCCGTCGCCGCTGCCAACCGCATAGCCAATCAACCGGTCGTCCCGCGCCACAACCGCGCAACTCACCACATGGCCGCTCTTCAACAGCGCCGCCTCAACCTCGCCAACCTCAATCCGGTAACCGCGAACCTTCACCTGGCCGTCGCGCCGGCCGACATACTCCAGTTCCCCGTCCCCGCGCCG
>JASHOB010000116.1 GCA_030041335.1 Alphaproteobacteria bacterium | reverse complement strand
GGGGCCGAAAAGCCGCGCAATGCTGAGAGCACGGGAGCACGGTCAACGTCCCCGATGCGGACACGCCGCTCCGGTCCGTCAAGCACGATAACCTCAGTATCACGCAACGTGCGGCCCTCTTCGTCCAAGAGGCCGAGCGCCAGGGGAATTGGCAACGGCGATTTCACCGACTGGCCTTGGGTCGGCGCGATCTTCTGCCGCAGCGTGAGATCGAGTGCACGAGCGGCGCGGTCATAATGCGCCGTAATCTCGAGGTGCGGCGTGCCGGCCTGCTCGTACCAGCGAAAGAAGTCTTTGAGGTCACGTCCCGATGCATCCGCAAAGCAGGCGATGAAGGCTTCAACCGTGGTCGCATGACCATCCCAGCGATCAAAATACAAATCCATACCGGCCCGGAAGTCCTTTTCGCCGAGCAGGATGGTCAGCATCCGGATCACCTCGGCGCCTTTTTCGTAGACGGTGGCGGTGTAGAAATTATCGATCTTCAAATAGGTGGACGGCCGCACGGGATGCGCTAAAGGCCCGGCGTCCTCGGCAAATTGACGGGCACGTAGCGACCTCACATCCTTGATGCGCTGTACGGCATGACCGCGCTGATCGCTCGAAAAGGCGCGATCGCGGAATACTGTGAGCCCTTCCTTGAGGCAGAGCTGAAACCAGTCGCGGCAAGTGATCCGGTCGCCGGTCCAATTGTGGAAATATTCATGCGCCACAACGCTCTCGATGCGCTCGTAGTCCGCGTCCGTCGCGGTTGCCGGATCGGCTAGCAGCACAGAGGAATTGAAGATGTTGAGCCCCTTATTTTCCATGGCGCCAAAATTGAAGTCGCGGACTGCCACAATCATGAACAGGTCGAGATCGTATTCGCGCCCGAACGCCTTCTCGTCCCAGCGCATGGCACGCTTGAGGCCGTCCATGGCGTAGAGGGCGCGCGCCGCCATCCCCGTATCAACGAAAATACGCAACGTCACCTCGCGGCCGGAGGCAGTAACAAACTTGTCTTCCAGCAGGTCGAGCTCGCCGGCCACAAGAGCGAACAAATAACAGGGCTTGGGAAACGGATCGCGCCACACCGCAAAATGGCGGGCCCCTGGCAAATCTCCAGTCTCGACCGGATTGCCGTTGGAGAGCAGATGCCGGTACGAGTGCGGGGCTTCAATCCGGACCCGATAGCGGGCAAGCACATCGGGTCGATCGGCAAACCATGTGATCCGTCGAAAGCCCTCGGCCTCGCATTGGGTACAGAACCGGCCGGCCGAGACATAAAGGCCGCTCAGCTCCGTGTTGGCCGTCGGGTCGATTTCGACCTCGGTATCGAGCACGAAGGAGTTTGGAACGTTGGGAACTGTGAGCCATTCATCATCGACGCTATGCTCGGCGGGGCTAAGCGGCCGCCCGTCGATCGCGATGGCGATCGGCTTGAGCCGCTCGCCGTTGAGACGCAGCGCTTCGCTGTGATCGCCATTCCGGCGGATAGCGAGTCTTGCTCGAACCCGCGTTGCACGAGGATCGAGTTCAAAATCGAGCTCTACTTCGTCGATGAGAAAGGCGGGTGGTCGGTAATTTTCGAGCCGGATCGGCTGGGCGACATTGCTGGGCATGCGTGAAACTGTAGCCGGTCGCTCTCTGTCGTTGAAAGTGTCGCAGATCAGCCAGCAAAATTTGGTAGGCCTCGCCACCGCCGTCAGCGCCTGCGTTGCCTCCGGCAGCTGTCGAAAAAAAGCGCGACGCCAGGCGATCGAGGCGCGACATCCTGCCGTCGGCCCGGGCCTGAACTCGGGAAGCGGTCGGCCCGAAGCCCGGAGCTTGCGTCTCTCTTTCGCTCCGCCTAGGTCTTTTTGCCTCTTGCCGAATCATCTGCGAGGCGAGGCGCGTGAACAATCAATCGGTTTCGAGCAAGGTTCCTGCGGTAACGCTAGGGTTTTGGATCATCAAGATTGCGGCAACCACACTTGGCGAAACTGGCGGCGATACCGTCACGATGACCATGGGTTTCGGGTATTTGGTTGGCAGTCTGCTTTTCCTCTGCGCCCTTGCGCTGCTGGTCGGATTCCAGATCGCGGCAAAGCGATTCCGTCCCTTTCTCTATTGGGCGACAATCGTTGCATCAACGACGGCGGGTACCACTATGGCCGACTTCGCGGACCGATCACTTAGTATCGGCTACCCCGGCGGCTCGGGCCTCCTGTTGTTCTGCGTCCTGGTCATGCTCAGTCTCTGGTACTGGACGCAAGGCTCCGTGTCGGTTGACGCGGTGAACTCACCGAAGGTCGAGGCTTTCTACTGGGCGACGATCACCTTTTCACAAACCCTTGGCACCGCCTTGGGTGATTGGGCGGCGGATTCGGGGCTCGGATATTTGGGTGGCGCGCTGCTGTTCGTAGGCTGCCTTGTGATTGTCGCCGGCTGCTATTTCTGGACGGATGTCTCCCGCGTCGTGCTGTTCTGGGCGGCCTTCATTTTGACCCGACCTCTCGGCGCGACGGTCGGCGATTTCTTCGATAAGCCAAGGGAGCAAGGCGGACTCGACATCAGTCGGCCTCTCGCTTCGGCGATTATTGCCGGGTTCGTGATCGCATCAATTCTGATCGTACCGCAGCGGCCAGGTATTCATCCGCGCGTCTCAAAAACATGAGTCTTAATCGTGTGACTCGAAAGCGCGGCTATTCAGCCTTCCGGCGTCACGACCTGCATTACCTCGAATCCCTCAAATTCAGGATGGGATATCGTGAGCGAGCGGCCTTCACCGGCATCGCGGTGTGCACGACGAAACGCTTCCGAGCGGGTCCAAGCTTCGAACGCGGACCGTGATCGCCACACGGTATGCGAAGCGTAAAGAATATA
>JASHOB010000115.1 GCA_030041335.1 Alphaproteobacteria bacterium | reverse complement strand
GCGACGATCGCGTAGAACTCCGAGTAGCTCAGTCGCTTCAGCGACTGGTATAGCGCCGGCGCGTAGCTCGAGCCCATTCCGTCGGGGCCATGACAGCGCAGGCACTCGGACGAGTACCGGAGGTAACCGGTATACGTGTACCAATCAACCGTGCCGTCCGGATCCACCTTAAAGGTCGGATTGCCGTTCTTGTCGCTCCATTTTCCGTCGTCCTGTTTGACGGCGGTCGGATCGCCCGACCCATCGCCGACGGCATTGGTACTTAGAGACATGGCCACGACGAACACTAACGCCGCCGCGATACGTAACCCACGTCGCATCTATCTTTCCTCACCCGCCATCCACGGAAAGGTGACCGGCATCGGGAGGGCTCTCCCGATGCCGGCCAGATCAGCCGAAAGTCGCTTACGTTCGCTTAGCTCGACGGCAGGGCGAACACGGTCAGCGTCCCCCCGAGCGACGTGTAGTTGCTCAGGGCGGCGTAGCCGCCAACGGCGCCCAAGCCCGCATGCGGATCTGTGAGCCCCGCCGCCAGGCCGATACCAGCCCAGCCGCCGACACCGGACAGCACGGCGACGTATTGTTTACCATTATGCTGATAGGTCATGACGTTGCCGATGATGCCTGACGGCGTCTTGAACCTGTACAGCTCCTTGCCGGTCTTGGCGTCCACGGCCTTCAAGTAGCCCTCAAGCGTCCCGTAGAACACCACGCCGCCCTTCGTTGCCAGGGCACCCGACCACACCGAAAACTGTTCCGGGTCTGACCAGACGATCTTTCCGGTGCCCGCGTCCCAAGCGATGAAGTTGCCCATGTTGTTCTGACCAGGTGCCGGATACATCGACAAGGTCGCGCCAACATAGGGCTGCCCCGCGGTATAGGATACACGGAACGGCTCATAATCCATGCAGACATGGTTCGTTGGCACGTAGAACAGGCCCGTCTCCGGCGAAAAGGCGGCCGGCTGCTCGTCCTTCGATCCGAGCGCTGCCGGGCATACCCCTTTGGTGTTTACGTCCTCGCCGTTATGGTCGGTCGAGTACTTGGCCACCACCAGAGGACGGCCGTACTTCGCGCTGTTGCGCTCCATGTCGACCTTGCTGGCCCAGTTCACCGCGGGGTCGTATTTCTTGGCAACTAACAGTTCGCCGGTTTCCCGATTCAGCGTATAGCCGAAACCGTTACGATCGAAATGCACCAAAGCCGGCACCGTGTTCTCGCCGACCTTGATGTCGGCGAGAATCATCTCGTTGATGCCGTCATAGTCCCACTCGTCGTGCGGGGTCATCTGGTAGACCCACTTGGCCATGCCGCTTTTGGGATCACGCGCCCAGATCGTCATGGACCATTTGTTGTCGCCAGGCCGCTGTCTGGGGTTCCAGGTCGAGGGGTTGCCCGATCCGTAGTAGATCAGGTTCAGCTTGGGATCATAGGAAAGCCAGCCCCAGGTGTCGCCGCCGCCGATTTTCCACTGATCACCCTGCCAAGTCTTGAGGCTGGAGTCCGCGCCGACCGGCTTGCCAAGGGACGTGGTCTTCTCTGGGTCGACCAGAATATCGCCGTCTGGCCCCTCCGAATAAGCGCGCCACACCTGCTTGCCGTCGTTGACATTGTACGCCGCCATCCAGCCGCGCACGCCGAACTCTCCGCCCGATACGCCGACATACACGAGATCGCCGACAACCATCGGCGCCGATGTGCCGGTTTCGCCCTTGCTCGGATCGCCGGTCTTGGTCGACCAGACGACTTTGCCGGTCTTACCATCGAGCGCCACGAGAGTGGTGTCTGCCTGATGAAGGAAGATCTTTCCCTGGGCATAGGCGGCACCGCGATTGACCGTATCGCAGCACATTACCGGGATGACGTTTGGGTCTTGGCTCGGTGTGTACTTCCACAGGATCTTGCCGTCGTTGTTCAGGTCGAGGGCATAGACTGTGTTGGGGAACGGGGTGTGGACGTACATCACATCGCCGATGACCAGCGGTGAACCTTCGTGTCCGCGCAGAACGCCCGTCGAGAACGTCCAAGCTACCTGCAGCTTGCCGACGTTATCGGTGTTGATCTGATCAAGCGTGGAGAAGCGATGGTTGTCGTAAGTCATGGTGGGCATCGCCCAGTTGGCTGGGTTCGCCGCCAACGTGGCCGGGTCTCCGCCCCCCGCCGACTGCGCAACCGCTGGTGCGATAAGGAGTCCCGACAACACCGTCGTCGTTACCGCCAGCCAAGATCTGGCCGAGGTCAGTCGCATATGTTTCCTCCTGATTTTGCGTTCACTCACCCATGCTGATGAGTTTTATGTCGGGCAACAGCCGCGAAAACATGGCCGTGCTCGCGTCTCCATCGACAATAACAGGAAGCCCGAGCTTTCATCACCATCAAAACGTGTCGATACACATGAAAAATTATCGCGAGTGCATTGTCCCCGGGCGGGATTGTGCACCAGGACACGCGCTAGATGCACAGGGACACGCGCCAGGACGTAGAACCATGCTGCAACGCAGAAGATCATCGCCGCGGCGAGGGCCATTGGCCCCGCGTGTTCCGCGACGTCGCGAACGCAGCGGCCGGACATGTCCCATCGCTGCCGTCACCGATCTTCAACGGACGGCTGTTCGGCGGCCGCCTTTCTCGAGATCGGGCGACGGACTCGTCGACGGTTTGTCCAACGTACACATCTTGCTATCACCTGCCGCGTGGCGACCGATAGCCGGAATCACGGTCATCGTCGCGGAGACCTCGTCGTTGCCGGCCCATCATCAGCCAACATAACGGGCGCAGTGACGCCGCATCGAACGCGCTACTCAGGCTGCTCCGTTGGTGCAACTGCACCGCGGCGCGCGCCAACAAGAAGCCGCTTCGCCAAAACATGGGCGGGGGACACGACCGAGCCCCATTCGATTCCCTTGGCGTTCCGCGCTTTCTCCAAACATCGCGACGCGGCTTTGCAAATGGCGCTAACAATACGAGGTCAGAACTACACCGTAAGCGCGAATGTAAGAGGGCGCTTTCCGCCACAGCAACCGCATTTCGTCACATCGTTGCGTATGGGGCAGCAGTTTCTATTGCTGCTATCGAACGCTTGGCGGATCTCGGTCTCTGACTGCCCGGTTTCCGGCGTTTGGGCCCCACGGCGCCGTGACTTCCGACGCCACAGTTTGGGTACGCCCCTCTTGAGACCGGCGCGACAGTCAGCTGAGAACAGCGGTGCCTCGCCTTCTCGCCATCAAAAGCATCGGACGTCGGCTTCGGCCTGCGCCTCTTCGAAGTCGCGGATCATGTTGTTGCTGACCGCAGTGCGGAACTCCTGACCAAGATAGCCGCCTGCCGAACGGCGCATCCGCAGCACCGTCTCCGCCTGTTCGTACTGTGGATACGGCAGCACGGATGCAATGACGTCGATGGCGCAGGAGCAGTCGCGCAGCGCCTGCTGATTGTTGCCGTTGGTCGCCATACAAGCGAATACGTACTCGGCCCGTGCCTCGGTCGGATAGCCACCCGAGTCGGTCCTCGACGCCGCATGCACGGGATACCATAGGCTCGCACCTAGCAGAGCCAGGGTCCACACGGTCAGCTTCGCTGCCACATTCCAGTCCACCATGGGCGTTTCCCTTCGGCGTACGCTAGACACGCTTACTTTGCGCTCCCGGTCGTCGGCGGCGCCAGACCTGTCGCTCCGCTCAGCGTGGCACCTTCGAAGTTCGCGTCGTGCACGTTTGCGCCTGTGAAGTCTACACCTGTCAGGTCGGCACCAGCAAAATCTGCATTTCTCAGGTCAGCGCCGACGAACCGCGCGTGACGGAGCTTGGCAAAGCGGAATGTGACGTGCCCTAGGCCGGCTCCGGTGAAGTCCGCGCCGGTGAGGCGCGCGCTCTCGAACGCGGTACGCAGCAGGCCCATGGACTGGTTCCTCATGTCCACGGTCATGTGGGCGCGCACGAAGCGCGCACCGCGGAGATCGTCAAAGCTGAAGTTCACGGTGATCGACGCGTCCGAAAGATCGGCGCTCACGAACGTCGCGGATTGGTCAGGCGTGTTGTCCATACCGGTTGACGTAACAACTGTCTGCAACGTGGCCCCGCGCAGGCGGGCACGCGTGAAATTGCCACGCATGATCCAAGCAAACGTCAAGTCGGCCCGGCTCAGGTCGACGCCCGTGAGATTGGCGCCGACCAGCTTGACGCCGTGCAGGTTGGCGCCGGACAAGTTCGCGCCCGAGAGATCGGCCCCCGACAGATTGGCGCCCAACAGATTGGCGCCGCGGAGGTCGAGGCCGGCGAGATCCATGCCGCTCAGATCCTTGCCGGACAGGTCCACCCTGCCTTTCGACGCGGCAATGGACGCGCGCACCTCGTCTGCGGTGAGCCGATCGGCCGCTACTGACGGTATGGTGACGAGAAAAAGCGCCACCACGACAGAAGTGCGCCAGGCAGCGCAGTTGAATGTGCGGGACAAAGGCTGCCTCCCTGGTTCTTAATTGGTATGGACGTGGTCCCATGTCGGTCGCAACCGACAGCGGAATCGAGCTGCGCCGGCGCATCGCTCAAAAGCACGGGGTTTGCAGGGTTCTTGGTAAGGGTTGCGAGCCCCGGCATGGTCGCGACCGAGGCCGAAGTCTTGGCCCCGAGATCCAAGGTTGGTGAATCCTATTTGCTCATCGTCACGTTTTCCAGGGTTAGGAAGGGCATTCGGTGCTCGATCGGCTGATAGTGTACGTTTTTCTTCATGGCAAACACCGACATGCCGTCCCATAGCGTGATCGAGGCATACTGGTCATATAGATACTTGTTCATCGCCTTGATCTCGTCGTCGCGCTTTTTGTCGTTCAACTCCGTTTGCGCGGTCTCGATACCTTGTGTGAGCTTGGGATCGTCGTAGAGCACGAAGGGCGATTTTGGATAGAACGAGAGGTAGAGCGCCTCGAGCGACGGCAGACCGGAATTGGCGATCGGCATGCCCGACACGGAGACAATTTGGACGCCGGGATCGTGTTGCGCATTGCGGACGAATGCAAACCCCTTCGGTCCCTCGAGTTCATGAACCTCGCACTCGATGCCGACCGCCTTCAGATAGAGCACCACCGCCTCGGTGGTTTGTTGAAAACCGTAGAAGAACCCCGAGGCATAGTAGAGCGGCATCTTGAAGCCGCTCGGATAGCCGGCTTCGCCTAACAGCTTTTTCGACAAGGCCGGATCGTATTTGTAGGGCTTTAGGCTGAGGTCAAAGCCCGCCTCGCCTGGCGCAAGCCGGGGATAGATCTCCGGCACTCCGTCGAACAGGCCTTTGATGATGGCGCTGGTATCGATCGCGTGGGCGATCGCCTCGCGCACGCGAATGTCGGCCCACGGCGCGTTCTTGTTGAGGAAATCGAATTCCAGGCTCACCGTCGGATTGGCCGGTAGCTTGACGACGCGGAAACCCTCGGCCTGGAGCTTCGCTACCGCGGTAAACGGCGTGTCCATGATCATGTCAACATCCCCGGACCGCAGCTTTTCCACTCGCACGTCATTGTCCTTGATGAACAGGAAGCGCACATTTTGGATCTGGGGCTTCATCCCGTAATAGCCCGGAAAAGCTTTGAGATCGATATACTGGCCGCGTTGGTAATCGACCCACTGATAAGGGCCGAAGCCATCGGGATGCTCGGCGAAATTTTTTTCGCCAACGCGGTCGTGATAGGCCCTGTCGGCGGGGAACAAGCTGACGCCGTCGAAGAACGTCACGTCCGGGGCATTGAAGCTGATGCGCACTGTGTATTTGTCGAGCGCTTCGACTTTGTCGACGAACTTGAAGTGACGCATGTCCGGCGGTGTCAATTTCCGCAGACGTTCATAACCGAACACCACATCATCCGCCGTCAGCTCGTCGCCGGAGTGCCACTTGACGCCGTGCTTAAGGTGAAACGTGATGGTCTTTGCGTCAGGGCTGCGCTCCCAGGTCGCGACCGTCTGCATCACCTTGCCGTCATTGCTGTAACCCCACAGCGCCTCATAAACGTTGCGCAGCACTACATAATTGACCGGCGGGAAAATGCCGCGCGTGATATCGATGGAATCGGGTTCGGCGCTGGTCGCGATTGTCAGCCGCTCCGGCACCTGCGCCGGCGCCGGCGCGATACCAATCGCCATGCACAACACGAAAAGGCCAAAAACAAAGCTTTGTCTCATCACAATCTCCCGAACGAGAGACGTCCGATCCGCGGAACTAGGTTTCGACGAATCCCACCGAAGCGACCTCGGAACGAACCTCCCGTGAAACGCTATTGATCGACTTAAATGACAAGAACACAAGCGTCTGCGACATGCCGCAAAACGTGGTTGGCTGGAGACGGCAGCAACGTTTGCAGGCTGGCTCTAAGCCTTTGGTACGACCGTTTCAATCCGTTTTGCAAATAAGGACTTGCAGCGATGGAACGCTGGCCGCGCCTTTTCGATTCGAATCGAGCCTCTGGCCAAATCATTTCAGACACTTACGCGACGATGACGGTGCTGGTACTACGGCTGCCGCCTAACGACATAACGCAGTCGCCGCCCGACATTGTTCTTGGGCGATGCCGTCTGGCTTCTTATACTGAGCTTGCCGGTGTATAGATGTCGATCGTCATGGCCGCGGGTCAGGACGGAACCCATATATTTGTAACGTCTCCGCCGACCCGCGCGATTGTCGCAACCAACTTCATCTGGGAGGCGATGCGTGATCAAGAAGCTGCGCAAAGGCGTTCTCCCCGTGGCCGGGCTGGGCACGCGCTTCCTGCCGGCGACCAAGGCAACCGCGAAAGAGATGTTGCCGGTCGTCGACAAACCACTCATTCAATATGCAATCGAAGAGGCGCGGGCGGCAGGCATAGAACAGTTTTGCATGGTAACGGGCCGCGGGAAGACGGCGCTCGTCGAGTATTTCGACGTCGCTTACGAACTGGAACACACGTTGCGCGAGCGCGACAAGACTGAGGCGTTGGCCATCCTGGCGACCACCCATTCCGAGCCGGGTTCAATCACCACCGTCCGCCAGCAAGTCCCGCTCGGCCTGGGTCACGCCATCTGGTGTGCGCGGGCATTCATCGGCGACGACCCTTTTGCGATCCTATTGCCCGACGACCTGATCCTCGCGGACCAGCCATGCCTGGCGCAACTTGTCGAGGGATACTACGAGACTGGCGGGAATATCGTCGCGGTCACCGAGGTGCCGCGCGAGCAGACCAACCGTTACGGTATCCTGAAGGTGGGCCACGATGACGGGCGGCTGATCGAGGTTACCGGGCTGGTTGAAAAGCCCGAGCCCAAAGACGCGCCCTCTAACCTGTCGATAATCGGGCGTTATATCCTGATGCCGGAAGTGATCAAATACCTGGCGCTGATGGATCGGGGCGCTGGGGGAGAGGTACAGTTGACGGACGCTATGGCGAAACTGATCGGCCAGCAGCCGTTTCATGGAATGCGTTACAAGGGCCGGCGCTTCGACTGCGGTGACAAAATTGGTTACCTGGAGGCACAGGTCGCGTTCGCACTGAAGCGGTCCGACCTAGCGGACGCCGTTCGCGCTATTCTGAAAAACTACGTTTGAGCACGGCGGCGTCGGGTCAGGTCGGCGCCTACCGGTCCCCTATCCTCCGGATTGAGCGGCGCGGTTCGCGAAGTCGGTCAAGTGATGGTGAAGACAATTGCGTTCCCTTCGTGAATGAGGGCGATGCGGAGCAGGTTTTCGAAGTCTTCTTAGACCCCCTGCATAGACATGTATCGAAATGAGCGTCAAAGGAAGCTGCCGCCGTACCGCCATCGACAGCAGGGAGAGGGCTCCGGGCCGCCCGCCCACGTCACAACCGCTACGACGCCTGATGGTCGGGTCAATCGAGATCCCGCACCAACACGCCTAAACCCCAGGGGCCGGCACAAAAGCTGCTATCCCAAGGCCATTGGAATGTGGAATGGGGAGCCGCCGACACGCCCGCTGCGCTTACCTCGTGTCTCCCGCCGCGATCTTGTCCTGCGTCCTGGTGTCAAAATCGCTGGCATCGTGGCGCTCATGAAGCTGCCCAGCGGGGTCGCCGAAAACGCGGTTAACCATGCGGCCGCGCTTTACCGCCGGCCGGCCGGCAATCGACGCGGCCCAGCGCCGGACGTGTTTGTAGTCCTGCACTGAGAGGAACTCACCCGCGCCATAGATCGTGCCCTCCAGCACCAGCAGCCCATACCAGGGCCAGATCGCAATGTCGGCGATGCTATATTCAGGCCCCGATACGTACTCTGCCTCTGCCAAGCGGCGGTCGAGCACGTCGAGCTGGCGCTTGGTTTCCATCGCGAACCGGTCGATGGCATATTCGATTTTGATCGGCGCATAGGCATAGAAATGACCGAAACCGCCGCCGAGATAAGGCGCGCTTCCGACCTGCCAGAACAGCCAGGAGAGACATTCGGCGCGCCCCGCCTCATCCTTGGGAATGAAGGCACCGAACTTTTCCGCGAGATGGAGCAAAATAGCGCCGGTCTCGAATACTCGGATCGGCGTCCGGCCACTGCGGTCCATCAGCGCCGGGATCTTCGAATTGGGGTTCACCGTGACAAAGCCGCTGCCGAATTGGTCTCCGTCGCCAATCCTGATCAGCCAGGCATCGTATTCAGCACCGCGATAACGCGCTGCCAGCAGCTCTTCGAGCAAAATCGTGACCTTGACGCCGTTGGGGGTGCCCAAAGAGTAGAGCTGTAGCGGGTGCTTGCCGACCGGCAGCTCCTTCTCATGCGTCGGGCCGGCGACCGGCCGGTTGATGTTAGAGAAGCGGCCACCGCTCCCCTTGTTCCAGACCCAGACCTTGGGCGGCGTGTATTCTTGGCTGTCGGACATGTCCTGAAGCTCCCGGATCGATTCGCCACAACACCTTAGCCGATCTCCGTACCGCAGCGCACCGCCCCGCGCCCGATAGCGCTATGCGTCAGACGCAGACATAAGCGGAACGCGATCGACCGCAGATTTCTGGCGATAAGGCGAGGGGATCGATGTTTCGACACCAGCCAGGGGCGACGCTACCGGCCATCCTGGTTGGTTTCCGGATAAGCGCCGTTCACGAGGGTTCCCTAATCCGGATTGCTTCCGACCATATTCGACGCGCAACTTCGGCAACGAGCCCAAGTTTTGCGCGTTGAGTAGCTCACGTGATGGGATTGCCACCCGATACTGACGCGAAGCCGGACTGTGTTGAGGGCGCCAGGCGGTCGCGTGCAACGTGGTGTGCGGCTTCGTTGATACGTGCGATCAGCTGTTTTGGGGTTCAAGCACGTCCGAATTGGTCGACCCCAAGGCTTGAACGACGATTTTGTCGGCGGGAAAGTCGGGCCGGCAGCTCGAGATCGCCCGAGCGGTGATCGTCGTATTCCAGCGCTAAGACGCTGTAGCGTGTGGCGGGAAGGAACACGTGCCGAGCAATAGAATCATATCCGCCGAAGACCATCCATTTAGCGGCATTGTTCCCGCGGCAGAGATGAAGGCCGAACGTCACACCGGGCGTGTCGGTGCCTCGCCGAGGAGACGATCCAGCGATACGCCTATGCTTCGCATAGGCCTTGGCTCGCATCGTCGCATCGACCAGTGTTGCGAGTTCGGGTGCGTCGATCTTGGTTCCAGGCTGCTGGAACATTGAGCTGGGGCGCCGCCGGATGTCTCCAACAATTTCCGGTTTTGACGTCTGATCGGAAGGAACCCGGCGCCCTTTTTGCCAGCGGCCTAAAGACCGCTGGCATTGGTGACCATCCGTTTTCCGCCGCAACCCGCTAACGGGATCAGGTTATCGACTGCTGATAAAGCTTTTCATCAGCGTGTCTGCCGGCTTATCGATGCAGTAATCCATGACCTTGTCGGTAGCTTGCGCCAGCTTGTCCACATTGACCACAGTCTCGTTCTTCTGGCCACTGATGTAACCGTGGTAAAACATGATCACATCGTTTCGGTGGTCGCTGTCCAACTTCAGGAACGTCCGACAATCGAGAGTCTTCAGGTCAACGATCGGATTAATCTTGTCTTGGGCGAATGCGAGCGTCCCCAATAACCCGATGGCGAGGGCGGCCAGGCAGCTCGTCGGCACAAACAATTTGTCCATGCGGGATGCTCCCTATTGCATCGTATGCTTTGGTCCAATTCCAGCTGTGGAACCCAAGCTTGTCATCGGACGCCACGTCGACAGTCGCGATAGGCTCGATCGTAATTAGCGGACCAATTGTTACTCCGCCGTGCACCGCCGACGATTGCGCCCACACCCGCTCCGACTGCTGCACCCATACCGGCATTTCCACCGATGGCGCCAAACAATGCACCACCGGCCGCGCCTCGCGTGGCGCCCCCGAGCGCGCCGCCCCGGGACGAGTTCCAACTGACCCGGTCCGCATAATTGCGGGCGTAGTTGTCGCAATAGCTCGCTGAGTAGGGAAATACCGGATTGGTCCCGCTTAGGTAGAGACCGACAGCAAGGATGGCGCCTAAGGCGACCGTTCGGGCACGGCTCATATTTTCCCCTATCGACAAAGCCAAAGAGCTGACTCGGATGAGCGCGGTACCGGGCAAGTCAATCGTCCCTGCACCGGCAAACGGATACCGGGCCGTACCTTGAAGTTCAATGGAAAAACGTTCTTCTACGACCATCCGACGAGACCCGTTGTCGCATCGCGGCCGCTAAACAAACCGGGATCAAACCAGCGCCGGCCGTTGGCACGCTCGATCACGCGTGTCAAAGCGACCCCCAAATCCCGGCAAAGACACCCAACCCGGCCGTCACCAAAAAGAGCGCAGCCACCACCATCCCGTACCGGCCCTTCAGCCGATCCGCCTCTGGCAGGGCCCGACGCGCGAGGCTATAGAGGAACCCGAGTACCACCGGGAGGAGCAAAGCATTGACAACGCCGACTGCGATCGCGAGGCGCACCAGGCTAATGCCAGACATGACCAGACCACCACCGGCGAAGAGAATCAGGCCAAAAGCCAAATAGAACCAAGGCGCGTCGCTGGGATGATGCTCCAGCGAATGCCGAACCCCCGTCAGCTCGCCGACCGACCATGCCGTGGTCAGACATACGACTACGGTCGCGACCAGCGCACCGCCGCATAGCGCCGCGGCGAAAACCAAGCGGCCGACCGTGTCCCCCATTGTCGGCACAAACGCGTCCGCGATTTGTGCCACATTCTCCAAGCCGAGATCAGGGCTCGTCTGCCCGATTGCCGCTGCAGCGGCGATGACGATCGCCGCGGTAATTACTTGGCAGATGACAGCCCCCACGAATGTATCAACCCGCTCAGCGCCCAGGTACTCGCGCGTCAGGCCCTTGTCGACGATCGCGGACTGCTGGTAGGCGACGGTCCACGGCATAACACTGGTTCCGAGGTTTGCAGCCAACAGATAGAGATAAGCGGGATCCGCCAAGGGGACCTCGCGCATCTGCGCGAGCATCTCGTTCGGATCGGGACCCGACGTCCACGCGACTACCAAGAAGCCGAACTCAAACAAGCCAAGGCAAATTGCCACGCGCTCGACGGAACGATAGGAACCTGTACAGACCATGACGAAGATCATCGCCATGGCTCCGGCAACGGTTTGCCATGAGGGTATGCCGAACACTTGACCAGCGCCGGCAAGCCCGCTCATTTGAGTTACCAGTGCACCGAAGCAACTGACGATCAGTATGGCAGTGGAGACGGATGCCGCGAACCTGCCGAAGCGGCGGCGGATGAGCTCGGCATAACCGATACCGGTGGACAGCCCCAGCCGAACCGTCAATTCCTGCACAACAAACAGGATCGGAATGATCAGCAGCTGCAGCAACAGAAGCCGGTAACCCCACCGGGCGCCGCTCTGCGCTGCGGTGATGATACTCCCCGCGTCGGTGTTGGCGAACTGGGCGACGAGCCCGGGACCGATCGCCAGCAAGATCATCCTCCGACGACTAATGGAGGTGCCACCGGTGACGATCAGAACAGCTCACTCCCTATTTCACGGCTCGACCAAGCGGTTGCGGACGGCATAGCGGACGATGGCGGCGGTTGAGGTGAGGTTGAGCTTGCGCATGGCGGCGGCGCGATGGGTTTCGATGGTCTTGACGCTGAGGTTGAGGATCTCGGCCATTTCCTTGTTGCTGTGCCCCTCGGCGATCAACTGCACGATCAACCGCTCGCGCGGCGACAGCGTCGCCTC
>JASHOB010000114.1 GCA_030041335.1 Alphaproteobacteria bacterium | reverse complement strand
ATCCGTGGATCTGCTGCGTCGTAACGAGGCCAGGCCGCTCCGCCGGGCGTATTCGGAACGCCCGTGCGGGCAAATGAGAGCCAAGCATACTGCATAATGGCGGCAAGCCGTTGGTCCGTGCTGTCGTAGTAAGCCCGATCGGCCAGCGTCCCAAAGATATAACGGATTTCGGCCGTATGCTTCGCCAACTCGTTCGTCGCTATCGCGCCCGGCGCCGCGCGCGCGAAATGATAGCAATAGAAGCACCGGTCGGACGCGGCAAACTTTCGAACCGTTTCCAACATCGGTTCGAGCCAGATCGCTGTGGAAAACAGCTTATCCAACGCCTCATAGGGCGCCAAATCGGACAGCGCTTCCTCAACAGCGGGAGCTTCGGATCCGCCCAAAGTCTTGATCATTGTCTGAAGAACGATCGATGGATAGGTTCCGCTTGGCTTGAGGAAATATCGTGCCTCGTTATCGACGCATCCCATCAACACGGGCACATCTCGCGGCCAGCCGGCGAAGTCGTCATCCGTGACGGTGCTGCCATCGACGATTGGCATCCAGTTCAGATTGGCCGGCGTATGCGTTTGGCCCGGCGGCGGGAAAACTCCCGACAACGCGTGTGACGCCTGCTTCACCGCATCCGTCGGTACACCACGTAGTGCGGCAGGATCGTGGGCACCGAGTTTCGTGAACAGCGCTTCCGCCGTCTGTTGCGCCCGCTGATATGACAGCGGCGGCGCAAACGCGGCCCGCTCGAATCCCGCACTTTGGATGATGGCGCGATGGAACAGACCCTTGGCCTCAGGGCAAGCGAGCAGCGTACGAATGGCCACGGCCCCCGCGGATTGCCCGAAGATGGTGACCAGATTTGGGTCGCCGCCGAACGCCCCGATGTTCGTCTTTACCCACCGCAAAAGCGCGAGATGGTCCAGCACCGCAAAATTCGCGCCGAACGACGGGTGAGCGAGGAACCCAAACGCGCCAAGCCGGTAATTGAAGGTCACCACGGTCGCGCCTTGCTTCGCCAACGTCGTGCCGTCAAATGCCTCTTCGGAACCGGCGCCGCCGAGATTGCCGCCGCCGTGGAACCAGACCAGGACTGGACGGTTTGCGTCGGGACGATTCGACTCAGTCCAAACATTTAGATAGAGGCAATCTTCGCTTTGTTCGGCGACGCGGAGGTCGAACGAAGCGCCGGCGGTTTGCGGACAGGCCGGCGCGAAATGTTTCGCAACACGTACACCTTGCCATGAGGCGGGTGCAGCAGGGGCACTCCACCGCCGCTCGCCAACGGGGGACGCTGCATAGGGGATGCCGAAAAACTTGAGAATGGAGTCTTCGGCGAAGCCTTCGAGCTCGCCCTGTTCCACCAATGTCCGCGGCGCCATCCCGTTCCTCCGCATTGAACGATCCAGGGAAGTGTGCTAGTCACTAGGTGACTTTAATAACCGACCCGACCGCACTAGGCAAGTTCGGTCAACGCCGGCAAGGAAACGGGCGAGAAGAGGAAGCAGTGTCCAAGAGCGGAAAGCTCGGCGTAGACGCCGTGATCGATACGGGACCGATAGGTGGCGTTCAATACGTCGTCATCCTGCTTTGCGCGCTGGTGGCGATAATCGACGGTTTCGATACCCAATCGATCGCCTTTGCGGCTCCGGAAATTGTCAGGGCCTGGCACGTAGCGCCGGCGTCGTTTGGATCGGTCTTTGCCGCGGTCCATGTCGGAGGACTGATCGGTGCGATCGGCTTCGGCATCATCGGCGATCGAATTGGCAGAAAGCCTTCAGTACTTTATACGGTCCTTCTTTTCGCGATTGCGACACTGCTGACGCCCTTCGTCACTTCGATTGGCGGGCTGGTCGGGGCGCGATTTATTACCGGCGTTGGGCTCGGCGGCGCCGGCCCGGGGATTGTTGCGCTCACATCCGAATACGCGCCCGAAAAGCGGCGCGCCACCTTCGTCACGGTCATGTTTTGCGGCATACCGCTGGGTAGCGTTATCGGCGGAGTCGTTAGCGCGCGGCTTATTCCAGAATTTGGTTGGCCGAGCCTTTTCTATCTAGGTGCGATCGTTCCGATGCTGTTGATACCGGCGTTCTGGCTTTGGGTGCCGGAATCGATACGCTTCCTCGCGCTTCGCGGCGATAAGGCGAGCATCGACCGCATCTTGGAGCGGATGGGGCGATTAAGCCGCTGGAGCGGAGCGATGGAAGTTTCCCGGCGGGACACACTCTCTCCCGTCACGCGGCTCTTTACTGAAGGTCGGGCTCTCGGTACCGCGCTGATCTGGGTGACGTTCTTCTTCAGCCTGCTTCTTACCTATTTCCTCATGAGTTGGATACCGATGATCGCGCGGCTGAACGGCCTCAGCATCGGTGCGGCTGTTATGGCGGTTTCCAGTGTGAGCGCGGGCACCATTATGGGCTGCATTTTCATTGGACGACTCGCGGATCGCTTCAATCCCGCCATCGTCATTGCAATCGGTTACACCTTGGGAACCGCGGCCGTTCTTGCCATCGGGCAGGCTGGATCGTCGGTCCCGCTTCTGTTCGCGATTACGTTTGCCGCCGGCTTCTGTTGCGTCGGGTCTCAATTGTGCTTGGTGGCGCTCGGCGCGATCTTCTACGAGACCTCATTGCGAGCCACCGGCACGGGTTGGTCGGCCGGGATCAGCCGGCTTGGCTCGATAGCCGGGCCCATGCTGGGCGGATTACTGATCGCCCAAGGATTTTCTGGCTTTTCACTCTTCACGTTCGCTGGCGCGTCGTCGCTATGCGCCGGGCTCGCCATGTTCGCGATGGGCGCGCTCGTCCTTCGCAAGCCGGCCCGCCATCGCGGCAACATTCGATCCGCCCCCGACCGTCTGGGCCAGTCTAAGCCCGAAGCGACCACGGTCAATTAGGAGAAGTGCGATGAAGATTGTTCCCTTCGACGAAAAGAATTGGAAGATGGATCACCCGACTGGGAACATAGCCTTTCAACACATGCTGAAAGGCGATCCAAGCTCGCGCGATAATTTCATGTATATCCTGGCCAAGCAGGTCGGCGATTTCGAAATGCCGCGGCACCGGCACAATTTCGATCAGATTCGGTTGCCGCTAACCTACGACATGAATCACGGCAGCGGGATCGTACTCAAGAAAGGCCAAGTTGGCTATTTCGTGGAAGGGATGCCTTACGGACCGCAGTCCGATCCGGTTGGCGACACCGCCAAATCGGGGGAAAAATTCGCGCTCGCGCTACAGTTCGGGGGCGCTTCCGGATATGGCTTCATGAGTATCGAACAGCGGCGCGAAGCCTGGGCGGAATTG
>JASHOB010000113.1 GCA_030041335.1 Alphaproteobacteria bacterium | reverse complement strand
ACAGCCGCTAGGGCTGCCGGAACAGTTGGCGAGGGCGAATTCTATCCATTGTTCGGCGTCGCTGAAGTAGATGCTGCTCTCGCGAAAGGCATCACCTACCGCGCCTCCGGCAATGGCTAGAGTCCAAGCCGCTATTGCGAACGCGCGAATCAGTCTATTAGGACCGCATGACCGAGGCCGCCATCACCGTTGGGCGGAGTAGCCGATGGTGGCGGCTGTGGCTTTTGATTCTAGTTTCGATGTGTCTTGGGTTTTGGATGGTCGCGACGGCTCTCGAGGGCCAGGCGCCACCATCATGCCGCCAGCCTCTGATTTGGGGTCAGGACGCTTGGGGTTGCGGTCATTTTCGCTAACCAACAGTTCGACTGTTCGACTAACACAACGACACAAAAGCCGCCGCGCCAAAGAAGCGAACTCCGGCGCGGCGGCAAGTTTACGTCCCGCTTGGGGGTCAAACGGGGCATATGATTTATTTGGGCATTGGCAGGTTTCGTTGCGAGGCTTGTTCCCCTGTTGTTCTGATGATTAATTGGTAAATGGCTCGAAGGAAACCGCCCCAAGTCGCGCCGTCGGCGAGATAGCGCGAAGCCGCGGGGGGCACGCGCCTGGCGTAACTCCTCTAGCCCCGGCCCGGCGCCGGGGCTTTCTTTATGCCCGCTTCACCCTTTCCTGAAACGTCTTGGTTCTTGTTGCCATCTACGACGCCAATGGTCGAGCGCCACGCCATGCATGAGGGCGGCGGCCCTCTGGTAGATTTTCGGGAAATACCCGGCAGTAAAGACGCGATATGGCGCTTTCGATTAGCCCCCGAGCGCGGATGCCAGTTCGGCCGCCGAAGTCCTCGAAGACGACGTCGTGGATCACCCGAATTTCGTCGAACATGATCCAATGGTGGCGTCGCGCTAATTGTCGGCGAGCCCTTACAAAGCGATTCTATACAGACTAGTTATCTGGCTAGTGTGTTGGGAACAGGTGACCATGCGCGCTTGGCCGGTTCAAGACGCAAAGGCCCGCTTCAGTGAGATGCTTGAAACCTTGAAACTTGCTTGCGGGAGGGTCCGCAGCTCGTTACCAAACGCGGTGCCGATGCTGCGGTGTTGGTGCCCTCGGCGGATTGGCAACGACTCAAACGCGCGGCCAAGCCTACGCTGAAGGAATTACTCTTGACCAACGACGCGCGAGGAGAGTTGAGCGTTCCTCCGCGTGGCGGGAAGCACCGCCGTAAGGTTAGCGATCTCGCCTGATCATTGATGTACCTCCTTGACACAAATGTTGTGTCAGAACTCCGCCGGTTTCGTCCACACGGCGCAGTGCGCGCGTGGCTCCAAGACGTGCGGGACGACGACTTACACGTCTCCGCCGTGACCATCGGGGAAATTCAGTCTGGCATCGAAATCACCCGGGAGCACGATCCAGCCAAAGCGGCCGAGATCGAGGCCTGGCTAGAGCAGGTTGCCGAGACCTATAACGTCTTAAGCATGGATGCGCACACCTCTCGTGCATGGGCACGCCTGATGCATCGCCGATCAGATGATCTCATCGAAGATGCCATGATCGCCGCGACCGCTGCAGTCCACCATTTGACCGTTGTTACCCGCAATGTACGAGACTTTGAGGGTTTCGATGTCCGCACGCTGAACCCCTTCACGGCCAACACCGGTAGTCGGCGGACAGGCCGCTCGTCGACGTGACTGCCCGGAGCGCGCGCATGGCGGACGTGGTCCGGCACACTCAGCGTAGCCAGACACTGGCTTCAAGCAGATCGGGCGTGCTTGGCTTCGTCCTCGATTTCTTCCGCGCGCGTCCCAACCGTCAGGAGCCGACATTCCTGAGTCTGGAGGACGTTGCCTGCGCATTTCTTCAGGGGATCGCTGCAAGCAACGCGTTTTCCTGAGTCAACTCCGGAAGACTCGGAAACGACGGGATCGAGCGGGTGCGGACGAGACTTTAGTGAACTGACCGGGGCATTCAGCCGGAGCGGCTTGATCCTCGGCGAGCCTCGCTCGGCGCCCCTACGAACGCGCAAGCGCACAATTCTGCGGGCCGTAATGGGTCAGGGCGCCGACCTCTGGTATCACGCTATGTGCATGCCACCGTTTACGTCCAAGGTCACGCCGGTCACGTAGCCAGCGAGATCGGAGGCCAGGAACAGGAAACAGCCCCCGACTTCGGCCGGCATGCCGACACGCTGCATCGGCATAATCGCCGGGTCGGCGAAGCGTTCGTTCATCTCGTCGAGCGGCCGGCGGCCGGTCCAAATCGGGCCAGGGCAAACGGCGTTGACGCGCACATTGTCGGGCCCCAACTCGCGGGCCAAGGCGCGGGCGAAGCCGATGATCGCGCCTTTGGCCGCGGCGTAGTGCGCGCCCCCATGCAATCCGCCGCCCCGCTGCGCCGCAATGGAGGACATGCAGACGATGGTACCGCTTTTCTGGGCCCGCAGCACGGGGGCCGCCGCCTGGCACATGTTGAAGGTGCCGCGCATATGCATGTCCATCACCGCCTCGTAGCCCTCGACGGTAATGTCGGCCAGCCCGCCCGGCGGCACGGTACCGGCCATGGTGACAAGCACCTCCAGCCCGCCCATCCCGACCACCGTCTCGTCGACGGCCTTCTGGCACGCGGCGCGGTCGCACACATCCAGCTTGAGATAGAGGTGGGCGTCGCCCAGCTCCGCTTTGGTGGCTGAGAGCGCTTCGTCGTCGATGTCCAAGATGGCAAGGCGAGCGCCATTCTCGGCAAAGAGCCGCGCCGTGGAGCGGCCGATCGCCCCGGCCCCGCCCGTAATGATCGCGCGCCGACCCAAGAGCAGCCGACCCGACATGAGAGCAAGATCGCCCCTAGGTTTTTTCGTGGCTGAGCTCCTCGCGAAGACGGCCTTGATTACCGCCAGTCGTCGATCTTGACCGAGGTGCGGTAGTTGCAGCCGACGATCTGCCAATAACCGTTGGTCTCGCCGCCGACTACGACGACGTTGATGTCGCTCGGCTCCCAGATGTTGATCAGCTCGTCTTCCTTGGCCTTCAGTTTGGAAGCCAGCGGCTCGCGTCCGAAAGTCGCCCAAGGATACCGATAGTTCTGGATGAGCTGCAGGTCCCAATAGCGGCCAGCCGGCATCCTGGCGGTGTTGTGGACGAACTCGATCAACTTGTCCTTGGTGTCGAATCCGCCTCGATCGATGAACTGGCGCGCCGTGATCGGGTCGAGCACCAGGCAGGGGGCGGAGACCGCGTCGGTGCCCAACAACATATCGTGGACATGCTCGCGCCAGTACTTCTCGCGCAGGCCGAGATTGAACGTGACCGAGCGGCAGCCCCAGAAGACGCTGACGGTGCTGTCATTCTTCTTGAAGCCCTTGGTGACGTGAAGCGGCTCCCAGGGGCTCCGCTCCTCGTTCTCAGCGTACGTGATGTTATTGTAGCAAAAGTTGTTGCCTTGCGAGCCCATGAAGGTATCACCCGGCACCGAGCCGCCCTGGAGATTCTGAGACAGTAGGCCGTATGCCCTGCCGATAGTAGCGTTGGCGTGATTGAACGGGCCCATCGCGCCGATGCCCCAGTTCATCCCGATCTCTTTCCTGATCGGGCCGTTGATTACAACCATCGCCGACGCCGAGGAGGACGTGCTGCTTCGTGCCGAAATTCCCGTGGCGGCCAGTGCCAGGATCACCGGGAAATATTCCGGATTGGCACCGGCCATCACCGCGTTCACAGCCACTTTCTCGACCGTGTATTCCCACAACCCCCGATTAGCGGTGGATTGCATGCGGCCGACCACCTCGTCGGGCTTCCGCGAGGTGTGGGCCAGCATCTCGGTCACCCGCTCCTCGGTGGGGAGGACGATCGGCAGCTGGTCGGTCCAACCATTGTCGAGGAACTGCTTATGGAGGGCCTGCTCCGTATCGGGCTCGACCAGCCGCGGTGTAGTCCGTTCCCGGCTTCCCTTGGCGGCCGCCGCGAAATGATCTGCCACGAGCGGCCGGTCCCTTACTGAACTGCGACGGTGAGCGCTTCGATCACCTCTTCCATTACCGGCTGGCCGGTGTGCGGGTCGTTGCCGTCGACATAGGCCTTGAGCTCGGCGGGCGACTTGCCCATCACCGGCATCGGCACGAACACTTGCGGCGCCTCGGGCAAGCCCGCCACCTTGGCGACCGACTTGACCACCTTGACAAACTTGTCGGTGTGCAGCGCCACGGTGGGCACCCCGTACTTTGTGTCGATGGTGATGGCGTGGGTGGAAACGGCCGGCGCGCAGGTGGAGCAATGACCCACGCCAACGATGGCGGCGTCGCCGTCGGCCTTGATCGTTTCCCAGGTTTCCGGATCGTCGTGGCCGTAATACGCGTTCAGCGAGACCAACTTGGTGGTGACGCTAGGCATGTGTTCCCCGAACCAGATCTGGATCTGCTTGAGCAGCTCGATCGAATCGTCGAAGCGGCAATCCACGAGGTAGATTGTCTTGCCGTCGAGGCTCTCGAGGCGGGGCGCGGCGACCTTCTTGCTCACCGCCGGCGGATATCCGACAGGGTTTAACACGGTGAGAGCGCCGCTGGTTTCCGGGATACGCTGAATCTGGCTGATGTTGATGTGCTGGTCCACGTTTTTGATCCTTCATAGCTTCCCGGATTGGGCCGCCGACAAGCAGGTCTCCTCCTGGTGGAGATGGGCGCCTGCGATAACACGGGGCGCGATGCTAGCGCATCGCGCCGCCGTCATACAATATGCGGAGACAGGAAGGGTGCACCGTCGCTACCGCAAGGCAGCCTTCCCCACTCCTTCCTTCGTGACGCGTCATTTGACCAACGTCGCTCGCTGATCTCCAACCTAGTCATTGGTCGTGAGGTAGGCGTAGAGACGCTCTTTGACCTGTCAAAGCACGTCCGCCTCGGGGTTGCGGCGAATTTGCCGGAACGGCTCGACGGTTGCAGGAATGGATTGCGCTCCCATATATTGTGTGGGACGTGGCTTCCGTCCTAATTCGGGTCCAGGATCTCGTCAAAGCTGCCGATCCACCCCCTGCAACGTTGTTGCGCGCCGGTTGCCCACGCGTAGAGGAAGATTTCGTGTTCAAGCCAAACTACAACCAACAGCGTGCCGAGCGACGGCGAAGCCAGCAGGCCAAGCAAGAAAAGAAGCAGCGGGAACGGCAGGAGGCCGTCGCTGCGCGACGAGCTGCCCGCGCCGAGACGATGTCGACCGACGAAACGAAGACCTCCGATGGCAAATAAGAAGCGCGTTCCCGCCACCTTTGTAGCGTTCGATGTCGTTTACGAAGACGGCAGCCGCAGTTCCAACCGTCGCGTGGCCGGATCAATCCTCGGTGGCCTCGACGGGGATCTCGCGGCGACGGCCGCGATCGAGGAACAGGACCGGGAAATCGCCAGACAGTCCGGTCGGCAGCGCCCCGCGATCAAGTCCATCGTTCGCTCCACGGTCCGATAGACAATTCGAAAGGGTGGCAGATGCTTGCATCGAAACGCACCAACATCGAACGGGCTACTTCGTCTGCGAACGATAAATTCGCCCGCGCCAATGAGCGCGAGACCGAATTCCGCCGCGAGCGCCAGAAGCAACGGGACCTGGATGACGCCAAGACGGCGAGGTTGCGTGCGTTGCGGCTGGAGAAGGAAGCGGCGGAAAAGGAAGCGCTGGCCAAAGCCCGGACCGAGAAGCTTCTGAAGCCTAAGAGGACGAAAGCAGCCGGCTGAGCCCGAACCCCGCGCCACCACCGATGATAAGGGGATAATTGCAAGGTCGAACATCGACGAGACGCGTTTCCGCATCCAACATGACATTGGGCGGCTACGCTTTTGGTCTTTGGTTGCTGTATGCTCCTTGCCCATCGAACGATGACCAGATTCGAACTGATCCAAAAGCTCGTCGAGGACTACCCGCATCTCTGTGCGAGCGACGTGGAGCGCACCGTCGCCGCCATTTTTGATGAGATCGCGACAGCTCTATCGCGCGGAGACCGGGTCGAGCTTTGCGGCTTCGGCACCCTGGTCACCAAGAAACGCCAGGCGCGGCAGGGCCGCAACCGCGGTCAGGCGATGATATTGATGTCTCGGAGAACAGATCCCCTTCTTCAGGACTGGAAGACCACCGAGTAAGCGTCTAAACGAGGAAATGTGAGGGCCGCTCGAGGAAAAGTGCCGCGGCTATCGCCGGCAACTCGGCCTCGGCACGGCGTCTCGGTTTCGGCGGGACAGCACCCGGACCGATATATCGCGTTCCCGTGAGACAGAGCAGTAACGACGGAAGTCCCTTCGACCCCATGGATGAGCGATAAAATGGATAGACGTAATGACCATCGGCAGCGGCGTCGCCGTGGTTTCGATGATGACACGTATTCAGTCCCCCAATCACGACGTGGGGGATCGCGCACGCCCCCGCCCCCGCCATTCCATACCGGCGGACAGGAGACAGTCACCGATGCAATCGTCAAATGGTTCAATCCCGAAAAGGGCTTCGGCTTTGTCACTATGAGCAATGGCACCGGCGACGCTTTCCTGCACGTCGCTGTCGTCCAGGCGGCGGGACGCGAGTCGGTTTTGCCAGGTACGAAACTGCGTGCCCAGATTGGTTCCGGTGCAAAGGGAGCGCAGGTGACCCTCATCCTGGAACTCGATGAAAGCGCCGCCGTCGCAGAGGCTCCACGTCAAAGCAGGTCGTCGTCGCGCGGCCAGTCTTCGGCGGTTGACCCCACAACCGCCGTCGAAACCCGCGGTCGGGTAAAATGGTTCAATACCCAAAAGGGCTTCGGGTTCGTCGAAACCGACGACGGTGAAAAAGATGTTTTCGTTCATATCTCCGTATTGGAGCAGGCGGGCATCGGTCACCTCGCCGAAGGACAGCAAGTGACGGTGCGTGCCGTGCAGGCGCCAAAGGGGCGGGAAGCGATTTCGATCGCGTTGGCCCCGTTTACCTGACCAAGACCAGCGACCAGCCCCCGGAGGGAGACGTCGCTGCTCCGAAGGAGCTCTGTCAGCTCAATTTCGGGCTCAAGACAGCGCTGGCAATGGTCCGAACGACTCAATTGGGGTGGTCACGACGGACACGTTTAAACTGCCCGGTGACACGCGTATCGCCCTAACGCCGGATTGGTCCCTGACGCTGCGCGGCGATCTTCCGTTTGTTGCCCGAACCCGTTCAACTCCGCCAACTCAAATACCGACTACCTCCATGGCGGGGGCGTTCAGACCTCCAAGCGGCTCACTCTGGAAATAGGGGCAAGGCCGAAGGCTGGGCTTGGGGCTCGCATCACCATGCCCGCCCCGGGACAACAACGTTGGACGGGACAAGTGGCAGCTCATGCCGATCGTCGCAATGCGATACTCGACGCCGGACGTTGGCTCCGGTCTCTATATCGAACCCCTTCTACATTCGGAAACGTCGGCATCGCTGGCAATCCGTCGAGGAAATCTATCCGCAATCCGCAACTTGCGCCGACCGTCAACTACTCCTTCCCGACGGCTGGGTTTTTCCGGGCTCTATCCGGAGCCCGACATTCGTTGGAATTTCGGCCCCTCTGTGACCGGTCAGAGAGGACGTCTGCTTCTGCCCTTCGATGCCCGAGTTGGGCACCAATTCACCAAAGCGCTGGCCGTCTCGCTCGCGGGGTCGGTGTCCGATCTCAATCAATATCCGGCGTACGACTTCACGACGGAATTACGGATCGACATGAAGCTCTGATCTGCGCGGGCCCGACTGCACGGCATGACGAGGATGGGTTCGCCTTAGATCTCGATGAATCGCTCGCAGCGAGCAGCCATGTGACGTCACGTCCGCACGGCACTCTTACTCGTCGGACCAACGGTCCGGAATAGATCAGGCAGTTCGGCGGAAGATCGCGTAGTAAACCAATAGAACGACAATCGCTCCGACGATGGCCACAAGCATACTGTAGAGATTGAAGCCGGTTACGCCTTCGTGTCCAAACAGTGAGAACAGGAAGCCTCCCACGAAAGCGCCGACGATGCCGAGCACAATGTTGAGAATGAAACCTGAGCCAGCCTTATTGACGATCCGGCTCGCGATGAAACCGGCGATGAGGCCAAGGACTAACCATCCGATGATTGACATGAAGCTCCTCCCGCTTGTGTCGTCGGTTATCGTCCTAACCGCGCTCGCTCTTCCGAGTGCGGTCCCACCTTGTCAGTGCAGCGACGTGTAATACTACCGGTTTACGACCGCCGTGCAACGCGAGATCGCGCAGCGTGCCAGAGCTTGGAGCTGCCAATCGCCCAGACGTTACGGCTTTTGGGCGAGCTACAACGCAGCGGATATGCAAACGGGAGTGACTAGCTACAGGTTTATGCTAAGTCGAAGTGTGAGGGCATTTGCAGAGAAGTGCCAGCACCGCTCCGCTGATCGATGGTCTCGAAAGGGATGCGTAGTCCCCGGTCCAGACCAACTCCCGCTCCCTGGATAGCACCGCGCTCCCTGGCGCGGAGAGCCACGTAACCTCCCCAACCGAGCCCGGCGACGTCACCAATGGATTGTAATAGGCGGCACTGCCGGGCGGTCGCGACGCTCTTCCTATGGATGTTTGTGGATCGGATCGACCCACGGCACCGTTTCGGGACGCTCGACCGACTCGATGTCGAGATTGACCACCACCGCCTCGTTGTCGCTCCTGATCACCACGCATTCGAGCGATTGGTCCGGTGCCGCGTTGATCTCCTGATGCGGTACATAGGGCGGCACGAAGATAAAGTCGCCGGGGCCGGCCTCCGCCGTATATTCGAGCTTCTCGCCCCAGCGCATGCGTGCCCGGCCACGCACCACATAGATCACGCTTTCAAGCGCACCGTGATGATGCGCGCCGGTCTTGGCGTTGGGATGGATCGTGACCGTGCCGGCCCACAATTTCTGTGCCCCGACCCGCGCCAGATTGATCGCGGCGGCGCGGTCCATTCCCGGCGTCTGGGCGGTATCGACGTCGAGATGGTCGCCTGGAATCACTTTGACGCCATTGGTCTTCCAATCGACTGAACCGGGCGGTTCGGACATGGCTGCCTCCAATGATATAACACAAGTGGCGTGAGGCGCAGATTTTGCCGGGGGTCGTTTCTTTCCGGTCGGCCTCGAACGCCCATGCAGAAGTGCTAATGCCTGAAGCACCAGGCGTCTAGTCCCCCGAGCGACTTCTCAACCGTCGCCGGCGAACTGCCGATCTCACCAAAATACCGAATTGCACCGGCGAGCCCACGTTCGGCGATCGCCACCGCGTGCCTTTTCTTCGCCGTGTCGAATTCGACAAAAATTCCGCTATACTTGCTCATGGTCCGCCTCCGGGCATGAGGCTCGGCTCGGTCCGCCCGAGCAAACCTCGATATCTCTCTATTGCGCGAAAGGGCGGGCCGCCGATCTGTGGACGAACTAACGTCTAGAGGGTTGTCGCGCGCCGCACATAGGAGGGCTGGGGGCTTGGTCCGACGCATCGAAGAGTGGCTGAGTGATCTCGGACCTGGCGCAGAGGCAGCACGCTTCGTCGAGAGCACGTTCGACTTTTCAATCCTCGCCGATCTCACCGATAAAAACGTGAAAGCGGCCGTACATGAGATCATGATTTGATCGTTTTTGCGCTTTTGCGCGCGCGATACAGGGGGATGGCTGTGTCACGCTCATCAAAGTACCTTGGCTGCCCTGCCACCCGCCGCCCGCCGATGAGCGGTCGGCTAGTGTGCGCGGTTCTGATGATCGTCGCTCTGCCGACGATTTGGTCGGCGGCGTCCGCGCAAACGCCCAAAGCGCCAGACACGCTCGAGGCGCGGGTTCGGGCATGTACACCTTGTCATGGCGTGCAGGGCGAGGGCACCGATAATGACTATTTCCCCCGCCTGGCTGGCAAGCCGGCCGGTTATTTGACGAACCAGCTGATAGCGTTTCGCGACGGCCGGCGCCGGTACGCGCCGATGAACTATCTACTTGAGTACCAGAACGACGACTACTTGCAGAAGATCGCGGCATATTTTTCTGCCTTGCGCCCGCCACCACAACAACCATCGGTGACCGAAGCCAGCCCTGCCGTGCTCGCGCGCGGCAAGACCCTGATCACCCATGGCGATCAGATGCACGGCGTACCGGCCTGTTCGGGATGCCACGGCCCCAAACTGACCGGAATGGAGCCAGGGATCCCGGGCCTGGTTGGCCTTCACGCGAGCTATATCAGCGCGCAGTTGGGTGAGTTCCGCTATGGCACGCGCACTGCACCGTCACCGGATTGCATGCAGCTGGTCGCCGCCAGCCTCACCGAGGGAGATGTCGCCGCGGTCGCGGCATATCTCGCATCGCAGCCCGTGCCGGCGGATCCGTCGCCTGTCGCACGTGGCACGCTGGCGATGCCGCTCGCCTGCGGCAGTGAGCCTCACTGAGGAGCAGCCCATGCTGACCGATCGGCTCGCCTCATGGCTCTTTATAGTTGGCATGTTTTTCACGGGCTTTGGCGTCCCCGCCATCGCTGCGGGGGCCGACGACCATGCCCTTGTCGCCAAAGGCGAATACCTGGCCAAAGCCGGGGATTGTATCGCCTGTCACACCGACCCGGGCGGCGCGTTGTTCGCGGGCGGCCGGGCCCTGCCGACCCCGTTCGGCACGATTTATTCGTCCAACATCACCCCTGACGCGGCGACCGGGATCGGAAACTGGAGCGCTGACGATTTCTACCAGGCGATGCACGAGGGCCGCTTTCCCGACGGCGGCCTCATCTATCCGGTCATGCCCTACGCCTCTTACACGAAGGTAACGCGGGCCGATTCGGACGCGCTCTTCGCGTATTTGCGATCGGTTCCGCCGGTGAATCGCCCTAACCGACCGAATGACCTGCAATTCCCTTATAACAACCGCCAGCTGATTCTGGGTTGGCGCACGCTCTATTTCAACGTAGGTGAATACCAGCCCGACGCGACCAAGTCGGCCGAATGGAACCGGGGTGCCTATCTCGTCCAGGGTCTGGGCCATTGCGCGATGTGCCACTCGCCGATCAACGCACTCGGGGGCACGCCGGAATCGAGAGCGTTTCAGGGCGGGCTGATCCCGATGCAGAACTGGTATGCGCCCTCGCTGACCTCCAACAAGGAGGCCGGTCTCGGCGAATGGAGCATCGACGAGATCGTTGGTCTGCTGCGCACAGGCGTGTCCCATCGCGGCGCGGTCTACGGTCCGATGGCAGAGGTCACGTTCAACAGTCTGCAGTATTTGAGCGACGCCGACGTACGCGCGATGGCGATCTACCTAAAGAGCCTGGCCGCGGGCACCCCGCCTGGACCCGAATCGTCGGGCGTCTCGTCGTCGGAAAGCAGCCTGCTGATGAGCCTGGGGCAGACGGTTTACCAGGCGCGCTGCGTGATCTGCCACGGCTCGGACGGCAGCGGCTTGCCGCCTGATTACCCGCCGCTCGCCGGTAATCCATCGATCCAGATGGAGTCCGCGGTAAACCCGATCCGCATGGTGCTCAACGGCGGGTTCCCGCCCGGCACCGGTGGCAACCCCGAGCCCTATGGTATGCCGCCCTTCGCGCAGACCCTGTCAGACGACGAGGTCGCCGCCGTCGTAACCTATATCCGCGCCGCCTGGGGCAACCAAGGCACGGCGGTTTCGGCAAGCCAGGCCAACGCGCTGCGCAAAGTTCCCCTCGACTGATGAGCGATTGACACGAACGATGTTGACCTCAGACCCCATTCCCAACGACGGCGCCTTTCCGCAGGACGACGCGGCGGTCAATGCCATCCTGCGGTCGGGCGCAACCGGTGCGGTCGTGCTCGCCGGGCTCGCCACCGCAATCGTGGTGGCGATCTGGTTTGTGTTCTACCTGCTCGTCTTCCTTCCGCGCGCGATCGCCTCATGACCGACCTCGTCTCGCAGCCAGCCCCCGATCCCGCTGCCGAGCACGCCGAACGGGTCGAGCACCGCTGGGCCACGTTTGCAGTCGCGATCATCGTGCTCCTCGTCGCCGTCGCAACTTTTGCCGCCTTTTATCACACAGCGGTGCCCCAGGCGCGGGTTGAGACGGTCAACCCCCGCACGCTTCATCTCGCCGGCGAATTCATCGAAAGCAATCTCGGCAGCGCCCTCGATGCCGACGGCTCGGTGACGGTCAGGGTAATCGGCGAGCAATACTCGTTCACGCCCTCCTGCATACTCGTTCCCACCGATACACCCATCACGTTCCGAATGACGAGCGCCGATGTGGTGCACGGTTTTCTTGTCGACGGCACCAACATCAACCTGATGCTGGTGCCGGGTTACATTTCGAGTCTCGGGGCGCGCTTCGATGCGCCCGGCGAGCGGCTGATGCCTTGCCACGAATTTTGCGGTGTCGGGCACGAGGGGATGTGGGCGAGGGTTAGGATCGTCGACAAGGCCGCGTTCGTGGCACTGGCGACGCGGCGGCGGAGGCTCAGCTGTGTGGAATAGCAAGCGCCTCATCCTCGCTCATTTCTGGTTCGCCTTTGCCGGGTTTGGCATCGCGCTGCTGCTCGGTGAATGGCAGATGTTCATCCGCAGCCCGCTCGCCGCCTGGATCAGTGATCCGGACCTGTATTACCGCTCGGTCACTGCGCACGGCACGACGATGGCCTATGTGTTGCCCACCCTGGTCGCGATGGGCTTCGGCTATTTTGTGACGGAACAGGCGCTGAAGCGCCCAATGATTGGCCTGCATTGGGCGTGGCTGGGCTGGGGGCTTGCGGTTCTCGGCACGATCAGCGCGATCGTTCCGGTTGCGCTTGGGCGCGCCTCGGTTCTCTACACATTCTACCCGCCGATGGTCGGCAATGCCTTCTACTATATCGGCATCGTTCTCGTGGTCCTCGGCTCATGGATCTGGGTCGCGCTGATGGCGGTGAATTTGTACCGCTGGAAGCGCGATAATCCCGGCGCGCCGGTGCCGTTTCCGATGTTCGCGACGGTCGCCGGCGCTTATCTCTGGGGCTGGACGGCGGTGGGCGCCGCGCTCGAATTGCTGTTCCAGATCATGCCCGTGGCACTCGGCTGGCGCGATACGATCGACGCAGGGCTGGCGCGCGTCTTCTTCTCGTGGACGCTGCACGCGATCGTCTATTTCTGGCTGATGCCGACCTACATCGCTTATTACACGATCGTTCCGCGGGCAATCGGCGGTCGGCTGTTCAGCGACACGATGGGACGGATTGCCTTTGCCTTGTTCCTTGTCGCCGCCATGCCGATCGGCATCCATCACGCATTTGAGGACCCGCAGGTTGGGGCCGGCTTCAAATACCTGCATTCCGTGTTCACAGGGGTCGTCGCGATCCCAACCCTGCTGACCGTGTTCACGATCTGCGCGTCGGTCGAGATCGCCGGGCGGCTGCGCGGCGGGCGAGGTGTGCTTGGCTGGCTCAAGGCATTACCGTGGCTCAACCCGGCGATGTTGGGAACGGCACTATCTTTCGTGATGCTCGGCTTTGGCGGCGCCGGCGGGCTCATCAATATGAGCTACCAGCTCGACGCGACGATCCACAACACGCAATGGGTTACCGGGCATTTTCACCTGATCTTCGCCGGTGCGATCGTGATCATGTATTTCGTGATCGCCTACGACATTTGGCCACATCTGACCGGGCGCGCGCTCGGCTGCTTCGGGCTGATGCGCGCGCAGCTCTGGCTGTGGGGCATCGGCATGATCGTGCTGACCTTCCCGTGGCACTGGGTCGGCATTCTCGGCATGCCGCGACGCATGGCGTTTTACGACTACACAAACCCGGCGCTGGCGTCCCTGGCCATGCCGGTCATCATGTCGGTGATCGGCGGGGCGATCCTTGTGGTGTCGGGCGCGCTGCTTTTCCTCGTGTTGCTGCGCGGCCAGTTCGCGCCGCGTTCCGAGCCGGAGGCTTACCGCTTCAGCGTCGCGGTCCGGCCGCCGCACCGGGTGCCGGCCGCGCTCAATGGGATGGGGCTTTGGGTCGGCCTGATGATCGCGCTGACCATCGTCAATTACGGCTTCCCCATTGCGCACGCCATCGCAACGCCCGGTACGGCGGTACCGGCAGTCATGGTCGGGGAACGGCCATGAGCGAGGAGCGCGTCGCCGCGCTGCGCAATCGCTGGTTCACCACCAGCATCGGTATCACCGCCGCGATCACCCTCGTCGGGTTCGTGGTTGGCTTCTTGTGGCTCCCGCTGTCGCACCCGAGCGACCGTTTCCGCGGCGCTTGGGACGCGATCTGCAGTGCCGCGGGCCTGCTGAACAAACCATCCTCGAGCGAGCAGATCGTCACCGCCAATTATCCGACAACACGCGTCGAAGTGATCCCGCATATGCTCGATAGCGCAGACGCGGTGTCGATCGGCCGCGGCGCAACGCTGGCGCTGCGCTGTACGATGTGTCACGGCGCGCGCGGGCTCAGCCAAGCCAATTCCCCCAACCTCGCCGGGCAATATCCGATCGTGATCTACAAGCAGCTCATGGACTTCAAGACCGGTGCGCGCGGCAGTGCGGTCATGGCACCACTCGTCGCCGATCTGACTGCCAGCGATATGCGTGACCTCGCCGCCTATTACGCGTATCTGCCTCGGATTACCGACAGCGGCACCGGCAGGAGCATGCCGCGCATTGTCGCGAGCGGTGCGCCACTGCGCGGGATAGCGCCCTGCGGTGCGTGCCACGGCGAGGTCGGCGCCAAGGCCGGTGCGGCCTGGCTCGAGGGTCAGCCGGTGGCCTATCTCCACACCCAGCTCGAGGCATTCGCCAGCAACGCGCGGCACAACGATATCGATGAGCAGATGCGCAACGTCGCCCGGGCAATGACCCCTCAGGAGATCGACGCCGCGAGCCGTTACTACGCCGAACATCCCTAGCGGACGCGCCGCGGAAATTGTCGTCAAACTGAACGACTCTTCTATCTCTGAGAATCGGCTGTCGACGGAACGCCCCCCGGGCGCAGAGGCGCAAGCGCTTCTGATCTGACCGCGCTGATTTCATGGGCAAATCGAGGGAGCCGGGGGCGGCCATTTTGGCACAAAGCTGACGTAAGCCCGGCCACTAACGTTAGCGCCCGGTGCCTGGACACCCTCCGTTCCATAGACGATCATCGGCTTCTGAAGCCTTTGATTCTGCGCCGTGCATCGCGGAGACAGAGCGGAAAGAGGGAGGTGCAGGGTGGAATTCTCCGACAAAGTTGCGTTGATCACCGGCGGCGGGGGCGGCATCGGCCGCGCCGCCGCACTCGGCTTCGCGGGGCGTGGTGCCAAAGTCGTTCTGGTCGACCTTGATGCAGTCGAGGGCGAGGCGAGTGCCAAGCTCGTGCGTCAGCATGGCGGCGATGCCCGCTTCGTCCGAGCAGACGTCACCAAATCGGATGAAGTGCAGAATTATGTGAAGACCGCGCTCGATGCTTATGCTGCCATCGACTGCTTCTTCAACAATGCCGGGATTGAAGGCAAATTGATGCCGATACAGGAATATGACGAATCCGTCTTCGATGCCGTCATCAGCGTCAATCTGAAGGGCGTATTTCTGGGCCTGCGGCACGTGCTGCCGGTAATGCTGAGGCAGGGGCATGGCGCGGTCGTCAATACCGCCTCGACGGCCGGATTATTTGGCGCGTCCGGTCTGGCAGCCTATGTCGCCTCCAAGCACGCCGTGCTCGGCATGACCAAGGTCGCATCCGCCGATGTTGCGCGTCAGGGCGTAAGAGTGAATGCCGTTTGCCCTGGCCCGGTCGAGACGCGGATGATGCGCTCGCTGGAGGCTCAGATAAATCCGGCGGATCCAGCGACAGTGCATACTGCATTCAGTGCCACCATACCGAGCGGGCGCTACGCGACGCCGGAGGAAGTGGCGAATGTAGTGATGTACCTCTGCTCCGATCTGGCAAGCGACATC
>JASHOB010000112.1 GCA_030041335.1 Alphaproteobacteria bacterium | reverse complement strand
ATCAACGTCCCATACCTCCCGGAACTCGTCAGCCAACCGCCCTGAAGGTGGCTCCCGCCTGCGCACAGCTCGAGCGTGTAACCAGACTCAAAATCCGACGCCCCGCCCGGGGTTCTGCCCCTCTTACCCTAAAGTACGCTAAGTACTTGAAAAGATTGGCGTCCCCTACCGGATTCGAACCGGTGTTGCCGCCGTGAGAGGGCGGTGTCCTGGGCCTCTAGACGAAGGGGACCGAGCGTCTTTCTAGGTCGTCCGATGCAGCCGATCAAGTGTGGTCCCTGCCAACTTTTCTCAAAACTTGCAAAGCGTCACCATGGGTAACCGTCGACGCGACCACAGCGCCCATGCGGCCCGCCAGTCTGGCGATCTCGTCGAGCGGATTCTCGTCAACGCCCCCTGTCGGTCGAATGACGGCTGTAGCGCCCTCGACCACCGTCGCTCACAGGAGGCGGCACCGTTCGAGAACGCCATCAGCTTGGCTTCTGCGTTATTGGGCAGCGAGGCTGTCCGATCACTGGCCGTGTAGGCCAGGCTCGACCGGGGACCTCGAAGAGTCGGGCGAAGCCAGCGACGCTGGCATGCGGGGTGCTGCCATGCCACACTTCATCATGACCGCGCTTTTCACCCACAGTGCCTGCCTTGGTCACGACACCGGACGTCGCCATCCCGAGGCACCAGCGCGACTCGCGGCTGTGCTCGAAGCCCTGTCGGGCGGGGCGTACGCCTCACTTGACCGGCGCGATGCGCCCCTGGCAACGCGTGACGATCTCGTGCTCGTCCATCCGCCACGATTCATCGACTGGGTGATGCGCGCGATTCCGAAGCAAGGGCATGCGGCGCTTGATCCAGACACCATCGTTTCACCCGGCTCCGGCGACGCGGCACTCCGGGCCGCGGGCGCGGTCCGCGCGGCCGTCGACGCCGTGATCGCGGGTGAGGCGTCCAACGCCTTTTGCGCGGTGCGTCCGCCAGGTCATCACGCAGAGCCAGAGCACGCGATGGGATTCTGCCTTTTCAACAATGTTGCGATCGGGGCCGCACGAGCGCGGCAATTGGGTTGCGCGCGCGTCGCCGTGGTTGATTTTGATGTCCATCACGGAAACGGCACCCAAGCAGCGTTCGCCGCGGATGGCGATTTCTTTTATGCATCGACGCATCAGTCGCCCTTCTATCCCGGTACGGGTGCTGCCGACGAAGTCGGCGTGGGCAATATCGTCAACGTGCCCCTGAGGGCGGGCGCTGGCGCGATCGCATTCCGGGCCGCCTATGAGCGGACGATTCTCCCGGCTCTTGCCACATTTCGGCCTGAGTTTCTTTTAATATCAGCAGGATTTGACGCGCATCGCCGCGATCCACTTGCGCAACTGATGCTAGAAGAGGATGACTATCGCTGGGTGACAGAGCGACTTCTCGACGTGGCGCGGCTTCATGCCAAGGGGCGGGTCGTCTCTACTTTGGAGGGCGGTTACGATCTCACCGCCTTGGCCGCGAGCACGGCTGTCCATGTCGCGGTGCTTATGGCAGGTTGAGAGCCTTGCCGCCTTTGTATCGCCTGCCTAAATTGTCGGATGCGATAAAGCCATGGGAGACGCCAACATTCTGACAGAAATTGCCGCACTCAGTTTCGAGGATGCGTTGTCGGAACTGGAGCAAATCGTCCGGCGGCTGGAAAGTGGTAGCGGTAAACTCGATGATGCGATCGCTGCTTACGAGCGGGGGGCGCTGTTAAAGCGCCACTGCGAAGCGAAGTTGCGCGAAGCGCAGGCACGCGTCGACAAGATCGTGATCGGGTCAGTCGGCGAGCCTACGGTCGAGCCGGTGCCCCTTGAATAACGAGGCTTGGACGGACGACACGGTGTTCGAGACAGCCCTCGGCGACACTGCGCGCGAGGTTGATGCGGTTATCGACCGACTAATTCCCATCCCCCCTGGACCCGAAGCGCGCGTATTCGAAGCGATGCGCTACGCAGCACTCGGCCCGGGCAAGCGGTTGCGGCCGTTTCTGGTAATGGCAAGCGCGCGCTTGTTTGGCGTTGCCAGACGCAGTGCCCTCCAAGTCGCCGCCGCAGTCGAAATGGTCCATGCCTATTCTCTCGTTCACGACGATCTCCCGGCCATGGACAACAGCGACCTGCGCCGCGGCCGTCCGACCTGCCACAAGCAATTCGATGACGCAACCGCGGTGCTGGCGGGGGACGGACTTTTAACTCTGGCCTTCGAGGTGCTGGCTCATCCGCACACGCATGGCGACCCCGCCGTACGTTGCGAATTGGTTTCGGCACTGGCGCTGGCAGCCGGCAACCAGGGCATGGTCGGCGGCCAGATGTTTGACCTGATCGCGGAGCACCGGCCGGACCTCGACATCGGCGCCATCACCCGCCTGCAGCGTCTCAAGACCGGCGCGCTCATAGCGTTTTCGTGCGAGGCGTGCGCCATTCTCGGCAAAGCCCCGTCCGATGCACGAACCGCGCTGCGAGGTTATGCCCACGATCTTGGGTTGGCATTCCAGATTGCTGACGACGTGTTGGATGTCGAGGGTTCGACTGAGATGACCGGCAAACCGGTGGGGCAGGATGTTGTCGCGGGCAAGGCTACCTTTGTGTCAATTTTAGGGGTTGTCCGCGCGCGGGCCCAGGCACGACTCCTGGTCGATCAAGCCGTCGCGCATCTTGATATCTTTGACGCCAACACCGAGTTGTTGCGTCAGGCAGCACGCTTTGTCGTCGAACGCCGAGCTTGAAGGAAAAACCCGTGGCGAGCGAAACGACCTATCCCAGTAATACCGTGACGCCATTCCTGGACGGTATTCAGTCCCCGGCCGACCTGCGAAAGCTGCAGGAAGGGGACCTTCGCGCGGTCGCCGACGAACTGCGCCAAGAGGTGATAAACGCGGTTTCGGTCACCGGCGGGCATCTCGGCGCCGGGTTGGGTGTGGTCGAACTCACCGTAGCATTGCACTACGTCTTTGATACCCCGTACGACAAGCTGATCTGGGATGTCGGCCACCAGGCCTATCCGCACAAGGTGCTGACCGGTCGACGCGACCGCATTCGAACCCTCCGTCAGGGCGGCGGCCTGAGCGGCTTCACCAAACGTTCGGAAAGCGAATACGATCCTTTCGGCGCTGCCCATAGTTCGACGTCAATCAGCTCCGCCCTTGGCATGGCTGTCGCTCGCGACCTCACGGGTGGCAAGAACCACGTCGTCGCCGTGATTGGCGATGGCGCGATGTCCGCCGGCATGGCCTATGAGGCGATGAATAATGCCGGGTCGATGGATTCGCGGCTCATCGTCATCCTCAACGACAACGATATGTCGATTGCGCCGCCCGTCGGGGCGATGAGTGCCTATTTATCCCGGCTCTTGTCGTCGAAAGAATATCGCAGTCTGCGCACCTTCGGCCGGCGGGTGGCTCGGCTGTTGCCGGTAGGACTGAGCCGCGCTGCCGCTCGCGCCGAAGAATATGCTCGCGGCATGGTGACCGGTGGAACGCTCTTTGAGGAACTCGGCTTCTATTATGTCGGTCCGATCGACGGCCACAATCTCGACCATCTTCTCCCAGTCCTGAAGAACGTGCGCGACAGCCAGGACAAGGGGCCGGTGCTGATCCACATTGTGACGCAGAAAGGCCATGGCTATCCGCCTGCCGAAGCCGCCGCAGACAAATATCACGGCGTGGTCAAATTCGATGTTGCGACCGGGGCCCAGGCGAAGGGCAAAGCGGGCCCGCCGTCTTACACGAGCGTATACGCTAAGGCGCTGATTGCTGAGGCCGAGCTCGACCCGAAGATCGTAGCCATTACCGCTGCCATGCCGTCGGGCACAGGCCTCGACAAATTCGCCGAGCACTTCCCCGATCGCTGCTTTGATGTCGGCATCGCCGAGCAGCACGGCGTCACGTTTGCCGCGGGCCTTGCTTGCGAAGGCATGAAGCCATTCGCGACCATTTATTCGACGTTTCTGCAGCGCGCCTATGACCAGGTGGTCCACGACGTCGCAATTCAGCAGTTGCCGGTGCGCTTTGCCCTGGACCGCGCCGGCCTTGTCGGCGCTGACGGGCAAACCCATGCCGGCTCATTCGATGTCGCCTACCTCGGATGTCTGCCAGGATTCGTCATTATGGCGGCGGCCGACGAGGCAGAGCTGATGCACATGGTCGCCACCGCGGCGACCATCGACGACCGTCCGTCGGCGGTCCGCTATCCCCGCGGTGAGGGCGTCGGCGTGCCGTTGCCGGCGAAAGGCGACGCGCTGCCGATCGGGAAAGGCCGCATCGTCAAGGAAGGCACCAAAATAGCGCTGCTGTCGTTTGGCGCCAGACTGCAGGAATGCCTCAAGGCGGCACAGGAACTAGACGGAATGGGCCTGTCCACGACGGTCGCCGACGCGCGATTTGCAAAGCCCATCGACACCGATTTGGTCGATCGATTGGCGCGAGAGCACGAGGTGATGATCACGATCGAGGAAGGCGCGATTGGCGGCTTCGCGGCCCAAGTCATGCAACATCTGGCGCACGGCGGTGCTTTGGAGAACGGACTTAAGGTCCGTCCAATGGTGCTGCCCGATAAATTCATCGATCATGACACACCCGCGAAGCAATACGACACCGCGAAGCTGAATGCTGCACACATCGTGCAGACGGCCTTGGGCGCCCTCGGTCGCGAGATGCTGTTCTCTGCACGGGCGTGATGCGCCGCGCTCGGCATGCGCGCGGCAGATAAGCGTCTCGATCAGTTGTTGGTGGAGCGTGGGTTAGCTGAAACGCGCGCCCGTGCCCAGGCACTCGTGCTGGCCGGCGAGGTGTGGTCGGGCGACAAACGGCTCGATAAGCCGGGACTTCGCCTCAACGATCAAGCCCCCCTAAAGCTACAGAGCCGCGATCACCCCTATGTCTCGCGCGGCGGCATAAAACTCGATCATGGTCTGACTTATTTCGGGTTCGACCCGAGGGACAAGGTCGCGCTCGATATCGGCGCCTCGACCGGGGGATTTACCGATGTGCTTTTAAGCCGCGGCGCCAAAAAAGTGTTTGCCGTCGATGTTGGCCACGGTCAATTGGCGTGGAAGCTGCGCCAAGATCCGCGAGTCGTGGTATTGGAGCGGGTCAATGCGCGCTACCTGACCAACGAACAAATCCCAGAACCTGTCGATATGATCGTCTGCGACGCCAGTTTCATCGGGCTGGAAATCGTGTTGCCGGCGGCGTTGGCGCTGGCGGCACCCAACGCCGATCTGATTGCGCTGATCAAGCCGCAATTCGAAGTCGGCAGAGGCCGCGTCGGCCGTGGCGGGGTGGTACGCGACCCGGCGCTCCACGCCGAAGTCCGAAGCCGCATCGCCACTTGGCTTGGCGAACAGCCGGGCTGGCAGGTGATCGGCACGACCGAGAGCCCGATCCGGGGCCCCGACGGCAATATCGAATTCCTGATTGGCGCGCGGCATTGAGCGTGACCGAGGCGACGCTCACGATCGAGCGGATCGGCGCGCGGGGTGACGGTGTCGCGCGCCACGAGGGGAAGCCGATTTTCCTGCCATTCACCGTACCAGGAGACGTCGTGCGCGCGCGCATTGGCCGCGACGGCGAGGCCAAACTCATCGCGCTGCTGTCGCCGAGCGCCCGGCAGGTACCGCCTTGTCCCCATTTCGGCGTTTGCGGCGGCTGTAGCCTCCAGCATCTCCCCGATCCCGCCTATGCCGAGGCGAAACGAGGGTTCGTCCGCGCGGCGTTGGCGCATCGGGGTCTCGATGATGCACTCGTGGCACCGATCGAGCGGGTTCCACCCGCAACCCGCAGGCGCGCGCGCCTGGCGATCACCAGAAGCGCCATCGGCTTCCACGAGCGTGCGAGCCATCGCATTGTCGATCTTGAGGCATGTCCGGTGCTCGATCCCGCGCTTTTTACCGTCGCCATGAGGCTAAGGTCACTCGCGCTCGAAGCCATATCGTCCCTGACTTTAGCCGATACCGGCATCGATCTTGTGCTTGAGCTGCGGGACACGCCCAATCTCGGCGCCCTCGAGAGGCTGGCGAAATTCGCGCACGATCAGGATTTGGCCCGCCTCTCATGGCGTACCAAAGGGGAGTTGCCGACGCCGATCGTGCAGCGTCGGCCGGTGCAAATGAATTTCTCCGGCATCATCGCCGATATTCCGCCTGATTGCTTTTTGCAGGCGACGAAGGAGTCCGAGACTAAGATAAGAGATCTTGTTCTCGTCGGCGTCGGCGACGCGCGCACTGTGGCCGACCTCTATGCCGGCGTTGGCACATTCAGCTTTGCCTTGGCAAAAAATGCCAAGGTTTACGCCGTCGACCGGGACGCAGCCGCTATCGCCGCGCTCGGTCGCGCTGGCGCCGAGATCAGCACCGAGGTCCGGAATCTTGAAAAGCGGCCGCTGCTCAAGCATGAGCTCGACAACTTCGATGCCGTGACATTCGATCCGCCTTACGCAGGCGCGCCGGCGCAAGCAAGGGAGATGGCGCGATCGACCGTCAAACGCATTGTCGCGGTCTCCTGCAATCCGGCGAGCTTCGGCCGCGATGCCCGGACACTGGTCGACGGCGGATACCGGCTCGTGCGCGTCGTTCCGGTCGATCAGTTTCTCTGGTCCGCCGAGATCGAACTGGTCGCCCATTTTGTTCGGCAATAATGCTCGCTTTGAACGAATCGGATGCTATATAGCGGCTGATGTCCGAATTCGATTTTCCCAACCATGAGGGCGCGCCGAGGGCGGTTCCCGGTGCGATGCCACTGCCCGAATATCTGACCACGCTCAACGACGCGCAGCGCCAGGCGGTCGAAACGCTGGACGGTCCGGTACTGGTCCTCGCCGGCGCCGGAACGGGCAAGACACGCGTGCTGACCACCCGCCTTGCCCATCTTCTGTCGATGCGTCGGGCCTTTCCGAGCCAGCTGCTGGCCGTCACTTTCACGAACAAGGCGGCGCTCGAAATGCGCGAGCGCCTGGAAAAGATGATTGGCGCCAGCACCGAGGGCATGTGGCTGGGCACCTTCCATTCCGTCGCCGCGCGCATTTTGCGGCGTCACGCCGAAGTCGTCGGGCTGAAACAGAATTTCACTATCCTTGACACGGACGATCAGCTGCGGCTGATGAAACAGATCGTCCAGGATGCGGGTTTCGACGAAAAGTCCGTGCCGGCGCGCTCGTTGCTCGGCGCGATCGAGCGTTGGAAGGACCGTGGCCTCACGCCCGACAAGGCTGGCGCCAAGGACAGGGCCGACCTCGCCCGCGGCAAGGCGGTCGACCTTTATCGCGCCTACCAGGACCGCCTGCTCCAAGTGAATGCCGCCGATTTTGGCGATCTCCTTTTGCACAATCTCACCATTTTCAGCACCCGCGACGACATCCTCGCCGACTATCAGCGCCGCTTTCGCTACATTCTCGTCGACGAGTATCAGGACACTAACGTGTCGCAGTATTTGTGGCTGCGGCTGCTCGCCCAGCAACACAAGAATCTGTGCTGTGTCGGCGACGATGACCAGTCGATCTACTCGTGGCGGGGCGCCGAGATCGGCAACATCCTTCGTTTCGAAAAGGATTTCACCGGCGCGAAGATCGTGCGTCTCGAGCAGAATTATCGCTCGACGCCGCCGATCCTCGCCGCCGCTTCAGGCCTCATCGCAAGAAACGCGGGGCGTCTGGGCAAGACGCTGTGGACCTCCTCAGAAGGTGGCGACAAAGTCGTGCTGAAGCCGTTATGGGACGGAATCGAAGAGGCACGCTGGGTCGGCGATGAAATCGAGGCGATGCAGCACAAGGGCCAGAGGCTCGGCCAGATCGCCATCCTGGTGCGCACCGGATCCCAGACGCGCGAGTTCGAAGAGCGCTTTATTACCCTGGGCTTGCCCTATCGCGTCGTCGGCGGGCCGCGCTTCTACGAGCGGCAGGAGATCCGCGACGCAATCGCGTATTTGCGTCTGGTACATCAGCCCGCGGACGATCTTGCTTTCGAGCGCATCGTCAACGTGCCGCGCCGAGGCATCGGGAGTTCGACCGAGGAGGCGCTCCATGTGCTCGCCCGCACCGCGCGCATGCCGTTGACCGAGGCCGCGGCGAAGCTCGTCGCCAGCGACGAATTGAAGCCTGCGGCGCGACGCTCCCTCGGCGATTTCCTCGCCCGTCTCGACCACTGGCGCGAGATCGCCCGTTCGCTGCCGCATACCGAGCTCGCCGCACGTATCCTCGAGGAGTCCGGCTATACCGACATGTTGCAGGCGGATAAATCGCCGGATGCGCCGGGCCGCCTCGAGAATTTGAAAGAATTGGTCACAGCCGTGGCGGAATTTGAAAATCTCGAGGGATTTCTCGACCATGTCAGCCTGGTGATGGAGAATACCGAGCGAGGCGCCGGCGAGATGATCAGCCTGATGACGCTGCACGGTGCCAAGGGTCTCGAATTCGACATCGTGTTCCTTCCTGGTTGGGAGGAGGGGCTTTTCCCCAACAAGCGTTCGCTGGACGAGAACGGCGTTCCGGGTCTCGAGGAGGAACGGCGCCTTGCCTATGTCGGACTGACGCGCGCGCGCAAACGCGCCTTCATCTCCTACGCTGCCAACCGGCGCTTCTATGGCCAATGGCAACCGACAATGCCGTCGCGCTTCGTCGAGGAGTTGCCTCCGGACGAGGTGGCGGTGATGGCGGAGCCCGACTTGCCGGTCCGCGCACGCGGCCGCTTTTCGGAGTTTGACAGTGGCGATTCTTGGCCGCGCACGCGCGTGATGGCGCCGCGCTCGTTCAAGGCACCGCTGATCGAGGGCCGCGCCACACGCATTGCCGAACCGATTCCGCCCGAGACGGGCAAGTACCGCTGCGGTGATCGCGTGTTTCATCAAAAATTCGGCTACGGCACGGTCGGCGCGGTGTCCGACGACAAACTATCGATCGATTTCGACAAAGCCGGCAGCAAGATGGTGATCGCCAACTTTGTCACCAAGGCGGATGCCGACGGAAGAATTGGTTGAGCGCCAAGGGCGATGTGGCGCCTGGCGGTTGATCTGCTTGAGCTCGCGACAGTCGATCGCGTCGCCGCGGCAGTAGGTCAGCAATGCGAGGCGGTCAGCGCATTCGAAAACCCGGCCGGGTGGCGGGTGGAGGGCTTGTCGCGCGACAAACCGAACCAAGCGCTCCTCGAAGCTGCCCTGATGCTCGTGGCGCCGGCATCGACCGTCACGCTTGAACGAGTACCGGCCCGCGATTGGCTCAGCGATAACCAAGCCGGGTTTCCGCCGCTGCGTACTGGACGGTTCTTCATCTTTGGTGCGCACTATCGCGGCCCGGTTCCACGCGCCGCCATTCCGGTCCTGATCGACGCCGCAACCGCCTTCGGTACGGGCGAGCACGCGACGACACGCGGCTGCTTATTGGCGATGGACCTGCTCGTCGGCCGTCCGGGCTCCGTTCTGGACATGGGATGCGGCACCGGTATCCTGGCAATCGGCGCGGCGAAACTTTGGCGTCGACCCGTGCTAGCCTGCGACATCGACCGCGAAGCGGTACGGGTGACATTGATCAACGCGCGACGCAACCACGTCGCTCGCACGATACGCGCCGAGATCGCATCCGGGTACGCCCGGCGCGTCATTGCGCGCCGCGCGCCCTTCGACCTGGTTTTTGCCAACATCCTGGCGCGGCCCTTGATCGCGATGGCTTCCGATTTGGCCCACCTACTCGCACCCGGAGGGTTTGCCATTCTATCGGGTCTCTTGGCCCGGCAGGCAACGGCGGTCCTTGCGGCGCACCGAGCGCAAGGCCTCTATCTTGTCTCCCGAATCGCTCTAGAAGGTTGGCACACGCTCGTGGTTGCAAAGCGAGACAATCGATGACTGGCCTTCAAGCCCTGATCACCGCCATCCTGCAAGGCCTGACCGAACTGTTTCCGGTGTCGAGCCTCGGCCATGCGGTGATCCTGCCCCGCCTGTTGCATTGGGGATTCAGTGAGGACGATCCGAGCTTTCTACCGTTTCTGGTCGTGCTGCATCTCGGCACGGCAGCTGCCCTGCTGATTTATTTCTGGCGCGACTGGGCGCAAATCATCGGCGCATTTTTCGGCATCGGCGGCGCCAGAGAACGTCGCGAACGGTGGCGGCTCTTATGGCTCATCGTTGTCGCCACCATTCCGGCTGTCGTTCTTGGCGGCGCCTTGGAGAAATTTCTGCGCCATCTCTTTGGCTCGCCCGAGTCAGCGGCAGTCTTTTTGATCGTCAACGGCGTCATTCTCTTTGCTGCCGAGCGGCTGCGGCGCCGCAACACTGGCCTCGGCACGGCGACGGATATGTCGTGGCGCATGGCGTTGATCATCGGCTTGTGGCAAAGCCTCGCCCTGGTCCCCGGCATTTCACGCTCCGGTGCGACCATGGTCGGCGGCTTGCTCGGCGGGCTGGAGCACAAAGAGGCGGCCCGTTTCTCGTTCCTCATCGCGACGCCGATCATTCTTGGCGCTGCGGTATTGGAGGTGCCGCATTTCTTCCACCACCAGGCCGAAAGCGGCGGGTTCGGACCGTTCGTGTGGCTTGCCGGCATCGTCGCCGGCATTACCGCCTATGCCAGCACCGCGTTCCTCATGCGTTATTTTGGCCGCCACGATTTTGAGGCGCTCGATCCTTTTGCCTATTATTGCGTCGCGGCCGGCGTCATTGCCTTGGCCCTCTTTTTCTGGGTGCTGTGACAACATGGCGTTGCGCCGTGAGGACCGCCTTGATTCGAAGATCGAGGCCGCTCAAAACCGGCATCGCAAACGGTTCGGGGAGGGGTGATGACGCGAGTTTTGCTCGTCGGCTACGAGCCCGAAGCAGTCGATTTCTCGGATCCGGCGCTGCCGCGAGGCATGAACGCCGCGAAGATAGAGGCCGGTCTCGCACTGGCTTTGAAGCGCATGAGGGAGCGCGGGTGGCAGGCCGATCTCTGCCTCATCCGACCGGACAAAACGGCACTCACGACCGTGGAGCGCCACTTGGCCTCGGCAGATTATGCCTGCGTCGTGATCGGCGCCGGTATCCGTATGCCGCAAAATGGTCTGACGCTGTTTGAGGCGGTCGTCAACGCGGTGCACAGGGCGGCTCCGGCAGCCGCCATCGCCTTCAACAGGTCGCCCGAAGACAGTGCCGACGCCGCAGCCCGCTGGCTGCCGTCCGGCTGAGCGGTTGGCACGACGGCTGGCGGCGTAACGTCCCGCACTCCCTTGTGGTCCTGCCAAAACAAAGGGCCGCGACCCTCGGGTCGCGGCCCAGTACCGCACTACTCAAAATAGGTTAGGCCGCGTGACGGCCATTCTCGTTCGCAGCAGGCAGCGCCCGTACCCGGCTCGGATCACTGACATGCGACAAGATGAAAGGGATCTCCGAGCGCGTGATGCCAATATCCGCGAGTGCGCGGTCATCGAGCGCGGCAAGCTCGCGATAGGCCTGCTGGTGTTTGCGCCACTCGTCGAACCGTTCGCCGACGCTGTGGAGCGCATGACCGATAAAGTCCAGCATGGTAGTCCCCGTTACTGATATTGCGTTGCACAATAGGTAAGGTAGACTGCCTTAGACTTAAAGGTCTTGTCTTGCAGAACAGCAACTTAGAAAACGCATGCCAGAAAAAAGATTAGCAGAATGACGCCCGGTCAGAGCGATTTGTTCGCATCGCTTTGTGCAAGCGCAACATAATTACTGCGGTCCAAGGCGACCGCTTTGACCAGGGCGAAGACCGGCTTGCCCAGGCTCAAGTTCAGCTCGCGGCTCGCCCGAAGCGTGATCCGCGACCACAGGTTGACGCCCTTTTCCGCCGTTCCGACCCGCAATCGGACATCGACCACATTGGCATTCTCCTGGTCGGGCGCGAGCTCGATCACGGTCGCCGGCAAAATGTTGCGGATCGAAACCTGCTCCGGCTTGACGGTCGCGAGCGCAATATCGTTGGCGCTGATGCGGGCGCGCACCGGCGCGCCAAGCGGCCGGCCGAGTTTTGCCACCCGCAGCCGTCCTCCCGGAAAGGCGAGCTCGCTCAGGCCAAAATTGAGATCGTGGCCGGCGACGGTGCCGCGGATCACCGCGCCGGCGTCGTAACGTCCGGTCAGCGCGCGGAGGTCAAGCCGGCTGGTAAGATCCTCGATCGGGCCGACCGCCGCGACCTGGCCTGCCTCCATGAGCACCAGTGTGTCGGCGAGCCGTATGTTTTCGTCCATATCGTGGCTGACATAGACGATGGGGATGCTCAACTCGCCATGAAGCCGCTCGATGAAGGGCATGATCTCGGCCTTGCGCGCTTCGTCAAGCGATGCCAGCGGTTCATCCATCAGCAGGATGCGGGGCCCCGACAACAGCGCCCGCCCGATCGCGACACGCTGCTTCTCGCCGCCCGACAGGTCGCCCGGACGCCGCTCCAGCATTTGTTCCAGCCCGAGCAGTCGGACGACGGCGTCGAAATTTAGCGCCGCGTCGCTCGCGGTGCGTCGCATGCCATAGGAGAGATTCCCGCGCACCGAAAAATGGGGGAATAACCGAGCCTCCTGGAATACATAGCCGACCCGCCGGCGCCGCGACGGTTGATCGACGCCCTCGGTGCTGGAATAAAGCATATCGCCGCCGATGACGATCCGGCCGCAATCCGGCGTGACCAGGCCCGCGATCGCGTTGATCAGCGTGGTCTTGCCGGAGCCTGAAGGGCCGTGAAGCGCGATGATCCCGGCAGCCGGTGCGACGAAGCGGACGCGAAGCTGGAACTTACCGAGCTGCTTTTCGAC
>JASHOB010000111.1 GCA_030041335.1 Alphaproteobacteria bacterium | reverse complement strand
GCGCCGGTGACCAAATTCTCCTCGATTGTCAATTGCGAGAAGCAATGCCGCCCCTCGAGCACCTGAACGAGGCCTCTGCGCACCAGCTGCGCAGGCGTCAGCGCCGTGATCGCCGCGCCGTCATAGCGAATGCTGCCACGTGTAATGGCGCCACCGGCAACCGCAAGAAGATTCGACACGGCACGTAGTGTCGTGGTCTTTCCGGCGCCGTTGGCACCGAGCAGCGCGACGAATTCGCCTCGCCCAACGGTCAAGGTGACACCGCGCAACGCCAGGATTGCCTGGCTGTACACCACCTCGACGTCGTCGATGGCAAGCCACGCTTCGCTATCGATCTTCATGGCAAGTCGGTCGTCATCTTGGCGATCGGACGTGTCGTCTCCGTGAGAATGGAGACGACACGCCCAAACTTGGTCAGCTGCTCGCCTTGCTGCAATCGCGGGGCGTGATGTGATTCTCCTTGGCATATTCGTTTGCCGACTTTTCGATAATTGGCCACAGAGCCTTTCTGTCAGCAGCGATCCAATCGGTCTTGATGACCCATTTGCTGCCGTCCCATTGCTGGATCTTGATTGAGCCGCCGCCTTCATGGTCGGAGCAACTGACGTGGATCGGCTCGACAAGACCAGCGGCGCCCAGGGCCGCGATGCGTTTGTCATCGAGCACGAGATGATCGAAGCCCCAATTGACCTGCTCCCCGGTCAGGGCCTTGTGCCCGTATTTCTCCTGAGCGATGCGGACCGCCTCGACATTGAGGATGCCGTTTACGATGCCGAGATTGTAGATGACGCTACCAATCCGCTTCTGATCCGCCACATTCCCCTTTCCGGCGCCGTAGACGGTCTTGATGACGGCCTGCAGCACCGGAAAATCGGTACCCGCAGGATGCGTCGTAATGGCGAGATAGCCCTTCCCGGCGGTGCCCGCCGGCGTCACATCCTCCTCGGAGTTGCTCCAGATGTTGCCGATGATGTGGTCGACTGGAAAACCGGTTTTCTTAGCGGTCTTGATCGCCACGGGCGTCATGACGCCCCAGCCGCGCAATACCACCCATGCCGGCTTGATCCGGCGCACTTCGAGCCATTGCGCTTCCTGTTCGTTACCGGGATGTGGCACCTCGATCTGGGTGACTGAGAAGCCAAATCGCCGCGCGAGGAGGTTATAGATCGGGATCGTCTCCCTGCCGTAAGGCGAGCCGTGATAGACCACGACGAGTTTCGTGCCCTTGAGTTTATCAAACCCGCCCGCGCGAGACGCTATATAGTTGATAATCGCCGACGTCTCGCTATAGGGGTTCAGTACGAGCGGATAGACGTAGGTAAATACCGCGCCGTCGGTCGAATCGGTGCGACCATGATCGATGGTGATGAGTGGAACTTTGTCTTGCGTAATTTTGTCGATCATTGCGTAGGCGATGCCGACGCTGAGCGGGTTCCAAGCCGCCGGGCCCGGCTTGCCCTGCGTTTTTTGCCGTTCATAGCATTCAACACCGCGCTCGACCTCGTATTCAGTCTCGCACTCATTCCAAGTGAGCTTGACACCATTGACGCCGCCATCGCGAATATTGATTAGGTTCATATAGTCGATGAAGCCCCCGAAGAATCCGGAGCCGTCCGCGGCATAGGGCCCGACGCGATAGCTTTGCAGCGGAAAATATTGCTCGTCGGCCCGAGCTGCGCCCGCCCCGGTGAGCATCGTGGCAGCCAGCAACCAAGCGACTGCCAGTGATTTCACGATGTGTGGTTTCATCTGCGTCATCCCTCGATGGTGGTGGAGAATGCGTATCATTCAGACAGCGGCCACGTCTCAAGCCGTCGCTTGAACTGATCCCACAAGCGGACCAAGCCGAGCGGTTGCTTGACCAAGAACAGCACGATCAACGAACCGAAAAGGATGTTTTCAATGTCTTCCTGAATTCCGGGATCCAGAGCGGTGGCGAAAAACGCGTTGGCAAATCGGCTCAGTAGCAGCGGAAACACCACCATGACGGCAGCGCCGAGGAAGCAGCCGCGAATGCTGCCGAGGCCACCCAGGATGATGATGAACAGCACCTCGAACGAGCGGCTGAGATTAAACCCATCCGGTTCGACTGTGCCGAGGTAGGTGAAGGCCCACAGCACGCCGGCGATGCCGCAATAGAAGGAGCTGATCGCGAAGGCGACCAGCTTGACGCGAAACACCGGAACACCAAGCGAAGCGGCAGCGACCTCGCGGTCGCGGATCGCGATCCAATTGCGGCCGGTCTGCGAGCGTGTGAGCCGGATGGCGACCAGCGTTAGCACCGCGACAATGCCGAGGCTCAACAGATATTTTCGGGCCGGAGAGTCAACGGCAATGCCGAGGATGGCCATTGGCGGCGCGGTTATGACGCCGGATGAATTATTATTCGAGAACCAACCGATCTTGTTGAGCGCCCATTCCACGAAGAACTGCGCCGCGAGCGTGGACACCGCGAGGTAAAAGCCCTTGAGCCGCAGGCTCGGGAGCCCAAACAAAATGCCGAACAAGGCCGCAATGATGCCGGCCAAGACAATACTGGCCAGGAGCGGCAAGCCCGGAATCCTTAGGTTGAGGTTGTAGGCGGCATAGGCGCCAACGGCCATGAACGCCGTCGTGCCGAGCGACAGTTGGCCGGCATATCCGGTGAGGATGTTGAGCCCAATCGCCGCCAGAGACAGCGCCAGGAACGGCAACAAGATGGCGCCGAAAAGGTAATCGTTGCCGATGACTGGAACGGCAAGAGCGGCAAAAGCGAGAAATGCGGTCAGCGCCCAACGATCGACGGCGTGCGGCACCCATCGCCTTTCCGTCCGGTAGTCCGCGGTCAAAAAGCCTGCTTGCCGGTAAATCATGCTTTAGACCCGGTCGATCAATTTCTGGCCGAACAGGCCCGAAGGCCGTATCAACAGCAGCAACATTGCCGCCGCGTAGGCGAACCAGCTTTCGATGCCGCCGCCGAACATCGGTCCGATGAAGACTTCGGCAAGCTTCTCCGTGGCGCCGACCAGGAGACCGCCTACGATCGCGCCCGCGATTGAATCGAAGCCGCCGAGAATCAGCACCGGCAATGCTTTGAGCACGGTCAAGCTGAGGGAAAACTGGACACCGGTCCGAGCGCCCCACAGCAGGCCGGCGATGAGGGCCACGACACCGGCCGCCGCCCACACCACGCCGCCGATGCGCTCAAGCCGCAAACCCACTGCCAACGCTGCCAGCTCGTCGTTGGCCGCGGCGCGGAAGGCGAGGCCGATCCGCGTCCAGTTGAAGAACAAGATCAGCCCGACCACCATGGCGGCAGCGATGGCGGCGGCGAACAGGTCGAAGGTGCTGACGTCGATACCGCTGAGTGTCAGCGGCTCGTCGGAAATGCCGAGATCGAGATTGTGAACTTCGGCGCCCCAAATAAGCTGCGCAGATCCCTCCAACACGTAACTCACGCCGAGTGTTGCCATAAACAGGGTCATCGGCGACTGGCTGACCAGCGGACGGAGTACCGCATGTTCGATGGCGAAACCGATCGCGATCATGATCGCCAGCGTGATCGCTAGCGACAGGGCGAAGGGGACGCCGCGTTCGACCAAGCTGACGAAGGTCAGGGCTGCGAACAGCACCATAGCGCCCTGGGCGAAATTGAGGACGCCGGAGCTCTTGTAGACCAGCACAAAGCCGATGGCGACCAACGAGTACATAACGCCGGAGAGCAGTCCGCCGATCAGCACTTCGAGCGCGAATTGCCAGTCCATCGCCGCCTCAAGCCGCCTGCGGCGTTTCGGCGCCGAGATAGGCCTCGATCACGCGCCGGTTGCTGCGAATCTCGTCGGGAGTGCCATCGCCGATCTTTTCGCCGTAATCGAGGACGACAATGTGCTGCGATAAATCCATGACGACACCGATATCGTGCTCAATCAAAATCACCGTCGCGCCCAGCGTGGCGTTGGCGTCGAGGATGAAGCGGCACATCTCGCGCTTCTCGGAGAAGGTCATGCCGGCCATCGGCTCGTCGAGCAGCAACAGGCGCGGCTGCGCGATCAGGGCGCGGCCGAGCTCGACGCGCTTCTGTACGCCATAGGGCAGCGTCCCGGCCGCGACGTGCCGGATTGCCTCGAGATCAAGAAACTCGATGATCTCCTCTGCTTTTTCTCGATTGACCTGTTCGTCGCGACGGGACCGCGGCAGGCCCAACGCGTCCTCGACAGCGCCGGCGCGCGCCTTGCCGGCGCGGCCCATGATAATGTTATCGAGCACCGTCATTGCCTTGAACAGGGCGATATTCTGAAACGTGCGCGCGACACCAATTCGGCTCGCCATCGCTGGTGTCAGGCGGGCATAAGACTTGCCGTCAAAGCGAATGACGCCCCGCGCCGGCCGGTAGAGGCCACTGATGACGTTGATCAGCGAACTCTTGCCGGCACCGTTCGGACCAATCACAGCGCAAATTGCGGCCTTCTCAACCGTGAAGCTGACATTGGCGATGGCGCGTACGCCGCCAAAAGAAAGATCGATGCCATCAAGCTCCAACAGTGGCACGGGTGGCACGGGAATCGCCTATTTGCCTAGGCGGCTTGATGCGCGACCGCCAATTCGGCCGTGCTGCTGACGGATGACCGCGGCGCTTCCGCAAAGGCGTCGTTGGCGTCGAGTTCAACAACGGCGATGCCGAGGGCACCAAAGAAGCGCGCCACTTCGGGCGACGGCTTCCCATCGAAACTCGCGGCCACACGGACCCGATTCAATCCCGCCCGGGCGTTGAGCGGGTCGCGCCAGAGCAGCCGCCCGAACAGGTTGGGCGGCGCGGCATCGCCGCCTGTCGTGAGCCGGCTTCGCACTCGTGCATCGACGATGCGTCCCGTGATTTCGTCGCGCAGGCGTTCAAAAAATAGCGGCGGACCGAAGAGCAGTGTTGGAGCGGCGTCGCGAAGATCGCGCAACACCGTCGAGGGTCCGGGATAGAACAAGGGGAAGCCGACCAACAAGGATAGGATTTGGTGATGGATGAGGCCGTTTGACCAGGACAGTGGCAGTGCTGCGAAGACGCGATCGGCGCGTGTTGCTTTGACAAGGAGCCCGACCTGCCGTGCGCGCTCAATGGCGGTCGCGTGGCTAAAAGATGCGGTTCGGGAGACGCCGGTCTTGTCGCGCGTGATAGTGATGAAAGCGATGTCCTGCGGCGTGGCAACGAGCGGTAGCGGCGGCGCCGATCCGATGGCGGCCATTGTTTCCCGATAGGAGGACAGCCAAGCTTCGCGTGGCCGCTGTGGACCGTTGGCTTGGTTCGAGATTATTAGCGCCAGATCCGGCAGGCTGTCGCGTAACGATGCCACGAGCCGTATCTCGTGATCGTCATCGACAAAAACGGCGCGCACATTGTGCTTGGCAAGCGCGTCGGCCAGCACTGGCCTCGATACCTCTGGCGCCGGAACCAAGACGACAGCGCCGATCCATTGTGCTGCGATCGCCGCCCACACCCATTCGGGACGACTACCGATGATGGCAATCGCGCCGCCGCTACGGATGCCATGCCGCGACAAAGCAATGGCGAGCCGGGCGGTTCGATCGGTTGCGGCTCTCCAACTGTGGCCGCGCCAAAGGCCCTTGCCCCGGTCGTGATAGGCCATGCCGTCGCCATACCCGGCCATCTGCGACAGCAGCAATGACGGCAGAGTGTCGGCCACCGGAATCGTCATACCGCGAGGCGTTCCGGCAAGGGTTTGGCGCGCTCGAGTTCGCGCAGCAACGGCAGCACGCGTTCGCCGAAGAAGCGGATCTCTTCCTGGAAATGCAGGAACCCGCCCAGTACGAGATTCACGCCGAGTGTCTTGAGATGGAAGATGCGTTCGGCGATTTGCTCCGGGGTGCCGATCAGATTGGTACGGAAGCCGTCATTATATTGCACCAGATCGCGGAAGGTCGAATTCTCCCACATGCCGTGGCGTTCTGGTGACGCCTGGCCGGCCTGCTTCACCGCCTCGCCGAAGGCATTGACCGCTTCGGCATCGGCATGCTCGATGATGGCTTCGAGTTCGCGCTGGGCCTCCTTTTCGGTCTCGCGCGCGATAATGAAGGCGTTGACGCCGAAACGCACTTTCCCGCGACGCCCGGCGCCATTCGCAATCTCATTGACCTCGTCGATCTGGGCCTTGTGGCCTTCCGGTGTGTTGCCGTTCATGAAGTACCAGTCGGAGACGTTGCCAGCATTCTCCTTCGCCGCGCGCGAATTGCCGCCTTGGAAAATTTCGGGGTGGGGAAGCTGCAGCGGTTTCGGTCGCAGATTGAACTCGTTGACCGAGTAATAATTTCCCTTGAAGGTGAAATGGTCTTCCGTCCAGATGCCTTTCAAGATCTGGATAAACTCACGCGAGCGGCGATAGCGTTCATTATGTTCGAGCCAAGGCAGCCCGAGCGCGTGGTACTCACCTGCAAACCAGCCGCTGACGACATTAACTGCCCAGCGCCCATTAGAGATCTGGTCGGCGGTTGCGCCCAGCTTGGCGGTCACGGCCGGATGCCACGGCCCCGGAAGAATCGCCGCGATCACTTTGATGCGCTCGGTGCCAAGCAGCAGCGCGGTCGAAAAGGTAGTTGATTCATGCTGATATTCGGCGCCGTAGCTGCCGATGAAGCGGATCTGCGATAGGGCGTAATCGAAGCCCGCTTGTTCGGCGATTTGCGCCAGTTTGACGTTGTAATTGAGGTTCCATTCCGTGCGCTGCGGAATCTTGCTGACCACCAGGCCGCCGCTGACGTTCGGAACCCAGTAAGCGAATTTCAGCCGGTCATCGGGGAGCTGTTGAAGTGTCATGATGTGCCTCGTTCCGAACGCGAAGACGGATTTATTCGCCGCCCTGATACCAAAGCTCCAAGGGCAAACCGACCTGAACCTTGCCGATCCATTCACGCGCGATGTTGTTTGAGGGGCCCATGGCGATCGCTGCGCGGGCATCGCGGTAATAGCGCTCGAGATCGCCGCGCCGATAGCCATAGCCGCCGCTGATATTGAGGGCGCTCGCCGCGACTTTATTGGCGACTTCGGCGGCATGGACCTTGAACTCGGTCAACGGCACGATCAGCTCGCCCTGCGGCTTATCCGCGGCCTGCAGCGCGTCAAGTTGGCCCGCCAATTGGCGCGCCCAGGGCTTCAGGCTTTCAACCAGGACCTTGGCGGCACCGAGCTCCTGCCGAATCACCTGGTACTCGGCGAGGCTCTTGTTGAAGTCGCGATGGACGAAACCTTTGGCGTAGCGTGTTACCGTGTCGAGCGCGCCTTCGGCTACACCGAGCCAGACCGCGCCAAGCCCGATGAGATAGACGGGCGACACGCCGTGATAGATGATGTCTTTGCCTTGACCCTCGGCGCCGAGCCGGTCTCGGCGCGCTACCCGAACATTCTCATAGCTGATAGGGCCGCTGTGATTACCGCGGACGCCGAGAGCGTCCCACGGACGCGATTTGATCCCTTCGGATTTGCCGTCGATGATGAAAAAAGTGATGTCGCTTTGGTCCTTGGCCCCCGGCGACCGAGTCTGCAGCACGTAGTAGTCGGCCTGGCCGGAACTCGTGGTGAAGGATTTTTCGGCGTTTATGAGATAATCGTCGCCGGCACGGCCCGCCTCGCTCAAATTGTACCACCAGTGGCCACCCGTCGCGCGCTCGCTTGTCGAGTAGGTACCGATCAGTCCATTACGCGTCGGCTTTAGCCAGCGCTCCTTCTGATCGTCATTGCCAAACAGATTAATGGTCTGCGCCGCGCCGACATGCATCACATAGATGAGGCCGGTCGATGCACAGACGCGACCGATGCGGCGTGAGGCTTCAGCGAAGGCGACGTGATCGAGCTCGAGCCCGCCCCACTGCGCCGGAATGAGCACGCTGTTCCATCCGATCTCGGCAAGGGCCCTCAAATTGTGGCGCGGATAATCTCCGGTCCGATCGATGTCGGCGGCATTGACGCCGATAACGCGTTCGACCACCTGATCGAGTGCGTCATAAAGCGAGGACCCGGTCGAAAATGTCGTGGCCGCAACCATTGTCCCTCCTTCGCCTCGCGCTTCGACTAATTAACAAGATATGACTGTGCAAATTTTATTATTTACACAGGAGATCAGATAAAAAATGACTTTATAGATGGCTATCAGACGAGTCAATCTACTTTATAAGTAGATTAAATCTTATACACTCTGGCTAATTGATGGGCGATTGGCGGCATCGCCAAACCCTAGGATCGCGCAGCGACTTTGGGGGCAGGCGCCACGAAATTGGCGACGATCTCGCCAAACGGGCCGGCGTTTCGCACCGTGTTGCGTCTAACCCCCGTTGTGCTCTTGAGGGGAAGGAGCGGCAAAACGAGCTCCGCGACGCGGTAGCATTCTTCGAGATGCGGATAGCCTGAGAGAATGAAGCGGTCGATCCCGAGCGCCATGTATTCTTTCATTCGCGCGGCCACGGTCGGCGGATCGCCCACCAAAGCGGTGCCGGCGCCGCCGCGCACCAGTCCGATGCCGGCCCAGAGATTGGGACTGATTTCGAGCGCGTCGCGGTTGCCGGCATGGAGGCGGCTCATGCGTTTCTGGCCAACCGAATCAAAGCGCGCGAAGGTCTTTTGCGCCGCCGCGATCGTGTCGTCATCGAGCTTCGCGATCAGCCTCTCCGCGGCATCCCAAGCGGCAGCTTCGGTGTCGCGCACGATGACATGCAGTCTGATGCCGTAGGACAGCTCGCGACCGTTCGCCGCTGCGGTGGCGCGCATCTCGGCAAGTTTCAGGGCAACGTCGCTCGGCGGCTCGCCCCAGGTGAGGTAGACATCGACATGATCGGCGGCGATGCGCTGCGCGGCTGTCGACGAGCCGCCAAAATAAAGCGGCGGATGAGGTGCCTGGACCGGTGGATAGAGAAGCTTAGCCTCGGCCACGGAGAGATGGCGGCCCGAATAGTTTACCGTCTCGCCCGCCATCAAACGCCGCCACACATAGAGGAATTCATCGGTCAGCCGGTAACGTTCGTCGTGATCGAGGAACAGCCCGTCGCCGTGCAGCTCCACCGGATCGCCCCCGGTCACAACGTTGATCAGCAACCGCCCGCCGGATAGCCGGTCCAATGTCGCCGCCATGCGCGCCGCAACCGCCGGCGATTGCAGCCCCGGCCGAACCGCCACCAGGAAACGCAGCCGATCGGTGAGTGGCGCCATCGCCGACGCCACCACCCAGGAATCTTCGCACGAGCGCCCCGTCGGCAGTAGCACGCCGAAATAACCGTTGTGATCCGCTGCCTGCGCGATCTGTCGCAGATAGCCGAGCGAGACTTCGCGCGCCGCCTCTTGGGTGCCGAGATAGCGGCCATCGCCATGGGTCGGCAGAAACCAAAGAATATCAGCGGCCTGTGCCGCTACAGCGTTTACCGCATCGGCCATGCTTTGGCTCCCAATTGCGCCGCCACAAAGCCACAGCCAGACGAGCGCTGTCAATCTATAAAAACCATAGACTCAGTATTCTTTATCTGTTATGAGCCATTCCCGTATTGTCCGAAGGCAATTCATGGTGCTTGACAGCGGGCGACATGGCCACGGCGAGGCCGTATTTTGCGATGTCGCCATTGTCGGGGGCGGCTTCGCCGGGACGGTGCTGGCGCTGCACTTGGTGCGCGGACTGGGCAGCGGCCGTATCGGCATTGTCGAACCCAGAGCCGAACTGGGTTCAGGGCTGGCTTATTCGGCCACGGACGAGGTCCACTGCATCAATGTGACGGCGCGGCAAATGGGTGTTTCGGCGCAAGCCGAAGATCGCTTCATCGACTGGCTCGAGAAATGGTACCCCACATTGGTTGGCGGAGGTTTGGGCGCAAGCCAGCCCAGCCGTACCTTCGTCCAACGGCGCTGGTTTGGCGAATTCGTGCGCGACCGACTTGGCGCTGCGCTCACGGGATCGAAGGTCAAGCTCGAACATCACCGTACCTCGGCAGAAGACGTGCGCATCGTCGAGGGCGGGCTCGAATTGATACTGGCGAACGGCGGCAAATTGCATGCGCTTTGTGTGGTTGTCGCGACGAGCCACGGGGTTCCGGCATTGCCGAGCGGGTTTCCGGCGGCTCTTGGTAACGCTCCGGGCTTCATCGCCGATCCCTGGCAAGCGCAAGAACTAAAGCGGATCCCCCCCGAGGCCGACGTGCTGATCATTGGCACGGGGCTCACCATGGCAGATGTAACGGGGTCGCTCCTAGCGAACGCGCATCGCGGGCGAATCCGTGCCCTGTCGCGCCATGGGTTGCTGTCGCGCGCGGCGAGTGTCGCGACATACCCGGTTGCACTCGATTTCGCGTCTTGGCCACAGGCAACGGTCACCGTCTATCTCCGCAGATTGCGCAACGAGATTGCGCTGATCGAACGGGAAGGCGGTTCGTGGCGCGACGTCTTTACTGCACTCCGCCAGCGGAGTGCAGATCTGTGGGCGAAGCTGTCGATCCAGGAAAAGAAGCGCTTCATGCGGCATTTGAAGAGCTTCTACGATGTGCATCGCTACCGGATGGCGCCCGATCTTGCCGGCCGCGTCGAGGCGGCCCGCGAGGCGGGTCAGGTCGAGGTCTTCGCCGGAAGGCTGCGCAGCGCGCGACGCGATCGCGGCGGTTTCCTGGTCGAGATTGAACGCCGCGGCTCGTCAGAAGTGGTTCGCTGGCGATGCCAAACAATTGTCAATTGCACCGGACCGCGCCCCGATCTGCGACCCGACCCGAGCCACTTCCTTGGCGCTCTCATCACCCGCGGACTGGCCTATCCCGACCCGCTTGGTCTCGGGTTGACCGTCGCTCGCGACGGGCGCGTCTACGGGCTAAGCCGTAATTTGTTCGCCCTCGGTCCGCTGACGCGCGAGCATTTCGGCGACGTGGTCGGCGCACCCGAGATCGCGGAACAGGCACAGCGCCTGGCTGGCGTTCTCGAAGAAACGCTTGGCGAGCGATGTCGGGGTGGAACTGCTTCCGAGCGCAGTGGCGCCAGTTCCTATTTTTCGCGAGGATCGTCATGACCACCCCGATTGAAATCACGCGGCGCGGTTTGCTGGCCGGCGGTGTTGCCGCGCTTAGCCTCAAGGCGCACGCTCAAAGCCAGACGCTGCGCGTCGGGGTGCAGAAATACGGCACGCTGATCGTGCTCGAGGTCAGAGGCACTTTGGAACGCCGCCTGGCGCCACAAGGGGTCGAGGTTGCATGGACCGAATTCCCCGCCGGTCCGCAACTGCTTGAAGCCCTGAACGGGGGCAGTATCGATTTCGGCATCACGGGCGAGGCGCCACCGGTATTCGCTCAGGCCGCCGGCGTGCCCTTTCTCTATGTTGCGGTCGACCGGCCGGCGCCGGCCGGTGAGGCGATCCTGGTGCCCAAGGATTCGCCGATCCGCACAATCGCCGATCTCAAGGGCAAGCGCGTCGCATTCAATCGCGGCTCCAACGTGCATTATCTGTTAATCGCCGCATTGGAAAGGGCCGGGCTAAAATTCGGCGATATCGAGCCGGCCTATCTGGCGCCGGCCGACGGACGCGCTGCCTTCGCCCGCGGCAGCGTCGATGCTTGGGTGATCTGGGACCCCTATCTTGCGGCGGGCCAGGCCGCGACGCACGCGCGGGTGCTCACCGATGCCACCGGCCTTGCCAGGAATCCGCAATTTTATTTGGCATCCGCGACCTTCGCCAAGGCGCGGCCCGATCTTATCCGCGTACTGCTGGCCGAGATCGGCAGGACCGACGCCTGGGCGGCAAAGCATCAACCAGAGGTCGCGACCCTGCTGACACCACATACCGGCTTGCCGACCGAGGTGCTTCGCGTGGCGCTTGCGCGTCTCGGCTATGGCGTGGCGCCAATTACTCCCGACATTGTCGCGAGCCAGCAGCGTATCGCGGACACGTTCTTCAAAGCCGGGCTCTTGCCCAGGTCCATCGCTGTGCGCGACGCGGTATGGCGTCTGGCGTGACGCGATGATGGGAAGATGGCTTGATCGGCGTGGCGCGGCGCTGCTCCCTTGGTTGCTGCCGGCGGCATTGCTGATCCTGTGGGAGGCGTTCTCGCTCGCGGGCGTTTTGGGATCGCAGGTTCTGCCGGCACCTTCCGCCGTCTTGACCGCTGCTTGGCAACTCGGCTCGAGCGGCCAATTGTTGCGCCACGTCGTCATTAGCACGGAGCGTGCGCTCGCCGGTTTGTTGGTCGGCGGCAGCATCGGCCTGGCGTTTGGCTTCCTCAACGGATTGAGCCCCGCAGCCGCCCGGGTCACCGACACTACGCTGCAGATGCTGCGCAATGTGCCGCATCTGGCGCTCATACCGCTCGTGATCCTATGGTTTGGTATCGACGAGTCGGCAAAACTGTTTCTCGTCGCGCTGGGCGTGTTCTTTCCAATCTATCTCAACACCTACCACGGCGTTCGCACGGTCGATAACGATCTCGTCGAAATGGGTCGCGCCTACGGGTTGAACGGTTGGGAATTTTTCCGTCAGGTAATCTTGCCGGGTGCCTTCCCCTCGATTTTGGTGGGTTTGCGTTATGCGCTCGGTCTCATGTGGCTGACCCTGATCGTGGCAGAGACGATCTCGTCGAGTTCGGGCATTGGCTACATGACCATGAACGCGCGTGAGTTCCTGCAAACCGACGTCGTCGTTCTCGGCATCGTGATCTATGCGATGCTCGGCAAGCTCGCCGACAGCGCGACCCGTTGGCTCGAACGCCGGTGCCTGTCCTGGCATCCGTCATTCCAAGTCGTGAGGGTGGCCACATGACACAGATGGCGATGGAGAGCGCCTTGTTCGCTGCTCTCTACGAGCGGCGCAATCTGCGGGAACGCGACCCGGCTCCCCCTTCAGCTCGGCCGGCGGTCCGGCCCGGCGCAGCCGTCAGCATTGTGAATTTGTCGAAGAGCTTCGCCGGACGCCCGGTCTTGCGCGATCTTTCCTTCGAGATCGCGCCTGGCGAATTCGTCGCTATCGTCGGCCGTAGCGGCTGCGGCAAGAGTACGTTGTTGCGCCTTCTTGCCGGTCTTAATGCCGCTGACGCCGGAGATATCCGGGTCGACCGCCGCCCGGTGACCAACGTGGTGGGCGAAGCCCGTTTGATGTTTCAGGATCCGCGGCTGCTGCCGTGGCGCCGGGTCATCGCCAATGTCGGTATTGGCCTGGGCGGCAACTGGTATTACGAAGCGCTGACGGCGCTGCGCTCGGTGGGTCTTGATGGCCGCGAACACGACTGGCCCGCGATGCTATCCGGCGGGCAACGGCAACGCGTCGCCCTGGCGCGAGCGCTCGTCTCACGGCCCAAGCTCATGCTGTTGGACGAGCCGTTCGCGGCGCTCGACGCACTAACACGGCTTGAGATGCAGCAGTTGATCGAGGCCATGTGGCTGCGCCAACGCTTCACCGCTTTGTTGGTCACACACGATGTCCGCGAAGCTATCGGCCTCGCGGACCGCGTGATCCTGATCGAGCAAGGTGGTATCGCGCTCGAGCTCGCCGTGCCGAATGAGAGACCGCGCACCAGGAGCAACGCCAAACTCGCTGCACTCGAGACCAAGCTGCTGGACCGGCTGCTGGAATGCGCAGGCGGTGACGGCAAAGTCTCCCGGTTCACATCATTACCGGTGCAGCACCCAAGCGATGACAAAGATCAGAGCCCGTGGTGAAGGTTGGGCAGAGCACCTTCCGTTCTTAGGTTCATTTTGCGGCAAGGCAGCGATTCCGATCGCCTCGAAACCTTGCAATCCAAGAAGCACTCTCAGCCTCAAAGCCGTGCCGCCTTTTTCGCGACCGCGAAGACGGGTCACCGAATTTCCGGAATTTGCATGAAAGTGTATTGGAACATCTTAGGTAGCAGTGAGTTTGTTTGTTGGAATTGGCTTTGCTCGACGTGCTCGCCAGTCGAATGATTGGGTTGATGCGCAAGAATGTAACTGACGACTCCTTTAGGACCAGAAAACCGCATCGCAAATGGGTTGGTGTCATTATAAGAAGCGCTCGTCATCGGCAGACCAACGACGATTCCTGTGCGGCCATTGAATTGCCGTGGCGAAAGCACCAGCAAAGGATGCACGTCGCGCATTTCCCCACCAGCTTGCGGCTTAGAGTCGATCCAGATCATGTCGCGGGATGCTGGTACCCACCGCGATCGGGCATCACATTGCCTCGCCGACCGGACGCGTAGCCATGGCCTCGCCTCCGTGGTGCGCGGGATCAAACGCTGCGAGCTTGCGCTCTGGCTAACTCCCGCAGTGCGGAGCCTCTGCTGCTGGACTGAACGATGACGCGGTTCTATCAAGAACTGGAGCTTGACCAGATCGGGGGCGAATGACAGGAACGGCGCCAATAAAGGATCTCGCTCACATCTCAGGGTCCGCTTCGCTGCTGCGGAATGGCGGGTCTGGGCTCATGCCGATCGTCCGCGAATAACGGAAACACCCATCCAACCTCCTCGGCTTCCTACGACTCGCAACTGCGCTTTTGTGCGGGAACTTCCGAAGGGTTCAGCTCTCGAAGCCCTGCAGCTGTTCGAGATCGGGGATTAGACCGGGCCCCGTCGGGTGCCATCCGAGCCGTTTCCGCGTCAGCTCGCTGGAAGCCCGGGCGTCGAGACCAGCAAAGGCAGCGAGCCAGCCAAAATGGGACGCCGCCTCTTCCGGGGCGATGGATACGGTTGGCACTTTCAAGCGTCGGCCGATGACTTCTGCGATCTGCCGGAGCGGCACCCCTTCCTCCGCGACCGCATGATACTTTGCGCCGCGCTCGGCCTTTTCGAGCGCCAGCCTGTAGAGACGGGCGGCATCGAGAACGTGCACGGCTGGCCAGCGATTGCGTCCCTCGCCGATATAGGCGGACGCATTTTTTTCGCGCGCCACCGCGATCGCATAGGTGATGAGGCCCTGCTTGACCGTGTTGTGAACCTGCGGCAGGCGGACCACGGAGACGATCGTGCCACTCGCAGCGACAGAGTTGGCTGCCTCTTCCGAGGCGGCGCGTGGAACCGCGGCGGAGCTGGCAGCCACGTCCTCTTCTCGGGCCGGCTGACCCGGCACTGTATTTGCCAATCCGGTGCCGGAGGTGACGATCAGCGGCCGGCTCGAACCGGCAAGAACCGACCCCAGAGCCTCGATGACGTGACGATCGTCCTCGCAATTTGCGACATATTTCGAGAAGTCGTGGTTGAAGGCCAAATGGATGACGCCATCGCATTGAGCGGCGCCGTCTTTGACGGTGTCCCTGTCCTCGAGCGATCCACGATGGACGGCGGCACCAGCAGCCGCCAGAGCGCTCGCTTTTTCGTCCGAACGGGCGAGGCCGAGCACCTGGTGGCCGGCGGCAATGAGCTCCTTAACGACGGCCGAGCCGATGAATCCGGTCGCGCCGGTGACAAATACGCGCATGGGGTAAAGCCTCCACAATTACGTCGGAGACAAATATCGGCTTTGAGGGTATTCTGGTAAAGTAGTGATGTTATCATGGTATAATAGTCACCAGGATGAGCGAGCACCTCACCAAGGACAAGCTGCTTGCGACTTACCTAAAGGAGCGCCGGGCAAAGCTCGATCCGGCTATGTTCGGCTTTCCCCAAGCGCGTCGCCGCACCCAAGGCCTGCGTCGGGAGGAGGTGGCGCAACGCGCCAATATCAGCCCGACTTGGTATACATGGCTTGAGCAGGGGCGCGGCGGCGCGCCATCTGCCGATGTGCTCGACCGGATCGCCAGTGCCCTTATGCTGACGGATGTCGAGCGCGAACATCTGTTCCTGATCGGCCTCGGTCACCCTCCGGAGGTACACTACAGGAAAGGTGAAGGCGTCACGCCTCGGCTGCAGCGCGTACTCGATGCGTTGGAGCCCAGTCCTGCCCTCATCAGGACTGTCACATGGGACGTTGTCGCGTGGAACCGTGCGGTCGCCGTGATGCTCATCGATTATGGTTCGCTGCCGCCACGGCAACGCAATATCCTGCGCTTCATCTTCCTCGATCCGCGTGCCCGAGCTACGCAATACGACTGGGAAAGCGTGGCGCGGTTCGTCTTGGGTGCATTCAGGGTGGACGCAGCTCGGGCGGGGGCTGTGGCGGAGGTGGAGCCTCTCGTCGACGAACTCTGCCGGCTCAGCCCCGAGTTCAAGGCGATGTGGCGCGACAACGACATCCGCAGCCGTGAGGAGGGCGTCAAGCACATACGACATCCGGTTCTCGGCCCGATCGCATTCGAATATTCGGCCTTCTCGGTCGACGGTCGGTCCGACCTCAGCATGATCGTCTACAATCCGGTGACGCCCGAGGATGTCGACAGAATCAGATCGCTCATGGACGAGCAAGAGGCCGCGCCAGTCTGAGTCCCGCAGACCACCTGGCCAACGTCAACCGTTGAAGGAAAGCGACGCCCGCGGACGAAGCTACTATTCGGTTCCGTTTGCAGGGTGCGCGCTATCGCGCGCGAGCTACGGTGTGCCTTATCGATCTTTGGCGTAGCGATCGTGGTCGTTGAGTAGCGGCCATGTCGGCCAGATTGGCTGGCGTTGGTCGACAGGGAGCTGTGTCCGTTCGCTGATCATGGCATCGAAGCACCTCGGCATGCCGCGCCGGTTCGTCCTTTGCAGGTCAATCGAGTGACGGTTTCGGCCCAACATCGAAAGGCTCGCCATAAACGATGTCACCGGGCGGCGGCAACGATCCGCTCATCGATGGGTCCATGGGGCTGGTTTGACCATCAAGCGGATGCCGATGTTTGTGCACGATATCAAGGCAGTGCAGCGTTCAGAAGACGCAAGCTGCGAACTCTTCGTTCACGCTCTCCAGCCAACCGCCCCTAAGGGGGCGAACTCGCCGAGCTTGACTGCGCACTGATGTCGCGCGAGAGTCGCCTATCGCCAACTTATCGGGAGGGTGTGCCGAACATGATGCCACCGGGCCTTAAAGGGGTTGCCGATCGGCTTGGCGGCGGCAACTGACCCAGAGTCCAAGTTTCTCGGCTATTGAGCCGAAGCGAGATTTCGCTTGTGCCCCCCGTTGCGGTTTGACCCACGGGGGGCTTCGCTATCTCAGTTGAAAGGTCAAAACACAACGATTCTGCCAGGCTCATTAAAGGACTTCCATGTATGATGCGGAGTACTGGCGAGTTGAAGCGTCGAGATTTCGCGATCTGGCGGAGCAAACCAAAGACCCTGCGCTGCGCCAGGAACTGTTGGATTTGGCGACTGTCTGCGAAGAAGTTGCCCAAACGATCGAGGCCCGGGCGCCGGGCGGATGACCGAACCCGGTTCTCTCACGCTTTCGCAACCCAACCCGCACGAGAATCGTTGATTCAGAATCTGCTGCCAGCGCTGTCCCCAGGCGGCGCATCCCCCAAGAGGATGAACGCTCGCCTGTTATGTTCGCCTGACCGTTGGGACACCCGGCGGGCAGCCACACGAATCGTAACTTCAGATCGGACGATCGCGGTTCCAGCGTGACGTCGTCCGCCTAAAGCGAAGAGCCGCCTGCCTTCAAAAACTCCAACTCCGCCGAAGTCGACGGTCGCCCGAGCACCGCGTTCCGATGCGGGAAGCGTCCAAACTTGGTAATGACTTCCAAGTGGCGTTGGGCATGGTGGGTGGAGCGGTCGTCAGCAGTTCGTGCCGTCAAGAGCTCGAGACCAAGCCGCTGGTCTTCGACGTCCTCCGAATGCTCGAATGGCAGGTAGCAGAACAGGCGGTGATCGTCTGTCGGGTACAACCGATCGAAGCCCGACGCCAAAATGTGCCTTGCGAGCGAGCGGGCCTGTGGGTCAGTCGCAAAGGCGCGCGCAGATCCACGAAAAATATTGCGAGGCACTTGGTCGAATAGGATGCAAAGCGCCAGCGCACCGTCACGATCGTTTTTCCAGTCGTTGCAGCGGCCTTCGACAGCCTCGGCGTAGAAAGCACCCAGCCGTTTGCGGACCAATTCGTCGAAGTCGGCCGAAGCCTCGAACCAATTGTCGCGGTTTGCCGGGTCAAACCAGAAATCGAGAACGTCGTGCGACATCTTCTTCAGACTACCGTCGGCTCGAACAATAATGCGCTGTGTCGGCTTCGCCGACAATCTCGCCGCACGACATGGCCGAAATCGCCGAAGGACGATCACCGCCCGAAAGATCTCGGGGACAGGTTGAGCACACGGCAGGGTCGAATCGATTGAGCCCGTCGTCGACATGCGAGCCCTGCATCTGCCAGCGAACTGCTGCGCATAAAGACGCAAGCAATCGCCCCGGTTCCCCCCCCCCACGTGAGCGACAAATCGGCAGCCCGGTCGTGTCCGGCCGACCGCCAATGCCGAGGATAATAGGGGTCTCGCAACTCCGGGCGTAGGTGCCGAATCAAGAGCGCCGGACTACGACGGCCTGCCCACGATACCTTGGTTCAATCGCGGCGTCGGTCACGATCCCAAAGTGGCGCCGCCCACATGGAGAGTGAACACGCCTGGCCGTCGTCACCAGGACTCCAAACATTAGATCATCGTCACTATATCAACGCGCGATCGAGGAAACCGCGACGCGCGCACTGTTCGCGTCGCCGAAGAATTTGTGTGCGCTTGGGTAATGATGCCCGTGCTCAAGCAGATTGATGGTTTGATAGAAATAAATGGCAAGTTTAGTTGGCTGATTTTGGATGGTGAGAGGGGAAATTAGTG
>JASHOB010000110.1 GCA_030041335.1 Alphaproteobacteria bacterium | reverse complement strand
CGGCTAACCCGCCGACAAGCTGGGCGATGATGAAACCCGGCACATGGCCTGGTTGAATGCCGGCAAAGGTGTCGGTTAGTGAGCGGGCGAAGGTTACGGCCGGGTTTGCAAAGGAGGTCGACGAGGTAAACCAGTAAGCGCCGGTGATATAGGCCGCGACGCCATATGGGACTGCGGCCGGTGTGTGGCGGCTCGTGCTCAGGATTAAGCACAGTAGCCCGAATGTGGCGACAAACTCGCCGACCCACTCACCAAACGTCGCGCGAGCATGTGTGGACAATTCCAGGACTGGCAGCCCGAACATGAGATGGGCTACCCACACACCGATCACCGCCCCTGCAACCTGGACGACAGTGTAACCGACTGTCACTGGCGTCCGAATTTCGCCACGAAATGCGAGTGCCAGCGTAACGACAGGATTGAAATGCGCCCCCGATATCGGGCCGAAAGTTAGGATCAGAGCAATGAGCGCGCCGCCTGTGGCGATGGCGTTGGCCAGAAGCGCCAAGCCAACATTGCCGCCCGAAAGTTTCGCCGCCATGATGCCGGAGCCAACAACGGCTACCAGCAGCAATGCGGTGCCAATACCTTCAGCAGCGATCCGCTGCGCAACGGTGGCATTCATTGAGCGGGACGAATACCCGCCTCATTGACGACGAGTTCGCCGTCCTCCTTGCGGAAGGCACCCCGCTGCGGCGCCGACAGAATATCAAGCACGGTCTCGGACGGACGGCACAGCTTGGTGCCTTTGCTAGTCACCACAATGGGCCGGTTGATCAGAATGGGATGCTCGAGCATCAGGTCGAGCAGTTGTTCGTCGGTCCAATGCGGTTCATCGAGCGCCAGTTCCTTATAGGGCGCTCCCTTCTCGCGTAGCAGGGCGCGCACCGTGATCCCCATCGCCACGATGAGCGATTTGAGTTCTTCACGGCTCGGTGGGGCATTCAGATATTCGATGATATGCGGTTCAATGTCCGCATTTCGTATGAGGCCGAGTACATTGCGCGATGTCCCACAACTCGGGTTGTGATAGATCGTAACATCCGTGTCCGGTGAGTCAGGCATTGCTCCTCGCTTCCGTACGCGACTGTCCTATCTCATCTAGGCGTCTCTTTAGTGACAGCTTGTCAAGACGCGTGATGGGCAAGCTCACGAAAATCGAAATGCGGTTGTTGAGCTGCCTGAATGCTTCGGAGAACGCGAGACCAATTTCGGCCGGCGTGCCCGTCACTTCGGCGGGATCAGGAATCCCCCAATGAGCCGTCATCGGCTGGCCGGGCCAAACTGGACAGACTTCTTGGGCAGCGTTGTCGCAGACGGTGAACACAAAATCGAGCGGTGGTGCACCCGGCGCTGCGAATTCCGCCCAGTCCTTCGAACGTAATTCCCGCGTGGGGTAGTTCACTCGTTGTAGGAGCTCGATTGTGCGGGGATGGACAAACCCTTTCGGATGACTTCCGGCGGAATAGGCCTTAAAGCGCCCAACGCCAAGGCGATTGAGAATGACCTCGGCCATGATCGATCGCGCCGAGTTACCAGTGCAGAGAAAAAGGACATTGTAGGGCTGGTCCGGCATCATCGTTACTCCGCCGCCACGGCCGGGCCGCAGCAGCCGGCCGCTTTCGTCGGAGATGGCCGCTCGCTTGGATTGCCCGCGATGGCGGGCGCGTTGTTGCCGTAGACTGTGCTTTCGCCGTGGGTGAAGAAGGTCTCCCATGCGACCCCTTGCGGGTCGCTGACCCAGCTTTTGGTCGATTTGGCGTAACAGCAGACGGTTGTGCCTTCATCGAGTACCGGATGCTCGGCCGCGGCAAGGCGGCCACTGATTTCCGTCAATTCATTTTCGTCCTCAGCTTGGATGCCGAGATGATGGATCCCCTGCGCCCCGCGCCCCTGTGATATCGCGAAATTGACTCGCGGATTGTCCAACATCCACTTTGCGTAGTCGGGTTTGCGCACGACGGGCTCGGCAGCGAACAAAGTCGAGTAAAAACGGATCGAGGCTGCAATGTCATCGACGCCGACGTGGACATGAAAACGCTTCATGCTGATCTCCGTTTTGGTTGGGCCGTGTTCGCAACCGGCAGGCACGACGGAGGGGCCCATGCGCCACCGCAACAATTCTTGGTGAGGTAGGCGACAAGTTCAGTCATCGCCTCGAAATCTGCGGCGTAAAAGAGCCGACGGCTCACGCGTCGCTGGCGGATGAGGCGGGCGCGGTGCAAGTGCTGCAAATGAAAGGTCAGCGAAGACGGTAGAATGTGGAGTTTGTCGGCGATAACGCCCGCCGGTAAACCGTCCGGGCCGCGCTCGACGAGAAGCCGGTAGAGCGCGAGCCGGGTATCGTGGGCGAGAGCGCCTAACGCGCCGATTGCTTCCTGTGTATTCATCTATGATATTTCCAGTAAGGTAGAAATATAACCTTGCGGCGACTCCGTCAACGATAATTCGAGATTATTCGAAATGACCGTGGAACCCAAAGGGCGGTCGCAGTGCGGCCTGCTCGGAGCCTTCCAGGTGATACCGTTTTTGTAAGAAGCGCTGCGTTTTCCCATCGAAAATTTATGCGCCGCAACTCTGTCTGTTTCGGAAAAACGACTTTGTCGGTGCCTCATGTTCTTTTACGAACGAGGCGCGTTCGAAGCACCTGCAGCCCAGCGCGCTCTCCACGATTTACCGCTGAAGTCAGGTGCGCACAATTTTAAGTGCAGCGTCGAACCCTGGTGGTGCAGATCTTCCCCGAATGCCAAAAGCTGCTTCAGATTGGTGCGGGCGATCGCCGCCGAGATCCACCAGCAAGCTCCCACCCCTCATCTGCGCGGCGCTCGACAACTCTTTAGGCTAGGGGACGTGGTTAAGCTCAGAGCAGACTTTCCTGAAACCAAAACTGCCGAGCGCCGTCATCTCAATATTGATCGCGCCTGACTGCTCAGGCAACGAGCGCAGGATTACTTCGGCGGGGTGTCATTGGCGGGCGCAGGCCGGTTGTCGAAGGCGCTGCAGCATTCCTTCGGGGCGCGGGGCAATTAACCAACGAATGTGAGGTGCCTCACACATCCCACCACTGATCTTGGGTTAAGGTGAGAATGCGATAACGCGTGGCGGTGAAATGATTTCGGCCCACCAGATGCGATGTGGAGGGATCGATGACCAACAAAACGTCGCCGAAGATATCCTATCATTGCGCCCGAAACCGCGCCCCGTTTACAATCGTTTACACGGCGAAACATCTCCCGTTTACACCCCTCGGCTATGTTGACCTTCTCGCGATCTCTTTCTGGAGGGGAAAAGTGATACGCTTGATCGTGGCGACCGCGCTGATTTGTGGCGCCATACCGGCGCTCGCCGAGAACAAGTGTCAATACGGCTCCTGGAATGAGGAGGTAATACACGTTGCGGCCATGCAGGACTCGCAGTGGCAGTATCGTGAGCTCACGCCCAAGGAGCAGGAGAAAGTTGTCGAGCGGTACTGGTTCGACTCACACGAGAGGATTGATTACCCGCATGCCTGGATCGAGAGGTCGGCGCACGAGGGCATGGTGGAATACTCTGTCATCTTCACTGACGATGACGGGTGCATCCAATTCCGCTTGAACGTAACAGGGTGGACCGTAAGATGATCGGGCAAACCATCCACCGCAACGACTGCCGTACTTGGCTTTTCTCGCGAAAGACGAGATTGCCCCGAAATGTTGCCGTACAGTTGCCGATGCTCGCGGCGATCTGAATGACGGGTTTCCTTCGCTTCGATGTCGAGGGAGACACATACTAGTTGGCGCGCGGAGCGTAAGCGGAAGGGAAGTACTTTGTGAACCAAACGGAAATGCTAAAACTCCACCGCTAAAGGTTGCGACGCTGACCCCGGACGATTCGCGAGTTTGCGGATCGTGCCGAGCAGGACCCCCCGAAGACCCGTATGGCGGTATCTCCGGTCAGAGGCGACGCCGCTGCCCGACCAGCAGTTTCGTTGGTCTTGGGTGCTGAGCAGACATTGTCAAGTCGGAGGAGATCGAGTTTCATCCGCCCCCTGTTTCGGAGGTGAGCGACAGGAGGCGGGAATGCATGGCGTGGTTTTCACGGGCGGACGCGAACTCGAGCTCATGCAATTCGATGATCCGACGCCGGGACCTCACGAGGTGGTGGTCGAGATGAAGGCGTCGGGAATGTGCGGCAGCGACCTGCATCAGTACCGGCGGCCAAAGGGAGGAGCGCGGACGACCGGCATTCCGGTCAACCCCGATCCCGTCATTGCGGGCCATGAGCCCTGCGGGGTCGTCGTCGCAGTCGGTTCGGCGCTCGATGCTAGACAGGCACGGGTCGGCGAGCGGGTGATGGTGCACCACTATCAGGGCTGCACCCAATGCAACCATTGTCGCTCCGGCTGGCAGCAGCTATGCCAGGAAGTCCCAGTCAAGGTCTACGGCAACAACGCGCACGGTGGCCACGCCCAATATCTCTGCGTGCCTGCCAACACGCTGGTGCCGCTTCCGGACGAACTCTCGTTTGCGGCCGGCGCCGCGATCTCTTGCGGCTCAGGCACCGCTTACAGCGCGCTGCTACGGATGAAGCTGTCGGGCAACGACACAATCGCGATCTTCGGGCAGGGGCCCGTCGGCCTGGCCGCGACGCAATACGCCAAGGCGATGGGCGCTACCGTCATCGCGCTCGACATCGCCCCCCAGCGGCTCGCGCGGGCAAAGGAATTCGGCGCCGATCACGCGGTCAATCCCGGCTCGAGCGATCCGATCGCCGCGATCAAGGATTTGACGCATGGGCGTCACGCCGACCTGACGCTCGATACATCCAGTAACCCGGAGGCGCGCCTCAATGCGATCCGCAGCACGAAGGTATGGGGGACCATGTGCTTCGTCGGCGAGGGCGGTGACGTCACGATCGATGTCAGCCCGCACCTGCTACGCCGGCAACTGACGCTGGTTGCATCGTGGACGTTCTCCAACATCATCCAGGCCGAATGTGCCCGCTTCTCGGTCGAGCGCATGATCGACGTCGACCGCCTGTTCACGCACCGCTGGACGCTCGAACACGCCGAGGAGGCCTACAAGCTGTTCGATAAGCAAGTCGATGGCAAGGGTGTGTTCCTGATGTGAGCGCGGCTCGTAAAGATGCGTAGCAAATAGTCTTCGCCACCAGTTTTGGGAATGACGGCCGTGATCGCCTGCGGGTGCGCGACGAAAGCGGTCTAGAAGGCGTCGGTCGGGTCGAAATAGAGGTGGCCCATCGCAACATATGTCGCGGACACCCCAGGCTCACGGCCGGCGATGCCCTCTTCAACTGCCGTGCGTTGCCAGCGGGGCCAAGCTTCGCTGCACCATAGGCAAGAGTTGGTTGAGATAATAATTTATGTCGGGCTTGCCGCCCGCCGTGTTGAGGTAGAACACGCTCACCGTGATCACTTCTTCCTCCTCTGGTGGTCCTGACATCCGCCACGCGCCGACAATGGGAGATCACAGGCGCGTGCGTCTCGGATTGACGACCGAGCCGCGCGGCTCGTATTCGGCGCCACGCGTCTTACCGATTCTTGACGCGGCAATTGTGTAATCCGCACAACACGGCGCTTGTCGCTGGCGTCGATCTTGGCACACCCATCGGCTATCTCCCTGGCAGTCCGCGGGTGGACTTTTCTCGCACCTCTCAGATGCGATAGGCTTAGGGACACGTTGCGTTGTTGCAGCGGGTTGGCGCTACCAATCAAACGATGAACCGAGGGAGGCCGGTCATGGCGAAATATCTGCTTGAAGTGAGTTATTCCGCAGAGGGTCTAAGGGGCTTGCAAAAAGAAGGTGGATCGTCCCGGCGCGAAGTCGCGGCCCGCGCGATAAGCTCCGTTGGTGGTCATTTGGATAGCATCTACTTTGCTTTCGGCGACCACGATGTGATCGCAATTTTCGAGGCGCCGGACAACATTG
>JASHOB010000109.1 GCA_030041335.1 Alphaproteobacteria bacterium | reverse complement strand
GTGGTCGGCGAGGCACGCGGCCGTGACCGAGCCGACGTAGCCGAGACCGAAAACCGAGATGCGGTGAGTATTCATTGCGAGCCTCCCGGCTTCGCGATCAGGAAGACATGCGCCATCGCGAAGAGCGCGAGCACCCAGACGGGAAAGTCGGCGCGGAGAAAACTGCTCTCAGTGAGATTGTGAACCAACGCCGCGACAAAGAGCGAAAGCAACCCGCCCAGGGCGATGCGCCGCGCGTCCGGCAGCGCGACAGCACTTGCCTGGAACAACCGCACTCCGCATACCGTCACGAGGAGCAGAAAGAGCCCCACTCCCACATACCCCACCGTGACGGCGAGATCGAGATAACCATTGTGACCTTCACCGGCGACCGCGACGAACCAGAGGCCACCTATGTCCGCCGGCCCTCCGGTGCCGATCTGCCAAAATGATCCGAAGCCGACGCCGGTCAGAGGCGAGCGCGCGATCCACCGCGCGAGGAAGTCCCAGACGTAGGTGCGCCCGGTGAAGGTCGGGTCGCCGACCAGAGCTCCCAGGACCCGGCCCGACGGCTGCAGGGCGAATGGCACCAAAAAGCCGGCAAGCGCCAAGGCAAGAACGGCAAACACGGCAGTGAGCGTGCGCGGCCCGCGCCGCACGCCGAAGCCCAGCCAGAGGCCGGCCGCAACCGCGATCGGCGCGATGCCCGCGGCGGTCTTCGAATGGCTGAGGAGGAGAAGAAGGCCCCAACCCGCAGCGGCGGCTCCGAGCACGAGACGGCGCACGAGGTTGGTCTCGGCGAGGATGCCGAAGAGGCAGACGATGAGCGCCAGCATGGCGGCGGCGCCCGCCGTGTTCTTGTTCGTGTGAAGACCCTGCCACTCGCCGCCCGCGAACGCCAGGTGCGGCGCGAGCAAGGTAATGAGGAGATCGGCTGCGAGCAGCAGCACCGCGAAGCCGGCAAGGCTGCGGACCAAGGCCGTGGGCCCGGCTTGCTGCGTCGCCAAAGTCAGCACGACCGCCACGACAACCGTCTCGAGTGCGACGCGGCGGAACGCGATCGCGGGGGCGATCGACCAGGCGACGCTGAGCCAGCACCAACAAAGCAGCAGGATCAGCGGCCAGGCCGACGCGACGAGGCCACGGAGCCGGGTGCGCCCGTGGATCGCGATCGGCACCGAAGCGGCGAAGAGGCAGAGCCAGAGCGCTTGGTTCAGGACACTCCCGTCGGCGCTCGGGACCAGTGTTTCTGGTCGTGGCGTAACAACATTCGTCAGTCCGAACGACATCGCGAGCACGCCGAACAGCACGGCTTCGCCGTAGCGGTCCCAGGACCGGCCGGTGCTTCCCTGTCGTGGAAAGACGATGGCGCTCACGGCAGGGAGGGCGCCGCCCGGGCGCCCACTGCATCGGGCCGCGGACGGTAGGGCTCGGCGCGACGGAACCACAGCAGCTTCCCGCAGCCGCTGGCCGCCTTGACGGCGCAGCGAAGGGCACGCTCCGAGCGTAGGCCTGCGGTGAGCGCAAGCACCCCGTAAATCAGCGCCTGAGCGAGTCCCACGGCCATCCAGATGACGCAGTGGCTCCAAGGGGAAGGGCCAGCCATCGCGATCTGGCGGACGAATCCTTTCCCGCCGGCGAATGCGCGCTTAAGGATCGCCCGCGCGGTGCATCGCGCGGGCGGCACCCACTCGTAGACGACCGCGGCGCTGCACCAGGCGAAGCGCCTGCCCGACCGAGCGAGCGAGCGGAAGAAGTAAGCGTCCTCGCCGCCGCTGAAATTGAAGCACGCGGCGAACGGCTCACTGACCGCGAGGCAGGAATTCCTCTCGACCAGAATGCCGCCGATCCAGTTCGGCACGCCATGTGCGCCTTCGGATACCGAAAGCCGCCGCGAGAAAAAGCGCAGGGCGAAGTCGGCGTGCCGAACGCTCTCGTCCTCCAGTCGGGCCGCGACGGCGCCGGCCACCACCTGCGCGCCGGTCGTGCGCTGCGTCGCCAGAAGCGCCGCGAGCCAACCGGGCGCAGCCTCTTCGTCATCGTCGAGGAACGCGACGAAACGGCCCGCAGCGGCGGCAACGCCGGCGTTTCGCGCATGCACGAAGCCGGGACGCGTCTCGCGAACCACTTGCACCGGCGCCGCCGCGTCTCCGACGCCGGTAAGCTGCTCCGCCGCGCCGCCGTCGGCGCTGTTGTCGACGACCACGACCTCGAACGGGGCGTCACAGGATTGCCGCTGGGCCAGGGCGCTCAGCACCGCCCGCCTTAGCGATTTGCGTCCGGTGGTCGGCACCATGATCGAGACTTCGGGGCCGCGCGCCGCGCCGGTCATGCGCGCTCTTTCCTGACGTTGTAATACGCACCGGCGCCCGGATAGTAGCCGATATGATGAAGCCCATAGTGTCGCGATGCGGCCTTGTCGACGAAGCTCAGCGCCACGCCGGTGACGGAGGCGCCGGCGTTTCGCAACAAGCGCAGCGTCTCGTTGACCGCCGAGCGGCTGGTTCTGCCCCAGCGCGCAATAACGATGTTGTGCTGCGCGATCGAGGCGAGGAGCCGTGCCCCGCTCACGGCGAGGACCGGCGGCGCGTCGAGCAGCACGTAATCGAATTCGCGCCCCAGCCTCGACAATTCGTCCTCGATCCGCGCGATCGCGCCGTGTTCGTGTTCGAGCCCCGGGAGGATGCGGCTGCCGCCACTGACGACGAAGGGGCCCGATTCTCCGTCGCGCTGGATGGCGTCGACAAAAAATGCGCTGCCCGATGCGGCTTCCCCGAGGCGGCGAGCATCCGGTAACCCGAAATACGACGCCAGCCGCGAGCGGCGGAAGTCGCAATCGATGACGAGCACCCTTTTGCCCGACAGTGCCATGCGCCGGGCCAAGGCGACGACGATCGTGCTCTTCCCTTCCCCCGGCATCGCCGAGGTGAACAGCACGGTGTTCCCGTGCTCGCGCAGTGCCGTCGCGAGCGCCACCTGCAGCGAGCCGATCGCTTCGGCGAATAACGCGTCGTCCTCGATCTGGCGCACCGACTTCGCGATCGGCCCCCGCGCGACCTTCGGCACTTTGGGCACGAGCGCGACAAGCTCGGCGCCGCATTCGGTGCGTACGTCGTCGCTGTTGCGAAGCCCGCGATCGAGCGCTTCGGCGGCGGCCGCCGCCAGCACCGCCACGGCGGCGCTGGCGACAAGCAGGATCGGAAACAGGATCTTGAGCCTCGGAAACGAGGGTTCGATCGGCGGGAGGGCGGCCGAGATGATGCTGGCGTTGATCGGCTGATAGCCGCTCTGCTTCAGCTGCTCGGCGCGGGCGAGAAAGGCCTGCTGCACCTCCCGCTTCGCGTCGGCATCGCTCTTGAGCGCCTGCAAACTGACCTCGGCCTCGCCGATCTTGGCACCGAGCGCGCGCAGATTCTGGAGCGCCCGATTCTCTGACGCGACGCGCCCCTTCAATACCTCCACATCGTTTCGAAGATTAGAAATGATTTTGCCGCCTTCGGTGGCGATCTGCTGTTCCATTGACGCCTTCTCGGCGGCGTTCTCCTGCACTTCGGGGTGATCGGCGCCGTATTTCTCATCGAGCGCGGCACCCTCCTCACGGAGCTGCGCATCCTGCACCTCAAGCGCGTCGATGATCTGCGAGTGCAGAAGCTTTCCGGCTTCAACGATGCCCTTGGCCTTCAGCGTCCGCACAACCTGCGCAAGTTCGCTCGATTTCTGCGCCAGCTCCGACTGCGCCTCGACATACTCCTCGTTGAGGCCGCGCATCTGGTCGTCGACGTCGTCGCTGGTTCGGCCGTCGGCGATGGCGGAATGAGCGCGGAAATCCTCGACCTTGCGGTCGGCCGCTTCGACCGCCGCACCGAGCGTGCTCAGCCGGCGCGCGATCCAGGTCGAGGCATCGCTGGTCGCGTTCGCCTCGGCGCCTATTTGCTGCAGCAGATAGTCGTGCGCAACCCTGTTCGCGCCGTCGGCCGCGAGCTGCGGATTTTCCGACGAGAACGAGATCTTCATGGCACGGGAGCGGCCGATCACGTCCACGTCGAGGCGAGATAGAACCGTATCGATGATCTTCGTTTTCTCGGTCTCGGCCGGCGGCATGTCGCTCGGATCGACCGCGGGCCGGAGCCAGGATTCCACGAGCTTAACCGGCCATTTCACTCCAGACCGAATCGCCTTCCCCCACGACGGCGGCTGCAGCGCGGGGTTGAACTCGGGGTCGGCATCGAGGCGCAGCTCCCGCGCGACTCGCCAGATGAGATCGCGGGACTCGATCACCTGGAGCTCGGACTGGACCGATTCCTCGTCCGGAGAGAGGCCGCTCACGACGGAATCGAAGTCGACGATCTTTTCCTGTTGCGGATTGATCATCACGATCGAGAATGCGGTGTAGCGCGGTGTCAGGCCCAGACAGACGATGCCCAGCGTCACGAAAACGGCGAGCGCGCTCGAGACGATGAGAAGCTTGCGCCGTCGGACAACCATCAAGAAGTAGTGCAGGTCGCGGCTTGCGGCCGAGACGCTTGGGGCAACGGAATCGACGGAGCCGACGGGATGAAGTTGGGCAACCGGGTTCGTCGGTTTGTCCGGGCGGCCGGTCGGCACCGCCAGCAGCTTATTCCGCGTGCGCGCGCGCATGGTCACTCTCGACGAGAGATTGGCAATTGGTCCCGGAGTCGGGGCTACACGGTTTGAGCCAAAACTGCCCGCGGCTTTGAGCCGAGGCCGCCGGGCGGCAACGCCGAAATTTGCAGCAGGGGAATCTCATGGTTTCATCCAGACGGTCGAGCGCTCCGGTTCGCAGATGACCGGATCGGCCTTCGTCTCTGTGGCCGCCGGCGGGGCGTCAAAGGAGAGGCAAAGCGCGGGAGCGGTTGCCGGACCAGCCACGCCATCGTGAGCAGCTCCCGCGCGAAGGTAAGAATGTGGTCGGCGGCGATGCGGTTGCAGTGCGGCCATCCGAGCCATCGCCGCTTCGGGTGTCGGCACCCTGTAGACCGGCGCCGGCATGACGCGGTCGAACCGCTTCAGCACGCGTCACTCGACCAGAGCACCGCAGGGGTCCGGAGCAGTATTTGCAGGTCCATCCCGAGATGCCAATTCTCGACGTAGTGCAGGTCCAAATCGAGGCGTCGGCGCATGTCGTTGTTGGTCGGCGTGAAGCCGCGGCAGCCGCTGATCTGCGCGAGGCCGGTGATCCCCGGCGGCATGAGGAGCCGGCGCTGATAGTCTGGCAGGAGCGGATCGTAGCGCGCGTCGAGCCACAGCGGATGGGGTCGAGGTCCGACAATCGACATGTCGCCGCGCAGGACATTCCACAGCTGGGGAATCTCGTCGAGGCTGGATTTGCGCAGGAAGCGCCCGAGGCCGGTGACGCGCGGATCGCCCGGCGCGGCTTGGTAACCGTCCTTGGCATTGGCGGTCATGGTGCGAAACTTGACGATTTGGAACACCCGGCCGTGGTGCCCGCGCCGGCTTTGCCGGTAAAACACCGGGCGCCCCGTCGCCACCAGGACGCCGAACGCGATCAGGATAAAGACGGGAAGAGAAGCACAAAGTAAGATTCCAGCAATACACGCATCCGTCGCACGCTTCACGCGCAGAGCCGTCCCTGGGGAAGGTCTTTCGCGCCCGCCGCGCTCGGACGACGTCCCCGCGACGCTGCCGGCGACGTGCAGCGCGAAACCGCCGCGAGCACGTGCCCTTCCGGATTGTGTAAACGCACGGGTTTCCTCATGGGCTCGGCCGATCATGGCTTTGCTCCTTCTCGGGCCCTGGAAGCGTTGACACAGGAAAGCGCCGGCCTCGGTGCCGCACATCATCAAGTTTGATGAGAAACCAACATTTTTTGTAAATTTGACGGAATTTTTTTTATTACACACAGTTTTGTTTATCGGGTCCTGAGGCGTGAGACGCTGACGGGCCGCGGACCAACCGTCGATCGATCCAGCTCTGGATCCAGGAGGCAACGCGCGAGGACAAGGGCGTGGCCGAAGCGCCGCAGTGCTGACGCTGTCTTGGGCAGCGCTCCCTTTTGCTCTAGGGCCGAAGGATTGCGCCGCGCCGGACTGGTCGTCGACGGTATTTGATTTGCGTCAATCTGGTCCGTCAGGTTGCAAACGTGGTGCGACGGTACTGGGGGAAGCACATGCTTCGCGGTGCCACTCTACTCAGCGATCCATCATCCGAACATGCGGGTGTGATTGGCGCCGTGTGCGCTGCAGTCCAGGAACCGAGCGGCTGGCCGGACGCGGTAGCGGCGCTCAAGGCGCGCTTTCGCGCCGCCGCGGCGTGGGTTTGGGCTTGGAACGAGGATGGTGCGGCAATGCTCGTAGCGTCGGCGGGAAGAGGTGTAAATTGGAACAACGAAGCCGGACCGGGGTTCGCGAGGATCGGGCAGGAGACGGAAGGTCTATCCCGTCTCGAAGATCATCGGCTCACAACAAGTTGGAGCATTCGCGCAAGGCGTTGGCGCATGAGTATCGTCCGCCGCGCCGAGGACCGCGCCTTCGAGGCGCATGATGTAGCGGCGTTCGGCGAGGTGGTCGCTCATCTGCGGCAGGTGCTGGAGATCGGCGGTCTCGCCAGGGCGCAGGGTGCGGCGCTGGCGCTCGACAGTCTCTCATCGGCCATTGTCGTGGCTGAGGCTTGCGGCCGGATCGTCGTCGCCAACCGCGCGGCGCACGCGCTGCTTTCGGCCCGTCGCGGGGTCTGTTTGCGTGGCGAGCGCATTGCCGCCGAACTTCCCGACGACGACGGGCTGCTCATGTCCGCGCTCGCTGCTGCCGTGGGCGGCACCCGCCGGACGTCGTTCACCATTCCCAGCAACTCGGGCGCCACACATCTTGTTATCGGGCCACTTGGCGAACTCGGTTACGCCATGATCTGCGGTACCGAAAGCACTATCGACGCCAATTTGGCGCACCCGCTGCGCGAGGCCTTCGGCCTCACGCGCGCCGAAGCCCGACTCGCCATCAAGCTTCTCGCCGGTCAGACCGTTTCGGAGGCGGCCAAGGCAAGCGGCGTCAGTGTCAACACGGCGCGCTCGCACATACGCGCGATGCTGGCGAAGACGGAAGCCACACGCCTGATTGAGATGCTGCGCATCTTTCGCTCAACGCTCGCCATCTTATGACCCTTCATCCTAAATCCGTGAATTGCGGCGCGGGGCCGCGCGTCGATGCCGCTGATATGCAGAGGGATGTCGACACAGGGCGCAAGACCCTGGCCGCTCGCCAAGCGGGTTTGACGGCGGAAGCAGCGGCGTCGGTGGCGGGCAGATGATGGCCGTTGCGATATGACACCGGGCTTTTCCCCGTAACGCCGAAGCGGTAAAGGCGCACGATGCGCATCCTCTCGGTTTTCGGCACTCGCCCCGAGGCGATCAAGATGGCCCCCGTCATTCGCCGCCTCGCCGCCCTCCCCGGCATCACGCCGCTGGTCTGCGTCAGTGCCCAGCACCGGCAGATGCTCGATCAGGTCCTGTTGCTGTTTGCCATCACCCTAGACCTCGATCTCGACGTGATGCGCGAGGGCCAGGGACTGACCTACGTCACCACAGCGGTCCTCGGGGGCCTTGGCGAAGCATACGAAAAGCTTCGGCCGGACCGCGTGCTGGTGCAGGGCGACACCACCACCACCTTCGCCGCCGCTCTCGCCGCCTTCTATGCCAGAATTCCCGTCGGTCACGTCGAAGCCGGGCTGCGCACCGGCAACATCGACTCGCCGTGGCCGGAGGAGATGAACCGCCGCCTCACCACCCACATCGCGGATTTGCATTTCGCGCCCACCGAGCAGGCGAAGCGCAACCTGCTGCACGAGGGCATCAATCCCGCCCGCATCGTCGTCACCGGCAACACGGTGATCGACGCCCTGTTGGATGCGCTCGCGATCCTGGATGCCGATTCCACTCGCCTCGCCGCGATCGAGAGAGAGTTGCCGCGTATCGATCCGGCTAAGCGACTGATCCTGGTCACGGGGCACCGGCGCGAGAATTTCGACGGCGGGCTCGAACGGGTCGCCCGTGGTCTGTTGCGCATCGCCGCTCGCGGCGACGTAGAGATCGTCTACCCCGTGCATCTCAACCCTAATGTCCAACGCGTTGCGGAAACGGTGCTGGCGGCGCACCCCGCCATTCGGTTGATCCCGCCGCTCGCCTATCTTCCCTTCGTGCACCTGATGCGGAAAAGCGCGCTGATCGTCACCGATTCGGGCGGCGTGCAGGAAGAAGCGCCCTCGCTCGGCAAACCGGTACTGGTCACACGCGATACCACCGAGAGGCCGGAAGCGGTCGAGGCCGGCACGGTCGAGCTGGTCGGGACCGACACCGAACGGCTGGTCACCTGTGCGAACCGGTTGCTCGACGACCGCGCGGCTTATGAAAAAATGAGTTTCGCTCACAATCCCTATGGCGACGGGCACGCCGCCGCCCGTATCGCGGAGGCCCTGCGCAATGGATAGTTTCAGTCGCATCGCGGTCATGGGCTTGGGATATATCGGCCTCCCCACCGCCGCCGTGTTCGCTGAAAACGGCGTCGAGGTGATCGGCATCGACATCGTCCCGCACGTGGTCGAGACCATCAACGCCGGCCGCCCGCATTTCGGCGAGCCCAATCTCGATGCCCTGGTCCGCCGCGTGGTCGAAGCCGGCAAGCTGCGGGCGACGCTCGAGATCGAGCCGGCGGATGCGTTCATCGTCGCCGTGCCGACGCCGTTGCACGGCCATGGCGAGTGCGCCACTCCCGATATTTCCTATATCGAGAACGCGGCCCGCGCGCTGGCCCCGGCGCTGCGCCCGGGCAATCTGGTGATTCTGGAGTCCACCTCGCCGGTCGGAACCACCGAGCGCATGGCGGCAATCCTCGCCGAGATGCGCCCAGATCTGAGCTTTCCGCAGCAGAAAGGCGAGCTCGCCCAGATACAGGTGGCGCACTGCCCCGAGCGCGTGCTGCCCGGCTCCATTTTGGAAGAAGTAGTCAACAATCCCCGCGTCATCGGCGGTATGAGCCGCAAATGCGCCCAACGCGCGTTGAGCCTGTACAAGATCGTCGCGCGCGGCGAGTGCCGGGTGACTAATGCCCGCACCGCCGAACTCGCGAAGCTGACCGAGAACGCCTATCGCGACGTCAACATCGCTTTCGCCAACGAGCTGTCTTTAATCTGCGACAAGCTGCGCATCAATATCTGGGATATGTTGGCGATGGCCAACCTGCATCCTCGGGTCCAGATCCTGAGCCCCGGGCCCGGCGTCGGGGGGCACTGCATCGCCGTCGATCCATGGTTCATCGTCGCCACCAACCCGAACGAGGCGAAGCTAATCCGCACCGCCCGTCTGATCAACGACAGCAAGCCGGATTTCGTCATCGCCAAGGTGCGCGAACGCGCGGCGGCGCTGAAGCGCCCGGTCATCGCCTGCCTCGGCCTTGCGTACAAGAAGGACGTGGACGATTTGCGCGAGAGCCCAGCAGTGGAGATCGTGCGCAAGCTGGCGCTGGAGGCGGTGGGCGAGCTTCTGGTGGTTGAGCCCTATATCGGCCGGTTGCCGCCCGAACTCGATGAGCTTGGCCTCGCCTTGCACGATTTCGACGAAGCACTGGAGCGCGCCAACCTCGTGCTGCTGTTGGTCGATCACATGAGTTTTCTGCAAGTCGATCGCGATGTGCTGAAAGACAAGTTCGTGATCGACACCCGCGGGGCATGGTGACGTCTCTCCGCCTTGCGGGAGCGGACGAGGGTGAGGCCATGCGCATCTACACGTCTTCGACCACCGTTGCCGCTGCAAAACGGTCATGTGTTCCGCTCGCGCGGCTCTGTTGCCGCCAGCGCGGCTTCGGCGGGGACAGGATCCATGCGAGCGCGGCGCGCCACAACGAGTTTCGCGCCCCGGTCGAAACCGCAGACGGATGGACCTTCCACCGGACGCCGAAGCCGCTCAGCACGGTGGAGGGCGCGCCGATTGCACGAAAAACCGGAGATCGTGCGCCTACACGCGCCCATCCTGGTCGGTTGGCCTACCTTTCAGGCCGCCCGCAATTCGCTTCACCACTGAAAGTAAAATTCTCACTTTCTGCTGCGTTAGACCGAGAGATTCGGCGGCCCTTCCCTTAGAATCGTGGAAGTTTTGTCAGGTGTCGATCAAGCGGCCGGCAATGATCCCGAGCAGCATCAGCCATGCTGCCCAGCGGTTGGATTTGAACTTGGCGAGGCAATCCGCGGGCTGATCGGTATCGACGTAAGCGGCTTGCCACGACAATTGCGCGGCCGCCAGCGCCAGGCCGAGGTAATAAGGCCACGCGACATGCGCCGTCATGCCGGCTGCTAGCCACAGCACGACGGCTGCCGTGTAGGTGAGGACAAGGAAGGGGCGGGTGCGCGATCCCAGCGCCAGTGCCGAGGATTTGACGCCGATCAGCGCGTCGTCCTCTTTGTCCTGATGGGCATAGATTGTGTCGTAACCCAAGGTCCAGGCGACGCCGCCGACATAGAGCAGAAACGCCGGTGGAGCGAGCCGACCGGTGACGGCGGCCCAACCCAGCAGTGCGCCCCAGTTAAAGTTGAGCCCGAGAAAGAATTGCGGCCAATAGGTGACACGCTTCATCAGCGGATAGGTCGCGATCAACGCCAGTACCAGGAGACCCAAAAGAATCGCGAGCCGGTCGAGGCTGAGGAGAATCGCGGCGCCAACCGCCAGTTGCGCCGCGAGGAATATGGCCGCCTGCGTCAACGAGACCGCGCCGCTGGCGATCGGGCGCGTGCGCGTGCGCGCGACGCGGGCATCGAAATCGCGGTCGATCATGTCGTTGAGCGTGCAGCCCGCACCCCGCATGACGACGGCGCCGACGGCGAACAGCGCCATCAGTCGCCAATCGGTCCAGCGCCCGGGAGCCGCCGCCATGGCGATCGCCCACCAGCCCGGAAACAGCAACAGCCAGGTACCGATCGGCCGGTCGAGCCGGGCAAGGCGAATATAGGGCCGCCAAGCCGCGGGCGCGTATCGCTCGGTCAGATCGCCGCTGTCAATGTCGCTCATGACCCTATTTTGCATCGTTCCGTCGGAGAGCGTCTGCCCCAAATGCCGGGTCATTGCCGTCGCCACCGTGGCCCGTAATGGGCAGGATTGATCGACGCATGGATTTGATGAACCATGCACGAGGCCGGCCTGCCAACGATAACGTCGATCACGGGAGGGTTCTGATGCCGAGCCTCAGCGTCCGCTTCGCGGCGGTTCTATTTTGTGTGACCATGGTCGCGGCAACGCCTCTTGCGCAAGCGCAAAAGCGCTACGATCAGGGGGTCACCGACAGCGAAATTACCTTCGGCCATTCATTGCCTCTGAGCGGCCTCGGCTCGGCGACCGGAGCGGTCGGCCTCGCCGAAGGCGATTATTTCAAGATGGTCAATGACCGCGGCGGCGTGAACCGGCGCAGACTCAACTTCATTCAGCTCGATGATGGTTACAATCCCGCGCGCACCTTGGAAATGACGCGGCGGCTCGTCGAAGCGGACCGTGTCTTCTTCATCTTTGCCACCCAGGGCACGCCGCCCAATATCGCGATTCAGAAGTATCTGACTGCCGCGAAGGTGCCGCAATTATTCATTGGCAGCGGCGCCAGTCGTTGGAATGACCCGCAACATTTTCCGTGGACCATACCCGCGATACCGAGCTATCGCGCCGAGGCACAGATTTTCGCCAAGTACGTCCTGGCGCATCAGCCGAGTGCCAAGATCGCGATTCTCTACCAGAACGACGATTTCGGCCGCGACTATCTCATCGGACTGAAAGAGGGGTTGGGACCTCACGCGACCCAGCTGGTGGCGGCGCAAAGCTATGAGGCGACCGACCCGAGCGTCACCTCACAAATGATCTCGCTGCAAGCATCGGGCGCCGGGGTACTAGTGATCGCCTCGATTCCGACCCAGGGTGCGCAGGCGATCCACAAGGCCGCCGATCTCGGCTGGCATCCGTTGATTCTCATCAACTATGTCTCCAACTCCCCGGCGACCGTGTTGCGGGCCGCCGGCGCCGAGCAGTCGAAGGGGGTGATCTCGACCTTCTTCAATCGCGACCCGACCGATCCGCAATGGCAGGGCACGCCCGGTTTGGCGGCCTACCAAGCCTGGCTCAAACAATATGGGCATGACCTGAACCCGGCCGATCCGCAAAACGTCACCGGCTATGTCATGGCGCAACTCCTGGTCGAGGTATTGAAAGGTTGCGGCGACGCGCTCACGCGCGCGAACCTGGTCAAGGAGGCGACGCAGGTGACGGACCTGTCGCTGCCGATGCTGCTTCCGGGCATCACCATCAGCTATTCGCCGAGCGACTACACGCCCTTCAGGAAGCTGCAATTGGAGCAGTTCGACGGCAAGCGCTATCGCCCGCTGGGCGCGCCGGTGAGTCTCGAGTAGCATTTCCTGTCACGGCCTGGGGCCTTGACCGTCGTCACGGATGATCGAGCGCGCGTTGTAGGAGTTGGCTGACGGAAATGTTAGACTGAAGCGAATGGCCTATCCCTCGAGCTTCCTTGACGAGCTGCGGGCGCGCGTCAGCCTGGCGGAGATTGTGGGCCGCCGGGTGGCGCTGCAAAAACGGGGCCGCGAATACACAGGCCTCTGCCCGTTCCATAAGGAAAAAACCCCGTCGTTCCATGTCGTCGAAGACAAGGGTTTCTATCACTGCTTCGGTTGCGGCGCGCATGGCGACGTCATCGGCTTCGCCATGCAGACGCAGAGTCTAGGCTTCCGCGAGGCGGTCGAAGAGCTGGCGCGCAGCGTCGGCCTCGAGGTGCCGCGAGAGACGCCGCAGGAGCGCGAGCGCGACCAACGCCGTGCGACGCTGGCGCGGGCGATGACCGCGGCGGCCCAGTTCTTCACTGCCCAACTCGCGGGGCCACAAGGTGCGGCGGCACGCGCCTATCTCGAGGGCCGCGGTCTCGATGTTGAAGCGGTTCGCCGCTTCGGGCTGGGTTTCGCGCCCAATTCGCACGACGCGCTCAAACGCGCACTCGCCGCCGAATTCCCCGAGCCGCTCTTGCTCGAGGCCGGTCTCGTCAGGCGAGCCGAGGAGCGGCCCGACGCTTACGACTATTTTCGCAACCGCATCATGTTCCCGATCGTCGACCGGCGGGGCCAGATCATTGCCTTCGGTGGCCGGGTGATCGACGACCGGCAGCCAAAATATTTGAATTCGCCCGATACCCCGCTGTTCCAGAAAGGCCGCGTGCTCTATGGCTGGCCGGCGCGCGCGGCAGCGGGCGATTCCTTGGTCGTTGTCACCGAGGGCTACATGGACGTGATCGCGCTGCAGTGCGCCGGGTTCGGCGCCGCGGTGGCGCCGCTCGGCACCGCGTTGACCGAACATCAGCTCGAAGAAGTATGGAAGTTGGCGCCCGAGCCGGTGCTGTGCTTCGACGGCGACGCGGCGGGCCGGCGGGCTGCCGAACGCGCGCTCGATCGCGGGCTGCCGCTCTTGAAGCCCGGTCGCAGCCTGCGCTTCGCCATGCTGCCCGAGGGTGACGACCCCGACTCGCTGATCCGCCGCGCGGGGCGCGATGCGCTGAACGGGGTCCTGGCGCAGGCGCTGCCGCTCGTGGAGAAATTGTGGGAGCTCGAAACGGCGCGGCCGGCGGACACGCCCGAACGGCGCGCGGCGCTCGAGGCCCGGCTTGAGATGCGGGTGCGTCAGATCGCCGATCGTGCCGTGCGCAACCACTATCGGGCGTTTCTTGACGACCGGCTTTATGCAGCGTTTCGCGGCGGGCGACCCGGGTGGCAAAAGGCCGGACGCCGCAGTGCAACAAAGCCCGCCCCGGCTTGGCGCCAGGGACCGCCCCGCGGCGATCCGGCGTTGTTGCGGCGCCGCAAAGACGAGGTCCGACTGGCATTGTTGATAAATCATCCGTTCCTGCTCGAGGAACAGGGCGAAGACATCGCCACCGCGCGACTCCGGGACCCCGAACTTGACAGGCTGCTGCGCGAAATCTTAAGAATTCACGTTCTAATGCCGGACCTTGACGGCGGAACATTGAAGTTCCACTTGACGGAGAACGGATTCGGCGCGGTCGTGGATCGGGTTCTATCGCCTCAAGTCTTAAACCATGTGGCGGCGGCCCAACCCCAAGCCGATCCCGAAATCGTCCGCGAAGCCTGGTCCGAATTGGCCCGACAGATTGAGCTAAGGGACGAGGCGCGCGATATGGCGGCGGCGGAGCGCGATCTCGCGACCGATCTGAGCGTCGAAACCTGGACGCGCCATCGGCCGTTGTTCGAGCGCAAACAGCGCAGATGAGTATCGGTGTCGTTGTGGGTGTTGGTCTGATCTTTGAGGAGTGGCGATAGCGATGGCGGCGAAGGCGGCGAATGCAGTAGAGGCTCCTGAGGCCCGGGAAGAGTCGGAAGCGCCTCTCCTCGATTCCGTTGCGCAATCGATCAAACGCATGGTCGCGAAGAGCAAGGAGCGCGGCTATATCACCTATGACGAGCTCAACGCGGTTCTGCCGGCCGACCAGGTGTCTTCGGAGCAGATCGAGGACACGATGACCATGTTGTCCGAGCTCGGCGTCAATGTGGTCGAGAGCGAGGACGGCGAGGCCGATGCCGAAGGCGAAACCGAGGCCGAAGACACCGAGGATTTGGAGCCGCGTGCCGCCGGCAATGTCGACGATGCCGATATCGGTCGCACCGACGATCCGGTGCGCATGTATCTGCGCGAGATGGGTTCGGTTGAGCTGCTGTCGCGCGAAGGTGAGATCGCGATTGCCAAGCGGATCGAGGCCGGCCGCGAAATGATGATCGGCGGGATTTGCGAAAGCCCGCTGACCATGCGTGCGGTGATCGAGTGGCGCAATGCGCTTCATGAAAACAAGATGCTGTTGCGCGACATTATCGATCTCGACGCAACCTACGGTAATGCCGGTGCCGAAAAGGCGGCGGCGGGCGAGGAGGTCGACGAGGACGACGAGGACGTCGTCGACGGCGTTGACGAGCCGCCCGAAGGCGAGGGCGACGGCGAGGATGTCTCGATTTCGCTTTCGGTGATGGAGGCCGAACTGAAGCCGGGCGTGCTCGAAGCGCTCGACACGATTGCGGCGCTCTACAAGCGCCTTCACAAGATGCAGGAAAATCGGCTCGGTGCGCTCGTCGGCGGCGAGGCGCTGGCGAAGGCGACCGAGCGGCGCTACGACAAACTGCGCGCCGAAATGGTCGAGGCGATGAAGGCGGTGCGCCTCAACAATGCCCGCATCGAGCTTTTGGTCAATCAGCTCTACGAGCTGAACCGCAAACTGGTGTCGACCGAGGGTCGGCTGCTGCGCCGCGCCGAATCCTGCGGCGTCAAGCGCCAGGATTTCCTCAACCATCATATGGGCCAGGAATTGGCCCCCGATTGGGTGGCGCGGGTAAAGCGCCTCCACGGCAAAGGCTGGGGCACGCTCACCAACAAGTATGGCACCGAGGTGAAGACGCTCCGCGCCGAGATCGCCAAGATTTTTGCCGAGACCGGGCTGCCGCCGTCGGAGTTCCGCCGCATCGTTTCGACCGTGCAGCGCGGCGAGCGCGAGGCCGGCCGCGCCAAGAAGGAAATGGTCGAGGCCAATCTGCGTCTCGTCATTTCGATCGCCAAGAAATACACGAATCGCGGCCTGCAATTCCTCGACCTGATCCAGGAAGGCAATATCGGCCTGATGAAGGCGGTCGATAAATTCGAATACCGGCGCGGCTATAAATTCTCGACTTATGCAACTTGGTGGATTCGCCAGGCGATCACCCGCTCGATCGCCGATCAGGCACGCACCATCCGCATTCCGGTGCACATGATCGAGACCATCAACAAGCTGGTGCGCACCTCGCGCCAGATGCTGCACGAGATCGGCCGCGAGCCGACGCCCGAGGAGCTCGCGGAAAAGCTTGCGATGCCGCTCGAGAAAGTCCGCAAGGTGCTGAAGATCGCCAAGGAGCCGATCAGTCTTGAGACCCCGATCGGCGATGAGGAAGATTCGCATCTCGGCGATTTTATCGAGGACAAGAATGCGGTGTTGCCGGTCGACGCCGCGATCCAGGCCAATCTGCGCGAGACCACGACGCGCGTGCTGGCGTCGCTGACGCCCCGCGAAGAGCGTGTGTTGCGCATGCGCTTTGGCATCGGCATGAACACCGACCACACGCTCGAAGAGGTCGGCCAGCAATTCTCGGTGACGCGCGAGCGCATTCGCCAAATCGAAGCGAAGGCGCTGCGCAAGCTCAAACATCCGAGCCGCTCGCGCAAACTACGCTCGTTCCTCGACACTTGATTGACGCCGGCAACAGCAAAACGGTGCCGGGGCTTCCGCCCGCGGCACCGCTTTCCTCGCTCGTTCGGCAGCGATAAGCTAATGCTAATCTAATTCGAAGCCGGGGGCTCGGGGGCCGACGGCGGCTCGGTCTCGCGGTTGCGGCGTTCCGCCATGAATTGGTCGAATTCGGCCTTGTCCTTGGCAAAGCGCAGCCGATCGAGGAACTCGGCAAATTCCTTTTGCTCTTCCTCGAGCCGGCGCAGCGTCGCCGCCCGGTACTCATCGAAAGCCCGATTGCCGCTCGATGACGGCCCGGCCCAACGCTGCCAGCCGCCGCCCCAGGAGCCACGGCCTCCGTCCGGGCCGCGGCCTTGCCAATGGCCGTAGCGGCCCCAGCCGCAGGCGCGCTTGCTGAAGACCAGGAAGGCCAAGAGCGCGAGTCCAATCGGCCACCAGAACACGAACCCCAGGATCGTCGCCGCGACCAGGAGCCCCTTCATTGCATGCGGTGACATCCAGGGCGGCATCGCGCCCCAATAGTGGTGGCCCCAGGGGCCACGGAAATGGCCAGGCCCGGCGTTCCAGTTGGCGTTGTTCCAGGCACCAAAACCCTGATTGTTCGCGGCGCTCACCATGGCTGCCTCCAACCAATGTAAGTTAGATTTACATACATCCGCGGTCCGTCGGAGTCAAGGGCGGTCGGTGCTATTTTTGCGGTCCCTGGCCACCAGCCAGGCCGAGGCTTTGCAAGTACAACAAGATGCCCGCCTCGAGCAGCTCCTCGGGCGACATGGGCAGTTGGCGTCCGGCGTCGCCGCGGCCGAACAAAGAGGCGATGCCATGTGCCATCGCCCAGACATGAAGCGCGATCATCAGCGCCGGCGGCCGCTTTGCCGGCGGCAGCGTCGCCGCCAGCCGCTCGGAAGCTTCGCGCAGGATGGCAAAGGCGCGGTCGGACGCCACCTGCAGCGAGGGATAGTTGGCGAAGTCGATGCGGGTCTCAAACATCGCGGCGTATAAGGCGGGCTCGTCACGCGCGAAGGCGAGATAGGCGCGACCGAGATTCTCGAAGGCGCGCAACGGATCGGGCTTGCCATCCTGCCAGGACCGGGCGAGGGCGGTGGTGAAGCGCTCGAAGCCGCGCAGCGCGATCTCCGCCAACAGCGCTTCGGCGTCGCGGAAGTGGCGGTAGGGCGCGGCGGGGCTGACACCCGCGCGGCGTGCCGCCTCGGCCACGGTGAAACCGGAGGGGCCGAGTTCGGCAATGAGCGCCAGCGCCGCCTCGATCAGCGCCTCGCGCAGATTGCCGTGGTGATAACCACGCCGCTCATGACCGGTGCCCGTCCAACTCATGTGAAGGTTTTTTACATTATTTCAGTCGCCATGGGCAGTCACCGCGTAAGGCCGAAGCCCCGTGGCTTCTCGAGGGCCGTGAGGGCGCTCGACCGCCCCGCGCCCGCGTCGGTTTCGAAGCGAACGCGGACGACGATCGGGCAGCGTTGCGCCCGCGCGGCGCGTCGATAGCGGGGAAAGTCAGGCCCCAACTCCTAACGAACCCAACCAAGCCAAAAATGTCGTGGCGACGTTCGACTTTCTGGCTAAGTCATTGTTTTGCCGAGACCCAACCCCTCATTCTGCACACATTCGACTCATTCGCTGCGCTCGGTCGGGCGAGGAGCGTGAGGCACGTCACCGCTACCGCCCTCCCGCGCGGTCGCGGAAGGGCCTCAAGCCGTCAGCCGTTGCCGGCAGTATCCTGCATCACCAGCGCGGGTGCCCGGCTGCGACGGGCGCTCGGCGGCAGGTCGATGGCAAGATGCGCGCCATCCCGGTCATGCGGCCACATCGGGATGTTATGCGCGCCGCCAGGTTCCTCGAGATGTTCGATCCAAGCTGTCATCCGGCTGGCAACGTAAAGCCAATGCTCCTGTTCACGGAGACTGCCGGCACGGGCGAAACGGAGTGCGCTTGCGCGCTTGGCCCGAGCTTCGACGAGGATTTGGTTACGGCTATGATCAATAGAAGTTGTCATGCCTTCCCAACACCGCTAAACCCACGCTGTTCCACAACCGGGACTAGTGGGCTGTGCGTGCCGGAAAGGCCGCGTCGCTTCAGTGAATTTGCAGCGAGAGCGATGCGTGCCGCAACTCGGCACGGGCTAAAATCGGTGTCTGCGCTACGGTCACAGAGTGGAGCCTGGCGGCGATGCCACGGCGCCAAAAGTTGAGAAAACGATGCAAGGCCGGAAAATCGGGCGCCAAATCCATCTGCTGCCAGACAAAGCTTTGCAACAAATGCGGATGATCGGGCAGATGGTAGAGAATCTCCGCCGTGGTTAGTCGATAGGCGAGATTGGGTACTGCGACCGGCTTCATGGTCGGCTCCCTGGTTCAAAACAACGCAAACCGCGCGTCGAAGGCAATTCACACTTCATGCCAACACCTCAAGGTGACAAAGATCGCCCGCGCGAAGCAAGAAGAAACTGTTTAATTTCAACCTGTTAGCAGCAGTCCGGGGGATCTAGTGCCAGGATGCCGCAAAGGGCGCTCGGGAGAATCCCATTTTTTGCGCGGCGCTCTTGACTTTGGCCGGCCGTTCCCCCCATTTCTGTGGCACTCGGCGAAGGTGAGTGCTACTAGCCCCTTTGCCGTGCCCGAAAGTAGTCTTCCAAACTGGAGGTTTGTTTATGAAGTTCAGGCCCTTACAGGACCGTGTCCTGATTCGGCGTATTGAATCGGAGGAAAAGACCGCGGGCGGCATCATCATTCCCGACACGGCCAAGGAAAAGCCGCAAGAGGGAGAGGTGGTGTCGGTCGGCCCCGGGTCGCGCGACGAGAGCGGGAAGATTCATCCGCTCGACGTCAAGGCGGGCGACCGGGTGCTGTTCGGCAAATGGTCGGGCTCGGAGATCAAGCTCGACAATGAAGAGCTCATCATCATGAAGGAATCGGACATTCTCGGGGTTCTCGAGGGTGCACCGGCGAAGCGCAAGGCCGCCTGAGGCGGGAGTAGAGGGAAATCATGGCAGCAAAAGACGTCAAATTTCATGGCGATGCCCGCGAGCGGCTGCTCCGCGGCG
>JASHOB010000013.1 GCA_030041335.1 Alphaproteobacteria bacterium | reverse complement strand
CGACTCATTGCGCCCTCCGAATTAGATCTGGGGACAAGCACGGGACCCGCTTAGTGTCTCCGCTTCTTGAGTCTCACTCCTGCGCCACCGCCGTTTTCGGCGATAAACTCGACGCCGGCCTTTTCGAGGGCTGCTCGAATACCATCAACCGTTGCCGGGCGCGGCTCATCAACATCTTCATCTTCGATTCTGGCGATCGTGCGTGCGCCGGTACCTGCTTGCTCAGCTAATTGCTGGCGACTCCAATTAAGCAATCCCCTTGCCGCCCTTAACTGTGCGGCCTTAACCGTAAATTTGGTCATAAAAAAACCCTTGAATAGTGGCATTATTTATGCCACTGATAAGAGGCTTAATCAAGCGGCCGGACGAGGTGTTGCGAGCACCACCGCCGCGACCGCAGATTCTACCAAGCCGAGATTGGGAATTCCGGGCAGGCCACCGCCGACACCAAGCGCCCGATCATGAGCGCTTAGCGCGTCGGCAACCGTAATGCGGTAATGTCGGCTAGCGATCTGCCAGGCGCTTCAGCGCACGATCATAGCGGACAACGGCTTTATCCATTGTCTTAGCCGAGGTGCCGCTCGTGACTAGTGTGCGCACCGAGCCGTCATGAGAGATTTTCCAGCTCTCGCGACCGCTGGAAGATACTTGCTTCCCGAGCACCCGCTCTTTTGAGGAAGCGTTTCGAGATCCGGCCAATTCCGCCTCCTTGGGTTTGGGTTTAATCACATTACCTAATATGCGCCCTCGTTCAATGTAGGTCCAGCACGCAGGAGTGGTCGGAATCCCGGCGTTAACCACCGCCCGCAATCTCCCGCCTGGCCCGCTGCGCCGCCAGGCTTCTTTAACCCCTTCTGCGCATACGACAGTCAGGGCCCTCTGCTAACCATACCGCGGGGAACATTGATCCAAGAAGATTGCGCGTTCCCCTTGCCCGTCGAGAGTTCTCGCGGGCAATTCCCCCCTGGGCGCCTTCATCCAACCCCGATGAGGGCGCCCTTTTTGCTTCGGCGGGGCATTTACGAGCTAAACCATGAGAGCGGGGAATAAGACCTTGGTGCAATGGTAACAGATGGCGTCGATCGCCAAATCACTCAATGTCCAGTGCTCCCCGCACTGGTCGTCCGTAACTTCCGCCGCGCTGGAATTCACCGCTCTGGCGCGGCGGCTTTCTTCTGTGCCTGTGGCTTCCCGATCTCCGCCTTCGCCCGCTCCGGTGTCTTAACGATTGAAGCGTCGGTAACCTTGCGGGAGAGGGTATTATACCTGTGGTCGCGGCTTGTGCGACCTCTGTCGAACTTGTTCGGCCCACCGCTTTCCCAAAGGGCGGTGGGCCTTTTATTTCATGGGCTGCTCTTTCCCTACTCAGCCATGGCACTCCATGGCCGGCAAAAGCACCGACCGGGTCAATCTCCTCAGAGGTCGTCGTCGTCCGTCAGCGGCCACCAGCAAATTGGCGGGCTCTTATGGACATACTCCATGCGGCGCCATTCCTTGCGCGGACCGTATATGACTTCCCATTGCCTGGTAAGAGTGCTGAATCTGGCTTCCGTTTCCGTCCCGTCTTCAAACTTTACATTGATGACGGTGCCATCTTTGGGCGCCGTCGACCAATCACTCGTTTCTGGCATCAGCCTTTCTCCCGGCCAATCTCCCTTTTAGCACGCTCCACCGCCGGCAACAGCCGTTCTCACCCTTTGAAAAATGCGCCGCCAGCGGCCAATCGCAGGAGGTGGAAATTGACGCTGGCGGCAAGTTTCCCGAGCTGTGGGAGACCCATGCCATGCGAGGAATGGTGTTCATACTCGGGGTTATGATGATTCGGCGAACTGCCGTCCGCTCATCCCTCAAATTTCGGTTTCATAGCGATCAACTCTTTCGCACGGCGTCGGGCTGGGTGTCCGTCGGCACCCTTATATTTCTCGCAACGCTGCGAAGGATCGTCTTGGCATCTTCGATGCGCTCGGCGCGGAACTCCCCGTCGTCAATGACGATTGGACCCGCGCGGTTGAACCGCGTCGCAATGAACTCGTAACGCCAAAGCATTCAAATCGCACCCCTACCGTCACCATCGCATGCGTTGGGGCGCGGGTCGAGTCAGGAACAACGATAGGGTGGTAACGTCCCTTGCGGGTAATAGAGTTCAGGCACCCGGGGTAGGCGTCTTTTTTCTGCGTCGTGGCCTTATCCCGATTCGGACTCTGAGGTGCCGCGCAATCGAATGTCTCGATCTGCCCAACATAAAAAATGAGTCCAAAAATCTACCTGGGCCCGGAATTACAGGAATTATCTGAGCCTTGTGAATCCTGGGAAAACGACTTTTTCGACTGAAATCACATTAGGCAAATATGACCCCCAAAAGAGCCCTTTCTCATCTGCCATCGCTCGAAATCTAACGCTTGCGGTCACCCGCGATCTCTCGCTTCGCTTGCTCCACAGCCGACAAAAGCTCCACCCAATCGTCTGGTTTCTTGATCAAGTTCATCTGCAGTTCGGCGATCCGCGCCTCCCATTCCCTGCTCGTGCCAGGATCGCGGATGGCATCGCGCAAGGCCATGCGGGCAATCAGCTCTTCGCGTGCCGACAGGCTCTTAAGCCAGCGGCGAAACTTCGGTGAGGCATAGAATGAGCGTATGGGCAAAATTGCCACCGGAATTGCCACCCGACTGCGCGGGTTGAGACGGATTCAGACGGGTTGGCGGCTTCAATGCAGCCTTAAGAATACCGCAGAATTTGGCCCGAAATGGGACGAGAGCGATTAAGGCGGAATGGCCGATTTAGGTTTTCAAGACCGGTGCCTTAAACCACTCGGCCACCCATCCATTTGATTGATATCATTGTATTTTTCTATTTGGGGATAAACCAAAACACCGACCACTAGCTAGCGGACTGGCTACCCAATTCAGCCAGCCCCTTATCGCGCAATTTTAGCACCAGCGTTGGCTTCGTCTATCTTGGCCGCCGCATCTTCCTGCATCGTCGCCATCACGTGGCTATAGAGGTCGAGCGTGCCGCTGATCGTTGAGTGTCCCAGGCGTTCCTGTGCCACTTTGAATGGACCCCGGCGGCGATAAGCTGCATCGCATGACTATGCCGCGGATCGTGAAAGCGAATTCGGGGTAGATCCTTCACGCGGCCCATGAGATAGGTGATCGCCGCGATCCACCATACTCGGGGTCTACTTTGCCGACGTTGATCGCCGCCACGACCGGCAAGCGCCGTGGCGAGATTCTTGCGCTGCGCTGGCGCAATGTAGATCTTGATGCCGGAATAGTCCGGGTGGTCGAAGGCCTCGAACAGACCAAGACTGGGATTCGCTGGAAGGCGCCAAACTGCCTATTGTGTAAAATACATTTTTCTGAACTGTGGCAGTAAAAACACAGTCTTGCGTGCTACAATATTCATCGATCTCAGGCCTTGTCGCTGCGTGACCAACGGTCCAACGGCCGGGATCAAAGCGCCAAAGTGCGACGCGACGCCTATATGCGCGATGTGCAAACGGGCCGAACAATCTAGAACGTCGGCTGCCCTGCCGCATCGATCCAGTGCAGCAGAGTTCCGTAACGTCGGGTATCAAACCGGTTGATGGAAGGAGAAAATACACATGATGAGGTGTGCTCCTGCCGTTCTTCGCCCGCACGATCGAGACCAGTTCCTGTGCGGCCGTGCACCCGCGGGGCATGGTGCGCTCGCGCTGTCCTGGCGGTGGCCCGCCGCCGGGCGCCTGCACCCGCTCCTGCAGTTCGGCCGCCGGGCAGGCCAGCTGTACCCTGTCGACTTCGACGATTGGGGAAATAAACAACGCCGGCCAATGCACGCAGGCAGACGTGCATCGAGGACGGCGGCGACGTCTTTCGAGACTTGGCGGATGAATATCTGACCCAGAAGGGAACTGCGATGGCTGACGCTGATCATTCTCCAACGCAGGGGCAAACCGCCACTGGCCGCGCTACCGTGGCCGTGTGGGCGGCCCTTACAGTCCCGCTCTTCGTGATCATCGCCGCACAACCGGCTGCTGCCCAAAC
>JASHOB010000108.1 GCA_030041335.1 Alphaproteobacteria bacterium | reverse complement strand
AACGGCGCTGGGGCTTCAGGCTCGGCACGCGGCGCACCAGGACGCCGTTGGCAAACTCGCTCGATTTCGGCGAATGGGGAAAATCGGCAGGGTCAGGGTAATGCGGCGGGCCGGTCAACACCGTCACGAAATATTTTTGCTCGAGCAGCCATTCGGCAATGTCGATGCAGAAGGGCGCCGGCCCGATCAACTCGGGCCGGTAATGCTGCGTCACCAAAAGCGCGTCAGCGGCAGCACTCATGCCGGGCCGATGCGCCGGAATACCGCCGAGCCATGCGAGAAATGCTGCGGCGTGTAGGTATATTGACGGTAACGTCTGGCGTCGACGCGGGAGAAGGCGAGGCCGGCAAAATCGGCGCGTGCTTCGACCAATTGCCTGATTGCGTCCATGACGGCGCTGCGCGGCGTGTGACCCCAACGAACCAAAAACACCACCTTGTCGACGACGGAGGCGAGCGGCAGCACCTCGGCGCCTACCAGAATCGGGGGAGAATCGAGGACGATCAGATCGTAGTATTCTGACAGCGCGGAAAGGATTTCGCCCATGCGCTGCGCATTGAGGAGATGCGAACGATGCGGGCTCCACCGTCCGGCCGTGATGAAATCGAGACCGGAATGCGGATCGCGTCCAATAACATCGCGCGGGTCGGCATCGGTGTCGGCAAGAATCGCCTCGAGCCCGTCCGTGTTTGGCCGTTGCAAGAGCTTGTGGACCGAGGGCGAGCGCCAATCGCAGTCGATCAATAGGACGCGCTTTCCGGCATTTGCCAGCAGCCGACACATGGACACGACCGTCACCGATTTGGCTTCGCCGGGCACCGCCGAGCAGAACAACACCGTTTTAGGCGATCTCGCCGCCTCCGACATCGCCAGCATGATGTAGAGGCGCCGCAGCGACTCGCCGTAAAGCGACAACGGATCGCGCAATACCGCGGAGGTCGGCGATTTGGTCGCGCCCAGATTGGGAATCAGGCTCATGACCGGCAGTCCGGTCGCCGCCTCGATCTGCTCCGCGTTGCGGAAGCTCAGATCGGCGCCTTCGCGCAACAGCGCCGCCATCGAGCCTCCCAAGGCGCCCACCACCATGCCCAGCAACAGGATCAACATGCGCGGCGGATAGGTCGGCCACAGCGGCGCTGCCGCCTGTGATATCAAGTCGGCATCCGGCTGGCGGATGTCCTGCTGTCCCATCACTTGTTTTGCCCGCGACAACGTGTCCTCAAGCAGTTTGCCGTTGATCGCCGCGTCGCGTTCGAGCGCCATCAGGTGGATCGTCTTTTGGTTGACGACACCCATCTGCGACTTGGTCTTTTCGAACCGCCGCTGCAGCGCCGCGTAGTGCGCTTCTGCGGCGCGGGCGCGACGCCGCGCGCCCTGCGCCGCCCGGCCGATTTCGGCCGATATCTTGCCGTCGATCGCTTCCAGCTCGGCTTCGGCGTCACGCACTCGGGGATATTCTGGACCATAAGTCGACCGCAGCTCCGCCAAATGGCGCGCCGCCTGCGTTTGCTGCTCCTTCAATGATTGGATCAGTGGCGATTCGAGCGCCGCCGACAGCGTGTCGGCGCCAGCAGACCCAGAGCCAGAGCCAGTACTGGCGTCACCGCCCCCCGCGGCACCCGCGGTCACTTGGGCGTTCAACATGCCAAGCGTCTGCGCCGTCATGTCGGCGTTGCCGTTGCCGCCGGCGACGACGCGATAGAGCCCGTTCTCGCGGCGATAGGTTTCGACCGCTTGATCCGACTGCTGCACGGCCTGGCGGAGGCCGTCGATGCGGTCTTTGAAATATGATTCGAGCCGGCTCGACGCGTGCGATTCGCTCGATTTTTTCTGGTCGATGTAAGAGCCCGCAATCGCGTTCGCGATCAATGCGGATAGGTCAGGATTGGTGGTGTCCGCCTCGATGTCGATAACATTCGAACGGCCGAGCGGTGACACCGTGATCGTATCGTCCAGCAGTTGATCGACCATTCGGTTTTCAGTCCGGTCTGCCGCGCCGGTGGACGCGGTGTTTGAAAGAGTGGCAGAGACGGCGGCCGGCAACCGCGATACCAGCCAGTCGAGCGGTCCCGAGCTCGGCGCTAATTCGGTGTTGAAATCAGGATTGGTGGCGAGGTGAAGCTTGTCGACCACCTCTTTTGCCAGCTGCCGAGACTGAAGCACATAGGTTTCACTCTGGGCTTGATCGGCACCACCCCCCGCTATGTCCTGGACGGCGCCATTACTGTCGGTCGGATAATAGCGCGGCTGTGGGATTCCGACCATGACCCGGGCGTTGGCGACATAATGACGAGGCAGCGAGGTCGCGATCACCGCGGCAGCGACGGCCGCAAGCACGACGAACGCCATGATCAACCAGCGCTGCCGCCACAGTTTGCGCAGCAGCGCGACAAAGTCCTGATGTTCCTCGACGCGGCTGTCGATCCCCGGCACCGCGACCAGTTGGTCGCGGTGCATGAGATCTCGAGGTCCGCTGGGAAGCGAAGGAACGGAAGCTGAGGTAAAAATCAAAAATAACGCTCGTTGACCGTGATGATGTCCCCCGGGTCGATGGTCGTATCCGGGGTAACGTCGATATGCTCTTTGGCGCCGTTGGCACCGTTGCGCGTCACTTCGAACTCGCCTTCACGCGCGCGATAGGTGAAGCCGCCGGCAATCGCGATCGCCTGCAATGCTGTCATCCCCGAGACATAGGGATAACTACCCGGCGCGCGTACCTCGCCCAGGATATAGAACGGACGATAGGTTTGGATCTCGACGGCGATGCTCGGTTTCTTGATGTAGTTGGGGCTGAGCCGCGAGTAGAGGGCCTGCTGCAAGTCGGCAGCCGTCATGCCCCCGGCGTGAATACTGCCAATCAGCGGGTATGACAGGTTCCCCGTGCCGTCGACGGTGAAGATCCCAGAGAGATCCGGCTGTCCAAAGACGTTGATGCGCACATGGTCGCCCGCGCCCAGACGATACTGGCTGGTGTCGAGGGCGGCTCCGCTGGGCGCCGGGGTAGCAATGGCAAGCTGTTGACTGGGATAGGCAGCGCTATTGCCATGCAACGCTGGAGGCGCGCCCAGCGTCGGAGGTGTCGCGCCGGGCGGCGCACTCCCGAGGTTTTGCGCCCAGACGTTATGCCCGGCGCCCGCACCAGCAGCACATATCGTCAACGCAATGACACCTATCTTCCGCAGCATTTCGGTACCTCCATGTCCGATCGCGCGAGATGCGCAGCGGTCAAAGCGCTCCGCGCCCTATGTTTCTACCCGCGAGCGGGGTGGACTGGGTGTGACCAAATCGGGACCAGCGCCGATCGCCGGCACGCTGGCCGCGGCGATGTGCGCTAGAGGTGTGCGCTGAAACTCAAGAGGATGATGTTCTGGTTGAAATCGAAAGTGCTATCGGTCGAGTTGCGCGTCATGTAGGTATAGCCGAGCGACACCCAAAAATGACGGTTGATCAAGTACTTGGCCGAGACACCCGCGGAATAATAATCGTCGGTACGGGACACGCCCTGGAACGCCTGCGCCTCGTAACCGATATAGCCGTCCAGAATAAGATTGCGTAACAGTTCGTGGTCGACGGTAAGTGTCGCAGTGGTATCGAGATAGCTCGATGCGCCGGGCAGGATCGTTTCGGCCACGCCGTGGGCGAGGTTGGCGGTGACCGTCGTCAGGCGGGTCACATTCCAGGTCAATTTGGCGCCACCCGTGGGCCCGGAGACACTCGGCAGTGGCGCGATATAATTCTGTTGCAGATAGCCGGCATAAAGATCGAGGAAGGTGATGCCGGTGAGGTCGTAGCTGATGCCGGCAGCGGCGGTATAGCCCTGCGATGTGCGGTTGACACCGGTGAGATCGACCGGAAACTCGTAGTTGCGCCAGTCGTAAGTGGCGAGCAGATAGACCGAACGAAGCGGCGCAATCTCGTAGGATGTCTTGAGCGTCAGCAGTTCCTGGTCGTAATTCTCCAAACTCATTTGCACGGGCACGCCGGTCGTCGATGTGACATTCGCAAAATTGAATTTGTCGTAATTGGCGTCGAGCCGTACGGTGAGGCGATTGAATGTCTTCTGTATGGCGGCATTGGCTGCCAAATCCGAATATTGCTCGGGGACAACGGTCGTGAATATCGGACTGATGACACCGGGATTGTTGGGGGAATAAACCGGCTCGTGGCGTACCGAATAGCCGATGCCGCCAAAGAGTTGCAGGTCGCGCTCCACGTCGACGCGCCCGTCGGACGAGAAAGTATAGTCGTTAAAGTCTTGGTCGGGGTGTTCGGCATACTTCTGCAGACTATCGTCGAAATGAAAATTAAGGGCGTTGTTATCCCAGTTGGATTTCAAATCCATCGACGGCGCGATCGTACTGATGAAGTCGGACAGGGGATTGGTCTTCGTCCCCAATATGTTGCTGTTCCAACTCTCGCCGAGGATCAGATTCGGGTAGAGAGTGAAACTGCTGACAGGCACGCCGACCGGGTCATAGTCCGGGTGTGGCCGTGCCGCGACAGTCTGGCCGCGCGGGATTTCGTCCGGCAAGGTCGGGGGCACGGGCGGCTGCGGCAAGTTGGTCATGAAATTGTTCGACGGCGCGTTCAGCTGGTCAGCGTCAAAGGCGCCCGAGGACACAGCGGGTGCGGGGTTCGGCTGATCAGTGCCCGTGCCGTTCGACGGCGCGGCAGTTTGAGTCGAGGTCTGTTGTGCGTCTACCGAGGAAACATAAAGAATAGGAACCAATAAACCGACAATAACCCCCGGCCAGTTTTTTTTGGTCACGGCCTTTCTCCAGAGCAGCCCCAAACTGCATCTTTGAATTGTCATGATAACGAGAATGAGCCCAAGCCACAAGTTGCGGAGATGCTACAACACTCGGATTGTGAGGGCGCGAACACTTGGATTGTCAGGTGCGCCCGTAGTTATCCGCGAGGCGAACGATGTCGTCCTCGCCCAAATAAGAGCCCGACTGTACCTCAATCAAATGCAGCGGCAGCTTGCCGGGATTTTCGAGTCGGTGCTCGAGACCGATCGGTATATAGATCGACTCATTTTCGTGCAGGAGCATGGACTGGTCACCTCGCTGCACCTTGGCTGTGCCACGAACGACAATCCAGTGCTCAGCGCGATGAAAATGCTTCTGCAGGCTGAGTGATGCCCCCGGTTTGACGGTGATGCGTTTGACCTGGAACCGCTCGCCGGCGTCGACTTGGCGATAGCTGCCCCACGGTCTGAAGACCGTCAAATGTTGCGTCGGTTCCGGACGATTGCGTCGGTTGAGCTGTTCGACGACACCGGCAACGTCGGATGCGCAATCTGCTTTTGCCACCAGCACCGCGTCGTCCGTCGTGACGACCACCACGTCCTCGAGTCCGATTGCCGCCACCAGATTATGGTCGGAGCGAATATAGCAGTTGCGTGCCCTGGAGAGGATGACATCGCCGGCGACGACGTTGCCGTGATCGTCGGCCGGGCCAAGGTCTCGTAGTTCGCGCCAGGAACCGACGTCGCTCCACTCCATTTCGACCGGGATCATTGCCGCTCGATCCGTATGTTCCATGACGGCGCGGTCAAGCGACAGCGAGAGGTTCTCACTGAACGCGGCACCCTCGAGGCGGAGCGTCTCGCCATTCTCGGCGCTGGCGCCGGCCAAGGCGCGCTCGCACGCCGATACCATTTTCGGATGAAGCCGCCTTAGCTCCTCAAGAAAGCTGCCGACACTAAAGAGAAAGATGCCGCTGTTCCAATAAAAGGCCTCGTTGGCGATAAGTGTCTCGGCGTGATCGCGGCTGGGCTTTTCGATGAATTCGTCTACCCCGAGCACGTACTTGAAGGGCGGAAGAGAGGAACCCGAACGAATATAGCCGTACTCGGGCTCCGGCCGGTCGGGCCGCACACCGAACGTGACAAGATGGCCGGCCTCCGCCGCTGCCATGCCTTTAGCGACGGCGCCAAGGAAGGCGTCGAGCGAGCCGATCATGTGATCCGCGGGTTGCACGAGCATCAGGGCATCGGGCTCTTCCGATGCGAGCCAAAGCGCCGCCACCGTGATCGCCGGTGCGGTATTGCGCGCGACCGACTCCAAGAGGATTTGGCGCGGCCTCACGCCAACCTCGCGCAACTGTTCTTCGATGGTGAAGCGGTGTGCATCATTGCAAGCCACGATCGGCGCCGCGAAAATGGTATCGGCGCGCAATCGCAGCGCCGTTTCCTGAAACAGCGTGTACTCCGAGGTCAGCGGCAGAAATTGCTTCGGGAAGGCAACCCGCGAAAGCGGCCACAACCGGGTGCCCGCGCCACCGCACAGGATAAGGGGGTGGATCGTTGTTGCGCCAGGCGGCACAGATCGGAAAGAAGCGGCGCGATCGTCCATCGTCCGGAATGGGTTTATGGAAACTCAAGCGACTATGTTTGGCGCCGCCGATCGCTGCCAGTGATCAAACTGTGTCCCTATGGCTCACCGTCAATAGGGCGCGACCTCGGCAAGCGGCAGGATAATGAGCACCGCCAGACCCCCGGTCACCCGGTTCGAGGCGCTAATATGGCCGCCGAGCGCCTCTATGTTGCGGCGGGAAATCCACAAGCCCAGGCCCGAATGCGGCGGCTCGGCCGTCGCGGGAACGAGGCCCGACCCTTGGGGTGCGCGCAGCGACACGTACCGATCGAAGACGCGCTCGATCATCGCCGTTTCGATGCCCGGTCCCTCATCTTCGACAAACAATTCGGCCGAGCTCTGACGCTTTAGCAGCCGTACCGTAATCGTGCTGCGCGAGGGCGCAAAACCGATCGCGTTCTCGACGATATTTTCGATCGCTACCTGAACGATGTTTTTGGCCGCGGAAATAATGACATCTTCATCGATGTGAAGCGCCAGAACGATGCCGCGCTCGCTCAGGGTGGCACGGTACTCGAGCAGCAATTCCGCCAATTGCAGCGACAGGTTGACGGGAATCCGCGGTGCCTCGAGCAGATCGGCGGCGTTGTTATCGAGACGCTGGGCGGCGGAAATCAAGGTACGAAGGCGGTCGAGCGCCGATCCGATCATGTCGGTGGCGCGATGCGCCTTCGCCGCCTCGTCAGGCAAATTGCGCTTCAGCGTCTCGAGCGCCGCTTGAATCGTCGCGACCGGTCCCTTGAAGGAATGCGCGTTGTTTTCCGCGGATTCGCGGATCGTTTGGGCGCTATCGTGAAGCGCGAACACGAGCCGGTCGAAATCCGCTGCCACGCTCGCAAGCTCTGGGATCACATTGCGTTGGGAGAAGGAATCCGGCTCGATCCGGCCGTCGATGGTCTGGCGTACCGTCTCGCGAAAATGCCGCATACTGCGCCTGACACCGAGTGCCAGCAAAATGGCGAGCGCCGCCATGCCCATATAAATCAACGCCGCCATCCGAACTTCGCGCGTCTGCCAATAGGGGCGGCCGATGGCGGTATCAAGATATTCGGCGGTATCATGCGACGATATCAGCACCCAACAGCCCGACGCGGTCGTGATCGGAATGACGGACGTAAGCACCTGCTCGCCGCTGCCGGCGGCGACGTAGCGAAGCTCGACGGGCGAGTCCCAAGTACAGGTCCGGGATAGTTGCGGCAGAATATTGTGACGGGTGAGGCTGTCGAGGCGGGATGCGATCTCCTCGGGGGAGGCGTGGGGTGCCGAGGCGATAAAATAGAATTTACCGTCGCTGCCTTCCTTCGGCTGGAACATGAGCTGCAGCGCGGTGCCCTTTTGCGCAAATTTGGCGAGCTGGTCGTTGAGCGCGGAGAAATTGTCCGATGTGCCGACCACAGGTTGAAGCGCTTGGGCGATAAGCCAGCTGCGATTTTGGAGCGCACTCGTAACCAAGGCGCGGGTCTGTCGGTCCGCACTCTCGAATTGACCATAGAGCACAATGGGCAGCGCAACGAAAATGCCGACCAGCGCGCACAGCTTGATGATCAGCGAGTGCGACAGCCGGCGCAGAAATTCTACAACACTAGAGAGCGCCCTTCCGCGATCCGCGCCACCGGTAGCCGAAGGCGGAGAAATTTTCAATCTCGGAGAAGTCTGCATCACAGACCTTGAACTTGTTGCGGATCCGTTTCATCGAGGACCGCACATTCGTACGAAAACCATCCTCGCCGCAACCAGCGAAAAAGCCGGCGGAGTGAACGCAGTCGTAAATCGCCCGGTACGAGACGAACTCGCCGACGGAGCTCACGAGCAGTTGCACGATGCGAAATTCAGTGACGGTGAGCTGGACATCGACCTCGTTCCAAAAGGCCCGGCTGACTTTCGGCCTGAGGGTGAGCGGTCCACAGGTAATTTGCTGCTCCGGCGGTTGGTCGGGCAGGCGGCGCCCGGCTTCAAGAATGAGACGAATGCGCCTCGCCAGAATGTCGATGCCGCGGTCCTTATCGACAAAATCCAATGCGCCCCGTTCGAGCGCGACGCTTTCGTGTTGTGCCGTCGCGATACCCGTCAAGAAAACAACCGGTAATTGGATGCCGCGTCGCCGCAATTTCGGCAGCAGATCGATCCCCGCGCCTTGGGGTAGCCGCCAATCGAGCACCACGATGTCGGCCATGTGCCCTTCGTCGAAAAAATTAAACAGGGACGCGCCATCGGCAAAGGGAACGACGTCAAAACCCAGATCGGTCAGGGCAAAAGAGGCCGCGTCACGGAAATCGACGTCATCATCGACCAGCGCAATCCGGACCGGACTATCGACTGGTGTCTGCTTGCCCCATTTATCGCTTGGCACCGACTGCGGTGTCTGTGTGACAGTCAGAGTTTCGCTGATTTGTGTCATGCCCATTTACCTCAGTATGTAAAATTTTGTACTGCCTAGTTCGAACGTCCGGGTAGAGGAAAAAATCCACTGAGCAAGAACCAATCTGATATCGCCAGGCTTTGCCGGGCGGATCGTCGCGTTTCGATTCTGGCGGGCCGAGTGCCGCAACCAGTTGCTCTTGATTGAGACCAATCATGTTGGATGACATCCCCGCCGGGTCAGATTTGTTTCCGGTCGTGGCGGCAACCGGTGTCTCCTTCTTGTGTCGCTTTTTGTGGGACACCGACGTGTGGTGGTCAGACAAATATTGCGATTGATAATCCGGCGGCCAGCCAAAATATGGCGACGCGCAACTGGCCACCAGCATGGCGCCGCAAGTTGCAATGAGAGGGTGAAAGACGGACCGTGAGCGATGTTTCCGGACAAGGCGGCAAAGCCCTAAACTCCGCCCCTCGTCGGTTCTTTGCATGCCCCTGCCTCGATGACTCCGATGCGTTCGATCCGCCGTCTTTGCCCTTTTGGGTACGATCATTCCACAGTAAACACAAGGCGGATTGGTCCGCACCCAACGGTAAAACGTCGCGTGCCGTGAGCGGTTCCACTTTCCCGAAGTTAAACTGTTGGCGATGCAACCAGTACCAGTTCGGCCTTTTCGAGCCACAACCCCTCCTCTGTGCCGCATTTGGCACCCCGACGAGGCGTTCCCTAGTTGATCCCTTACCTTTTCTAGATCTGGTTTCTCAAAATCTTAACCACTTCGCCGCCCTATCGGTGCCACGAGTGGCGAGCTCTGGGTCGTGATAATTCCGTGACCACACCAAGCGGACGCCGCACCTGACCAAAATCAGATTTGGCAGCTATCAAAGCTTGAGTGCCGATGCCGCTGTTATCAGCGGGATGGTATCTTCCGCTGGTGGCGCGGTTGGTGGTTGGCTTCGCGCCGAGGAGTCGATAGGCCGTCGCGCAGACCCGCGTTACTCTATTCAAACGACGCTAAACCGAGAATGCGTGAAAAGGTTCCGAGAGTAAGCGTCGTCGATGCGTGCCAGGTCCATGTCCAGCACACCTGGTCCAGGCGATGCCCGTTCGGTGATCGTCATTGCATCTTTCGAAATGTACGTGCCGCATTTCGCGCGGGAGTTAAGTATGATCAAAGCTCGCCGGACGAGCATCACCCCAATTGTAGCCGTCAACGGCGACGTAACGGAGGCTGGAATCGCCAGGATAAAAGTACTCGTTGCGTTGGTGAACTATTGGGAACCGTTGGGGCGGGCAATCCAACATGGCGCCCGGCCGGAGGCACCCTTCCGCTTTCATTTCGCTTCGCTCGGACCGAACCCGCGGCCTATTTGCGGCCCGTTATTGCGGTGCCGGCGCTTGCGGTGCCGGCGCTTGCGGCGGCGGTGATGGCACGTGCGGCGGATTCGTGTCTTTGACTGGCCGATGGC
>JASHOB010000107.1 GCA_030041335.1 Alphaproteobacteria bacterium | reverse complement strand
GTCCCAGAACGGTCCGCCAAGCGAAAGCTGGTCGCCGATAAGGCCTAACGCCTCGATCCCACCCACGATCAACGCAATGACGACGGAAACGAAAGTGATGCTCAGGTTATAGTAGAGCTTGCGGATCGGCTTCACGAAGGCCCAGCCGTAAGCGCCCAGCATCAGCACACTGTCCACGGAATCGATGAGCGACATACCGGCGGTAAAGAGCGCCGGAAAGACCAGGATCGACCAGATGGGCAAGCCTTTCGACGCCCCGGCGGCGGCAATGCCGAGTAACCCAACCTCGGTCGCGGTATCGAAGCCCAATCCGAACAGAAAACCTATGGGGTACATGTGCCAGCTGCGAGTCACGAGACGGAACGCGGGACGGAACAAGCGGGCTAAAAAGCCGCCTTGTGCCAGGACATCATTGAGATCGGCGTCCGCGCCGCGTCGCCCGGCTCTGACTGCGACAAACATATGGTAGACCCGAAGCAGGATCACGACGTTGACAAGGGCGATCAGCAGCAGGAAGGCGGCTGAAACGCCGGTCCCGATGATGCCGCCGACGGCGTGATAGCTTTCGATCCGGTCTTTGAAGGCGGTCGCCGTGGCGGCCACGGCGACCGACGCCAAGACGACAATGGTGGAATGACCGAGTGAGAAAAAGAACCCGACGGCGACCGGCCGCTGACCGGCCTGCATCAGCTTGCGTGTCACATTGTCGATGGCGGCGATATGGTCGGCATCGACCGCATGCCGGAGGCCGAAGGTCCAGGCCAGCAAGGCCGTGCCGACCAGGACCGGGAACGAACGGAAGCTCAGAAGCGCCCATGCCCAGGCGGCGATGTTGAAGAGAACGAGGACGACGAAGAGGACGATGATTCGGCTTCGGAGCGTACTGTCATTTTGTTGACTTGCGGCCCGAACTGAAGGGCTCATGGCTAAATACCCCCGCGCCCAAAATTGCGCTAGCGTAACTGTGTCCAGAATGTGATGTCTAGCTCAGAATCTCATACTTACCTTGGAGCGCGACATGCAACGCATCACCGTGACACTGGACGACGAACTCGTCGAAGCCATTGACCGCGTCATAGTCAACCGAGGTTATCAAAACCGGTCGGAGGCCGTCCGCGACCTGACGCGCGCCGGCATAGGACGGTTTGCCGACGAAGACGGCGACAAGTGCAACAACCGCGCAGCCGGCGCCGTCTCACGCGACTCGGTAGCAGCACTGGTCTATGTTTACGATCACGAGACGCGCGAACTTGCCAAACGGCTGACCGTGGCTTCTCACGATCATCATGACCTCGCCGTCGCAACGCTGCATGTTCATCTCGATCACCGCAGCTGCATGGAGGTCGCGGTGCTGCGCGGTCCGACCGACGAGCTGCGCCATGTCGCCGACCACATAACCGCCGAACGCGGGGTGCGGCATGGCCGGCTCACGTTGATCCCGGTGAGGATCCAATCAGAGGATCATCGCCACGGCAGCCACCGCCACCGCCACGAACATGTCCACGTGCGGCAGGCCGGCTGAGCGGCAGGCACGGTATCTACCAAGCTGCTTTGGTGATATGAAATTCTAATAAGAAGATCATATCATCCCGTGGGAAGCTTGGGATCATGCGCGTCATCATCCTGGCCAGCCATGTGCGAAGGTCCTACACAGGCCGTGAGTCTCTGATATCAGGGGTCGGCATTTGCGAATGATGCATGGCGCCTACATTTTCATACCGCCCATCGAGCCAGCCTTTTTCACTGCCACGATCACCTCGATTTTGCCAGCTTTCTCGAAAGTCAGCGTCATGGGAAAGGTCTGCCCTTCCTTCAAATGATGCTTAAGTCCGATCAGCATGAGGTGCTTGCTGCCTGGCGCCAGGGTAGCCTTGCCGTTTGCCGTGACGTCGATCGCATGAAGCTGCCGCATCTTCATGATGCCGTTGTCGTCGATCTCGACGTGCATCTGTACCTGATTCGCTACTGGCGATCGTGCCGCAACCAATTTGTCGTCCGCGGCACCGGAATTGGCGATGGTCATGTAGACCGCGCCGGTCGAGACGTTGGAGGCCCGCGCCCACACGTCGGTGACGGTGATGGGGCCGCTTTGCGCCAGTGCGGCGGCGGCGAGACAGATCACAAATGTTGCCGCCATCGATAAAGCCTTGAACATGGTCATCTCCTCTTTTTGAGCGGATTAAGTCCCCGGTTGACCGTATGCCGGCGGCATGGTGCCGAGCACAGCGACGATCATGACAATAACGACGCCGAGCGCTGTCTCGATCTGTGCATTACGGCGCAGAGCGGCCACGTCGCCAAGCGGCGTCAAACGGAGGCGGTTGATGGCGGCGACGGCTATCATGATGCAGAACAGCACGATCTTGACGAGCAACAGCCTGCCGTAGGGCGTGCCGATCAACGCCGTGGCATTGCCAACCATGAACCACCCGTTGATCGCGCCCGTCGCCAGGATGATACAAACGCTGATCACGCCCAGAGTCGAGAAACGCCAAGCGATGGCGCCGGCGTCCGGGCGGCGCATCGCCGCGGCGAACGGTACGAGCCCGCCGAGCCAGGCGCCGACCGCGAGCAGATGAATTGCGTCTCCGATCAGATGGATGGTGCTGCCGTCGGCGCCGCCGTGACCGGCGGCAGCCGTGAGGACGAGAACGAGTCCGGCGCCGATGGCCGCAACCAAGACCGCCCCGCGTCTCCGCCACAGCGTCAACACGAACAAACCGACCAGGAGAACGGCGCGCCAAACCCAGAGCGTGCCGAACTGCGTCTCGCGCAGCACCACGCCCAGCGTCTCGGCGGACACCGGCTCGCCGCTCATCAGATTGGTCTCGATCGCCAGCCACGCCGTCATCGCGACGAGGGCGACGGCCGCCAGCGGCGCCGCCCGCCGTCCCCACCCTGGTCGTCCCAAGAACAGATCGAAGATGAGCCAACCGAACAATTGCAGGGCCATGACGAAATAGACCGCGCGGACGACGATGAGCGTGACGGTCACGGCGCGACAGTGAAGGTGAAATCGCCCTGGGTATGGTGCGTATCCACCGACACGACATGCCACGTCACCTTGTAGGTTCCCGCCGGCAGCGGCTTCACCGCGACATGCAGCAGCTCGTGATTGGCCGCGTCGATCCTCGTACCGCCTTGGTCGACCCGGTTACCGGCGCTGTCGGTAACCTCAATGCGGCTGAAGGCGGGCTCGACCTCTTCGGTGAACCAGATCGAGATTTCCTTCGGCGCCGCCACAGTGGCGCCGACCGCGGGGTTGGAATGGTCGAGAAAGGCGTGCGCCCAGGCCGGACTAGCAATCGCCAGCACGGCGCAAGCAAGGACCAGCTTCCACATTTGCGGCCTCCTAGAAGGTGAACAACGGCCTGCCGAGCGAGTTCGGCATGAGATCGTCGAGGAACACATGGAACTGCACGATGAACCCGGTGCCTTGCGTTGCCCGGGTCGCGGCATTGGCGGGGATGACCGCCTCGGCGCCGATCTGCCACGACTCCGCCTCATAGAAAATGCCGGGCGCGATGACGCCGGTCGTGGGTTGGCCGGTCGGCGCCGCATAGGAGAACTCGACCAGCGCGACCAGGTGATTGAAGAACTCCGGGATCGGCAGCGACTGCACATGCTGTGTCAGGTAGGGCATCGAATATTGGATCGACCACCCGTAGTCCCATTCGCCCGGCAAGACGCTGGGCGCATCCGAAATGGCGTAACCCAGCTCTCCGGTCACGGCGAAGGCGCGCAGCGGCCCGATCGGCAGATCGCCAAAGCCCTTGCCGACATACCAGGTCGGTGCGGTGCTGCTGGTGTACGGAATGACGCCTGCTCGCAGAAGCTGGCCTGAGCCGGTGGCGCCCAAATCGCGAATGACGCCCGCCGACATCATGAATTCATGCTCGGGGAGGCAATAAAACTGGTCCTTGAGCGTAAAGCTGAAATTGTCCCAGCCATTGAGATTCTCGCCGGCGCCGCGCTGGGTGATGTAATCGCCATTAATGGCAAAGCCGAAGACATTGTAGAAAACATCGTTGCTATTGCCGGCGGCGAAGATGGTTTTATCCCATTCAAAACCCCAGCTCGTGCTCGAGCCGGAGGGCGTTCCCGCCGAGGCCGGAATCGGCGCGTATTGGATCGTCGGCAACGACGCCTCGTCGTTCATGCCGGGATCGTCTATGATAAGGGTCGGTGGAAATACGCGGTTGCCGCACACGGCATGCGCCAAGGCATGCGCTGTGGGAACGGCGACGATCAGCAGGCCCGCAAAGGCGGCCCGCCCAAATAGTCGGGACATGCGCAACTCCCATGAAATTGACCACAGGCCCGCAAGCGGGCCAGCCAAAACTCAATTATCCTGGTGTTACGCGACGGGGGGTGCGCGGGAGCGGTAGGAACAGGGAAGGGAAATATCCGCCGTTTTTTCGTGGAGCGCGACGGTCCGTCGGGCGACGCCAACGCGCGGCAGCGGGATCGGTGATGCCGTCGGCGCGGGTGCGGCGATTGTAGCCGCAAGCGCCGTACAGATCGGACAGGCGTTTGCCGGGTTCGGCTGATGTCTCTTCTCCTGGTCGCCCGACGGGACATGGCAGATCGGTGTCGCGTTGGCCGTCGCAGCGATGTCGGCCGCCAGCACGAACGGCAGCATGGTCTGGACGACGACCGCGAACATCGCGAGCGCTGCACGCGCCGCGAACCAGCTTTTCGAGGATCTCCTGATTCGAATCAATGCACGAGTATTACCGAACGGACCACTTTTTGCGCGCGCTTTGACGCGCTGTCCGGCTAAATGTTGACCATGACCGCTTCCGGGGTTGGTCAATAGTCGCCCTCCAATCGGCGATCAGCATTGCCGAAAACGAAGCATATCCGCAACGACTCAAACTGCGGGCAATTCGTCGCAGCCCAACACGACGCCTAACTCGATTTAATAGCCACGTCATCGCCGAGGCTGCAAGGCCCTTCGGGCCAGGCCCAGTAAGCAGAAAAAGTGCGGTGGAACCGGTCGCCATACCTGAAATCGCTGGTTGCTGACCAAATCCTCGCAAGCGTGTCGATTGGCCGGGCCATCGGTGCGGTGTAGTATGCCGCCATGTCCGAAAAGTTCCGGGACAGCATTCTGCTGGTGCCCATTGCCATGATGGCGGCGATTGCCGCGACAGTCGCGGTGGTGTGGCTGGTGCTGCCCTCCGCCGCGTCCCCCAACATTGGCGGGCCATTCAAGTTGACCGATGCCAACACCGGCGAGACGGTGACCGATCAGACTTACCGGGGCAAGACGATGCTGATCTATTTCGGCTACACCTATTGCCCGGACGCATGCCCCACCGCTCTCAACAACATCTCTCAAGCAATGGCAAAGCTTGGCCCAGCGGCGAATAATGTCGTGCCGCTGTTCATCTCCATCGATCCGGCGCGCGATACGCCGAAAGTGATGGCGAACTACGTCAAGGCATTCGACCCGCGCATCCAAGGTTTGGTGGGCGACGCGGCGGCCACCGCGAAGGTCGCCAAGGAGTTCGACGTCTATTACGAAAGGCGCGACGAGCCTGACGGCACCTATTTCATAGATCATTCGTCCCTGATTTATATGATGGACGGTACGGGTAAGTTCCTCAAATACTTGCCGTCCTCGGAATCCGGGACACAGTTGGCCGGTGCCATTCTTCCGTAGTTGGACGGGACGTTTTTGCTCACTTTCGCAGTCGCAGTTCGGCTCGGCTGCCTCACTCGATGATCGCGAAGTCGAGCTCAAGTCCCTGTAGCTCGAACTCGATGACGAGCTCGCGGAATTGACAGCAAGAAAAGGCGGAGAAAGGGTCACCATCATACCACGAGCCCGACCGGACACGCTTGGCTGCACGCCCCGTTTCTGGCCCTGGCCAGCGTCAGTCGCGACCAACAACCTCGCCCGCTGCGTCATACGCTTCGCCGGCGGCTTTACCGAGGGTCAGGAGATCGGTTTGACCCTAAGTCCCTCTGGGCCTAGATTCACAATCCAAATTAAGGAGATCGCCGTTTGCCAGCTACCGGAGATCGTCCAGGAGCGACGTGGAGGGCAATCCTCACCACGAACGGTACGGCGGCCTTTACTGCCGCATTCGCGCCCAACGCCGTGCTCGCCGCATCCGTCCTGAATGGACCCTGCGTCGGCGCCGAAGCGATCGGGGTGTTCTTCGCCGCCGCGGCCGGGGGGATGTACGACTCGCTCGTCTTCACGACCGAAACGGTTGACGGCCGCAAGACATATCTCGAGTGGGAAGGCAAAGCCTTCGGCAAAGATGTCGCAGGCACGACCGTCCTGACGCGCGACGATGCCGGCTTGATCCAAAGCATCGGCTTGTATCACCGGCCGTTGCCGGTGGTTCTCCAGTTTTCGCGGGAACTCGCCAAACGCTTGAAGGGCAAGCTTGACGCCACCCTGCTCGGCACGTCGGGGTAGAAGCACTATACTCCGGCATCATCGCGACGGATCAGCGGCGAACCGACTTCGTGATGAGCTAACTGTGATGGAGCCGGCGCCAACGCCCGGGGGTGCAATTCTCGCTCTTCGAGAAAACGCGGGCAAAATGACTTTGATCGACAAAGCCGCACATTTCGGCAATGTCCACGAGTTTCAGCCGCGGCTCCTCCAGGAGTTGCTTGGCGCGTTCGACACGCCGTTTCATCACCCAGCGATGCGGCGAGAAACCAGTCTCGCGCTTGAAGGCGCGACTGAAATAGCTGGCGGATAGCCCGCACTGCTCCGCGACGTCGGATATCGAAGCGTCGGCCCTCAAATTGGCATCGATGAAGTCGTGAGCGCGCCGCAGCTGCCACGGCGCGAGGCCGCCGCGCGAGATTGGCGTGATCGCGACGCCGCCATAGGCGCGCGCGATATAGGCAAATAAGGCGAGCGCGATGTGCTCGCAGAACATCGCCGAGCCGTCGCCGGGACTGGCCATGGCGCCGGCAAGCGTTTGGGCAAAGCCGTACATGACCGGGTCGCGCCGGC
>JASHOB010000106.1 GCA_030041335.1 Alphaproteobacteria bacterium | reverse complement strand
CGCCTCAAGGCTTGGCGGGGACGCTCCTTTCGCCTATTGATAGCGCCGCGCAATCCGATGTGGCCGAATCCGGCCGCGTCCCAATCCGCAAAAACGGAGGATCAAGGAATGGTCAGGAAACTTGGTTTGGCGCTGGTGGCGGCGGGAACGCTTTTGGCGAGCGCGGCGGGGTTTGGACCGTCGGCTCAAGCCCAAGGGGGCGTCGCCGCCGGTATCCTCACCTGCAACGTCAGCAGCGGCTTCGGCTTTATCTTCGGATCATCGCGTGAGCTGAACTGCGTCTTCTCGACCACCGGCGAGCGCTATGTCGGCCATATCAACAGATTCGGCGTCGATATCGGCTTCACCAGGGCTGCCGTGATTGTATGGACGGTGTTCGCGCCGACCGCCAGGCTCGCCCCCGGCACCCTCGCTGGCCATTACGCCGGCGCGACCGCCGGTGCCACCGTCGGTGTTGGTATCGCGGCACACGCCCTGATCGGCGGTAGTCATAACACCATCACCCTTCAGCCTCTCAGTATTGAAGGCAATACAGGTCTCAACGTCGCCGCCGGCATCGGCCAGATGACGTTGCGGGCCGCGAGGTAAGCTCTCGGGCGGTGGACCGGGTCGTCCGCCGGTCCCCGTCCGGCCAACCTATCGATTGGCGCTTCGGCCGGCTGCACCTTCCCGCCTAGGGCGAAGCGGTCGTAAGTCGGCATGCCGCATCTTCAGGCCCGGCATGTCGATCCCGGTCCACGAGCTCAGGGCTCGGCCGCGGGCAGGGGTGGCTTGCCGAGGATCATGTCCGCCGCTTTTTCCGCGATCATGATGGTCGGTGCGTTGGTGTTGCCGCTCGGCACCAGGGGCATCACCGAAGCATCGACGACGCGCAGGCCTTCAAGCCCGTGCACGCGCAACTCGGGATCGACGACGGACTGGCCGTTGACGCCCATGCTGCAGGTGCCGACCGGATGGTGGCATACCTCCGCCATCTTGCGGATATAGGCATCGAGTTCGTCGTCCGTGTTGACATCGGGTCCCGGCATGATTTCACGCGCGATCATCTCGGACAGCGGTTTGGTGTTGTAGACCTTGCGCAACATGCGCAGTCCGTCGCGCGTCGCCTCACGATCGACCTGCTCCTTCATGAAATTGAGCGTGACCTTGGGAGGGTCGGTGGGATTTGCCGAGCGCAGCGTCACGCTGCCGCGGCTCTCCGGACGCAACAAGCAGACCGAGCCGCCGATGCCGACCTTTTCCGGCGGGCGGATCCCCGGCATCCAAACTTTGGTCGTGAAGCTGACCGGGGCGAAGAACAGCTGCATGTTGGGCGTTTCGAGTTCCGGCCGCGTGCGGACAAAGGCATTGGCAGTAATCACCTGGTTCCCGAACGGCCCGGCGCGGGTTATGGCATATCGGATTCCCTGCACGACGAGCCGGTCGAAACGAAGCTGCTGAACAAAGGTATCGGTCGTGTTGGTTTCGAACTGCATGCCGACAATGGGGTGCTCCGAGAGATTCTTGCCGACACCCTTGAGTTCGTGCGCTGGTTTGATGCCGTGGCGCGTGATGTCGTCGGGGTCGCCGATTCCCGACAGCATGAGGAGCTGCGGCGAATTATAGGAGCCGCCTGAGAGAATCACCTCGCGGCGGGCCCAGGCCCTGAAGATGTTGCCGCGATGCGCGTACTCAACGCCGACGGCGCGGCCCTTTTCGACGATGACCCGGTGGCTCAGCGCGTTGATCATGACGAAGAGATTTTTCCGCGTCATCGCGGGATAGAGATAGGCGCGAGCGGTGCTCGAGCGCCGGCCGTTGCCGACGGTCACGTCGAGCCGGTTGAAGCCCTCGGGATCGGCGGCAAAATCATGGGTCAGCGGGATGCCGGCATTGACGGCGGCCTGCATCATTGGCTCGTAGCTATACTGCGTAACGTCGACCGGCGTGACTTGCAGAGGCCCGTCCCCGCCATGCACCTGGTTTTCGCCACGCCAATTGTTTTCCGAGCGCTTGAAATAAGGCAGAACCTGATCGTAGCTCCAGCCGTAATTGCCAAGTTGCCGCCAGGTATCGTAGTCGCGCGGGTTGCCGCGAATATAGAGCAGCCCGTTGATGGTCGAGGAACCGCCCAGCACCTTGCCGCGCGGCAGCGCGACCGTGCGCCCGTCGAGATAAGGTTCGGGCTCGGTCTTGTACATCCAGTTATAAAGCGGGCCCTGCCAAATGGTGCGCCAGGTCAGTGGCATGTGAACGTATGGATGAAGGTCGCGCCCCCCGGCCTCGAGCACCAATACCTTGAGGCCCGGATCGGCGGTGATGCGATTGGCCAGCACGCATCCGGCAGAACCGGCGCCGACAATGATATAGTCGTATTCCTGCATGATCCCGCGCCTCCCCTATGGTGTTGCAGCTAGCTTATCTGGCGTCGGCGCCAGCGCTAATAGTGAATTTTGTATTCGAGCTGCCGGCCGGCGTCACGATCGGCACCGCCCTGGTCATCCCGAAATCAGGATACCGCCATTCCATTCTTGTCGGGATCGCGGTCGAAGCCAAGTTGTCGACATTTTCGAGCGCCAGCTCGCGCCGGTCGAGGTCGGGCGTCCAACCCTTGAAATCTGAGCCGCGGTTGCGCTCGCGAGCGACACCGACGCGGCGCTTGCGACAGCAAAAATTCCCGCCCGCATGCGGGTTTATTTGACGACCAGGTGTCCCCGTGTCTGCGGATGGAAATCGTCGAAGAATTCGTATCTACCGGCATCGAGCGGTCCGACATAAACCGTGATCTCGCCGCCGGCGAGAACAACTTTCTCGCGGTGGAAATCAGAGCTTTCAAACTCTGACGTCGCACTGTCCTCGTTCCGCACCGTAATCTTGAGCTTCCGCCCGGCGGGGGCCGTCACCTCCGATGGCACGAACTGGTGATCCCTGATGGCAATGGCAATGTTGACCGCGTCGTCGCCGGCGGCCTGCCGCGCCATCGCCGCGCCAAAGAGGACAAGGACGACAATCGCGCGGAGCGGCGTCATGATAGGAGGGCGAAGCTTCATCGGTTCCCACTAATGCAATTAACAATCATTCGCATGTCATAAATAAGTCGGGATTCATTCGCAAGCGTTGATTGAAAGGGGCGATGGTGACAGACGCTGCTGCCATCCGCTACCGTTGAGACCAGTGAATTTGCCGTTCCCAATAACCAATCGTCGGAGTGGCGGATGCTGACGGCCGTCTTTTCTGGCTGGACTCGTGACCAGCGCAACGCTGTCTGGGCCTGCTATCTCGGCTGGACGCTCGATGCGTTCGATTTCTTTTTGATGGTGTTCATTTTAGAGGATGTCGCCGCCGAGTTCGGAGTACCGCTGACCGAGGTCACGGTTGCCATCTTCCTCACCCTGGCAATGCGCCCCGTCGGCGCATTCGTCTTTGGCCGGCTTGCCGATCGGTTCGGCCGCCAGCCGATGCTGATGGTCAACATCGTTCTCTATTCCGTGTTGGAATTCGCGTCGGGTTTTGCCTGGAGCTTGACGTCGCTGCTTGTGTTGCGCGCTCTCTTTGGCGTGGCGATGGGCGGCGAATGGGGCATCGGCGCGTCGCTCACAATGGAGACGATCCCGGCGAAGGCCCGCGGCGCCGTATCGGGCATCCTCCAGGCCGGCTACCCGACCGGCTATCTCTTAGCGTCCGTGGTTTTTGGCCTGCTTTATCCCTGGATCGGCTGGCGCGGGATGTTCATGGTCGGCGTGGTGCCGGCGCTTCTGGTGCTGTTTATCCGCCGCAATGTCAAAGAATCCCCGAGCTGGCGGCCGCACGTCGGTGCGGAAGGCAGCATCATCCCGATCCTTAAGCGCCACTGGACACTGGCGCTTTACGCCATCGTCTTGATGACGGCATTTAATTTCTTCAGCCACGGCACCCAAGACCTCTATCCCACCTTTTTGCGGGAACAACATCATTTCACGCCGCGGACCGTTGGCACGATCGCCGTGATCTACAATATCGGCGCCATCATTGGCGGCTTCCTCTTCGGGACGCTGTCGGAACGCTTCGGCCGCCGCCGTATGATTGTCATTGCCGCGCTGCTTGCCCTTCCGGTGCTGCCACTCTGGGCATTCTCGACCACGGCTGCCATGCTGGCCGTTGGCGCGTTCCTGATGCAGTTCATGGTACAGGGCGCTTGGGGCATCATTCCGGCGCATTTGAACGAGCTCTCGCCCGACGCCGTACGCGGTACGTTCCCGGGTTTCGTCTATCAACTCGGCAACCTGCTGGCTTCGGCGAACGCGACGATTCAAGCGGGTATCGCCGCCAGCCACGGCGGCAATTTCGCCCTCGCTATGGCCTGGGTCTGCGGCATCGTGGCGATCGCCATCGCACTACTTGCCGGTCTCGGCGTTGAAGCAAAAGGAACCACATTCGGCGAAGCCGCCGTAGCGAAGGAGGTGCTTTCATGATCGAAGCCATCAATCCGTTCGACGGCAGCCGCATCGCCAGCTACGAGGAAATGTCATCGGCGACCGTGACTGAGGCGATCGTCGCCGCCCATGAGCAATATCTCAAATGGCGCACCACCGGCTTTCCTCATCGTGCCGAGCGTATGCGCAAGGCGGGACAGATTTTGCGCGCGCGCGCAACGGAGTACGCGCGGCTGATGGCCGCGGAGATGGGCAAGCCGCTCCGCGAGGGCATCGCCGAGGCCAACAAGTCGGCGCTCGGTTGCGACTACTATGCCGAAAACGCCGAAAAATTTCTGGCGCCGGAGCCGGTGGCGACCGACGCGAGGAAAAGCTTCGTGGCGTTCCGGCCGCTCGGCGTCGTTGTCGCGGTGATGCCGTGGAATTTTCCGTTCTGGCAGGTGTTTCGTGCTGCGGCGCCGGCCCTGATGGCAGGGAACGGCATGGTGCTGAAGCATGCCTCGAACGTACCGGGCTGCGCCCTGGCACTCGAGAAGATCTTCGTCGAGGCGGGGTTCCCCGAGGGCCTGTTTCGCACCTTGCTGATCGGCAGCAGGGCGGTCGACGCCGTCATCGACCACCCGCTGGTGCGCGGCGTGACGCTGACCGGCTCGACGGCGGCGGGTCGTGCCGTCGCCGCCAAGGCTGGACAGATGTTGAAAAAGACCGTGCTGGAGCTCGGCGGCAGTGACGCCTATGTCGTGCTCGACGATGCCGATATCGACCAGGCTGCGCAGATCTCGACCAAGGGCCGCCTCGTCAATTCCGGCCAGAGTTGCATCGCGGCCAAGCGTTTCATCGTCACCGGCAATCTGAAAAGCCGCTTCGAAGCCGCTTTCGTTCAGCGCATGTCAGCGGTGCGAATGGGAAATCCTCTCGACGAGACCGTCGAGATCGGGCCCCAGGCGCGGCATGATCTGCGCGACGAGCTCCACCGCCAGGTCGAGGTCAGTATTGCCAAGGGCGCCCGGTGCCTCCTCGGCGGCGCCATCCCCAACCACAAAGGCGCGTTCTATCCGCCAACGGTGCTGACCGACGTGAAGCCGGGGATGCCGGCCTATGACGAGGAACTGTTCGGGCCGGTGGCTGCGATCATTCCAGTGCACGACGAGGAGCAGGCGATCGCCACCGCCAACGACAGTGTCTTCGGCCTGGGCGGCGCCCTCATTGCCCGCGACCTGGCGCGCGCCGAGAAGTTGGCGGTCGAGCGCATCGAAAGCGGTACGGTGTTTGTGAACGATGCGGTGCGCTCCGATCCACGTCTGCCGTTCGGCGGCATCAAGGATTCGGGCTTTGGCCGCGAGCTATCGCAGTTCGGCATCCGCGAATTCGTCAATATAAAGACGATTTTCATCGCCTGATGCCCATTGAGAAAAAATGTTTAATATCAGCATTATAGTGTATATTTCTAAACAATTAAAATAAGCTTTGATTGGGATGCGGCGAACCGGCAAGGCGACGAGTCTCGCATACCCCGCCACGCGGGGGCCAGCTCTGAGCGGGACTTTCCGATCCTTCCGGCCTCTTCGCGCGCGTCGATTTCGGATGCCGGCCTAGCATCGTCGAGACCGACCCGATCTCCCCGCTGCCTCAGCGGCGGCCCCGATGCGACCGATGCGGAGTTCGGCACCGCCCATGATTTACGCCCCTCTATCATTTCCCTTGTGCTGTGCAATGCGCCAGATCGGGGCAGGGATGATCGAAGCGGACGACAAGCGGCAGCCACGCGACCACGACGTCGAGCTGTATCGGCGTCATCATGCCGTCGTCGCGGAAAGTCACATCGATAGGCCGCGGCGCTTCCTCGGGAGCATAGCGATCATCCTTTCTTCGAAAGCCCGCCACCGCCATCAGATCGAGATGTACCCGGACCAGCTTGCTGGTGCCGCCGGTAGATCTAATCGTTACGGCGACATTGAATCGTCGCACGTCGTCGAAGACTGACATGATGAAGTGGTCGCCGGCCTTGGCGTCATGACGCAGCAGATGCTGACGCAGCGCCGCGAACGCCGCGAGCGGATCGATCACGTTGCGTCGATAACTCTCCGGCAGCGGGGGCTTGCGATTAGTGTCCTGTGGGGTGCGTTCGGCCACGAGGCCGCCGTCGCCGGCGACATAGGCGACGCTGACGCGTTGGTTGCGGTATTTACGCAAATCATAATCGACGGCGTAGTGTTCCGGCCGCGCCCCGCCATCGGCGGCGAACGTTCCGGCGGATTCGACGCGAGCGTGAAAATGCAGCAACAGCTGCGGCAGGCCGACCGTGTCCATCTGCAAGGTATCGCGGTAGGCCCGGTTGTCATCGTCGAAGCTTGCCGCCAAATGGCCCGCCGGCAGCGACGCCCAGGTCGCATCATAATAGGCCACGAGGGGAGCCGCCCGGGCATGGGCGACAAACAACAACATGGCGGCGAGAATGGCGATGCGGTGCAGACCCTACTCCGCCGCTTGCGGCTTGGCCGCTGGCCGCGCCCCCGGCGCGGGCACAAGCTTCACCTCGCCCTGCCACGGCACCGCCTCGCGCGTCGACCAGGCGTTGACCTTGAGCATTTTGAACAGCCACACGCCACCGCGCTTGACGCAGATGTCGTCGCGCGTGCCGATGCCGAACACGAAATTGGTACGATACTCGACATTGAACTGCAGGATCTGGAAAAAGCTGCGGACGCGCGCGCCTTCCTCGCCCTCGTCGGTCGTGAGCGGATCCATGAGAAAATGACTGAAGAGATGCTGCCGGCCGTACCACCAGTGTTGGCGGTCGTACCACAGTTCCTCGAGGTTCTTGCGGATCGCCGCATGGCCTTGCACGCGACCCTGCCATAGATGGTCGAACCAGGCATCGTCGGCGAAGCACGACAAAGCCAGTTCGGCGTCGGCGAGATCAATTCCCCAGGAGTATTTTGCAAATAGTTCCTGGATATCGAGCCGATCCTCGACGGAGAGTTTGCGCGGCACCGCGCTCATGCATGCACTCCAGCGCGGATCGCGGCCTCGTGCATCGCGGTGGCGGGGTAGATGCCGGTCTCGAGTGCCTTCGCCGGCACCCACATGCCGTGAAAGGTCATGCGCAGCCGCGTCGGCAGCCGTATCAGCGCCAAGGGTCCCGCTTCTATCTTGCGCGCGTCAAGAACGGCGAGATCGCTGCGCATTTCCTTGAGGCGATTGATCAGCACGAGGAGGTAGCCGTCGCCTTCATCCGCGTCCGGGCGACGGGGGGCGAAGCACGGCTCCTGCACGCCCGATGCCTCGCCTGGATTCCACAGCTTCAGTTGGCCGGTGGCGTGATCGAGATGGCCGACCATGCTGCCGCCGGCGCGGTCGGGCCCGAAGCAGATCATATAGCCATGGCGATAGGGGCGACCCTGGTAGCGGTCGTCGGTGCGCGGCATTTCGCTCGGCATCCGGGAGAGCTGCTTGGTCTCGAAACCGTCGCTGTTGCCCGCGAGATCGAAGGTCATGCGTGTCAAGAACGGCGGCACCGGCTCGGTCTCCTTGCCGTCGGGTGTCGGGAAAAACGGAAAGCAATTTCCCTGATAGAGGCAGAGATCGAGATGGAGTTTTAAACCCTCCATCGTGGCATTCATCATATGTCCGGCGCTCGTAGGCGGACCACGGAACCACCGAATTTCGTGGTCGCGGCCCCGGCGCGGGAACACCGCTACGGCGGTATGGCGGTCGGGATGCCATTGATAGAAGGGACCGCCCGCCTTGATGACGTCGAAATCGGTCTCGAACGGGAAGAATGGAATCACGACGTGCGTGTCGGTGACGGCGAAATCGTGGACCATCGGCGCCCAGGGCGCGTTGAACCACATTTCGTGGACGACCTTGCCGTGCTTGTCGATGACGTAGAACACCACGTCGGTCGTGGCATCGCCCTTCGCCTGGTATGAAAAGGTCAGCAACTCGCCGGTTTGCAGATCGAGCTTCGGATGCGCGGTCATGCTCACCGCCTTGACCGCCCCGTCATAATTCCATTCGCGAATGGTCTCGAGAGTGTCGGGATCGATCTCCCAGGGCAGCGAATCCTCCTTGAGGATCAGCAGTTTGCCGCCATGCCAGATGGCGTTGGTGTTGGCGGTGCCGCGATTCTTACCCTTGACGCTGTCATCGTCGGTGTAGCGGTTGCGGTAGCGCCCAAACAGCGAGCGCCGCGCCTGTTCCTGCAAGGTGAAACGCTCGTTGCGGATATAGCGGGTACGGAAATCGACGTGGCCATGGTCGAAGCGGAACATCGATGCGATGCCTTCGCCGTCGATGAACACGCTGTCGCCGAGCATCGGCGGATACTGCGGATCGGGCCCGCAGCGATAGAGCGTTCCGTTCAGATCTTCCGGTACCCGGCCTGCAACGACCTCGAGATCGCGCAGCTCGGATTCGAGCCGCACCGGTGCGCCCCAGCCCGCGTAGACCGGCACATCGGGAAAACGGATCGGTTCGGCCATGGTTGCTCTCCGCTTCGGGTCACTGGGTGTCTAGCATATTCTGTCGCCGCGCGCCGCATCGCCGCACCCCCTGGTCTTGGGGCGGATTGCGGCTGTTTTCAGCGCCAGATTTCGGCGGCGGTCTCGACGATCCGCGTCAGCTTCTTCCATTGCTCTTCAGGGTCGATGACATTGGGGCTGAGGCCACCGAAGCCGCATTGCGGGCTGAGCGCGAGCTGGTCGAGCGGCAGGTGGCGCGCCGCCGCGTCGATCCGTCGTTTCAGCGCGTCCTTGTCCTCGGTTGCAGCGTCCTTGGTCGTGACCAGACCGAGCACCGCGATCTTCCCCTTGGGAACGAAGCGAAGCGGCGAAAAGTCGCCTGCGCGCTCGGTGTCGTATTCGAGGAGGAGACGATGGTGACGAAGCCCGCTAAAGAGCTGCTCGGCAATCGCGTCGTAGTGCCCTTCGCGATGCCATTGGCCGACGATCTTGCCGGTCCTGGGATCGACGGTGCGCGGATTGCCGCGGCAGATGTGCAGTCCGAACAAGACGTCGTCGAACCCCGCGATCACCGCATTGTCTGCGGCGATGGAGCGGGCGAGGTTGGCGGAGGGATCCTCGCCGCGCGCCGTCATCCGCTCGCGCGAAAGCCGATCGACATAGGCCGTGTAGCCGGGGGCGTCGATCTGAATGTAGCGGCAGCCGGCGGCAACCAGCTCTGCGATCATCACGCGCTCGATGGCGACAACGTCGGCGAGGAATTCGTCCATGTCGCGATAGATGGCGCGCGATTTTTCCCAGTCGAAGCGCTGGACAATACGGTCGGGTCCAAGCAGCGTCACCTTCACCGGCGTCGCGGCGTTGGCGACGGCAAAGCGATATTCCTCAAGCACCACGTTGCGCACCAGCCGGAGCCGGGCCACGACCGGACGGCGGGTAAAAATCGCGGGGCCCGGCGCCGAGAAGTCCTGCTCGGCGCGAACATTGCCAAGACCGGCATGGGCGCCGCGCTGGTAATTGTATAGTGCGCCGTCGGGAACATCGAAGCCGCTGACCGCATTGGCGAAACTCTCCTGGAAGTTGGAGCGGCGCAATTCGCCATCGGTCAGGATCGGAAAGCCGATCGCTTCCTGAGAGCGGAGCACCTTGCGCACGGCTTCGTCCTGAAGTGTCGCCCATGTCGCCCCGTCGATCGCGCCATCGCGGAATTGGGTGAAGGCATGCCAGTAGGCCTTGGGTGCGGCGAGCCCGCCGACCTGGTCGACGCGTAGCGTCCCCAGATCCGACGGCATCAGTACTGGACCCGCTGGGTCCCGCCGCCATCGACCATGACATTGCTGCCGGTGACAAAGCTGGCGCGTGGGCTGACCAGGAAAGCGACGACGTTGGCGACTTCCTCAGGCCGACCCATGCGTCCCATCGGATTGCGGGCGAGCGCAGCCTGATATGCCGCGGGATTTTCGCGCCGCGTGCGGCCATGGACGCCGTCCTCGATATAGATCGTGCCGGGTGATACGACATTGGCGCGAATCTGCTTCGGCGCGTAATGCACCGCGAGCGACTTTATGAAGGGCAGCAACATCGCCTTCATCGACGGGTAGGGGCGGGGATGGCTGGGCGCCGGCTCGACGGCGCCGACGCTGCCGATGGCAAGGATGGCACCACCGCCCGCCTTTTCGAGATGAGGCAGCGCCGTTTGCACTCCCATCACGGTGCCGAGAATGTCGGTTTCGAAGCTGTTTCGCCACGCCGCCTCGTCGGCCGCGCGGCCAAAGGCGCTGACGTTTGAAACGTAGATGTCGAGCCCGCCGAGCGCCGCTGCGGCGTCGTCGACGAATTTGACCAGCGCCGCGGTGTCGGCGACATCGAATGTCCGGCCCCAGGCCTTGACGCCTTTCGCCGACAAGTCTTTCACCGCTCGCTCGACCTGCTCTCGGTTACGAGCGCAAATCGCGACATGGCAACCTTCGTCGGCCAGAGCGTCGACGATGGCACGGCCGATGCCGCGGGTCGAGCCGGTGACGATTGCCTTCTTGCCTTCAAGCTGAAGATCCACGGCGCACTCCCCAACATTCGTTTGCGGTTGTCAGTTATCAACGGAAAGGCCCGCTGACAACGGTGAACTGCGCACCCCGACCCAGAAAGCCGGGCGCGGTTCGGAAATTACCCCGATCGCCGAAACAGAAACGTCAGCAGGAACAGAAACAGCCGCCAGTTCACCAACCGGAAAGCGCGGCGCGCCTCCTCGGGCTTGAGGCACGCGGTCATGGGCATGGTGCCGTAGATCCGGCCCTTGATTACCAGGACGTTGCCGTCTCGTTCGAGTGCGCTGATATCGATCAGCTCGGTCTGTTCGCGGGTGAGAAACTTCATCGCGGCCAGAGCCGTTTCGACGCCAGGGCCGCACCTTCGACGAGCGCCCCGAGCTTCTTGAAGGCGATCTCCGGATCGATCTTGCTGATGCCCGCGAAGGTGCCGAAACCGCAGTCGACGCCGGCAAGCACCCGCTCGCGGCCGACGATATCGGCGAACTGGCCAATGCGCTGCGCCACCAGTTCCGGGTGCTCGACATAGTTGGTGCAGGAATCGATCACGCCCGGAATCAGGACCTTGTCGCCGGGAATGCGCGATTTCGCCTCGCTCCATACCGCCCACTCGTGGCCATGACGCGGATTCGAGGCCTCGAAGGAAATCGCCTGCGGCTTGGCCTTCAGCACGATCGGGAGGACCTTGCCGATAGCGATGTCGTGGTCGTGCGGCCCTTCGTAGTTACCCCAGCACAGGTGAATCCGCATCTGCTCGGCGGGAATGTTGCGCACCGTGTGGTTGAGCACCTCGATCTGCTCCTCGGCACGGCCCAGGAACTCGGCCTCGGTCAAGTCCTGGAAGCCGGTATGGCGTGACATTGCGAGGTCAGGGCTGTCGAGTTGCAAGACGATGCCAGCTTGGGCAATGGTTTCGTATTCTTCCTGCATGGCTGCGCCCACCGCCTCGATATAGGCGCGATGCGAGGGATAAAATCGGTTGGGCTGAAAAGAGGAGATCACGCCTGGCGACGCCGCCGTCATGAAAGCATCGACCGGCTTCGCCGCCTCGATCGCCGCAACGAAATTGGCGACATCGTTCTTGACGGCGGCATGGTCTTTCACCGTAACGGGGCTGGTGCAAAACATGCGGGTGAAGGCCGGCGTTCCCGTCATCAGGGCCATGCGGCGGCGGAACTCGGGATAGGGTGCTACGTCAAGATTGGGCTTGGCGACATTGCTGCCGGAAAAGCCGGAAAGGCGGTCGTGGATATAGGTCGCATAACCGACCTTGCCGGTCTCGCCGTCGCTGACGATGTCGATGCCGATCGCCACCTGACGCTTGACGATGGCCGCGGTCTCCTCGCGTGCGGCGCGATCGAGGGCCGCCCGGTCATAGGCGTCGCCATGGTCCTTCTGGAGCAATAATTGGGACAAGCCAACCGAGCGCGGCAAGCTGCCGACATGGGTGGTGAGAATGCGGTCGGTGCTGAGCTTCAAGAAACGCCTCCCTGACGACGAGAAACCAAGACACCAAGAAGGACTCGCCGCCTGCCGCTTCCTGGTCGATCCCAGCTCTTGGCCGAACGGGCGCTATGTCACACGGGCGAAGAGCGCCAAGGTGCGCACCTCGATGCTCTGTCGCGGGGCGGCATCGGGCCTGCTGGTTGGGTCCGTAAACGAGGTGTGCGCCGCCCATTGCGGGGCGTTCGGATCGGAATCGCACAGCCGAAACACCAACGCCTCGCTGGGCCGCATGGCGGGCGCGTAGTACCAGCGGTGCGCCGGGTTATAAGCAAGATTCCATCCCGCGGCGTCGGCGACCCCTGATTGGCTCTTGCCGCCGATCGGGCCGTAGATCAGATCCTGCTTTTGAACGCTTGCGGCATCGCAGAGCGCCAGCGGCGCACTCTCAACCGTGACGATTGGGCGCCACACATTGATCTGCATCACGCGGCCGTTGGCATAGTGTGCCGCCTCGGCGGCCGGCAGCACCCGCTCCATCACCGCGCGCGTCGTCGGCAGGTCGTAATCGATATGCGCATTGTGCACCGATTTATGCGCACCCGGTGGCGCGTTGGCGCCGTTGTGGCGTAGCAGCGTGCCGAAAATCACAACGCGATCGGCGCCGGTCAATTCGTGAATCAAGGTTTCGATCTCGAGGCGATAGATGTCTTCGACCTGCTCCGGATCAAAGAAGTCGGTCACCTGCGAGGGCCGCTCAACCAGCACGAATCCGGTGGTGTCGAGCGCCAGCGAACCGGCGATCGGCCGCATGTCCCTGATCGCGACCTTGTAGGGCAACAGCACCAGCGTCGATTTGTGACGTTCGGCATCGTTGATCGCGCCGATCGGGGCTTTAGGGTCGACATAATTGACAATGGTCTCTATCGTCGGCAGCACCGACGCTGACTCGGCAAATCCTGCCACCATTTCCTCCCTCGCCTCGGCCGATCGGCCGCGCCACCGACAAGCGCGTCGCTGCGGGCCGACATGGCGAACAGCCGCATCGGCACCCAATGCGCCCGTCCTGTCAAGCCCGGCCATGGGCCACAAGCGCACCGCGTCCTGAGTTTCGCTGACGACAAGTGGCAGATCTCCGGGAAGCGAGCCTGCCGGCAATCTGGACAGCGCGCGGCGATGTCACCATGCTAGGGTCATGGCGACGGCACGGGTAGAACTTGCGGTTGTCGGGGGCGGCCTCAACGGCATGACACTCGGCATCGCCTGCGCCTCGGCAGGTCTGCGCGTGGCGGTACTCGATCGCGAGGATCCCGCGACCATACTGAGCGAGCGTTTCGACGGCCGCACCAGCGCGATCGCTTATGGCTCGATGCGAGTGCTCGCCGGTATCGGGGTGTGGCCGTTGGTTGCCGACCAGGCTGAGGCGATCCTTGAGATCCGTGTCGTCGACAATTCGGCGCCGTTGTTCCTCCATTATGACCACCGCGAGATCGGTGATGAGCCGCTGGGTTGGATCGTCGAGAACCGTCATTTGCGCCGCGCGCTCCACGACCGCGCGGGCCAGTTGCCGAACCTGGAATTGATTGCGCCGATGGCAGTCGAGCAGGCCGATTATGGCGCGGCCGCGACCCTCACCCTGGCCGATGGCGGCAAACTGCAAGCTGAACTCATTGCCGCCGCTGACGGCAAGAACTCGCCGCTGCGCGAGGCGGCTCGCATTCGCACCGTAACTTGGTCCTACCCGCAGATCGGCATTGTCACGACGGTGCGCCACCCGAAACCTCATCGTGGCGTCGCCGTCGAGCATTTCCTGCCGGCCGGTCCGTTCGCCATCCTGCCGATGACCGATAGCCGCTCATCGATTGTCTGGACCGAAGACGCGGGATTGGCGCCAGCGCTGCTGGCGCTTGACGACGGGGCTTTCCATCGCGAGCTCCAGCGCCGCTTCGGCGATTTCCTCGGTGAGATTTCGGTCGAAGGTCCGCGCTGGTCTTACCCGCTCAGCTTTCTCCACGCGACCAGCTATATCGCGCCGCGCCTTGCGCTGGTCGGCGAGGCCGCTCACGTGATTCACCCGATTGCCGGTCAGGGCCTCAACCTGGGGATTCGCGACACCGCGGCCTTGGCTGAATGCCTCGTCGATGGCCGTCGCCTCGGTCTCGATCTAGCCGACGCGACGCTGTTGGCGCGCTATCAGCGTTGGCGCCGCTTCGACAACGTGATGCTGGCCGGCGTGACCGACGGCCTCAACCGGCTTTTTTCCAATACGGTTCCGCCAATCAAAGTCGCCCGCGACCTCGGACTCGCCGCCGTCGCTCACATTCCGCCACTGAAGCGCCTTTTCATGCGCCACGCGATGGGCATGATCGGCGACTTGCCGCGACTGGTGCGGGGAGAAGCGTTATGAACGGCTTCCGGTCAGGCCTTGAATCATTCGCGCGATAACCCCGCTTTTTTCATCGCTGCCAAGTAGCGGTGCCAACGCGCGTCCTGGTCGCGGCCGAGCTCGTGCAAATAGCTCCAGGTGTAGAGCCCGGTGTCATGACCATCGTCGAAGACGATGCGAATGGCATAATTGCCGACCGGCTCGATTCGCAAAATACCGACGCCGGCCGCCCCCGCGACGAGCTGGCGCTGGTCGGGCGAATGGCCTTGCACCTCGGCGGACGGGCTTTCGACGCGCAAGAGCTCGGCCGGCAGGCGAAACGTCCGGCCGTCATCGAACTGAATTTCGAGACTCCGCTCCGCGCGCTTCAGGCGAATTTCCGTCGGTCTCACGGCGCGGGCTTGGCCCCGAGGCGGGCCTCTTCAGCGTCGTCGAGGCGCCGCGCCTCGTCGACCAGCATGATCGGAATGCCGTCGCGTATCGGGTAGGCGAGGCCGGCCTCGATGCTGATCAATTCTTGTTTGTCGCGATCGTAGCGCAATGGCGCCTTGGTCAGGGGGCAGACCAGGATCTCCAGCAGCTTCGGATCGATGTCGGCCATCGCCGATTCCTAATTGAGCTGCGTCGGCGGGCCGGCATTGGCCTTGACCGCCATTTCGATCAGACCGATCAGCAACTCGGCGCGAAGCTTGGTGTCCGCCGCCTCAAGCAGCGCCTGCTTTTCATGCGGTGCGAAAGGAGCCAGCATCGCCACGGTGGTGACGAGCCGGTCATCCATCAGCGTCTCAAGTGCGCGCCAATCAGGGTTGAGGTTGAGCTGCTGGAAGTAGGCCTTGAGCGCCGTGATCAGTTTCTCGCGGTCGACGAATTGCGGCGTCTCGTCGATATCACCGCGATAGTGAGACCAGTCGACGACCGCGACGCGATAAGGCTGGTTCTCGCGCGCCTCTCGAGTTATCGCGAACCGCGCGACACCCTTCAACTCGATCAAATAGCGCCCGTCGCCGGTCTCGGCGAAGGAGATGATGCGGCCGGCGCAGCCGACCCGGCACAACTCGGGTTCGCCGGGAATCACGCCGGCGCCATAGCTGCGGTCCTTGGGCTGTACCATGCCGACGAGCCGCAACGGCGCTGCCAGCGCGTCGCGGACCATGGCGAGATAGCGCGGCTCGAAAATATTAAGCGGCAGACGCCCGCGCGGCAGCAGCAGAACGCCACCCAGCGGAAACACCGGCAACCGTTCGGGCAATTCTTCCGCATGCGGCTCGAACGGCGCCTTGCTCATCGTTCGGTCATGAGAACAGGATCGAAGACAGGCGCTTTCTCGCGTCCACGGTCAGCGGATCGCCATGGCCCATCGCTTCGAAGAATTTGACCAACTGCTTGCGCGCCGCCTGCTCATTCCAATCTCGGGCGCGCTTCACCAGGTCGAGCAGTTCGTCGATGGCCCGCGCACGATCGCCAGCGGCGAACAGCGCACCCGCGAGATCGAGTCGGGCCTGATGGTCCTGCGGATCGGCCTTGATGCGCGCTTCGAGTTCGGCGGTGGCACCCTGGTTTTTCTGTCCTGCCTCCGCCAGCTCTAGTGCTGCCCGTGCCGCCTGAACCTCGGCATGACCCGCGGCAGCGGGCGGCACACTGGCGAGACGCCGTTTTGCCGCCGCCAAATCCTTGCGCGCAATCGCACTTCGGGCCAGGCCGGCGATGGCTTCCGCCGTGTCGGGTTCGTGCTCCAGGATCTGCTCGTAGATGTCGTCGGCTTGTTCCTGATCGCCCGCGGCAATCGCTTCCTTGGCCATCGCCAGGGCCTCTTCAATAGGCGATGGCCCAGCGGCGCCACCCGCTAGCCGACTGACGAATTCCTTGACCTGACTGTCGGGCAGCGCGCCGACGAAACCGTCCACAGGGCGGCCACCCTTGAAGGCATAAACGGCCGGGATCGATTGGATCCGCATCTGAGCGGCCAGCTCCTGATTCTCGTCAACATTGATTTTGACGAGCTTGACCGCACCGCGAGCGTCCTTCACCGCCTTCTCGAGAGCCGGCCCCAACTGCTTGCAGGGTCCGCACCATGGCGCCCAGAAATCGACAATGACCGCCTGGTCCTTTGACCCGTCGATGACATCGGCCATGAAGGACGCGGTATTTCCGTTCTTGATTAACTCGCCGGTCCCGGGACCGCCGCCGTTGCCAAAAATCGCTTCAACCATCAAGCATCCCCTTTACGCCTAGAAAATGGCGGCATCCGGCCCGAGTTGCAAGCGGCTGAGAGGGCAATCGGAACGGAGGCCGGCGACGGGTTGCCAACCTGACACCCGGGGCACAGACGGGTTTCCGGGGAAACCTGCGCCGGAACAGAGCCTTATCGGACCGGAGCAGGGGAGGCGATTACCGCCGTTCGGCACGCCTTGGCGATTTGTCGGCAGGTCATGGTTCATTTGCCTCACCGCTTCCGAACCAAAGCAGATCGCACCGGTCGAGATCACCGGGTTGTGGTGTCGCGTGCCGCTTCCGCCGTGAGCGCGGTCAGGGCTTGGGAGGCCAGCAAAAGGCGGGCGAGATCGGGTGCCGCCGCGCCATCGATCTCCTCGGCGATGGCGAGGAAATGGTCGGCGGCGCGGCGGTGCCCTGCGAGCCAGGCATCAAGGGCGCCGCCCGAAAGCCGCGTGATCGCGGCCTGGCCGCGATACAAGTCTTCGATCAAACCTTCTGCGGCCCGTTGCTGCCAAAGACCCGAGCCGACCAGCTGGCGCAATTTCGCCACCATGCGGTCGAGCCTGAGCGCGGCGCCGGCGGCAAAGAACTGCCGGCCGGTGACGACGGGATCCGGCCCCAGCTCCACGATTGCCAGGGCGGGATCGAGCAGATCGAGCCGTGCGACGCTTGCCGCCAGCGGCTCCGGCACGCCCTCGGCGCAGAAGTGGTCGCGCGCCTTGGCGAATTGGGCGAGGTCGACAATCTCGCCAAGATGCGCCGTCAGGACGGCGACGCCGGGGCGGTACAAGGCGGTGTCGGCCGCGACGTCGAGCCTGCCCGGACGCCGCAAGAGCCACCCGGTCGCGACGCGCAAGAGACGCCGCCAATCGTGCAACATTTCGGTCTGTGTCGCCGCAGGGATCCTGTTATCAAGCCCGCGGACCGCGTCCCAGATCGCATCGAGTTCGAAGACGCCGCGGGCGACGGCAAAAGCCCGCGCGACGTCGCCCGCGTCGCGCCCGCTTTCAGCCATTTGCTCGTTGGTGAAGGCGATGCCGCCACGATTGACCAGTTCGTTGGCGGCGACCGTGGCGACGATCTCGCGCCGCAGGCGATGGGCCTCGACACCGGCGCGGTAATTGCGTACCAGGCTTGGTGGGAAAGCCGCGAACAGCTCGCGCTCGACGGACGGTCCGTCCGGGTAGTCCGTCGCCATCAGCGCATCCACCAGCCCGTTCTTGGCGAGCGACAGCAAAACGCACAGTTCCGGCCGCGTGAGATAGGAGCCGGACTTGGCACGCGCCGCCACCGTTTCGTCATCGGGCAAGAATTCGACCGCGCGATCCAATTGCTTGCGGCGCTCGAGATCGCGCATCAGCCGCACATCGGCCTCGAAGCGCTCGCGCTTCGCGGTTTCGGCCAGAGTAAGCGCCTGACCTTGGGCATCATTGTCGGCGAGGACCAGTGCCGCCACTTCGTCGGTAAAACCGTGCAGCGCCGCATGACGCCCCGCGGCGTCGAGCCCGCCGGCGCGCACCAGCGTGTCGAGCGCGATCTTGATATTGACCTCGCGGTCGGAGGTATCGACGCCGGCGGAATTGTCGATCGAATCCGTGTCGATCCGACCGCCCTTGAGCGCGTACTCGATGCGGCCCAATTGCGTCACGCCGAGATTGGCACCTTCGCCGACAACCGGCGCGCGGATGTCGCGGCCGTCGATGCGACAGGCATCGTTGCTGCGATCACCAACCTCGATATGCCGCTCGCTCGCGGCTTTGACGTAGGTGCCGATGCCGCCGAACCATAGGAGGTCCACGGGAGCGGCGAGGATGGCGCGAATCAGTGCGGCAGGATCGAGCGCTCCCGCGCTCACGCCAAGAAGTTCGCGCACGGGGAGGGAGAGCGAAACCGATTTGAGCGTGCGCGGGAAGACCCCGCCGCCGGGCGAAAGCAAGTTCGGGTCGTAGTCGGCCCAGCTGGAACGCGGCAACTCGAACAGGCGCTCGCGCTCGCGGTAGCTCGCTTCCGGGTCGGGATCGGGATCAAGGAAGATGTTCCGATGATCGAACGCGGCGACCAGCTTGATGTGACGCGATTGCAGCATGCCATTGCCGAAGACATCACCCGACATGTCGCCGACACCGACCACGGTGAAATTGGTAGTCTGGATATCGATGCCGCGCTCGCGGAAGTGACGCTTCACCAACTCCCAGGCGCCGCGCGCGGTAATGCCCATCGCCTTGTGGTCATACCCCTCGGAGCCGCCCGAGGCGAAGGCATCGCCGAGCCAAAAGCCGCGTTCGAGCGCGATGCCGTTGGCGATGTCAGAGAAGGTGGCGGTTCCCTTGTCGGCGGCGACGACGAGATAAGGGTCGTCGCCGTCATAACGCACCACATCGGCCGGCGGTACGACCTTGTCGCCGGCGACGTTGTCGGTGATATCGAGCATGCCGTCGAGCAGTGTGCGGTAACAGCGGATTGCTTCCGCCTGCAACGCGGCGCGTTCGGCGGGCGGCTGCTTGATGACGAAGCCGCCTTTGGCTCCGGTCGGCACGATGACCGAATTCTTCATCACTTGGGCCTTCATCAGCCCCAGGATTTCGGTGCGGAAATCGATACGCCGGTCGGACCAGCGAATGCCGCCGCGCGCCACCTGACCCGCACGCATATGCACGCCTTCCATCCACGGTGCGGAAACGAAGATCTCGACAAACGGTCGCGGCAGCGGCAGGAGATCGAGTGCGGCGCTGTCGAACTTCACCGCAAGATAGGGCTGATTCTGGAAAAAGTTGGTGCGCAGTGAATGGCGCGCCAGGGTGAGGAAGGCGCGCAGGATGCGATCGTCGTCGAGGCTGGTTACCTGGTCGAGATCGCTCTCGATTTCCGCCGCGATGCGCTCGGTCTCGAGCGCGCCATCGCGGCGTGCGGGATCGAAACGGTGACGGAACAACGCCACGAGCTTCGCCGCGATGTCGCCGTGACGTGCCAATGTCTCCTGGATGTAAGCGAGACTGAAGCTGCTGCCAGCCTGACGCAGAAACCGTGCGTAGAGCCTGAGGATGGACACCTCGCGTTCGTCGAGGCGGGCGGCGACGAGGAGGCGGTTAAAGCCGTCGGCCTCGGCGGTGCCGCCAAGAATCGCGGCGAAGGCCTTCTCAAGGCGGACACGGTCATCGCCGCTGTCGACGGGACCGGCTACACTTTCTGCAGAAAAATTCTGATAAAGGACGAGCCCCTGCGGCAGCACGATTGTGTAGGGATTCTCATCGGTGACGCGGAAGCCCAAATGCTCGAGGAGCGGCAGAATATCGGACAGTGCCATCGGCGAGTCGCGGCCGAACAGCTTGAAGGTAACGTGCCGCGGCGAGCCGTCTTCGGGCGGCGTGAAGGCAAGGGCGAAGGGCGCGCCGGCACCGACCCTTTCAGCGAGCGCGATGTCTTCGAGCGCCGTCCGTGCCGAAAAGCGCGCACGGTAACCGGCGGGGAAGGCATGACGATAACGGGCAAACTGGGCCGCCGCCGCGTCCTCACCCCGCGCCGCAATCAGCGCCTCGCGCAGCCCGTCAGACCAGTTGCGAGCGGCTTCGACGAGCCGCCCCTCGATCTCGGCGACGTCGATCTCGGCCCTCCGTTTCGGTTCGGAGCGCAAGAAAAACATAACGCGCGCCAATGCCGAATCATCGAGCAGCACATGGAAGGTTTCGAGCCGGGCATCGAGCGCCGAGGCCAGGATCGCGACAAATCGCTGGCGCAAGTCAGTCCGGTAGCGATCGCGCGGCACGAAGACCAAGCAGGAATAGAATCGTCCGAACGGATCGGGCCGAATAAACAGGCCGACGCGCGGGCGCTGCTCCAGATCGCGGATGCCAAGCGCCATCTCCAGGAGCTGATCTTCATCGATCTGAAACAGTTCGTCGCGTGGCAGGCTCTCGATGATGTGCACCAGCGCGCGCCAGTCGTGGGAGCCGACGGGTGCGCCGGAGCGGCGCAGCACATTTTCGACCTTGCCCGCGAGAAGCGGCACCGACTGTGGGTTGACACGATGGGCGTGCCAGGTGAAGAGGCCGACGAACAGTTGCAGTCCGCACGGCTTGCCATCGCCATCGAACAACTTGACGGCGATCGCGTCCATCGGTGCCGCGCGCAACACGCGCGAGCGCTCGCTCGAGCGCGACACTTCGACAATGCGGGGCGCCATCAGGAAGGCGCGGGTGTAGGCGGGCAGATCGATGAAGCGGCGCAGCCCTTCGAAGACCGAGCGGGAATCGTCGCGCAGAATGCCGCGGCCGCTGCCGATGACGATATCGCCGGCCTCCATGGCGAACCGGTACTGCCGGCTGCCGAGAAACACGAAATAATCGTCGAGCAGCCAGCTGAGAAAATCCCGCGCTTCCGGGAGTAATTCCGGGGCGGCGCGCGGCGGCCGTGCGGCAAGGGCCGCCCGGGCCGCGGCCACGGCGTCGCACATGTCGCGCCAATCCTCAACCGCGCTGCGGACTTCGGCGAGTACCTCACGCAAATTCTGTTCGAGTGCCGCGCGCTCGGTGTCGTCGTTTGCCTGCTCGATCTCGAGCCGCATGATCGATTCCTGCATCGCCTCTTTGGGCGCATTGCCCCCCGGATAAATCTCGAGAAGCCTCCCGGCCGCGTCGCGGCGCACGGCCACGATTGGATGGATGGCAAAATTGAGTGCCAGCCCTTTGCCGGCTACGGCCACGGTCAGCGAGTCGAGCAAGAACGGCATATCGTCGTTTACGATCTCGACGATGGTGCGCGCCGGTGCCGACCCCTCGCCGATACGCAAGTTGACCCGGCGCGGCAGGCGGATTGCTGCCAAGCGCCATAACGATTGCGCCGCACTCAGGAGCGCCTCAGGCGAACGTTGCGCGAGTTCGGCGGGCGCCACGTGGGCATAGAGCTGAGCGGCGAAACGGCCGAAATTGTCGTCCCCGCCGGCGACGGCCTCTGGTCTCAAATCGTCGACGCTTGGCGGCATGGTGCGAACCCCAATTGGTGCGTTAAGGTGAGCTTAAATGATCCGGTTCCAATCAGGGAGGGGCGAATGAGCGACGGCATCGACTTGTCCGGCAAGACGGCGATTGTCACCGGCGCCGCGAGCGGGATGGGCGCGGTGATGGCGGCTGCGCTCGCCGATGCCGGTGCGCGGGTTGCCGGCGTCGATATCGACGGCGCCCGTCTCGCCCGTCTCGACGCGGAATGGCGTGACCGGCACAACGAGCGGAGATTCGTCGGCATCTCGGGTGATGTCAGCTCGCTCGACGATTGTCGTGCCGTCGTTGCCCGAACGGTAGCGGAATTTGGCGGCGTCGACATTTTGGTGAACAATGCCGGCGTCAGCATGGCACCGGCGCAGCCGCGTAACGCGACCGGACGCGTGCGCTTCTGGGAGACGGTGCCCGAAGGCTGGTTGCGTATCATCGCGATTAACGCGACGGGCGCCTATTTGATGGCGCACGTCGCTGCACCCCACCTGATCGAGCGCAAATGGGGTCGCATCGTCAATGTCACCACCAGCTACGACACGATGATGGCGCCAGGCCTCAGCGCCTATGGCAGTGCCAAAGCGTCGCTCGAAGCCAATACCGCGATCTGGGCCAAAGAGCTCGACGGCACTGGCGTCACGGCCAACGTGCTGGTGCCGGGCGGACCGACCGACACCGCGTTTTTTCCGCCGGAGTTCCCGCGGGACGGTCTCTTAAGGCCGACACTCATGGGGCCGCCGATTCGTTGGCTGGCATCGCCGCAATCGGACGGCGTCAGCGGTTTCCGCTTCATTGCACGCGATTGGGATACCAGCCTGCCGTCACGCGAGGCGGCGGCGAGGTTGCGCGCGCCCGCCGCCTGGCCGGCCCTGGCATCGGCCGCCGCATCGCAGCGCAAATAGCGCGTCGCGCCTGGACGAGCCCAGTCCGCGCTTCCAGCGTCTTTCCCGTCGCCGAGGGAGGAACGTGTTGAACAGATTTGCCGTCGCGGTGTTGGCCATGGCGGTCCTGTCCTGGAGTTTTTCCGCCGATGCCCAGTTCACCTACAGTTTCTCCGACGCCGCGCAATCGACGATCGATTACAGCACGCCGTCGGTCATGCCGAAACGTGCTTGTGCGGCGCTCCAGACCGGCGCCGGTGCGCGCGACGTCGCCATTACCTCCGCCGCCACCGTCGCCGCGGCGAACGGTGTCCCGCAGCATTGTCGGGTGCGCGGCGTGATCGCGCCCGAAATCGGCTTCGAGGTCGACTTGCCGGCGATGTGGAACGCGCGATTTTACATGTTCGGCAACGGCGGGCTCGCCGGCGAACGGCCGGACGAGCCGCCGCGCGTGGTCGTGCGCAACGACGCGCTGCGCCACAATTTCGTCGTCGCCCAGACCAATGCCGGACACGACGACAGGCGTGAGCTCACGAGCTTCGTCATCGACCCGCAGAAACTGACCGATTATGCCTATCGCGCCGTGCATCTCACCGTGCTGGAGGCAAAGCGCATTGCCCGCATCTATTACGACCATCGACCGGCGCACGCCTATTGGGACGGATGCTCCACCGGCGGGCGCCAGGGGCTGATCGAGGCGCAGCGTTTCCCCGCCGACTTCGACGGCATTGTCATCGTGGCGCCGTTGCTGAACGTGGTCGACACCCAGATTCTCGGTATGTGGCTTGGACGCGCGCTCGATGAAGGCAAGTTCACGCTGGCCAAGATCAAGACGGTCGCCGATGCACTCTACAAGAAATGCGACGCGCTCGACGGCACCGTCGACGGCGTGATCGACGATCCCCGGAAGTGCAATTTCGATCCGGCGCGCGACGTCAAGCAGTGCACGGCCGCGCATAGCGACGCCGAATGCCTGACGCCCAACGAGACCGACGCACTACACAAAATCTATGGTGGCGTCGTCAGCAACGGCAAACCGTATTTCTTCGGCTACATCAAGGGACCCGAGGCGGTGGGACAGGGCGTGCCGAACATGCCGCCGACGAGCGGCTGGAACGGTTGGATGATCCCGATCAACCACGGACCGTTTGCCGGCAAGCCGTTGCAGGTCGCTTTTGCCTTGCCGCAGCTTGTCGCCGACCATCCCGCCCCCGGTCTTAGCTATCGAAATTACGATTTCAACAAGGGTCCGTCGCAAGGCGTCAAAATCCGCGCCTTGATAAACGCAACCGATCCCGACCTTGTTGCCTATCGCAAACATGGCGGCAAGCTGCTGCATTTTCACGGCTGGGCCGATCCGGCGCTGACGCCGCTCATGTCGATCGACTATTATCAGAAAGCGAAGGCGGCGTCGGGCGCGAACGCCGGCGATTTCTACCGGCTCTTCATGGTACCCGGGATGTTTCATTGCCGCGGCGGCGTCGGCACCGACCATTTCGATACGATCACCAACTTGATCGACTGGGTCGAGACCGGCAAAGCGCCGGACCGTATCGAGGCGCGCCGAATCGTCGCGGGCAAGGTGACGCGCAGCCGGCCGCTCTGTCCTTATCCGCAGGTGGCAAATTACAATGGCACCGGCAACACCGATGACGCGGCAAACTTCACTTGTGGCGCGGAGATGTGATGGCGACCGACTACTGGCTTTCGAAGTTGATGTTCGATTTGCAGGACCCGAAACTGCGTGAGGCCTACCGCGCGGACCGCGCCTCGGTGCTGGCGAACTACAAGCTCGAACCGGCGGTGCTGCGCGCGCTCGAGACCTGCGACATCGCGGTGTTGGCGCCCCGGGTGAACGCCTATCTGCTGCGCTTCTATTACCAATATAGCGGCGTCAAGGACGCGGACTTTATTGCCGACTTGCGCGGCCTGGCGGCGGACAAGATCGATGGCTGAAATCGTCGGCATTTTCGCAGCGAGCCATGCCCCGCTGGTGGCGCGGGATTGGGACTCTTTCACGCCGACCTTGCGGGCGAGTTTGGCCGCCGCCTACGACAAAGTCGGGACACGCATTGCGGCCGCGCGTCCCGACGTCATTCTCGAAATTGCGACCGATCATTGGGTTAATTTCTTCCTCGATAATTTGCCGAGTGTGTGCATCGGCGTTGGATCCGAACATGACGGCCCGCCGGAGCCGTTCATGCGCCGCGTCTATCCCCACGCGACGCTGACTGGGGATGCCGGATTGGGCCAGCATCTGGCGCGGACCGCTCTGGCACAAGACTTCGAGCCGGCATTGTCGCATCGCCTGACGCTCGATCACGGTGTTTGTATTCCGCTATGGCGTGCGGGGCTCGATCCACCGCCGCCGATCGTCCCGATACTGGTCAACGAGATCGAGCCGCCAATGCTGAGCGTACGACGTTGCCTGGCGTGGGGCCGGTTGCTCGCAGCGGCGACCCGTTCCTATGACGAAGCACTTCGCGTCGTGATCTTGGCGAGTGGCGGCCTCAGTCACTCGATCGGCGAGCCGACCATGGGCGAGATCGATGCGGAATTCGATGCGGATTCGATCCGCCTCTTCGCCGCTGGTGACGAGGCGCCGCTTATCGATTATTTCGAGGCGAAACTGCCGACCGCCGGGAATGGCGGGCATGAAGTGCGCAGCTGGTTCATCGCTCACGCCGCTGCCGGGAGCCGCGGCTTCGAATTGCTGGAATATCTGCCGGTGCCGGAGGTTTATGTTGGCTGCGGCTTTGCAACATGGAACCTGACTTGAGAGGCCTGCCAATTTGGAGGCAAGGCCATGGCCTGACCGCAAGCGTGACCGGGTCGGGATCGGCTGTGCGGACACTTGAAGCGCGACCGGTGCGGAGCGAACGCCGTGGCGGCCTGGTCGCACGAGCCCTTAGTTTTTGAGGTGGTACGATGGAAACCCACATCGATGAGATTGCCGATCATATCTATCGCATGTCGACTTTCGTGTCGTCGGCCGGGGGCCCTAATGGCATCACCTTTTGTGAGTATGTCATCGATGCCGACGAAGCCCTGTTGTTCCATTGCGGCCATCACCAGCGTTTTCAATTGGGATCGGCGGCTTTGGCGCGGGTGATGCCGGTCGACCGGTTGCGATGGATCGGCTATTCGCATGCCGAAGCCGACGAGGCCGGCGCCGTCAACGACTGGCTCGCCGCCGCGCCGCAGGCAACCGCCTTTCAGGGCCGCATCGGCTGCAATATCTGGCTCAATGACACCGCAATTCGTGAGCCGCGCGCATTGCGCGATGGCGATGCGCTCGACATTGGCGGCAAGCGCGTGCGCTATATGGCGACGCCGCATTTGCCGCATTGCTGGGATGCGGGACTAATCTACGAGGAGACGACCGGCACGCTGTTTTGCAGCGATCTATTGGCGCAGTCGGGCGATGCCGCACTGTTCTCCGACGGCGATATTCTCTCGCCGGCGATCGCGTTCGAAGGACAAGCGCACGCCACCAGTCTCACCCCCGATACCGGCAACATGATCCGCAAGCTCGCCCACTTAAATCCGCAGCGCCTCGCGCTGATGCACGGGCCGGTCTATAGCGGTGACGCGGCCGCTTTGCTCAACGCTCTCGCCGATCATTTCGACGCGCAGCTGCGTGCTGCGCTCTGATCACTCCGCCGCCTCCTTGAAACCGGCATAGTGCTCGGGCCCGTAGAGCGGCAGGGTGCGCCAATCCGTGTTCTTGGCAATGAGGTCGCTGAAAGCGCGGACCTGACCCAGCTCGGTCCCCATGGACGCCGCAACTTTGTCGCCGACGGCCTGGTCGCGGGCGGCGTTCACTAGAAAGCGGCGGCCACGCACGATCGGAATGTCGCTCGAGGAGAGCTGCTCCTTGGTGCGGTCGGCCCAGACGCCTTGCGCCATGGCGACCGCGTAATCCTCGTGGCGCAGGATCGGATAGCCTGAGAAACTGGCGTTGCTCCTCATGCGCTCGCGGCTCTGGCCCCACCGATTCGTGACGTCGCCCATGCCGGCCGCAAGATCGTTCTGATCCCGGCCATCGTCCGGCGAGTTGCGCCGCACCAGAGGGCTGACGGGATTGTAGAACAAGTCCCATTGAATCGAATGTTCATCGTCCATCGGGATCGACATGGTACAGAGATGGCCGCTGTCGAGCCCGCCCATCGACGGGATGAATGAATACCACGGTGCCACGAATTCGCGGATGCGGACGTAGAGGCCGCCTTCTTGGGAATTGCGTACTGCCGCCTCCCGGTAGCCGCAGGGTTTTTCCTCGAACTCGAAGCGCGGCGAGAGATCGAAGGCGGCGCGTTCGAGATCGGCGACCTGCCCGGGCAGGACCTTGACCCAATCCTGATGCAGGATGCCGACATGGGCACTGTCGAGTTGGCCTTCGAGGCCGTTGAGCCAGCTGGCGTGAATAATGCCGATGCGCGAGCCGACATTCTCCGGTGGTAGATTCATCCACGGAAAGTTTGGCAAGGGCGCAGGTACACCGCCGCCGAGCCACACCCAGACCACGCCAGCCTTCTCCACCGAAGGATAGTGTTTGGCCTTGATCCGGCCCTGGAACGCAGCGCGGCGTTCGGGCGGCTCGGCCGGAACGTCGACGACATTGCCGTCGACATCGATCTTCCAGCCGTGAAAGATGCAGGTGAGGGCGCAATCGCTGTTGTGCGCCAGCGTCAAGGAAACCCCGCGATGGGGGCAGCCCTCGTCGAGCACGCCGATGCGGCCGTCATGAGCGCGAAATGCGACCATGTCGTGGCCGAGCAGGCGCAACTTGACCGGATTGCCACCCGGGTCGAGCGCCTCAATACGCATCGCCGGCACCCAGAAGCGGCGCATAAAATCGCCCATCGGCGTGCCGGAACCGACCTGGCTCAGAAGTTGATTGTCTTCCTTCGAGAGCATGTGCCTTTCCTCTTACGGTTTGGCGCGTGGCGCCACTTCGACGCCATACTCGGCTTCGTACATTTTGACAATTTCGGTGAAATCGGGATTGCCCTTGATTGTGTCGCGCGCCTTGGCCCAGACAGCGGCGGTGTGCTGCATCACCTCGGCGTTCATGCCGACATCACGGGCGAGATCGGCAGCGAGGCCGACATCCTTCGCCATCAGGGCGAGCGCGAAGCCGGCTTGAAACTTGCGGTTCAGCACTTGACCGGGATAAAGCCCCTGCGACGTGCCACTGGCGCCGGTCGAGGCATTGATGATGGCGAGTAGGGTGGCCGGATCGAGGCCGAACCTGGCGCCCGCGATCAGACCTTCGGCAATCGCGATCAAACTGGTGGCGCCGAGGTAATTGTTGATCGATTTGGCGGCATGTCCGGAGCCAAGGGGGCCGGCGCGGAACAACTTCTTGCCCATCGTCTCCAGGACCGGCCATGCGCGCTCGATCGCGGCGTCATCGTTGCCGCCGATCATGATGGCGAGCGTGCCGGCAACGGCGCCCGCGACGCCGCCCGAGACCGGCGCGTCGATCAGCGCGATGCCGCGCGCCGCCAGCTCGCTGCCGAGCCGTGCGGTGCCGGTGGCGCTTGCCGAGCTCATATCGATAATCAGGCGACCCTTCGCGATGCCCTCGGCGATGCCGTTGCCGCCCAGCACAGCTTCCCGCACATTCTGGCCGTTCGGCAGCATGGTGATGACGATGTCGGAGCGCGCCGCCGCATCCGCGCCGCTGTCGGCGGCGTGAAGCCCGATCGCCTGGGCGCGCTGCAGCAGCAATGGGCGGTTGATGTCGAAGCCGGCAACGCTGTAGCCGCCCTGGACCAGGTTGTTGCTCATCGGCCCGCCCATGTTGCCAAGGCCGACGAAGCCGATCCGCGGTTTGACGTCGCTCATTTCTTCACCTGCGGTGGGGCGACTGGTGCCGACGCCGCGGGTTCGAGACCGAGCTTTTGGAATTCCTCGACGATGGCGTTGCGCGCGGTGCCGGCGAGCGGCGCGCCGCAATAGGCGAGGGCATGGATGGCGAGTTCGAAAATCTTTTCCATCGGCACCCCGTTATTGAGCGCGCCGCGGATGTGGGTGCGGAGCTGGTCCGGCCGGTTGAGGGCGATCAACATCGCGCAGGTCACCAGGCTGCGCTCAGCGCGGGACAACACGTCGCGTTTCCAGACCTCGCCGAAGGTAAACGAGACCAAGAGCTCGTGATAAGGCCGCGTCAGCGGCGTGGTGTTATCCATCGCGCGCTGGGGGAACTCTTCGCCCATGATCTCCTTCTGGATTTTGAGCCCGTCTTTGAACGATTCGGCGGTCACAGCGTCTCCTCCCTTTTGTCGCACGGTGAACCTAGCCGATCCGACGGCGGCCCATCAATGCGAATGGCGCCGGGGTGAACCCGCCGCCGCGCAGAGCTCATGGGCGAGATTGGCATGCCCGCAATGCGCTTCGACGGGCTCTGATGGTGCGTCCGCTATTCGGCCCCGATCTCACGCTTGTTCGATTTCAATCAACGTTCCGAGCATGTCCTTCGGGTGGACGAACAGCACCGGCTTGCCGTGCGCGCCGATCTTCGGCTCGCCGTTTCCGAGAATCCGGGCGCCCTCGGCCCGCAGATGGTCGCGCACGGCGACGATATCGCCGACCTCGTAACAAAGATGATGCATGCCGCCTTGCGGATTGCGCTCGAGGAAGGCGGCGATTGGCGAATTGTCGCCGAGCGGTTCGAGCAGTTCGATCTTGGTGTTATCGAGTGTCACGAACACGGTCGTGACGCCGTGGTCGGGCAGGGGCACCGGGTCCGACACGGCGGCGCCGAGCCGCGAGCGATAGAGTGCGGCCGCCGCCCGCACATCGGGCACCGCGATCGCGACGTGGTTGAGTTTGCCGATCATGCGCTTTGAAATTCCGCTGGCTTCGGGCCGCCCGTCGCCCAATCGAGCAGCTGCGCAGTGTGCAATACCGGCCGCGCTTCGGTCTGTAATTGCATCATGCAACCGATATTACCGGTGGCGACGACGGTTGCGCCAGTCGCATCGATGTTGCTGAGTTTGCGCTGGCGCAATTGGTCGGCGATGTCATGCTGCAACATGTTGTACGTTCCGGCCGAGCCGCAACACAAATGCCCTTCCGGTATGTCGCTCACATCGAACCCTGCAGCGCGCAATAGGGCGATCGGCTGCAGGTGAAGTCGCTGGCCATGCTGCAGCGAGCAGGCCGAGTGATAAGCGACACGTTGACCGGTTGCATGCGGCTGTTTCAGGCCGATCATGGCGATCACCTCGGTTACGTCCTTTGCCAGCGATGAGATAATTCTCGCCTTTTGTGCATAGGCGGAATCGTTGCGCAGCATGAAGCCGTAATCCTTTACCGTCGTGCCGCAGCCGGCGGCGTTCATGACGATGGCATCGAGTCCTTCGCCCTCGATCGCCCGCATCCAGGCGTCGATATTGGCACGCGCATAATTGAGCGCATCGTAACCCAGATGATGCGACAAGGAACCGCAGCAAGCAGTGCCGTCGACAATCGCGACATCACAACCATGCCGGGTCAGCAAACGGATGGTCGCCGCATTGATTTCGGGGGCGATTGCCTGCTGCAGGCAGCCGGCGAGCAGCGCCACCCTCAGATGACGCTCGCCCGCGGCCGGAAAAAACTGTGGGCGTTCGAGCGTCGTCGGTGCCGGCGGATGCGCGGGTACCAGGCGGAGCATTGCGCCGAGCCGCCCAGGCAGGCTGAGCCCCAGCAGCTTGGCGAGGCGTGCTGCATGCACCGCCCAGCGAAACCGCGTCGGGTGCGGCAGCGTCCAATTGAGGAGGGCGCGCAGCGCGCGGTCGAGCGGCCGCCGGTGAAATTGCTGCTGGATGCGGCGCCGCGCCGGATCGACGAGGTGCATATAGTTGACGCCCGAGGGGCAGGTGGTCATGCAGGCATAACAGGACAGACAGCGGTCGATATGAAGAACGAAATCAGGGTCGGGCGGCGCACCGGATTCGAGATTGTGCTTAATCAAATAGATCCGGCCGCGTGGCCCATCGAGCTCGTCGCCCAGCAAAACGTAGGTCGGACAAGTTGCGGTGCAGAACCCGCAATGCACGCACGCGCGCAAGATCGGGTCCGCAGCGGCGATTTCGGGATCGGCCAATTGCGCGAGCGTGAACGAGGTTTGCATCTATCGTGTTTGTCCCTCCCGCTCATGGCAAGGGGCGGGGAAGAATTCTCCACGGGCACAAGGCCGAGACGCCGAGGGACCAAGGTCACTCCGGCGGCAAGGGCCGGACGTCAATGGCTGACGCCTCTTGGCGGTGCCGGCCGATGCTGTAAGGGCGCGGGCGCCGCCCAGTCTCCGCCAGTGGCGGGAGAAGCCACGGTCACACATCTTTATACATCCGCCCGGGGTTGAGGATGCCGGCCGGATCAAAGGTGGCTTTTACCCGGGCACTCAGAGTCGCGAGAGCGCCCGGCAAAGGCTGGAACACCGCCACCCTTTCGCGCAGCGCTTCGCCGGCGCGCAGCAGCGTGGCATGGCCGCTATTCTCGGGCAGCGCCGCGCGGATCGCCGCGGCGCCGCCATCGTCGCTGCCGGCAACCGCGAGCCAGACAAGCCCGCCGGCCCAATCGTAGAAATGCTGGAAGTCAAGTTCGGGTGACAAGGCCGCGACCAACGGCGGTCCGGCGCTCGGGGCTACCGAGACGCGCCAGATTGCATGTTCGGGCAAATTGGCGAATGGCATCGCGTCGCGCACCTGTCGCCAATGCACGAGCGAGGTGTCGTTGTCGACAGACTCGATGGCGCCGAATCCTGCAAGAAGGGCGACGAGGGCGTCGCGACGCGCAGTGACCGATGGCGCGTGACCCTCGAGCCGTAACAGGGTCAGCCGCTCGCCTGGCAAATGCGCAGCGCCGCTTACTTCATAAGGCCCGGCGAGCGCCGCCGTCATCGCTGCCTGGGCCGCCGAATCGCCGAGGCCCTTCAGCAGCAACGTCGCCGTCTCTTCGGGCGCGGGCACGGTCTTTACCGTAATCTCCGTCACCGCCGCCAGCGTGCCGAAAGAGCCGGCGATCAGCTTCGAAAGGTCGTAGCCGGTAACGTTCTTCACCACGCGCCCGCCAGATTTGAAGCTTTCGCCGCGGCCGCTGACGGCCTGAAAACCGAGATGGTGGTCGCGCGCGGCGCCGTCGCGCAGCCGCCGCGGTCCCGAGAGATTGCATGCGATCGCACCACCCAGTGTCGGTGCGGCCTTGCTGCGCCACAGATGCCGCCAATCGGGCGGCTCGAACGCGAGATGCTGTCGCGCCCCCGCGAGCTCGGTTTCGATCTTGCCGAGCTCGGTTGCGGCGCCGGCAGTCAGCACCAGCTCCTCCGGCTCGTAGAGGCGAATGCCGGCGAAAGCGGAAAGGTCGAGCCGATGCGCGGCGTTGACCGGGCGGCCATAGCCGCGCTTGCTGCCTCCCGCGACAAGCTCGACGGTTTCCCGGCGCAGCGCGCATTGGGCGATGGCCTCGCTCAACTGCAGCGGATCCGCGGGCCGGAGCTGGCTCACCTCAAAAGCGCTCCAACTCCGGAAAAGGTGTCTCGCCGTGATGAACATGAAGCCGGCCGAGCTCGGCGCAGCGGCGCAGCTGCGGAAATACCTTGCCGGGATTAAGCAGGCCCTCGGCATCGAACGCACACTTGAGCCGCATCTGCTGGTTGAGATCAGCGTCGCTAAACATCGTGGTCATCAGGTCGCGCTTCTCCACGCCGACCCCATGCTCGCCGGTGAGCACACCGCCGACGGCGACGCAAAGACGCAGAATCTCAGCACCGAGCTGTTCCGCACGTTCGAGTTCGCCCGGCTTGTTGGCATCATAGAGAATCAGCGGATGAAGGTTGCCATCGCCGGCATGGAAGACATTGGCGACGCGCAATCCGATCGTCGCCGACAATTCGTTCATCCGCGTCAGGACCAGGGAGAGCTTTTTGCGGGGGATGGTGCCGTCGACACAGTAATAGTCGGGGGAAATGCGACCAACAGCGGGGAAGGCGGCCTTGCGTCCGGCCCAGAACAGCAAACGCTCCGCCTCGTTGCTGCTGACGCGCACGGAGTCGGCGCCGTTGGCGCGGGCAATGCTCTCGACCCGCTCAAGAAGATGGGCGATCTCGGCTGGCGGACCATCGAGCTCTATGATCAACAAGGCGCCGGCGTCGCGCGGATAGCCGGCGGCAACGAAGTCCTCGGCGGCGTTGATGGCCGCCTTGTCCATCATCTCCATGCCCCCGGGGATGATGCCGGCAGCGATAATCGCGGCGACGCAACTTCCTGCATGCTCGCTTGCGGGAAAGCCGACGAGCATTGCCCGCGCCGCCGCCGGCTTCGGCAAGATGCGGACCGTCACCTCGGTCACGACGCCGAGCAAACCCTCCGAACCGGTGACGACGCCGAGCAGATCGTAGCCGCCGGAATCAAGCCCTTTGGCCCCGAGGCGCACGATGTCGCCCTCGATGGTAACGAGCTCGATGCCCAGCACGTTGTTGGTGGTGAGGCCGTATTTGAGGCAATGGACGCCGCCTGAGTTCTCGGCGACGTTGCCGCCGATCGTGCAGGCAATTTGGCTCGACGGATCGGGCGCATAGAAGAAGCCGGCATCGCTCACGGCATTGGAAATGCTCAGATTGGTGACGCCAGGCTCGGCCACGACGCAGCGATTGGCGAGGTCGATTTCCCTAATATGGTTGAACTTGGCCATGCCGAGGAGGACGCCGTCCGCGAGCGGCAAGGCGCCGCCGGACAACGAGGTACCGGCGCCGCGCGGCACCACTTTGATGCGATGCCTGAAGCAATAGCGCAGGATGGCCGCCACCTGGTCCGTGGTCTCGGGCAGAACGGCGAGCAAGGGCGGTTGCCGATAAGCGGTGAGGCCATCGCTTTCATAGACGCGGCGCCCGGTCTCCCCTTCGATGACGGCTTCCGACGGCACGATGCGGCGCAGATCCGTGGCGATGTCACGGCGACGGGCAATGGTCGCTTGGTCGGGCGCCGGCATCAGCATCGCTGTCCTCCGTCTCCATCTTGGGAGCGGTGCCGCAAGGGAACAACTATATTTTCGCCCGGACGCAGACTGGAACGGCGCCACGCGGCGCGCACGTCGGGGGTGCGGGCAGTGCCCAGCGGCCGGCTCGCCGCGGCCGTGCGACCAGGAAACGGACGGAAGCGGGATCAGCCCTGGCGGGCTTTGTAGCGCGGATTGGTCTTGTTGATGATATAGACCCGCCCCTTGCGACGCACGATGCGGCAGTTTTTGTCGCGCTTTTTCAGCGATTTAAGCGAGTTGGCAATCTTCATGACAGGGGGTCCGGGAAGCGAGGGGCGGAACATAGGGGCCCAAGCCCCCGAAGTCAATTGCGGTTAGGCGATGCGACCACACGTTCCCTGAGCCTGCCGCCACCGGCATTGCGCCCGCTCAGGAACTGCTTGATGTTGCGCGTCGCCTGGCGAAGGCGATGCCGGTTTTCGACCAACGCGATACGGACGTAATTCTCGCCGTGTTCGCCAAAGCCGATGCCAGGCGAGACAGCGACATTGGCGTCTTCGAGCAGCAGCTTGGAAAATTTGAGCGAGCCCATGCCGCGGAAACGCTCCGGGACCGGCGCCCACGCAAACATGGTCGCGCGCGGCGCCGGAATATCCCAACCCGCCTGATGCAGTCCATCGATCAGCACGTCGCGGCGGGCGCGATAGCGCTCGCGGATCTCGGCGATGCAGTCCTGCGGCCCGTTCAGCGC
>JASHOB010000105.1 GCA_030041335.1 Alphaproteobacteria bacterium | reverse complement strand
GATCTACAATCTCTATCCCGGCATTCCGCTGGTTTCGATCTCGGACGCGCAGCGCGTGTTCCTGCCGGACGCCAACTATGTCGCCACGGTGCACCATGGCCTCCCCACCAATTTGCTGAAACCCGGCCGCGGCGATGGCGGCTATCTCGCCTTCCTGGGCCGTATCTCGCCGGAGAAGGCTCCCGATGCCGCGATTCGCATCGCGGCGGCAGCGGGCATGAAGCTCAAGATCGCGGCCAAGGTCGACAAGGCCGATCGCGACTATTTCGCAACTTGCATTGCGCCGCTGCTGGAACAGCCCCATGTCGAATTCATCGGCGAAATCAACGAGGCCGAGAAGAGCGAGTTTCTCGGCAAGGCGGCAGCGCTGGTGTTCGCCATCGACTGGCCTGAGCCGTTCGGGCTCACCATGATCGAGAGCCTTGCCTGCGGCACGCCGGTGATCGCCCGCCGTCGGGGTTCCGTGCCGGAGATCATTGATGACGGCGTCACCGGCTATATTGTCGATGACGAGGCGCAAGCGGTGGCCGCGATCAAGCGGCTCAGCCGACTCGACCGGCAGCAAGTTCGCGGCGTTTTCGAAAATCGCTTCACGGCGCGGCGCATGGCACTGGATTATCTCGCCGTCTATCGCGAACTAACCGCTCGTCTGCCGCAGCGGTTGCGCGTGACATAGCGGTTGCGCGTGAGATAATAGAGGACCGCCATTGCCCGAAGGCCTGCCCGCTTCGCACCCTGAGGTCGCCCCCTATTACATCTACGCGGTCGATGCTGATGCACTTCCTGGGTCTTCGGTCTTGAAACACGGCGACGCCTTCGGAATTCTCAATGGATCGGGCAATATCGTTGCGGCGACACCCCCAACCGCGTCGCTGCAAGGTGTTGTATTTGAAGACACCCGTTACCTCTCCGGTTTATCGCTGACGATCGACGGCGCGCCGCCAATGCTGCTGTCCTCGACCGTGACCGGCGAGAGCGCGGTACTCGAAGCCGATCTTAGCAACTCCGACATTTACGCCGGGGAAACCCTGCGGATACCGCGCGGTTCACTTCATATCCGCAGCACCCTTCTCCTCGGCAGCGGCGGCTTGTTCCAGACGCTCGATATTACCAACTACGATGCGGCCCCTATGAGTTTTCGATTGGAGATCGCGTTCGGTGCCGACTTCGTCGATCTCTTCGAGCTGCGCGGCGCCAAGCGGACGAGGCGCGGCACTCATCTGCCGCCCAGCGTCGGTCCCAGCCGACTGGTACTTGCCTATCGCGGGCTCGACGCCGTGGAGCGCCGCACCGAGATCGACTTTGAGCCGAAGCCGGCGAAGATTGCCCCGAACCACGCACGCTGGCAGATCGAGCTGCCGCCGGGCGGCAAGACCACGATCAAGGTTGCGGTCCATTTCGCCCGCGCCGACCGGCCCCCGGTCAAGAAAGCGACGCGCGCGGCCACGTTGACAGCGTTGCGCGAGCGTCAGAGCGCGCGCGAGCGCACCGCGGCCCGCATCGAGACCACAAACGCGGCGTTCAACAATTGGCTCAATCGCGCGCGAGACGATCTCGCGATGCTGATCACCGAGACGCCCTACGGCCCTTACCCTTATGCGGGGTTGCCGTGGTTTTCGACCGCGTTCGGCCGCGACGGCATCATTACCGCGATGGCATGCCTGTGGGTCGATCCGAGCATTGCCGCCGGAACCCTGCGCTTTCTTGCCGCTAATCAGGCGACCGACCGTGACCCGCGTGCCGCATCGGAGCCGGGCAAGATCCTGCACGAAACCCGCAAGGGCGAGATGGCGGCGCTTCAGGAGATTCCCTACGGCAAATATTATGGCAGCGTCGATGCGACACCGCTTTTCCTCATGCTTGCCGACGCCTACCAGGCTCGGACCGGCGATCTTGAGCTGATCCGCTCCATCTGGCCGCAGATCGTGGCGGCCGTGGCATGGATCGCCGACTACGGCGATGCCGACGCGGACGGCTTTATCGAGTACGGTAACGACTCCGATGTCGGCCTTACCAATCAGGGTTGGAAGGACTCCGGCGACGCCATTTTTCACCGTGATGGCAGGCTTGCCGAGGGGCCGATTGCGCTCGTCGAGGTGCAGGCCTACGGCCACGCCGCTTATGCCGGCGCGGCACGGCTAGCGCGGCTTCTCGGCCACGACCGGCATGCCACCCAATGGGCGCGCGCCGCATCCGAGCTGCAGCAACGCTTCGACGGCGCCTTCTGGTGCGAGGATCTGGGCACCTACGCGATCGCACTCGACCGCGACAAGAAGCAATGCCAGATCCGCGCCTCCAACGCAGGACATGTGCTATTTGCGGGCCTTGCCACGCCCGAGCGCGCGCGGCGTGTGGCCGATACCTTGATGTCGCCGCAAGGATTTTGCGAGTGGGGCATCCGCACCGTCGCCGAGGGCGAAGCACGCTACAATCCGATGTCCTATCACAATGGTGGTGTCTGGCCCCACGACAATGCCCTCATTGCCGCCGGTTTTGCCCGCTACGGCTTGACGGAAGAGATGTCACGGGTCATGACCGGCATGTTCGATGCCGCGACGCTCCTGCCGTCGTACCGCTTGCCGGAGCTGTTCTGCGGCTTTGCCCGGCGCGACGATTTCGGCCCGATCGGCTATCCGGTTGCCTGCATTCCTCAGGCCTGGTCCACCGCCGCCGTTTTTGCCCTGCTCGGTGCGGCGATCGGTGTATCGTTCGACGCTCAGAATGGGCAAATCAATTTCCGCAATCCGGTGCTGCCGGATTGGCTATCGCGCGTCGAAATCGCCAATCTGCGGATCGGCGCCAGTTCAGTCGATCTCTCGCTCGAACGCCGGGGCAAGGCGGTGAGCGTCAATGTCAACCGTCGCGATGGTGAGATCGCGGTCGCACAAACCAGTTGAGCCGGGGGCGGCAATGGGGCGATTACCGGTCTTATGCGCAGTGCTGCTATTGGCGATGTCGGGCATCGCCCATCCTCAATCGCAGAACCAGTCTAACCTTCCGGCAAAGAGCGCGCCGCCAAAGGAATCACCCAAGCCGCCGCCCACACCGGCGCCGCCGCATGTCGTGAAGCCCAAGGAACAGGCCGATAGTTTGCTTGGCAAGGAAGTCTACGGTACCGACGGCCAGCAGATGGGCCTCGTCACAAATGTCCTGATCGATCGCGAAGGTCATCCGATCGCCCTGGTGATCGACTTCGGCGGCTTTCTCGGCGTCGGCAGCCGCAAAATTGCGGTCGATTGGCATCTGATGCAATTCCATCCCGGCAACAAGGACAAGCCGGTGACGGTGAGCCTGACGAAGGACCAGCTCAAATCCGCACCCGAATACAGGCCCAACAAATCCACGGCGCCGGTCATTTACGCACCCGCGCCGGCGCCTCTCCCAGCCAAACCCGCCGCCGCGACACCATCCTCCAAACCACCCGCAACAACGCCCGATCACAACGAGCCGAAATGACCACTTCCCGCCGGACGCACGCCGGGGGAAGCAGCCTCGATTTTCTCAATCTGTTCGTTGCCAACATCCAGACCGGGTTCGGTCCCTTCATCGCGGTTTATCTGACAACAATCGGCTGGACCCAGACCACGATCGGAATCGCGCTTAGCGTCGGTACCTTCGCCGCGATGGCGAGTCAAATTCCCGCTGGCGTACTGGTCGATATGGCGCGGCGCAAAAGCGTCATCGCCGGCCTCAGCCTTTTGGCCTTTTCGATGAGTGCGATGTTGTTCGCCGTGCGACCTGGGTTCTTGTCGGTGATGATCGCCGAAGTATTGCACGGCTTCGCGAGCTGCACGCTTGGGCCATGCATTGCCGCGATGAGCATCGCGCTCGTCAGCCATTCCGGGCTCGCCGCGCGGTTCGCCCGCAACGCCCGCTTTTCCTCGATCGGCAACGCCCTCGGCGCGGCGCTGATGGGCGCCTTCGGTTACTACATTTCAAGCCGCTCGGTCTTCTTCCTGGCGGCGGCCCTCAGCTTTCCCGCGATCGCGGTCGTCTGGCCGCTGCGCAAGCTCGACGCGCGCGCGCGGCCCCATCCGAATGTCCGCCATAGCGCATCCCTCGGCACCGCGGTCCATGTTCTCGGCGACCGCCGCCTCCTGATCTTTGCTGCGTGCCAGATGCTGTTCACCCTTGGCAACGCGGCGATGCTGCCCCTCGCGAGTGCCACCATCACCGAACAGATGCCGGCCAGCGCCAACTTGATCATTGCCGCTTTTATCGTGTTGCCGCAATTCGTGGTCGCCGCGATCTCGCAACGCGTGGGCCGCTACGCACAGAGTGAGGGGCGGCGGCTGGTCACGATCGCGGCCCTCGCCGCACTCACGGTCCGCGGCGCCTTGTTCGCGACCATTGCCAATCCGATCTTGTTAATTCCGGTTCAAATGCTGGACGGCATCTCCGCCGCGTGCATGGGCATTCTCGTGCCGTTGGTCACGGCCGACGTTGCCGGCCACACCCATCACTATAACTTCGCCCTCGGCGTCATCGGCTTCGCCGTCGGCATCGGCGCAACCTTCAGTACGACGATTGCCGGCATGATTGCCGACCAAATCGGGGAGCCGCTGGCGCTGTTGTGCCTCAGTTTTGTCGGTTTGGTGGCGACGCTGTTCGCGGCGCTGCTGCTCCCGGAAACCCGCACCGCACGAATGCGCTGACGCAGATCGCCCTTGCGCCGAGGTCGAATGTGCGTCCCGGGTTGACTCGAGCCGTCCAACGCCCGGCGCTCGAAAGACGGCTCTCCCGGCAGCGGGCCACGGCGCCGCCGGCGCGAAAAATCAGCGTCCGGCAAATGATCGATTAACCGCTCTTTAAATTTGTGCCTGCCTGCCGGCCGTTTCTGACCGTGGAACAAAGAGCTCGTGTCCCGCGTTCCGGCAGAACCCTTATGCAAATAGGTCATGTAATTGTGATGGAGACGGCGTTGCGCGTCAGCCGGATCGGCGTAGTCTCTGCACGCCCAAAAGAGGAGACCTCGATGTCCGGGTTCCGCTTCCTCGACGGCTCGCGGCGCTCCGTTCTCGCAGCCAGCGGTGCACTTGCCGTCAGCGCCGTGCTGCGTTCGTCCTTTGCTCAAGAGGCAAAGCTCAGGATTGGCGTCATCGGCTCGGGGAAGATCGGCGGGACCGTCGGCCGCCTATGGGTCAAAAACGGCCATCCGGTGCTGTTCTCGTCGCGCCACCCTGAGGAACTTGTCGGCTTGGTGAAGGAAGTCGGGCCATTGGCGCGCGCGGGAACTGTGGCGGAAGCGATCGCGTTCGGCGGCGCCTTGCTGCTGGCGATCCCCTATGGCGCCGTGCCCGAATTCGGCCGCGACTACGCCGCGGCCCTTAAAGGCAAGATCGTCCTCGACGCCGACAATGCCTCGGCGGCACGGGACGGCGCCGAGCTCGCCGCCGAGGTCGAACGCGACGGCATCGGCGTGGTTTCACAGCGATACCTTCCCGGCACGCGGCTCGTGCGCGCGTTCAACACGCTCAGCTATCGAATCCTCGCGCAAGAGGCAAACCGTCCGCCACCGCGTCTTGCCATCCCCATTGCCGGCGACGATCCCGAGGCGCTGAAGGTCGCGGCGAGGTTGGTGTCCGACGCCGGCTTCGACCCTGTGGTCGTTGGCTCGCTCAAGGATGCGCGTCGAATTCAACGCGGCAATCCCGGTTACGGTCAGGCAGTGAGCGCGGCGGAGCTTAAGCAGAAGCTGGGCCTGGGGCCGTGACCTTGCTCCGGCGTTGGCTTGGGCGCTTCATGCCGGCAACGCCAGAGGAGCGTCTCGCCGCCCTGTGGTCGTTCGCGTATTTCTTCACGCTGCTCGCCGGCTATTACGTGCTGCGACCGCTGCGCGACCAGATGGCGATCGCCGGCGGGCTCCGCGCGCTGCCGTGGACGGTTACCGCGATTTTCCTGACATTGCTGGTGGCACAGCCGATATACGGTGCTTTAGTCGCGCGGCTACCACGCGCGAAATTCATCCCCATCGTCTATCACTTCTTCACTTTGAATTTGCTGGTGTTCTGGCTGGTGCTGACGCTCGGCATCGGGACCGTGCACGTGGCGCGGATTTTTTTCATCTGGGTCGGCGTCTTCAACCTGTTCGCGGTCGCGGTGTTCTGGTCGTTCATGGCCGATCTCTTCAACAGCGAGCAAGGCAAGCGACTGTTTGGCTTCATCGGTGCCGGTGGCACCGCCGGCGGTCTGTTGGGACCATCCATCACCATTGCTCTCTCGGTGCCGCTCGGTCCCACCAACCTGCTGCTCGTGGCCGCGCTGTTTCTGGAGTTGGCGGTGTTTTGCGTCTACATGCTGGAGCGGACGACACGCCATCGGGGCGGACCGCAGCGCGACACCCGGCAGCTGGGAGGGGGCGCCTTCGCAGCGGTGCCGCAGCTGATCCGCTCGCCTTATCTCATCGGCGTCGCCGGTTGGGTCAGCCTGCTGTCCTTCTGTGCCACGATCCTTTATCTGCAGCAGGCGCATATCGTCGCGGCCACGGTGAAAGGCGCGGGCGCGCAGACGCGTGTGTTCGCCAGTATCGATCTGGCGGTTGGCATTCTCACGCTGGCGACGCAAACCTTCGCCACGGCGCAGCTCTTGAAGCGCATCAGCACGGGCGCCGCTGCCGCAGCGTTGCCCGCGGTCTATGTGGTGGGCTTCGCGGCGCTGTCGGTGGCGCCCACCCTCGCCGCGGTGATGATCACGCAAATCGCGCAGCGCTGGGCGCATTTCGCCATCGCCAACCCGGCGCGACAGGTCTTTTACACGGTGCTCGGCCGCGAGGAGAAGTACAAGGCCAAGAACCTGATCGACGTCGTGGTCTATCGCGGTTCCGACGCGGTCTATACTTGGGTTTACGACAGCCTACAGGTGCTGGGATTGAAGCTTGCCGGAATCGCGCTGGTCGCGCTGCCCGTCAGCGCCGGATGGCTGGCGCTGTCGCTGGCGCTCGGCCGCTCGCAAGAGTCCCGAGCTGCACAACTGGAGCCGGCGGCCATGCCGGGCGAGTAGCGTGATCCGAATCGGCCGTCGGGATCTTGCCGCCCTGGCGGCGGGCGCGCTGCTGGCCCGACCCGTCTTCGCGCAGATCAAGGGCGCGGCCCTGATCACGCGTGCGATTCCGAGTACCGGCGAGCCCCTCCCCGTGGTCGGACTTGGCACCTACGGGGTGTTCGACGTCGACGACGAGGCGACCCGGGATACGGCGGCCAAAGTGATTCGCACCTTGGTCGCGGCCGAAGGCCGCCTCGTCGACACTGCCTCGGTCTATGCCGATTCCGAAAGCGTACTCGGCAACGTCATGGCCGCGACCGGCCTGCGCGACAAGATATTCGTCGCTACCAAAGTGGAAGAGCCGGACCAGGACGAAATGGAGCGCTCGCTGCACCGGCTCAGGACCGCGAAGCTCGATCTCCTCCAACTCCATAATGTGAGCGATCCCGATCAATCGCTCTCGAAGTTCAGAGAATGGAAGGCGAAAGGCCTGTGCCGCTATATCGGCATTACCTCGACCTTTCATGGCTCGTTTCCCGCGGTCGAGGCGGTGCTGGCACGCGAGAAGCCCGACTTTGTTCAAATCGATTATTCGATCGATGATCGCGAGGCGGAGCGGCGCATCCTGCCGCTGGCGGCTGAGGTTAAAGCCGCCGTCCTGACGGCACTGCCCTTCGGTCGCGCCCGGCTGTTCCGGGCGGTCGCCGGCAAGCCGGTTCCGGAATGGGCCCAAGGCTTCGCCGAAAGCTGGGCGCAGTTCTTTCTCAAATACCTGATCGGCGACGAGCGTGTTACGGCGGTCATTCCCGGCACCAATAACGCCGCCCACATGGCAGACAATCTCGGCGCGCAACGCGGCCTCCTCCCCGATACCGAGCAGCGCAAGCGCATGGCCGCGTTCATCGACAGTCTCTAGGAAAATTCCGGCATGATGTCGCGCGCGAAGCGGCGGAGCGTGTCGATCGACGGCCGCGGCTCGACCAACAAAACCAAGGCGACGCCACCCGCCTGCAATTTCTTCAGCCTGGCGATAACCTGCTCGGGTGTACCCAGCAGAGCAGCATCGTCGAGCTCTTCGAGCGATGGTTGCGCACCGATACGGTGATACGTCTCCGCACCGGCGCCGCGGGCCAATCCGCCGATGGCCCGCAATACATCGAGCCGGATGGCGAGGGCCTCGGGACGCTCGGCTTCATGACGCAAAAGCTGAAGTCCGCGCGTAACTCCGATCGCCAGCGGATCGGAGTTCCGGCCGATGCGCGCGCACTCCGCCTTGAACGAAGCGACCCGGCCGATCGTGAGCTCGATGGGGGCGAGCTGATCGAGAAGGAGATTGTAGCCTTCTCGCGCCGCGCGCCGGATCGATTCGTCGCTGCCGGCACCAAGCCAAAACGGGGGATGCGGGCGCTGCTTCGGCGCGGGCTCGACCACAATGTTGTCGAAACGCCAGTACTCGCCGTGATGTGAGAACCGCCCGTCACTGCCCCATGCTCGGCGAATCACCGCCATCGCTTCGTCAAAGCGCCGCGCGGCTTCCTCGGGCGATATGCAAAAGCCCGCGAACTCATAGTCGCGATAACCTTTGCCGACCCCGAAATCGAAACGCCCGTTCGAGAGAAGGTCCAGGGTCGCCGCCTGCTCCGCGATCAACACAGGGTTATGCCAGGGTAAGACCACAACCGCGGTGCCGAGACGGATGCGGCTCGTGCGCGCGGCGAGATAACTGAGGATATTGAGCGATGCGGATACCTGGCCATGGCCGGTAAAATGATGTTCGACGATAAAGACGCTGTGGAACCCGAGGGCTTCGGCCTCGCAGACATAGTCGATATAGTCGGTATAGCCTTGGCTGTCGGAGGCGGGGCCGCCGCGTGCGGCGCGCGCGCCGCCAAACAGACCGAACTTCATTGGGGGTGTTCCTTGCTCTACGGCGCGTTGGCTTCCGGCTTCATTTGCTCTACCGTCCGTCGTCCGTGAAAAAGTATCAAGTCATCATCGTCGGCGGCGGGCCGGTCGGCGCCGCGCTCGCCGTAGAGCTGGGTTTGCGAAGCATTTCCTGTGCCGTGCTCGAGCGACGCACGGATATGCACCGCATTCCCAAGGGGCAAAATCTCACCCCCCGCACACTCGAGCATTTTTACCGTTGGGGCATTGCCGACGCGCTCAGATCCGAGCGTCTGCTGCCGCCCGGCTTTCCCGCCAGCGGCATCACCGCCTACGGCAACTTGATGAGCGAATACTGGTTCGCGCCGCCGCAACGCGAGGTCGTGCGGCGATACTATTTTCAGAATGTCGAGCGCCTGCCGCAATATCTCACCGAAAAGGTGCTGCGTGCGAAAATAGCAACACTGCCCTGCGTCGACGCACGGTTCGGTTGGTCGGCGATGACCGTCACGCAGGATGATGCCGGGGCGTACGTGACGGCCACCGGACCGGACGGCGAAGGCGAAACGCTGACGGCGGACTATGTCGTCGGCTGTGACGGTGCCCGTTCCATTGTGCGCGAGCAGATCGGCATTTCTCGCGGTGGCACCGATTTTGATCAGCTGATGGTTCTGGCGGTATTCCGCTCCCGCGAGCTGCATCGCGGGCTGCAACGGTTCCCCGATCGCTCGACCTATCTGGTGCTGCGACCGGAGCTCCGAGGCTACTGGCAATTCTTCGGCCGCATCGATGTCGGTGAAGGGTTCTTCTTCCACGCGCCGGTGCCGGCTGGCACGACGCGCGAGAATTATGACTTCCTCGGTCTGATCCACAGCGCCGCAGGATTCAGGTTCGCTTGCGAGTTCGATCATGTCGGGTTTTGGGATTTGCGGAACGCGGTCGCCGAGAATTATCGCGTCGGGCGCGTTTTCATCGCCGGCGATGCCGCGCATAGCCATCCGCCGTACGGAGGCTACGGCTTGAATAATGGTCTCGAGGACGTGGCCAACCTGGGCTGGAAGCTGGCCGCGGCCTTAGAGGGATGGGGCGGCGAGACATTGTTGCAATCCTACGGCGATGAGCGCCGGCCGATCTTCAAGGAGACCGCCGAAGATTTCATCGCCGGCCGTATTGCGGCGGACCGCGAATTCCTCGAACGCCATAACCCCGACCGCGACCGCGGCGAATTCGAGCTTGCCTGGAAAGAGCGCGCCGCCGGGAGCGGCGAGCGAATCTTGAGCTACGAACCGAATTACGAAGGCTCGCCCGTGGTCGCGGGGCCGGCGGGCGGCCGCTGCTCGGCGCACGGTATTCACTCCTTTGTCGCCCGGGCAGGCCATCACCTGGCACCGCAACCCTTGTCCTCGGGTCAGAATGTCTTTGATGAATTGGGCTTGGGCTTCACCCTGCTGGCGTTCGAGGCCGATCCGAAACCGTTCGGCGACGCCGCACGATTGCTGCAGGTCCCGCTGAAAATCGTGCGCGACAGTTACGCCGGCGGGCGAGAACAATATGGCGCGCGCCTCGTCCTGGTCCGCCCGGACCAGCATGTCGTCTGGGCCGGCGCCGCGGCGCCCGACGACACCGCCGGTCTATGGCAACAGGTCGTAGGGCGTTAGCGCCACAGACGACGCGACGCGATCCGGGCGCCCTCGCCCAACGCCTCCAGTTTCGCCCACGCGACCGTCAGCGGAATCTCGGTATTGCCCGCCGTCGACTGAAAGCCGCAATCGTTGCCGACGATCAAATTCTCGCGGCCGATCGCGTTCGCCCACCGCTCGATGCGATCCGCTACCGTTTCGGGATGCTCGATCATGACGTTCGAATGCGTAACCACGCCCGGGATCAAAATCTTACCGTCTGGCAGCTTGACCTTTTCGGTGACACGCCATTCGTGCTCGTGTCGCGGATTGGCGGCTTCGAACGAATAGGCGCCCGCCCGGATTTTGAAGATGAGGTCGACGATGTGTTCGAGCTGCAAATCGCTCATCCGCGGTCCGATGTTGACGCCGTAGCACGTGTGGAAGCGGATACGGTCTTCGGGAAGGCCTCGCAGGGCCTGATTCAGCAGTTCGATCCGACCCTCCACCCATTTGCGGTAGTCCGCCAAACTTGTGTTCTTGCGCGAATCCCAGCCGCTAACGAGGCGCGGAAAATCGATTTGCAGAAGGAGCCCCGCGTCCAGGATCGCCTGATACTCCTCGCGCATCGCCTCGCCATAGGCCGTGAAATATTCCTCCTCCGTCTTGTAGTATTCGTTGGCGATGGCATCCGGCACCGGCACCGAGGCGGGCAGGAAGCCCTCTGCCGCGCCCGCGGCGGCCATCGCCCGCTGCAGATTAGCAATGTCGCGGCGGATCTTTTCCTGACCGACATAGCGGATCGGTCCGATGCAAACGCGCGGCGCGACACGGATAACGTCGGCAAACGGATTGTGCTTGAGAACGCTCGCATAGTAATCCGGGAACATTCTTGCATCTTCGCCGTCAAGCCCGATCGGTCCCGTGGGCACGCCAAGCCCACCCGGCGGTACGCGGCTCTCGAAGCCTGCAAGTCTCTCCGACAAATAGTGCTGGAAGCTCGGCTTGCTGCACTCGCCGTCGTTCACCACGTCGATGCCGGCTTCCACCTGCCGGCGCACGATCTCGGCGACATGCCTGGTAAGCGAGGCTTCGTATGCCTCGGCATCGTACGGCCGGCCGGACGCTATAGCCTGCATGGTTGCAAAAACGTCGGCTGGTCGCGGCAAGCTGCCGGTGTGCGTTGTGCGGATCTTGTCGGTGCTTCGCTTCATCGGGGCCAATCCTCGAAAATGGCGGCTTGACGCCGCGCCGTGCGGCGTCCCTACTCCTTAGACCGTTCGCTCAGAGGAGGAAAAGAGAATGTCGGTCAGGCTCGTCATCACTTTCACCGCCGCCCCCGGAAAAGGCGAGGAACTTGCCCAAGCGCTTCGGGCGCGCTGCACAGAAGTCATGACCGAGCCCGGCTGCGAGCAGTTCGAGGCATTTCGCAGCGTCGTCAACCCAGACAGGTTGATCTTGCTGGAGCATTGGCGGGACCAAGCTGCCCTCGACGTTCATGCGGCTGAAAATGCCAAGCGCGCCCCGATCCCCGAAGGATTGCGGTCGGGGCCAATCGAGCGCGAGGACTACGCGTACAACCGCACCCGCTGAAACCGGCGCGCGGTGCCGCTTTCCGCGTGTCTCAGAAAGTGGTCTTGCCGCGGATCGAGATGGCGATATGCGACATCGCCGAGTGCGGCGTCGCGCCGTGCCAGTGCTTTTCGCCGGCGGGGATAACGACGAAGTCGCCAGGCGTGATGCGAATCTCTTCCTTCTCCGTGGCGATAATGCCTTCGCCCGAAGTGACGTAGAGGATCTGGTCGTATTCGTGGACGTGGAATACGTTCACCGCGCCCTGGTCAAAATTGATCAAACTTGCCCGCAGCGGGCTGTTTTCCGTGTCCAACACTGCCTGCGCGGTGACGCGGCCTTTGAAGAGCTGGCTCGTACGCTCAATGGCCTGGATCTCTGCCGTTTTCATGACTTTCATGCTCAGCACCTCTTTAGGATTTGGCATACTTGCCCGCGAGCTGCGCGGTGTGCGCGCCTTCGCCGCCCTGCTCCTTATGCTGCAGCCGCGTCGTGCGTGCCCAGGTGCGCTTCAAATCGTCCCTTACGTTGATGTGCAGGGTACCGATTTTCTCGACGGTGAGCTCGATCTTGTCGCCATCCATGAACGCGTTGAGACCACGATGGTTGGTCCCGGTCGCGAGGATGTCACCAGACTCCAGCGTCTGGATCGAGCTCGCCCATTCGATGCAGCGCGGAATATTGTGCGCCATGTCGCTGGTGTTGAACCGCTGCATGGTCACACCGTTGTTCTTCAGCGTGATGGCTAGATCGTGTGGGTCGGCGATTTCGTCGGCCGTGACAATGCAGGGCCCGATCGGCGCGAACGTGTCCCGTGACTTCATCGGAAAAAAGATATTGGTCGAGGGCACCAGACCGCGCGCCGAACCGTCGATAAAGCAGGTATAGCCGAACACATGATTCATCGCGCCGGCCAGGCTGACATTGGTGGCGCGCTTGCCGATCACCACCGCGATCTCGGCTTCGCCCTCGAAGATCGTGGCCGGCGCGTCCGGCAGCACCATGGTGTCGCCATCGCCGATGATTGAGCTCGGACCCTTGTGGAAAGCGCTGATGTGCGGCTTCTGGGGCAAGGTGCCGTCTTCCATGTAATTGACGGCCATACAGATAATGCTCCCCGGTCGCGGCACCGGGGCGCGAAGGCGGACGCTGTTGAGGGGCACTTGCCTCCTCTCGGCCGCCGCCTTCTCGACCCTGCCCTTATAGGCGTCCCAGTGCTCGATCAGCCCGACGACAATATCGCGAGCATCCCGTTGGGGAATGTCTTTTCCAAGATCGGTGATGTCGGCCACACTGTCGCCGACGATGACGCCCAAGCGATAGTCGTCGAAATAGCAGAGCTTCACGTCTTTCCTCCTTGGCTGCAGAAGATTGGTGAACCCGGCCGGATGGCGCCTGTCACCGCCCCGCTACGAGCAGGTCGAACGAATCCAAACAGCGATATAAATCCTAGCGCTGCTTCTCACCTAGCTCAATCTCGCTTCACATGAGCTCGTCCGCCGGGAGCAGCGAGCGGCGGCCGTCGGCCGCCTTTCGAACGTCAAGTCGTGGCGAACGGGCCGAGGATGTGATTTGCGCGGCACCTGAGGCACGCCGCCCCTTAGCGGATTGCTCCGGCATGGACAGACCCGACATTGTGATCGGTAAAGCTACGGCGCGCCGCTGCAATCGAATCGCCTACCCCGATGCCGCGGCAGGCGTCCTCGATCACCATCACCGCGAAGCCGTGATTGCGGGCGTCCTCCGCGGAAAAACGCACACAATAGTCGAACGCCAATCCGGCAATGAAAATCCTTGTCAATCCTCGCTCCCGCAGGTACCCGCCGAGACCCGTCGGTGTGCGGCGATCATTCTCGTAAAATGCCGAATAGGAATCGATGGCTCGGTGATGGCCCTTTCGGATAATCAGCTCGGCGCGCGGAATGTGCAAGCCGCGATGAAAAGCCGCGCCGAAAGACTCCTGGACGCAATGATCGGGCCACAAGATCTGTTCGCCGTAGGGTAATGCGATGACGTCGTACGGCTTGTGTCCGAGATGGCTCGAGGCAAAGGAAAGATGACCTCCGGGGTGCCAGTCTTGTGTCAGGACCACATGCTCGAAGCATTCAGCAAGCCGATTTACCATGGGCAGAACCGCATCGCCCGATGGCACCGCGAGTGCTCCGCCCGGACAGAAGTCGTTTTGAGGATCGACGACTAACAGGACGTCGCCACTGCCCGGATGAATCGTCTCGGTCATGATCCCGCCTCCCGCATGCCGATGGTCACCCTATTCGGCGAGCCTCACAAGAGTGTCTCGGATTTAGGCCGGACATCGGGACGTGCTTCAAGCCCTCGATTGCCCGCCCCCATCAGGGTTTGTCCGCGGGGCGGCATTTTCCAAGGCTCGTCACGAGCGTCGTCTGGTTTGGTACCGCCATTCGACCGGCAGAGCCCGGTGCCGCGCCCAGAGAACGGCGCAAAACGGCACGGCCCCGCCGTGCCGCGACCCGGATCAGCCTCGATTCTTTCACGCCCACGAGGAAGCGGGCTCTTATCAGGCTCGAGGCCGCTAACGCGTCCGCTCGATCAAAAATGGAAGCCGTCTACTCGGCCCGGGCACGCGCGGTGGCGTTTCCGGCCTCTCGCGACCATAGGAACGCCTGATTGGTTGCCGCCCGCCAGTCCTCGTGCAGGCGCTGGGTTTCCTCCTCGATCCATTCGCGTTGCACTTGCGAAGCACCGAGACCGTCATGGCTGGATGCAAGACGCTCTAACACGTGAAGCGCAGATTCGGTGCCTTCACGGCGGCGCCTGAACCAATCCACGCTCGCGGGCGCGGCGACATTCAGGACACTGGCCTGCCACTGCAGCCAGATCCGCATCGGCCACACCGCCCATTCTATGGCCTGACTGTTGAACCCGTTGAATGCCGGAAATTGGCCGAACATCCACATCGCACTTTCATTTTCAGTCGATTTGTCCATCGCTCCACTCCTGATGGTCAGTGCACTCATCGTCGGCTGCGCCGGACGGAGGCCGCGGCACATTCGCTGTCTCCGGGCGAGGATCTCCAGCCCGGTTTCTTCGCATTAAACGCCCTTGATCTCGATCTTCTTCTCGGGCTTTTGCGCTTCCGGTTTTTTCGGGAGCGTCACGGTGAGTATGCCCTTGTTGAACCTGGCCTCGATCTTGTCGAGGTCGACACCTTCCGGCATGGAGAAATAACGCTCGAACGAGCCGGAGCGACGTTCATGGAGATGGTAGTTCTTGTTCTTCTCCTCCTTTTCCTCCTTTTTTGCACCCTTGATCGTAACACCGCCGTTCGAAACCTTGACCTCGATCTCCTTTTCATCGAGGCCAGGTAGTTCGGCGGTGATCTCGTAAGCTTTTTCCTTCTCCACGATATCGACGGCAGGTTTGGTTGCCGCGGCAAAGGCTTGACGCCCAAACGGCTCGAACTCGAACAATGATCGGCGGAACGCGGCTGGCCAAAGGCCGCGGTCAAAATCCTCGAACAAGCGATCCATCTCGCGGCGAAGTGTGTCGAACGGGTGCCAGGGTCGCAATGCCGTCGGATGCCTTGCCTCGGTCTCCTCATGTTTCGTTGCGACTTTGCTCGGAGCATCAGCCATTGATTCATCCTCCTCGGGTTGGGGTCGTGCCCAATCTGCCGTCGTTGCGGCTGTTGCAGCTTTGATGTGAGTCAATCGAATCGAGGGCCCACTCGATTATTGACCTTATGGTATTCCCGATGTTGCGACAGGAGAAGAAGTTCAATTGACGGGCAAACAAGTTCGCCTTGTTCGGGCTTCTAAATCATTGGTTGCGCCGACTGTCGGCAACGCTGTTGTCACAATTGCCGACGCTCATTCGGGCTCGTGGACTTCCCGGAGAATCTGAGCGCTTGGATGCTAGCGAGGCTAAGATGCTAAGCCGAACCTCGACAGCCAGGCGACCCGAACCAAGAACCGCCAAGATCCTGGCCGGCCCGGGTCGTCGCTTGGTGAGGACTGTGTACGAACGCGGGCTCGCGCTCACAGACCCGACAACAGCGTCTTGAGCCGCGGTGCCTTGGCGAGAGCCTTGCGCAATGCAGGCAAGTCCTCCTCGCCGATAATAAGCGGTCCACGCTGGAAGCGGCCGTTATGGTCGTAATAGCAGAAACGAATTTCGTAGGTGCCACGGGCTTCGCCCGCCGTGAATTTCAAGAGCTGAATCGTCGGTCGATGGTAGCGGCTCGTGATCTGCACTTCCTCTGCAATTACGCCGCTGCCCCAGTGCAGCGCAAAAGTCTTGGGTCTCGAGGGTTGGCTTCGCATTTGACCGATGTTTACCCTATAGCCCGTCGGCGCCCAAGGCTTAGCTCCATCCTTGTGCAAGATCGAACGACATCAGCGAACGCGGGCGACTCGGGGGCAATCGGCCTTAGCCGGGCCCGACACGGGTGCCCACTCTTCGGGCATTATTCGCCCGGCGCGTACATGCGCTCGGCGAGACGTGGCAAGCGGCTTACGCTCCGCCCTGCGATTCGGCGCTGCAGTCCTTCGAGATAGAGATACACCACCGGCGTCGTGTAAAGCGTCAGGGCTTGACTGAAGATCAGGCCGCCGACCATGGCCATGCCTAACGGCTGTCGCAATTCGGAGCCGGCACCCGAACCCAACATCAGCGGAAGGCCGCTCAAGATCGCCGCCATGGTCGTCATCATGATCGGGCGGAAGCGCAGCAGACAAGCCTGCCGTATGGCATCAAGCGGCGACTTGCCCTCGCGCCTCTCGGCGTTGATGGCAAAATCCACCATCATGATGCCGTTCTTTTTCACAATGCCGATCAATAGGATGATGCCGATCATCGCGATCACGGAAAGATCGGTGTGAAACAGCATCAGGGTCAATAACGCGCCGACGCCGGCCGACGGCAGGGTCGAGAGAATTGTCAGCGGCAGGATGTAACTCTCATAAAGGATGCCGAGAATGATGTAGACCGCAATGATCGCCGCGGCGATCAGATAGGGCTCGCTCGACAGCGACGATTGGAAGGCCTGGGCGGTACCCTGGAACGAGCCCTGGAGCGACAGTGGCGCCCCCAGCCGGTTGCGGATCGCTTCGATGCGGTTGACGGCGTCGCCGAGGCTCGCCCCCGGCGCAAGGTTGAAGGAGATCGTAACGGCCGGGAACTGGCTCTGATGGTTCACCGCGAGGGGCGCCACCGGCTTGGAGTCGACATGAACCACTGCCGACAACTTGACCGGTTGTCCGTTCGCGCCGCGAACATAGAGATCGTCGAGGGTGTTCAGGTCGCCTTCCTGCTGCGGTGGCACCTCGAGAATCACGAAATAAGAATACATTTGCGTGAAGTACTGTGCGACCTCGCGCTGCCCAAATGCGTCATAGAGAACATTATCGATCTGCGCCGGCTGGATGCCCAAACGCTGCGCCGCGTCGCGGTCGATGGTCAGCGCCGCCGTGGTGCCGGCGATCTGCTGATCGGTGGCGACATCGCGCAATATTGGAATCGCCTCGATCTGCTTGAGCATTTTCGGCGCCCAATGATTGAGCTCGTCGGCATCGGCGTCCTGCAGCGTGTATTGATACATGGTGCGCGACAGGCGCCCGCCGACATTGATGTCCTGCGCCGGCTGCATGTAGAGCTTGATTCCGGGGATGGCGCGCGCCTTTTGCGTCAATCGCGCGATCACCTTCATTACATTATCGCCCGGGCGCTCGCTCCATGGCCTAAGGCTGATATAGAGGCGGCCATCATTGCCCTGTTGTCCGGCGGTGCCGGCACCGACCTGCGAGCCAAAGGCGGCAACCGCCGGATCATGCGCGACTATCTCGTTCAACTGCATCTGCAGCTTGACCATCTGATCGAACGAGGCGTCCTGCGCGCCTTCCGAGGTGGCGATGATGATGCCGGTATCCTCGATCGGGAAGAATCCCTTGGGAATGTGCACGAACAGCATGACGCTGAGGGCCATGGTGGCGAAAAACACCATCAGGGTGATGAAACGAAAACGGAGCGCGACTTCCAACGTGCGCCGGTAAAACGCGAACATCAGATCAAAGCCGACCTCGACGATGCGATAGAGCCGGCCGTGACGCTCGGGCGCGTGACCGAGAAAGCGCGAGCACAGCATTGGCGTCAAGGTCAGCGACACGAACGCCGAGACCACCACCGTCGCGGACGTCGTGATGGCGAACTCTCGGAACAGTCGACCGACGATACCGCCCATCAACAGAAGCGGAATAAACACGGCAATCAGCGAAAAGCTGATCGACACGATGGTAAAGCCGATCTCGCCTGCGCCTTTGATCGCGGCCGCCATCGGCCGCTCGCCGCCCTCGACGTGGCGATAGATGTTCTCGAGCATGACAATGGCGTCATCGATCACGAACCCGACCGAGATGGTGAGCGCCATCAGCGACAGGTTGTCGAGACTGAAGCCAAGCAGATACATCACCGCAAGCGTCGCCACGAGCGCCAGGGGCACCGTGATGCTGGGAATGACGGTCGCCCAGACATTGCGCAGGAACAGGAAGATCACCATGACCACGAGGAAAATTGCCAGCATCAGCGTGAATTCGACATCCGCGACCGAGGCCGAGATCGTCAGGGTGCGGTTTTCGACGGTGCCGATGTGAATCGCCGGGGGGATACTGGCTTCAAGCGGCGGCAGCGCCGCCTCGATGCGCTTGATCGTGCCAATGACGTTGGCGCCAGCCTGTTTGAAGACCAGCAGCAGCACGCCGCGCTTGCCGTTCTGCCAGGCCCGCAGCTCACGGTTCTGGGGGCCGCGGACGGCACGGCCGATGTCGCGGATGCGAATCGGTGCGCCGTTGCGGAAGGCGACGATGATGTCGTTGTAAGCATCGGCTTTGGTGAGCTGGTCATTGTCGGAGACGGCATAAGACTGCGCCGGGCCGTCGATGCTACCCTTGGGACTGTTCGAGGTGGCGTTGCCGAGAACCGCGCGCACATCTTCGAGCGTCAGGCCCGCGTAGGCGAGCTTCGCCGGATCGACCTGGACGCGGATCGCCGGGGTTTGCTGGCCGCCAACCAGGACCTGGCCAACGCCCTCGATTTGCGACAGCCGGGGGGCGAGGATGGTCTCCGCGGCGTCGTCCACGCTGGTGATGGGAAGATCGTCGGACTGTACCGAGAGGATCAGAATCGGCGCATCGGCGGGATTGATCTTGCGAATGATCGGCTGCGAGGGCAAGTCTTTCGGCAACTGGCCTTGCGCCGCTTCGATCGCATCCAGCACGTCGGTCTCGGCCGCGTCGATATTGCGGTTCAGGCCGAATTGCAGGGTGATCGTGCTGGTACCGAGCACGTTCGACGACGTCATCTGCGTCAGGTTGGCGATCTGCGAGAATTGGGATTCGAGCGGGGTGGCGATGGCGGATCCCATCGTGTCGGGACTGGCGCCCGGATATTGCGTCGTCACCATGATCGTCGGGAAATCGACCTGCGGCAGCGGTGCTACCGGCAACAGCGGGTAGGCGGCGACACCGATCAGGAACAGCGCCGCCATAACCAGCGACGTCGCGATCGGTCGATCGATGAAGGGCCGGGAAATGCTCATAGCGGCGCGACCGGATCAGCTCGTCGATGCCGGTTTTGCCGCGACCCTGGTGCCGTCTTGCAGCCGGGACTGCCCGGCCACCACGATTTCCTCTCCGCCCTTGAGACCGGTAAGGATCTCGGAATTTTTCTCATCCTCATAGCCGACCGTCACGGCTTGACGCGCCACGGTCTGGCTCGGGTTGACCACGAAGACGTAAAGACCATCGGGTCCGTGCTGGACGGAGCTGCGGGGGATCACGACCATGTCGTGGTCGGTGCGTAGTTGCAGCCGCGCCTGGACGAACTGCCCCGGCCACAATTTGTCGTCCTGGTTCTGAAAGATCGCCTTGAGGGTGATCGTACCCGTCGAGGTGTCGATTTGGTTGTTAGGCGTCAGCAGCGTACCGCTGCTGATCAGTGTTGTGCCGTCCGACGAGTAGGCGAGAACCCGGGGTTCGCCACTCTTCCGAGCAGCCTGGATGGCGGCGATCTCCTCCTGCGGCAGCGGAAATAGCACCGAGATCGGATGGACTTGCGCGATGGTGACGATGGGCTGCGTCGTGTTCAGCACGATCAAATTGCCGATATCGACGAGGCGAAACCCCACGACGCCGTCGAACGGTGCCTTGAGCTCACAGTAGCTGACATTGAGCCGGGCCGCCTCGATGGCGGCATCGTCGCCTTCGATCGTTGCCTTTAACTGGCCGACCTGGGCATTGGTCGCGTCATATTGCTGGCGCGACACGAAATCCTGACGCGTCAAAGCCGCATAGCGCTGGAGGTTCAGCTGGGCGTTCTTGAGCTGCGCTTCGTCAGACGCCTTTTTGGCGATCGCCTGATCGAGCGCCGCCTGATAGGGCCTGGGGTCGATCTCTGCGAGCAGATCGCCGGTTTTCACGTGCTGGCCTTCGGTAAAAGCGATCTTTGCGAGATAACCGGTAACTTGCGCGCGCACCTGCACGCTGCGCCATGCAGTGACCGTGCCAACGCCGCGCGCGAACACGTCGACGTCGCGGCGCGCCGCCTTTGTCGTAAAAACCGGCACTCGCTGTGCCGCCGGCTCTATCTGGGTCTCCTTCTGCGCCTCAGACATCCGCAGAATGCCGAAGAACCCGACGACGATCACGGCAGCGCCAAGCGCAGTCCAGTGCCAACGCCGACGATAGCCGGACCGGTCCATTAGCTCATCCATCCTTGACTGGGGCTCAATGTTGTCTGTGCGCTCGCAAAAAACCAGGGACGTCTAGACAAACCAGGGATGTCTAGACATAGGCGTGCCGTATAACGGGCGTCCCTTTTGCAATTTCGAATGGAGCGTTTGATAGAAAGAAACAATGCGTGGCACCAACTTTGCTCGATTCGCGGCCTTTGCCGCGGTAGCTGAGCGCCGCAGTTTCGCCAAGGCCAGCGCCGCGCTCAACATCTCAACGTCGACCTTGAGCAAGGAGATCCGGGACCTCGAAACCAGTCTCCATGTCCGCTTGCTCAATCGCACGACCAGGAGCGTTGCCCTGACGGAAGCAGGCGAGCGGTTTTTCGCGGCCGTTCGCCCGGCGCTTGATCAGCTTAGGGCCGCGACAGACGCGGTCAATGTTTTTCGCGACACACCGGCCGGGCTGTTGCGGCTTCACGCCCCGACGATTGCCGCGCAGTTGGTAATCGCCCCGGTTATTGCCGATTTTCAGGCGCGCTATCCATCGATCACGCTCGATATCACGGTGGACAATTCCCTCGTCGATCTCGTCGGTAGTCACTTCGATGCCGGGATCCGCGGCATGCGTCGCATCAATAAGGACATGACGGCGGTTCGGATTGGTGCTGACTCGCGCCTCGTGTCCGTTGCAGCGCCTGATTACCTCGCCCGTCTCGGACGGCCCGAAAGCCCGCAGGATTTGAAGAACCACAATTGCATTTGTCTGCGTTTGCGCGGCGCCATCAACCGGTGGGAATTCGACAAGGATGGCAAGACCTTCACCATGCCGGTCAGCGGTTCCTTCATCACCGACGATCTCAATCTCGTCGTTCGCGCGGCGCTGGCGGGCATCGGCATCGCACACATTCTCGAGGCCTATGTTGAGCCCTTCCTGCAGGAAGGACGGCTTCTGCGGGTGCTCGATGACTGGGCACTGCCTTGGTCCGGCTGGCACATCTATTTTCCCAATCGGCGCCATATGTCAGTGCCGCTGCGACTGTTCATCGACTTTGTAAAATCAGGGCGGGAATACCGCGAAGTCCGCTAATCGAAGCTCTGCTGCGGTGCGAGGTTCCGATCACGGGAGGCGAGCGACCAAAGGTGCCCGGGACCGACACCGATGTCTCTTGGCGATTGTCGCCGGTACGGCGATTCTGCCGATGGGCGGCGAACCGCCCGCGCGCCACCCTGCAGGTGCCTTCCCGTCTCCAGGGCAGGAGGCGCCGCTATACAAAATCGCTGAAATCCGCGTCGGCGTTTGCGGCGACCTGTTTTTCCGGCGGCGCCACCGGCCCTGGACATCGCGCTGACGCGCTCCGCTACCCGTTGGCCGTGGTCGGGTCGATCATTTTCCGGATCTCGGTGATCTTGTTTGCGGGAAAACCGGAGAGCTCCGAATGCTTGCGGATCACATCTTCGTTCTCTGCCAGATAGACGCAGAAAGTCTTGTCGCCGGCGACATAGCTCTCGACCCACTGGATCGCCGGGCTGAGCTGCTGCAGCACGGCGTTCGATTTCGCCGCGGCAGCCTTCAGCGTTTCCCGCTCGGCGCTACCAATCGCCGGAAGCTCCCGTTCGATAATATATTTGCGCATGCGATTCTGCTCCTCTTGATTGCTCTTTTTCGGTTTGATTGCCTTTATCGGGCCGTTGGGTGAAACGGGACCGCGACAGATAGATACCACACATTGACTGCGTCGGTTCAGTTTGGATAGGAGCTCTGATCGAAAAAACTGTCGCGGTGGCGAACGGCCGGGGACAAAGGCGCCAAGAGCCCCAGAATTCGAGCATCGGCCATGCTGCCGGTTCGCTTCTTCCAAGTCCTTTTGCTGGACGATGAATTACGCCAGAAATGCAGATTGTGCACGGTGCACACGGGCGAACCGGCTTAGGATTGATGGTCCGATCCGCGATCGCTCACGTCTGCGACCGCGTTCGCTTGTGCAGCGCGACGGCGCGTGGATGCGCGACCTCGACCGCGCAGTGGCTCTGCGTGCAATCGGCGCGACGAGGGGTCCCGTCTCGCTCGGGAGGCGCGAAGCCGTCTAATGGCTCATCTCGTGCCACGGTTCTCGCTGAGCGGGAAAGGCATAGATCACCTTGTTGACCAACTTGCCGTCTTGCTTCACGACCTTGCGGATGTAGATGTTCTGGACCATTTCCCGGGTCCGCGGATCGATCGATACCGGGCCTTGCGGACTGTCCCAGGCGAACCCTTTGACTGCCGCTACCGCTTTGTCGCCGTCCCGCGCGCCGCCGGTCCCTTCTATCATCTTGGCGATGACCCGGATCCCGTTATAGGCGATGACGCCAATATCGCTTGGCTCGGTTCCGTATCGCGCCTTGAAGCTCGCCACGAAGGCGCGGTTGGTCGGATTGTCAAGGTTGGGGCCATAGGGAAACGACGTGATAATACCGAGGGCGGCATCGCCGAGCGCCGGCAGGTCAGGCTCGTAGGTCTCGCTTTGTCCGAGGAACTGGACCCCCGCCCGCATCAGGCCCGCGCCGGTATAGGCCTTGACGAAAGCCGCCGATTGCGGGCCGAGCGGCATGAAGACGAAGGTGCAATCCGGATGATCGTTGCGGATGCGCTCGATGTAAGACGAAAAATCCTCGGTCGAAAGCGGCGTCATGATAGTGTCGACGATCCGGCCGCCGCCCTGCGCAAACCCGCGCTTGGCGGCAGCGATCGAGTCGACCCCCGGCGCGTAATTGGCGGCGATGCCGACGCATCGCTTGTAGTGGCCTTCCTTCGCGCCCCAGACACCAAGCGGATAATAGGTCGCCCAGTTGGTCTGCCCGACGCGCACAAAATAAGGTGACTTGTCGGTCACGAAACCGGTGCCGGTATTGAAAATAACAAAGGGAATCTTGGCCTCGTTGATCAGATCCGCGAGGGCGAGCGTATTGGGCGTCAGTTCGCTGCCGCCCAATACCGCGACGCCGTCGCGAACGACCATTTCCTGGACCACTTGCTTGGCGCGCTGCGGGTTCATGCCGCCATCGTCGCCGTAATACATTTTGATGGTATGGGGCCCCACCTGATGGTGGATCTGGTCGAGGTAAAGGTCGATCGCTTCCTTGTATTCCGCTCCCCAAATGCTGAACGGCCCGGAAAAAGAGGCCTCGATACCGACCCCGACCTCGTCGGCCCTCGCTGTGCATGCGAGCGAGGCCAAGACGGCCGCGAGCGCCAGCATGACATGACCACCCAATTTCATCGCTGGTCCCTCAAATGAAGGTTCTGAAGCGCGGGAACAAATGCAGAGCGTTGGCGGATTCGACGCCGCGGCGCTGTCGAGCGTCGACCTGGCGCAGCGCGGCGATCATCGCTGCCGTCACCGGCGACAGGCAGTACGGCCAGTCGCTGCCGAAGAGAATGCGCTCCGGTGCGGCGATGCGGCGCAACGCCCCGAAAGTTTCAGGACCCGGCGCCTGCGCGGTCTCATACCAGAAGCTGCGAAGATCGGAACGAATATCCTCGCTCGACAGCGTGGCATAACGCTGGTCGATCTGCGGCGCCGCCGCTATGCGCCAGGTCAGAAATGGAATCGTGCCGCCGGCATGAGCCAGAATGAATCGAATCTTCGCATAACACCGGCGTTTGCCGCTCAGCACCAGGTTGACGACGGCACGCGTCGTGTCGAACGGATATTCGACCACCCACGCCGGAACGTTCAGCGTCAAGGTGCGGGACCCAGGATGAAGATTGGGATGGACGAACACCACGGCCTCGCGTGCGTTGAGCCGCTCCAGCAGCGGATCGAACTTGTCGTCGCCGAGAAACTGCTCGCCATAGCTCGCAAGCAGGCCGACGCCGTCGAGCTTCAGCACATCGAGGGCATAGTCGGTCTCGGCCAGCGCCCCGGCAACGTCCGGCAGCGGCAGCACCGCAAACGCGCCCAATCGTCCGGCGCGCTCGGCACTCAACCGCGCCATATAGTCGTTGAACGTCCGAGCCAGATTGCGCGCCGCACTGTCGTCGCCAAAGTGCACGCCCGGTTGCGACACCGACAGAATGGCGGCCGCGAT
>JASHOB010000012.1 GCA_030041335.1 Alphaproteobacteria bacterium | reverse complement strand
GTACTGGCCTCACCGCCATAGCGGAAAGTGAGCCCGTGTGCATCGATCCGCTTGAACGATGCTGGCAATAGCGTTGGAGCGCTATTTTGGCACGATATACGCCGAGGGAGGCCTAAGCATCGCCGCAAGTGCAAAATGGTTTTTGCAGAAGTGTTCGCGTTGACGATTGTTTGAACCGACGAAACGACACCGGCGATTGCGCTGGCTACAAAGAGAATCGCCGTCGTCATTTTGGCGATTGCTTGCAGCTCAATGTCTGTAACATCGGGAACGATGAAGATCACCGTTGCGATTAGCAGAAAGAAGACATTTTGCATGAAGATGTAATTTCTGGTTAGCTCGGATTGGGCCGTCATGCGCGCGTCACCTGCCTCAAGGGAAGCAGCTAAAATGTCATTCGAGATTTGCGCTGCGCGTAGTGCATTTAACCGTGTCTCCTTGAAACCATCGATGATGCCCATCAGCAATTCGTGCAGTGTTAGTTCGGCTCCAGTCGCGTTTTTCATCGCACTGTTCACCACTTTGAGGCGACTGAGGTATATGGTGATTGCGAGACCCATGAATATAACCGCGATGGCAAAAGCAGTCGGCGAGAGGATGAGAAGATACAGCGTCGCGAAAATCACAAGCAGTGACATCTGGGACACGGCCACTAAAGTATTGGTGTTTTGTGCAAGCGACTGTGTTTCTCTGCCAATGGCATTGTATATGCGGCTCTGGCCGATGCGCTCGATGTCAGGCAACGCGGAATCGCGCACGGCCGCGATAAGACCGTGCCGGACGCGGTGAATGATGCGTTCGATTTCTTTCGATGCTGTTGACATCAGATACCGCTGCGAGAGCGAATAAGCGAGTAGCACGACGCAGAACGTCACCGCCAGTAATTTGGTACCATTCACGCGAGCATGGGGGTCGGCGGCTGCGCTGATGACCACGAGCACCATTGCGTTGCTCAGACCCGCGATGAGAGCGATTCCGACCATCTGTCTGAGGTTAAGGTCGGACTCGCGCCACAAAAGCCCGAGGAATTCCATCGCGAGTGCCGCCTGGCTTTTACGAAAATTGCCGATGCCCGCGGCTTTCGCAGGCCACCACTGCCCCGCGATTGGTCGCCTGAAAGCTGGTATCTAAGCTTGATAGGCTACCCTTCGCGACATCCTTCGAGACCGCGCCGGGGCAAGACGGCGCCGATAATCCGCTCATGGCCCCCGGCGGACAAAGGAACTGGAATGAACACATTGTGTGGGCCTTACCTGTTCGGGCGGAGCGCAGCTACATAGCTGATTGGTCGCCAGCCCCGAAGACCGGAACAATTTCGCTGTGCTGTGGAAAAGTCAGACGCTGATCCGATCGCGCACAATCGCCGCAAGCGCACAACGGGCATCTGATGGGAGCGACGTGCGGCAAGAAACGGCCGCAAAACCGGTCCTTGGCCAGCGTGGCAAGGCCATGTTGAAGCCGCCGCTGTGCTCTGGGCGCCGGCATCGTTACCCATGCGGAATTACCATGCAGGGATCGGCTCTGCACGATCACCCGGAAGAAGCCTCTGGGGAACTTGGGTAAATGTCCAGCCTACGTCGTCGCGTGGCCGATCGAATACCCAGATGACATCGAAGCGGTCTTCCGGCCACGATTGAGGACAGGTAGTAGCATTGCAGGAGAGGATATTGCCAAGCATTGGCAGCCCGTCGCGTTTCCACGAAATCAGGACGATGCTGTTATTGGCCGATGCGGCAGCGGCGAGTCTGCCTTCCTCTTCGTGGCCGTAGCTTATATCGATACTAATCGACAATGTCTGAGCCAGTGGCTCAACCGTCTGCAGGGGGCGCGCGCTCCTGGACGTGGGCCTAGAAGCATAGATTGCGGTTGGCGTTGCCAAATGAGAACTCGAAAATTGCGTTTGTCGGGGTGCGAAGAGCGCAATCAATGCGCCCGCGCGTTGCCATCCGTGCACGGTCAGGCTTCTGAAGTCTTCACGTCCGGTCGCAGAAACGCCCGATGTTCCGGCGCCACTGGGCTTCTCCGCGTGTCGGATTAGCATAATTCGCGTCGCACCCACTCGAATCCTCCTTGGCGGGACAGGCGGTCGAAGCTCGGCGCGCGGCTCTCGACGTTCACAGCAGTTTCCGCAGACCATTGACGCTGCGGTGACCCGCGACCAGCATTAGCGCCCTTTTGTCAGCGCTGAGTTCCTCGGCGCTAGCAAGAAAGCGACGAACACCGTCGTGCTTTAGTGCATATCGATGCATGTCCTCTGCCAGGCGCTGGATCGCGTCAGCCTCTCTGCTCAGGAGCCGCTTCGTCGTTTCTCCCGGTTCGATGGCTTCGACGACCAAACGCAGATGATCGAGGCACAGTCCAAAAAAATCATCCCCCGAGCGTGGCGCCGCGGCTTCAACGAAATGGGCTATGTTTGCTACGGCGGCTCGCTCGATGTCGAGGCGAGCACGGCAGAGATCACATGTCTCGGCGGACGGACGCAACTTCTTCATTTCGGTGGCATAGGCAAAAGGCGGTGCGGTTGCCACGATCTGTCGAAGATCGCCGGCGAGTCGCTCCAGCAGAGGCGAAAAGCCCACGCATGTTCCCTGTGGGCTTGCCATCGCTTCATATTGCCAGGTATGAAACGCGCACAGCCCACGATGCTCGACGAATTGGGTCTGCACCTCTCGGCGTGTAGTGACATCGTATTGATATCTACACAGGAAGTCGTACATTCCGTGGTCAATTCGTTCGCAAATCGAACAGCCGACGAAACGCGGGTTACCAGCGGCGGCATTTCGCTCCGCGACAGTGAAAACCGGGCGCCCATTCGGTTTGCACTCGGTGATTCGCCCTAACGTCACGCGAAGTCGCTCTGACACTTCTTGCGCATTCGGCATATCTCGCAGGGCTTCGGCGATGCGCGCGCACATGCGCAGCAGGAACTCCGTCTGCCTTTCATTCAGCAGAAAGCGGGCCAGCTCCTCCCGTAGATGGGCAACGCCGCTTGCGATATAGCGATTGCCATCGGACTGTGTGTTGGCTTCCATAGCCTCGCGCGCAGAAACCGAAAAGATCTCTGGAAGAGGATCGCCGAAGACCTCAAGAGCTAGATCTTGGACGTGAGCAAGTACTTGATTGCGTTCCTCCGGCGATACAGTGTCCTGTTTATTGACCACGAGAAAGATTCGGCTCCTGGAGGATGCAGCGCCTTCGAGCAGGCGAAGTTCCTCCTCAGAAAGCGGGCTGTCATAACTCGTGACCAGCATCAAGGCATCCGCTTCGGGGAGAAACCGCTCGGTCGTGCGCGTGTTAGCTGTGATCGACGATCCGAGGCCTGGGGTATCCACAAAGTAAAATCCGCGGCGGAGAAGCTCGGCGGGCAATTCAATGCGCGCTAGGGCCACCCGTCGTGCGTTACCGGGATTTCGCTGTTGCGTTATGTAAGTCGGCAGCTCGTCGAGAGAAATCTGCCGAGCGAGCGAGCGGCTCCAGCCTTCATGCTCAATGAAGGCACATTCTTTGCTGCCATAGCTGACGGTGGTAACGACGGACGTGAGCGGAAGGATTCCCGTTGGCAAGCGATCGGTATCGAGCATTGCATTCATCAGTGAGCTCTTGCCGCGACTAAAGCGACCGACCACCGCCACATTGAAGCGGTCCTCGGCCAGCCGGGCAAAAAGATCGCCGAGGGGGTCTTGAACGTCAGGTCGCTCGTGGCGAAGGATAACCGCGGCGTCGCGTAAGATCGCCGCGAGCTCGAATTTTGCCCATTCATACTCTGCGAGATCCATCCGTACACCCTTCGCCGCTGTGGGCAGCAATTGACGAACGCTGTCTTGCCTCTGGGGGCGCCCGATGCAACTCACGACAGGCAGCGCTGCTCGGCGACGCCTTGGTGAGCGCCTCCCGAATTTCTGCAAGCGAGTGTGAGATCGCGCGTAGTCCTGCGAGTTCGACGTCGGCGCGCTCCAATTGAGTGAACCGTGAGGCCGCGGCCGCCTTCACCGCGCCCTGTGTCGCTTCGATTGCGGTGGCCAATCGCTCCTCGATCATCGTGGTAAACCGACGAAAGGTATCGTTGACACCCTGGAGCGTCGCCCAGCGAAGATTCTCCACATTGTGTTGGACAAGATCGTTGACTTGCTCCTGGAGTTGGTTTCGGCGACGCGCCTGGCGGACGCTTGCCGGGAGAAGGCGGTTGGTCAGGCCGGGGGGAAAGAACACCAGGCGATCAATCCATGGCCGCTTGACCCAATAGGGTGCATGGCCGAGCCTGAAGCGCTCCGATTCGGCCGCCTCGGCATAAGGCACATCGAAGAGGTCGGCGGCCGTGCGGCGCACGAGATTTACTAAGTCATCAAGGCGTTGCTGATGTCTGGCCAGGATGTCCTCGACGGTTCGGCTGAATTCACGCGCGGTTTGAGTCAGCTCCGGGTCAAAAAATTCTGGTATTGCCTCGGCTATCACTTCCTGCGCGACGGTGTCGCCCATGGCGGGATCGTCTTCTGAGAGCGCGCGATCGAGTGCCGCCATAAGATATTGACGAGCCTTCTGGCGAAGCTGCTCGGCATGGATTTCCAACTGCGCAACGGCGCGGCGTCGATCCCCGGAGAGAAGATCGCGAATGACCAGCTCTTCGTCGGAGATGCGACTGAGCGCCTTCTCGAGTGTGGAGGCCCGCCCTCTTAAGTCTTCAAGGGGCATTTCGAGCACGCGGACACGCAGCGAAAGGTCCGCTTCCGCTTCCAGGAGGAATTGGGATGCCTTGCCGCAGACAGCCGTTTGCAAGGCCTCGACCTTCTCTTGCGCCAAATAATGGAAAAGGTAGGTCTCAACAGCAGCAATGCCACTGCGTTCGAAAGCCGAGGCGTCGCCGTCTTGCTTGGCCCTCAAGCCCCGGATCGCCGATACGCTAAAGACCCTCGTGTCAGCATCTTTGGCCAAGGAAGTTTGGCGCACCGTCTTAACCAGAAAATCGACCGCCACGCCGAGTTCATCAGGTTGGAGATAGTCGGCCTTGTTTAGCACGAAGAAAAGGCGAGCGACTTTTGGGTATACTGTCCCAAGATAAGAGAGTTCGGTTTCGGTGATCGGCGGGTCCGCCGAGACCACGAAGAGCGCAGCGTCGCATTCCGGTAAGACTTCCAACGCCGCGTCGGTGTTATGCCGATGGGTAGAGCCGATGCCCGGCGTATCAATGAGAATGACGCCGTTCTCAAGAAAAGAAGCAGGATAGACCAAGTCCACGCGGGCGACAGCAAGCCGATTCTTTGGGTTGGCTTCTTCAGCGACAAAGCCAAAAAGCCGATCACGGATCGCGTCTGGCGTAGCATCGTCAAATTCGTCCGCCGGTCGGGCCGTCCGGTAGGTAACGCGGATGCGGGGCTTCGGTCCCCACGTGATAAAGGTTGGGATGGCGGTTAGCGGGATAACTCCGGTCGGCAGCAGCGGCGCGCCGAGGACAGCGTTGAGAAACGTGCTCTTGCCACGCTTAAACTGGCCGAGGATGGCGAGCTGAAGACGCTCCTCCATCAGCCGGCCTCGAAGGTCGCGTAGTCGGACAGCGACCGGTGCGTTCGCAGGCCAAGCGTCGCCCAGGCTGGAGAGGGCGCGATCGAGAAGTGCGGCAATCTCTTTTGACCGCGTGTCTCCGGTGAGGAGCGGTCGTATCGGCTGGCGATTGGGTTCTGTCGATGTCACGGCGACCCTCCCGGCATGAGGTTCTAGAGCCGCCGCTTCCGAGAACTATCTGCCAATGCACCGCCTGTGGCATACGGGTTCGTGAATAAGGCGGCGGTGCCGAGCTCGGCTTCGATCTCCAGGAGGCGATTATATTTTGCGATCCGCTCGCCACGGCACAATGAGCCGGTTTTGATTTGCCCGCCACTCATCGCCACGGCGAAATCGGCCATGAAGGTGTCCTCGGTCTCTGCCGATCGATGGGAGATAACAAATCGCCATTTGGCCGCTCGGCAGAGTTCGATCGCTTCGATCGTCTCCGTCACGGTGCCGATCTGATTGAGCTTGATCAGAACCGCGTTCGTCGATTGTTCGGCAATTCCTCGGCGAATGTATTTCGTGTTGGTGACATAGATGTCGTCACCGACGACTTGAATACGATCACCGAGTAACGCGGTCTGAGCACGGAATCCTTCCCAGTCGGTCTCGGCCAGTCCGTCTTCGATGGACACAATGGGAAACTTCGCAATCCAAGCATCGTAAAGCCCGGTGAGCTCGGCACTTGTCTTGGGCCCTTGACCGGATTTGGTCAGGTCGTAGACCTGGTTGGCGTAGAAGGAAGTGGCGGCTGGGTCGAGGGCGAGGGCGATGTCCTGCCCGGGCCGATAGCCTGCGGCCTCGATCGCGGCGACGAGAAGTTCGCATGCGGTCTCGTTGCTCGGCAGGCTCGGAGCAAAGCCACCCTCGTCACCGACGGCGGTGGAATAGCCCTTCTTCTCAAGCAGCGCCTTGAGTGCGTGGAAGGTTTCCGCGCCGTAGCGCAGGGCTTCCGAGAAACGAGGAGCCCCGATCGGTACGATCATAAACTCCTGAAAATCGACGTTGTTGTCGGCGTGTTTGCCCCCGTTCAGGACGTTCATCATTGGCATGGGAAGACGGCGGGCGCCCAACCCACCAAGATAGCTATAGAGCGGTAACTCTGCTGCGACCGCCGCGGCGCCTGCGGCTGCCATTGAGACGCCAAGGATGGTATTGGCGCCGAGCCTGGCCTTATTGGGGGTTCCGTCGAGATCGATCAGCAGCCGATCAATTTCTGCCTGCCGCATCACGTCGATGCCACGCAGCCTTGGCTCTATGACGTTATTGATTGTGGCGACGACTTTCTGCACACCCTTGCCGCCGTAACGTTGGCGGTCGCCGTCGCGCAATTCGACCGCCTCGTTCTCACCCGTCGATGCACCGGACGGGACAGAGGCCGACTCGACGATGCCGCCAACGAGGGTAATGTAGACTCTTACAGTGGGGTTGCCGCGCGAGTCGAGGATCTCGAGCGCGTGTATGGCGGCTATTTCACGGTTTCTTTGATACATATCTCCACTCCGCCAGCGTCAACCAGGCTCTAGACATCCCATCCTCCTGCTCGGAACGGGATTTCCCGCCGCATTCTCTGCGGCAGGAGTCATTAGCCTTGCGGCGGTTGTGGAGGACTCCATCTCCGATTACCGAATGTAGTCACGCTGAAGCGCTATCACAAGCGGTTAAGTCGGAATTTCAGGGACACGCGCACCGCCGATGACGCCGAGCACAACTCTCAATAACAGGGGCTCATCGTGGGTCGATCGTGAAATCCTGGGTTGGGCGCCGTCATATACCGGTGTCTGCGAGACGCCTCAGCAAAGGAGTTCGCCATCGCAGGCCCCAGGACCAATAGCTTCCATAAAGAGTGTCCGAGGGGTGGAGGCCCCTAACCTCGACCGCTCCGGCCCGGTCGTTGCATCAGGTTACCCTCGAGCAGTGTGCGCGTGACTACGCGCCCGGGTAGTCACCCGATGAAGCGCGCGCAAAGTTCGCGCACGGGGGGAATCGTCATTCAAGCCAGCTTGGTCGTGTTGCAAAAGCTCTCCAATGATTGCCTGGGCGGTATCGAAATGCTTGACGAGGCAATCTTCGATCTTTTGCCCAAGCAACCAACCGGCGCTTCCAAGCAAATCGATGAGGCGGAGAACCGTGACGACTTTGGCGGTCTCGTTTACAGTCGAAATGCTTATTTCACAGGCTATCGCGGCGATCTCCGGATCATCGTCGGATATCAAGCTGTACAGCTTCGACCATTCCTGCTTTACGGGAGAACCGAGCTCGGCATAGAGCGCAAGAGCGCTACGCCGTTGTCGCTTGCTTGAAACCGTTTCCGACCGATCGGACAGCGTGCGAATGCTTGCGGTTTCGAGCAGAGCAGTGCGTGCGCGCGGGCCGAGGCGGCGAAGCGCCGCCTCGGCGGCCGGGCGGGTAAAATCTTCAGCCAGTGCTTTGATAAAGTAAGGAAGAGCTTCGACGCAGCCGCGTTTGTCGAGCGCCTCAATGACACCGGCCAGCGGCGCACGCTCACTGAGGCACAACAGCAAAGGTGTGACGCGGATGTCTGTGCTATCGGACAGGGCCCGGGTAACCGCGTTGATGACTGCTTCCTCGCCAGTCAGTTCGACCGGATCGACGATGTGACGTGGCGTATGGACGAACTCAATAAGAACGTCGTCGGCACGGAGCCGTGATAGAGCTTCGACTGCTCGCCGCCGGGTCTCGTAGAGTCCGCTTGGCTCGCGGGCGAACAGGATCGCGCGCAGCGCCGGGATCGCCCGCGTTCCACATGCGACCGCATCGATGACTCCCATGTCGCCATCCCTAAAGGAGGTGAGCTTCTTGATCGCTCGTCGCACGTCGTCATCGATTAGTGGATCTCCGGCGTTTAAGGCCAAGTCGTCCACGGTGTAGCACATCAGAGTTCCCCATTATCACGACGCGAGACGCCGGAGCGAAACCCGCCCGCCGGGCGTCGGGCTCTAGGTGTCATTAGCCTGATGGCGATTGAGGGGAACTCCATCCCCCCGGAGCGGGACACCGCGCTCCGGATGGCATCGAAACTTACTTGTTCTTCGACTGGCGTTGGCGCGATCGCGAAGGCGCTCGACGACATGCTTTCGGCGTCGCCAAGGCGAATGACGGTGCCATTGGTCCCGACATTTCCTATCCGACTTTTGGTCGTCCCCTCGCTCACGTCATTGAGGCCGTTCAACGTTGTCGTTTTCTCGATATTCCAAAGGCTCGACCGCTTGCATGCGATGACCGTGGAGCCGACGAAATCGCCGTTGGCGTGCTTCCGCAACTGCCGGACGCAAGATGGCGACGGCGTCGGCCTCGTCCGTGATTTCCATTCCGAGGATCACTTCAAAGAGATCTTCAAGCGTCACAAGTCCGATCGGAATAACTGTCTGTCCGGTCACGAGCGCAATCGCTTCGTGCTGCCGGAGGATCTGGTCGACGGCCTTCCCCACCGGAACTTCGTCGGCCAGGCTCGGTATTGGGCGCGAGAACGATTTCAGTTTGCGTGTTCCTTCGCCATCAGCAGCGAACGCCTTGAGAACTTGGCGGTGGGAGGCGTAGCCGATAATGCGCGCGCGGCTGCCTTGATAGAGAGGAATACGACTGAAGGCGTCCGCTTCAGGAGTTGACAAGAGGTCTGCTACGGTCTCTTCAGCATCCATCATGAAAATCGCGGAACTTGGCGTCATTATGTCTCGTACGGTGACATCACGACTGTAGATGAGGCTGGCAATAAGCCTGGACTCCGCAAGCGAGATCGTGCCTTCGCCGCGCGCGCTTCCGACGAGCATGGTGAACTCGCGTCGCGAAAGCCGTTCCCGGGGTCGTCGCGCCAGCAGGCGAACGATAGCATTGGTAAGGAGGAGACCAGGCGCCAAGAGTCGGATTAGGTAAGAGAGGGTGTATCCCGTAAAGCTGGATAGGGCGCCGGCATATCGCGTCGCCAATGTCTTGGGGATGATTTCAGAAATCACCAAGAGCAACACGGTCAGCACTGCCGAAACCGCGCCGACGCTTGCTTCTCCAAACAGCGCAGCACCTTGGGCGCCTGCCAAAGTCGCGCCAAGCGTGCTGGCTAGCGTATTTAGAATCAGGACCGCTCCGATGGCGTCGTCGATATGGTTTCGCTTGATCTCGAGAAGTCGCTCTGCACCAACTCTGCCGACCGATCTGCGTTCGAGAAGCGTCGAAACCCGAACGGAAAAGAGCGTTGTTTCAAGCAGCGAACAGAGATGAACCAGTACGACCGCAAGGAGAATCCAGAGAACGAGCAGAGACATGCGCCTTCACCCGCTATTGAATTTGCCGCAGCGTTCTCATACCTGCCTCACACCGCCGTTCGATTCTGCTTCCTTTACGCAAGATGCTGCGTTCCGGTTGAGGCGGCGTTGCTGGGCGACCGGAGAGCACCGGTACGCCGCGGTGGCCGCCGATTGTCGCCTCGCTGCCCGGCACCGAGGAGCAGCCAAAGCGTTCCTGTATGGCAGTTTTCGAGATCCAGAGTTCGTGGCGTTGCCGCATTAGGTTGCGGCGCCGCAAGCTCCGGGGATTGTATGCCCAGACCAATCCCCAAAGCCAAAAGTTCTCGAAGAAATCGTGGATGCGGCGTCCCAGACAAGGGGGACGGTCGGGCCAAACCCGTTCAAAGCCGAACCGCGCGGCGATGCCAGCCACCTTTTCGCCGCGGCCGCGACCGGCGAACGCGACCCGCGCCCGAAACGCGGTGATATTCTGCAGATCGGGATTCGTTCGGGCATAGAATGCAAGTTCCTGCAATGACAAATGCATCTGTCGTCGTATCCGGTTGACCCAGACGAAGCGCGAACCACGAGCGGAAAGCGGCGGAACATGCTCGTTCCAAAGATGCAAATCGGCTATTGCTGCTCCACGTTCGACGACGGTGCCGTCGTTCAAAGCTAACCTCGAATCCGCTTGCTTGTAGGCGACCCGAAGAAGGCACGCCGCGCAGGGACCGAATTCGCGCACGCCCAGCACTCGCCGCAAGAGCGAATCGATCCAGCAAATGATCCCGCGCAAGAACGACCGGTCCAAGTAGGCCCGGCGGTGATGGTAAGCGCGACCGGTGACTACCGAAATCGGCAGCAGAGCGGATGAAGGAAAGGATCGGGCAACCACATATTCGGATCGAGAACGCTTTCTTCCCGCATTTGGCTCGACCTTTTTCATGTCGTTATCCTTCGGCAACACTTGGCCGATGACCTCCTTCCTCGGAGATGTGTCAGGGAACACTCTCCCCGCAGGAGCACCCCGGTGGCACGCGCCGAGCCACCTTCGGCACCGCAGCGTCGCGCTCCTAAGGCGTAAGGGAACGGATGCGTTCTGCACGCCCACGATGTCGAGAAGGAACTGGAGCAAGATCCGCGTCTTCGGGTAGCTGGAGATCGATAGCGTCGAGCGAGAATGGCTTGTCGCGTCCGAGGGCAGCAGAGACAACATTGTCCCACCATTTACGCAAAGCGCTCCGCGGCCGGAAATGAACGGCAAAAGCGCGATCGATCTCGGCAACGCGGTGTTCCGCAGCCTTCCTCGCCACCAAAGGACGCCAATAGCGCTCCTCCCACCGCGCAATGGCTGCTTCAATTTCGGCGCTCTGCGCCGGGCTCACAGAGAACTCGGCGCAGGCGCATCGCGCATGGATACGCGCGTGGCCCTGAGCGTCGAAAGCGACGCGGTGTCCGCTCGGAACGTGGAGCAGATATTGCTTATCCATTTCAAAGTCGGCCGGCTGTTCGCTGATCGCTTGCAGCATTGGGCTCAAATCAAGATACCTGTCCATCGTCACTCCTCTCGTCTGTCTTTCGCATTCTCTCATCTCGCGCGTGCAGCGGGGTGTGCACGCGAAGCGCGTCATGTCGGATGCTTTCGACCTTACATAGATCAGCCCGGACATCGGCTGACCCCGGGCAAAGCCTGGCGCTGAGGCGGAAAGAGAGCATATCTGGCGCTGCGCGATCGACCGTCTTCCCCTGGCGCGGCTCCACTTGCGGCGCTTTCGTAGATTCCCGCTGTCAATTCGAAAATCTGGAGAGCGGCGGCGACCACGGACGCATTGGATCGGGACGAATTAAATTGGCATCGCTTTGCCATCTTGCTCACCTCCTACGCCCGCTTCAGCGCTGCTCCGAGCGCGGCGGCAAAATGGCCAGAAACGGGAGGTGAGCTGTCGATCGCCCACCACGGTGGTGGGCCTAGCCGGACCCCACCACGGCAATACGTGGCAGGGATCATCAGCCTTTCGGCGGTTACGGGGGATCCCTTCCCCTTCGTCTTAGCGCAAAAGTATAGCGACTCACATTCGCTGATGGAAGCTGTTGAGTCAAATTTCACTTAGTACTGCTTGCACACGGGGTTTGACCGGTGCCGCAGCGATTCTCTGCCCCGATGCTTCACGCCTCCGTCCCGGTCGCCGGTTAACTTCCCCTTGAGCTGCCGCTTTGGGTGGAAAGCTACCCTCGGCCGGCTGCCGTGAAGCGGACCTTTGAGACCAAGTCCCGAGACACCGATCCTTTCCTGCTCACGGTGATTGTCGCGGCGAGGTGCCGATTTCGGGCCAAACGAGTTTCAGGCGGGCGTTTTGCGGCGCCCCGATCGGAGTGAGTTCCAAGACACGATTTTACAGCTTGCACGGCCCCTAAAGCAGCCACGGCGGCGCCGGCTCTTCGCGGCCCTGAACTCGGTCGAGATGATCTTCAGCCTCCCGTGGAGCCTCATGGCGTTCTTTCCAGATGCCCGAAGGTGACGCCCTACCGGCGGCGGATCGGTGCGCCTCCGCGGCGGCCAGCAACATACTTGAAGCGCGAACAGACTATGATTCATTGTTTTTATTCGATGACACTTCCCATTGTCGGCGCTGCGCCAGCGCGAGCGTCCTTGTGGATCTTGCCGTCCTTCATTATGACGACGAGGTTCTTGTCCGGTTCGGCGAGCAGATTGATGTCCTGGAGCGGATCGCCCGCCACCACGAGCAGGTCGGCGTAGGCGCCGTCCTCGATGACCCCGAGCTTTCCAGGGTAGGGATTGCGCGGACCCGACAGCGCCAGCAGCTCGGCGTTACCGGCCGTTGCCATCCTGAGAGCCTCGGCGTTGCTGTACCAGCGCGACATATGGGTCAGCAGCACCCCCTGCCGCTCGGCGACTTCAGATGAGAAGAGCAGGTCGCTCCCCCACGCTGTCTTGATTCCGTACCTCTTGGCGTATCCGTACATGGTGGGAGTTCCGGCCAGCACCTGCAGCAGGTTGATGCGGCTTTGGCCGGTCATCGGCGCGTTGTCGGTCTCGTCGATGAACGGCTGGGTGCTGAGCCACACACCCTTGTCCGCCATCAGCTGCGCGGTCGCCTCGTCCATCAGGTGACCGTGCTCGACGCACTGGACCCCGGCATCGATCGCCCTTTGGATAGCCGCCGGGGGATAGGCGTGCACCGCGACGTAGGTGTTGCGATCGGCGGCGGCTTCGACGCCGGCGCGCAGCTCCGGGACGGTGAAGGTCACCATGTCCAGGGTCGTACGCGGCGAGGCGACCCCGCCGCCGCCAATCATCTTGATCTGCGAGGCCCCGAGGAACAGCTGCTCGCGCACGCGCAGGCGCACCTCGTCGGCGCTGTCGGCGATGGCAGCGGCGCCTATGCTTTCGATTTGGCTTTGAGGGCCGCCGGGGCTTCTCGGAACATCCGAATTCATGCGCATGTCGCCGTGGCCGCCGGTCGTCGTGATCACCGCCCCGCACGGATAGATGCGAGGACCGACGGCCAGCCCGGAATCGATCGCCTTCTTCAGCGGGAAGGAGGGGCCGCCCAGATCCCGTACGGTCGTGAAGCCCCGCATCAGAGTCCGCTCGGCCTGGGCGCTGGCGGAAAGGAAGACGAAGCCGATGTCGGCCGTCATTAGCTGTGCCGGGTTCAGGCTGGCGAACATCACGTGCCAGTGAGCGTCGATCAGGCCAGGCATCAGTACGCGCCCGCCGCAATCGATCAGCCGCGCGCCCTCAGGCGCGCCCTGGCCGGCCCCCGCGACCTGCTTGATCCGTCCGTCCTCGATCCGCAGGCTCTGGCCACCGCGTAAACCGAGGGATTTGCCGTCGAACAGCTGGAAGTTAGTGATGACGGTCGGCGGCGCGGCCCGCGTTGCCTGCGCGCTCGCCCTGGGCACGAAACCGAGGCCGGCCAGCGCGCTGGCCGCGCCTGCGAGCAGACCTCGGCGTGAAAGCTCCCGCGTGATCCGTCGATCCGCGGATCGAACCGTCGGTTGGCAGCAAGGGCAGCCCGCCGCGCCCCCGTCGGCCTCGCCATCCGCAACGCAAGTAAACAACTGCGACCTCACTGCCGGAGAATGACGCCTGCCGACTTCCCGGGTATCATTGGCTCAATGCGTGGCTCGGGAAACGCCGTCTTGCTCACCCGAGCTCTACCAGGAGAGGAGGACTGGGTCAATCAGGCGGAACCCCCAAGACGCCCGGGTGGCCAGGCCCCCGAGGCACTGGCGCCGTTGGAGACTCGACGTCGGGCGAAGGGCACGCCTCAACTCAGACCGCAGCCTCGCTCACCGCAAAACCAGACTGCCCGAAGGTCGGCTGTGGGTCGAAACCGGCTGTTGAACATCGCCTCGCCGGACAGGCAGCCCAGTAGCTCGTCATCCAACCGGTCAAAACCATCGCGCACAGCTATTAGCGTGATCTTGCCGATTGCTCTGTCCTCGCGGAAGGACCGTTTACCGAAGGCAAATGAGCGCGGCCAAGTCGAAGCGAAAAGTCGTACCAAAAGACGCTGACAAAGAACCCGACGATGGTCGCAGGGCGAAACGGCAAACGCACCAAGAAGCGCCAAAGGTACGGTCCGCACGAGAGGGGAGACGGTTCCATCCCTTTTTGCGCGACTAACCGACCGCCAACACGACGGGTTGAACGCAGAGATCACCGGACTTCAGCGCAGCGGTGGTCGAAGGCAAGCCGTTGAAGCGTTGAATTGATTCGCAAACGCCGACTGGAGTTCCCCGTGGTCGCCACGCACAGCTCATGACCCGGGCTCTGTTACAAGACTGACAAAGGAGGCTTTTGGGAACGCACCCGAGCGCGGGTCCAGCACGTACGAGATGCCGCTACCACTGCGCGGCCTAAGGGATGAGCAAGACTGCCCACCGCTGATACCACCTTGAACGTACCGGGCTCGCAACTTATAAAAGCGACGGGGATGGAGTCCCCCCTAAACCGCCGAAAGGCTGATGGCTCCTGCTGCGAGGCGCTGCAGGAAGCTCTTCGATTGGTCCTGCCGCGCCCTGGGCAAACACGAACTCGGGAGCGGTACGTGGAACTGCAAATTGGCGTCTCATGGCAACCGTCGCAGCTTGTGGCAATGCAAGCCGTTGGGCTTTCGTTCGACGGCTGGGCGGCGGTTTTGCCTTCCGCTCTGCGTCTTGGCGATCCATTTAACGGTATAGTCAGCGTTCTCGATGACGCCCCATGGCGGGCCGTTAGCCCAGCGGCGCTTCGGCGGCGTCGGCCAACCCCCGGTCTCCAGCTAGCGCCAGGCGTCGGCCAATGACCTTTGAAAGCATCCTGTTTCAAGAGGGGACCGATCGGACCGCGAAAGCGGAACTCCGTGTTCCAAATTTCTTTGTTGATCTCAATTTCGATCAAATCGTCGCCGCCTTAACGTCAGACAAGACAGACTATAATCTGACACCATTCTTCTATATGCCCCTCGATAACGTCGACGCCGTCATTTTTCGGCACGAAGTGATGCAGGATTTGGAGACCGAGCGGCTCTGCAGATCTATCAAAGCCTTCGCTTCCGATATGCGGTCTGTCCAAGCAAATCTTAGCCAGCTTGAGAAGCGCTATTACGAGCATCAAAAAGAGTGGTGGTTCCTAGACGCCGTGAATCTTTACGGCGCTGCCGTCGGCCGGTTGGCTCAAGACTTGTCGCAGGAAAAATACAGCTCTCGCGGATTGCGCGCGTTTTGCGACTATGTGACGCAATACGTATCGAGCGCGCGTTATCTCTCGCTTATCGGCGAGGCAAAGCAGTTGAAGGAAGCGCTAGCCGCGATCCGCTACAGCGTCTTCATCCAAGGGCCGAAAGTCGATGTGCACCATGCTCTCGGTAAGCCGGACTATAGCGCAGAGGTTGAGGCCACATTTGAGCGGTTTCAGCAGGGTGCCACTCACGAATACGTTTTCAAGTTCAGTGACTCCCCGGAAATGAACCACATTGAGGCGAAAATCCTGGATGGTGTGGCCTACCTTTATCAGGACATCTTCTTGCAACTCACAAATTACTTTACCAACAACAAAGACTTCCTTGATCCGACTATTACTGCGTTCGACCGCGAAATTCAGTTTTACGTCGCCTATCTCGACTTTATTGCTCCCATGAAAAAGGCGGGCCTTGCTTTCTGCTATCCTGCTGTCAGCGTTTCCCGCAAGGAGGTTCACGATAAAGAGGGGTTTGATCTCGCGCTTGCTGACAAGCTCGTCAAGAAGGGCACGATTCCGGTCTGCAACGACTTCTATTTGAAAGACCCTGAGCGCGTCATCGTGGTGTCCGGACCGAACCAAGGGGGAAAGACGACTTTCGCTCGGACCTTCGGCCAGTTGCACTATCTCGCGAGTTTGGGCTGCCCGGTTCCGGGCACCGAAGCGCAGCTCTATCTGCCTGACACAATTCTCACGCACTTCGAACGAGAAGAACACATGACGAATCTGCGTGGCAAGTTAGAGGACGATATTGTTCGGATCCATGCCATTTTCCAAGCGGCGACGCCGCGGAGTCTTGTGATAATCAATGAGATCTTCGCCTCCACGACATTGCGCGATGCGATATCTCTGAGCAGGAAGATCGCGGCGACGATCATGGATCTCGATATTCTGTGCGTGTGGGTGACGTTCCTCGATGAGATATCCGCGCTCAGTGACAAGACCGTCAGTATGACCAGCACTGTGGTGCCCGAGAATCCAGCGCAACGAACGTTCAAGATCGTCAGGCGACGAGCCGATGGTTTGGCTTATGCTATGGCGCTCGCCGAGAAGTACCGGCTCACCTATCAGATGATAAAGGAGCGTACCGGACCATGAAGGCACGTCTTCTTTATCGCGACCGGGATTTCGACTGGCAATGGGCCCTTCAGGCCGCAGACGAGCGCGAAGCCGAACGAACGGGACGTCGGTACAACCGCCACGCGGACTTTGATGCGCGACGCGGGCTGCCATGGAACGCCGAGGCACTCGCCGCGGATCTGTCGCTGACGACGTTGTTCGAAGCTATCGCGCAACAGGACGACTGCGTCTTCGAGGTGGCTCGAAAGGTTGTCCTTAGCGGTGTCAAGAGCGACCTCGACACGATCCGTTACCGTCAGGACATTCTCCGCGACTGTCTTGATCACCCTGAGATTGTCCGCGCGCTCTACAAGGTGGCCGTCGAAGCGATCGAGAAGCAACGGAGCCATTATCTTGGGTCGTTCCTCTCCCGCTTTGCGGACTCGCTGCTGCGTGACGCCGTTGAGTCAATGACGGTCTTTCTAACCTTTCTGAGGAAGCTGCGGGAGATTGCCGATAGCCACGGGCAAAGTTTTGTCTCCGAAGGGTGGACCCAATTTTTCGCCATGCTAAAGCATGATCTCGATGACGACTATCTGGCCCTCGTCCAGGATCATCTGGAGGTTCTCAAATTCCGCCATGGCGAGCTGCTTAGCGCGCAATTGGGCAAGGCCAATAAGGGTGCTCACTATACGCTTCACCGCGTGCCGCCGCGGAAATGGAGCTGGCACACCTGGTGGCGAGAGCTCTTCTTCGAGAAGCGAGCCGTCTACCGCTTCGAACTCCATCCGCGTGACGAGGCCGGGGCCCAGGCACTGAATGCGCTGAGAAATCGAGGCATCAGCCTGGCGGCCAATGCACTTGGCCAGTCTGCGGGCCACGTCCGCGACTTCTTCGGCATGTTGCGCACTGAGCTTGCGTTCTATATCGGGTGTATAAACCTGCATGAACGGCTCAGGCAGAAGGGGGAGCCGACTTGCATACCGACCGCTGTTGCCGCCGATCAGCTGCTCTTCGCGTTTTGTGGACTCTACGATATCGGCCTCACGCTGAACGTCGAGCCGCGTGTCGTTGGAAACGATGTTAATGCAGATGGGAAGGGACTTGTCGTCATCACCGGCCCAAATACGGGCGGCAAATCAACGTTTCTCCGTAGTATTGGTCTTGCTCAGCTGATGATGCAAAGCGGTATGTTTGTGCCGGCTGTGTCATTTGCCTGCAGCTTGTGCGATGGACTCTTCACGCACTACAAGAGAGAGGAGGACGTCGCGATGGAAAGCGGTAAATTCGACGAAGAGCTTAGTCGCATGAGCCAGATCGTCGATGGTGTTTCGCCATACTCGATGATCCTGTTCAACGAATCCTTCGCCGCAACGAACGAGCGAGAAGGTTCGGAAATCGCGCACCAAATCATTTCGGCGCTTCTTGAGAAGAAGGTGAGAGCCTTCTGTGTCACCCACATGTATGAGCTGGCACACGGCTTCTGTGAGGAAAACAAGGGAAATATGCTGTTTCTTCGTGCCGGGCGCGGCGCCGACGGCGCCCGCACCTTCAAGATGATTGAAGGAGAGCCACTACCAACGAGTTTCGGGGAAGATCTCTACCATCGCATCTTTTCGCCGGCGCCGGAAGCGATGGAGATCGGCCAGAGCGGGGTGCGCGTCTGCGTCTAATCGGCGAAAGAGACCGAAAATCGGCTGCTCGAGCACTCGTCTCTTGGATCGTGGTCGACGGGCAGGGCTCGAGCGCTTTGCGAGTTGGCGCAGCTGGTCGCCCCAGGACAAGTGAACGCAACACTGGCGTTGACTGTCGACCCTGACCCGGCCTTGTCACCTGTTTCGGGGTGCGGTCAGCAAAAAATTAGCGGGAAAGCGCAGAGCCACCGCCGGGCGAAACTGTCGGCCATGCGGTGCAAATGGATGGTGGGGGTTGGAAAAGCAAAGAGTTGTGCTAATCTAGCAACTTAATCTTATAGCGGCGATGGAGTCCGCCCGAACCGCCCTTAAGGCTGATGACTCCTACGGTGACCCGCGAGCTTGACGCGGGTGCAAACGTAGGAACGAAACGTCGCGAAGGGTGGGTGGTGCGATGGCTGGCGCCGATGCGACCCCCGTTAGTAGAGACAAGCGTCCGAGTGAATGGGCTCGGCGCACCAGAATCCGCGTGTGCCTTCCTCTGATCCAATGGAACAGACGAGCGAGGATGAGCCATGGCCGAGCGGATCCTCTATAACCTCCTACAGGTCTTTGTCGTTGTCGCGTTCGCGCCCTTAGTCGAAGGTGTGACGAGTCGATTGAAAGAGAACCTTCAATCGAAGCGGGGGCCAAGCATCGTTCAGCCGTACCGCGACCTTTGGAAGCTCTTGCACAAGGACGAAATCGTTTCCGAGCATAGCTCCTGGATCTTCCGAGCGGCACCTTACGTCGCTTTCACGGCGCCGGTTTTTGTCGCACTGCTTATTCCCGTTCTTACCCAGTACCCGCTGTTCTTCGCCTTCATGGGCGACATGCTGGGTGGTGGCTTCATCCTCGCGCTCGGTGGTTTTTTCGCAACGCTTGCCGCCGTGGACACAGCAAATCCTTATGGACCGATGGGCGCGAGCCGCACCCGCATGGTTGGGTTTCTCGCGGAACCGGTATTTATCGTGGTCTTCTTGACTGTCTCTTTTGTCGCTGGCTCGACGATCCCTTACATCGTTCAGCTTCGCTGGGTGAGCCCCATCGCCAATTTTTTCGAACCGTCGCATGTCTTGCTGCTGATTGCCTTTCTGATGCTGATCCTCGCGGAAGACGGGCGCATTCCTGTCGATAGCCCGTCGGGGCTGTTCGAACTTGCGATGATCGATCGCTCCAAATCGCTCGAATATTCGGGACGCGGTGCCGCACTAATGAAATGGGCGGGAGCGATGAAGTTCTTGGTGCTGATTTGCATCTTTCTCAACGTGCTCGTGACGCCCTGGGGCTTGGCCCATGGCATGGGACTGGCGGAGGTGCTGCTGGCGATCCCCATGGTCCTGCTGAAGATCTTCGGATTTGTTCTGGTCCTCGTTTACATCGAGTCGTCGCTGGCCAAGCTGCGCCTCTTCCGCATCACGGAGTTCCTTGGGGCTGCTTTCGTTATTTCCGTCGTCGCGATGATCACGCGCTTGTCTGAGATTTAGGGGCGGAGATGCACAGCCCTCATTTCTCCGTGATATTCTCCCTTGATGCGCTGACCGGTGCGTTATTTCTCCTTACCGCCATTGGCGTCGTCGCAACCCGACAGGTCCTTGCCTCGCTTCAACTCTTCATCGCGCAGTCTTTGTTGCTCTCGCTTTCGGCTCTGCTCCTCGGGATCGCACTTGGTTCGCCTCATCTCTTTGCCGTCGCCGGAATCACCATCGCAACCAAGACCGTTCTGATACCATGGCTGCTGCGGCACACGGTCAGTGTCGAGGTTTATCGCACGCGGGAAATCGACCGTGTACTCAATATACCGAGTTCGCTGCTCATCGCGGCTTTCCTCGTTGTAATCGCCTACGCGATTGCGAATCCGCTTCTTGGCGCCGTGGACCTGCCCTTTGCGCGCATCAATCTGCCGCTTGGCCTTGCGGCAATGTTTCTGGGTGTGTTCACAGTCGTCGCGCGCCGCGAGGCGGTACCGCAACTTCTCGGTCTGCTCGCGCTCGAGAATGGCGTGTTCTTCGCGGGTGTCGCGATCGTTCCGGAGTTGCCAGTTATCGCGGAGCTCGCCGCCGCGGTAGACGTGCCGGTTGTCGCCTTGGTGGTCGGGTTGCTCACGCGTCAAATTCACAAACGAATCGGAAGCACTTCTGTCGGGCGGCTCGCCGCTTTGCGGGAGCGGTGAGATCGCCATGGAGCTCGCCGCCATCCTTCTCATTCCAGCACTTGCCAGCGGCTTCGCCCTGTTGCCAACCAACCGCCACTTTGCAGCACCGATGACCGTCGCTGCGACCGTTGTCGTTTTCATTCTCGCGTCAGCGGTGGCGGTGCGGACAACCCATACGGGGCGCGTCGATGCGCTCGGACAATGGCTTACCTGCGATGGCTTGGGTGCCTTAATCCTCGCGCTCGTCGCCTTAGTGGCAATGACCGCAGCCCTGTTCTCCTGGGGTTACATCCGGATCCGTGCTGGGCATAGCGAGCGACGGAAGGAGCAGCACTATTACGCGCTCTACAACCTCTTCGTCATGTCGTTGCTGGCAGTGCCGATCCTGGCAAATGTCGCGCTCATGTGGGTTGCAATCGAGCTCACCACCCTGCTGTCCGCTTTTCTGGTTGGCTTCGAGGATACGCCGGAAGCGCTGGAAGCGGCGTGGAAATACGTCGTCTTAACCACATTAGGTGCGGTGCTTGCGCTGCTGGGCTTTCTCATCCTCTATTGGGGATCACAGGTGGCGGGGTACGCACCCTTCACCTGGGCAGGGCTCGTGGAAGCGGCGCCGCGAATGCCGCCGGCGCTGCTGTGGCCTGCGTTCCTGCTGATTCTGGTCGGCTTTGGCACCAAAGTAGGCCTGGTGCCTATGCATACCTGGCTGCCGGACGCGCATAGTCAGGCACCCGCCTCGATTTGCGCGCTTTTGTCTGGGGTCGAAACGACGACTGTACTTTATGTCATCCTTCGACTTTTCCCGGTGGTCGGCGGGACGCCGTCGCTCGATGCACGGCCCTGGTTCGTTGGTTTCGGGCTGCTGTCCGTAGCGATTGCCACGCTGTTGCTCATTTACGTGCGCGATTTCAAGCGCATGTTTGCTTTCTCGACCGTCGAGCATATGGGAATCATCCTGGTGGCGGCGGGATTAGGCGGTGCAGAAGCTCATCTCGGCGCAGCCTATCAGATGGCCGGCCATGCGATCGCGAAGTCCTTCTGCTTCTTTGCCGCTGGCGCGGTAGCGACGGTTTTCGGCACGCAAGAAATCGCGGCCATTCGGGGCCTCGTTCGGTTTGCGCCGCTAACGGCGGTTGCCTTAACCGCGGGCGCCTTCGCCATCACCGGTGCGCCTCCCTTTGCCGTCTTCATCAGCGAGTTCCTTATTTTCAAGGCGGGGATCGCAAGCGGCCAGTACCTGACAATTGCGTTGTTGGCGACTTTTGTGGTGATCGCCTTTTGTGCGGTCATGTTTCACATCAATCGCATGACCTTCAGCACGCCTCTGGGCAGCGTGCCCGCAACGGCGTTGCCGCTCTCCTGCTCGGCAACGCTCGCCGTCGCTGCGATTCCTCTGGTGGTTATTGGAATTTACGTCCCGCCGGCCTTGCAGGATTTGCTTCATGCAGCCGCGACGGCGATGGGAGGATGAATGCGCTCAAGATGACAATTCCCGAGCTCGCCAATGAGGTTCAACCGTCGACGAACATCGTCGATCGCTGCGACGCCCGGTGGAAGGGGCAAGCCGCAGCGAGGCTCGACCGCACGGGGAAAACCTGCCGGATCGAATGCGCGGGCGCGGATTTGGTAGCACTCTGCGAGTGGCTCACCGACGAGGAAGGGTATGCATTTGCAACACTCGTCGTCGAAGAGTCGGCGAAGCATACCTGGTTACTTACCTACGTCTTCTACAGAGAGGCCACCCCACCTTGGGTCTACGTGGAGATCACCCTCGACAGGCACGAGACGTCAGTGCCGTCGCTCGTTGGCCTTGCGCAGGGGCCTTCCGTCGACTGGCATGAACGTGAAGCAGAGGATCTTTTCGGGTTGAGTTTTGAAGGTCATCCGCGGCTCGGCGAATTCGTCTTGCACGAGGACTGGCCGGATGGAGTCAACCCCATGCGTCGAAACTTCGATCCCCGCATGCGTCTGGAACGGCGGGAAGCCGGTCCTGCCTGGCAGCCGCCGACGGTCGTTGTCGCGCCGGGCAGCTTCGCGATGCCGGTCGGTCCGATTTTCTCAGATTTCGCCGAGTCAGCTCATTTCCTTCTTGAGACGGTCGGCGAGGACGTCATCCATACGATCCCACGGTTCTTCTATAAGTATCGCGGCGTCGAGAAGATTGCCGAAGGACTGCCGGTCGACCGTGTTCTGCTTCTCGCCGAGCGCTTTTCAGGCACCGCAGCCTTCGCTCACGGCCTTGCCTTCTGCCAAGCGGTCGAAGCGATTGACGACGTCGCGGTACCGGCGCGCGCAGGAGCGCTCCGTGTGCTCTTTGCTGAACTCGAACGGCTGCGGCACCATGCGGCCACGATCGCCGGCATCTGTAATTCCACCGCGCTAGCGATAGCCACCAGTCAAGCCGCGCTGATCGAAGAGGACCTTCTGCGTTTGACGTGCGAAATCGCTCGCCATCGCTATCTCTTCGGCGTCGTCGTTCCTGGCGGCGTAACATGCGATGTGACGGAGGCACAGTGTCGGCGCCTCGAGACCGCGCTGGCCGACGTCGCGGACAGGCTAAGCAATCTTCATCGAATGCTGCGCTACTCGAGCAGCTTTCTCGACCGCCTCGAGGAAGTCGGATTCGTATCGAGGGGCGCCGCCATTTGCTATGGTATCGTCGGTCCTGTCGCGCGCGCTTCAGGTATCGCGTGCGATTTGCGCAAGCTGCACCCCTATGCTGCCTACCACTCAGTCGATTTTGCGGTACCCGTGGAGCGGGACGGCGACGGCTATGCCCGGCTTCGCCTTTTCTTCCACGAGGCCGAGCAATCGGCGTCAATCGTTCGTCGCTTCGTCACGGCGCTACCCGAGGGAGCTATTCGCGCCGAGCCTGTGACCCATCGTGCGGGAGCGGCGCTTGCCGCGGTCGAGGCGCCATCGGGCGCGGCGTTTCATTGGGTTCGGTTGCGTGAAGACGGGACCGTGGTCCGGTTTCGGGTCACACCGCCTGCTTTCGCCAACTGGCACGCATTCCACCTCGCGGCCGAGAATTTTGCGTTCCAGGACTTTCCCATCATCCTCGCGAGTTTCGGGCTCTCGAACGCAGAGTGCGATCGGTAGGGCATGCCATGGCCAACTGGGTTTTAAGAGGTCTGCGCACCGGAATCAAGACGAGCCCCTACCCGAAGCGAGGCGATGAAGCGGTCGGGGTATCGCCTGGTCGGCCGTCCGCCCCGCTCTCGCGAACCAACGACGCGGTGGCGGCCCTGGTTGAGCGGTGCCCGACAAACGCGATTATCCCGCACGATGGCGGCGTCGCGATCGATCACGGCCGATGCGTACATTGTTTTCGATGCCAAGGCGATACGGCGGAATCCGGCGTTCCCTGGGAAAGCGGCTATGAATGGGCGGCCGTGCCTGATGCCATCGCCCGGGCGCGGGCGAAATTGGACCGCGCCTTCGGCCGCTCGTTGCACCTGCGGTTCGTCGATGCCGGTGCCTGCGGCGCCTGTGTGAGCGAAGCGCGGCAGCTCAACAATCCATATTACAACCTACACCGCCTCGGCTTCTTCATTACGCCGACACCGCGCAATGCCGATATTCTGCTGATAGCGGGCCCGATCTCCGATGCGATGGGCTTGCCCTTGCGGAAGGCCTATGAGGCGCTACCAACGCCGAAACGGGTCGTTGCAATCGGCACCTGCGCGATTTCCGGAGGTGTTTTCGGCCCGAGCTTCGCTTGTGCGGGTGGCGCTGCCGATCTTCTGCCGGTCGACGTCGTCGTTCCGGGATGCCCGCCGCCACCGCTGGCGATTCTGCACGGCCTCCTGACCGTGGTCGAACGCAAACCGCCATCGCCGCTCATCTCACTTCCGGGCCAAGCGGGGCCAACATGAGCGCCGCGGGCCCGCTATTTGAAGTGTTCTTTGTACTCTGTGCCGCGGGCGCCCTCGCTGCATTCCTGGTACCGGCGCGCGCGACTCCCCTCGTGCTCTCAGCGATCGGATCACTGGCGGCCCTCATCATTCTCGTGACGAGCGCGGTCCTCTTGATCGGTGACGGCGGCTTCCGTGTCGAACTTTGGCCAGTGCTGTCTCTCGGAACGCTGACCCTCAGTGCGGATCGGTTCTCGTCCCTCTTTCTCTTCGTGTCGGGGTTGGTCTTTCTGCCGGTGTCGCTCTTTTCCGCGGTCTATTTGCTGAAATTCGTCACTCATCATGAGTTGCGATATTTCAGTGTTCTCTATCACGCTCTGTTCGCATCAATCGTGCTGGTCCTGATCGCTGCTGACGCGATCTCATTTTTAGTGGCGTGGGAATTGGTGTCGATCGCGACCTACCTTCTCGTCACTTACGAATACGAGCGCGACGAGAGTGCACATGCTGGCTTCGTCATGTTGGCGATGAGTGAGGCGGGCACTATCGCGGTGGCGATCGCCTTCATCATTTTATCAGGCACATCGCCGACGCTCGATTTCACGGGAATGCGGTCGAATGCGGGCACGGCCGGCGAGGGTCTCCGGTGGGCCGTGTTCCTGCTGTCGTTTTTCGGCTTTGCCGTGAAGGCAGGGCTCGTGCCGCTCAACAGTTGGCTACCACTCGCGCACCCGGTGGCACCCACCAATGTGTCCGCTCTGCTGTCGGCAGTGATCGTCAATCTTGGAATCTATGGAATCGTCCGCGTCAATTTCGACCTGATGCCCGCAACGGCGCCGAGCGCCGGTCTTATCGTGCTCGTGATCGGGAGCTTTTCCGCCTTAGTCGGCATTCTATATGCGACGATTCAAGCGGAAATGAAACGCCTTCTGGCCCACAGCACGATCGAGAATATGGGCATTATTGCGGCCGGCCTCGGCGCCGCCATGGTATTCCTCGCGACGGACCATGAAATCGTCGCCGGCATCGCGCTCATTGCGGCGCTCTATCACCTTGTGAATCACTCCGTCTACAAGGCGCTCCTCTTCATCGGCACCGGCGCCGTCGAGGCCGGAACCGGGACGCGGGATCTCGATCGGCTGGGCGGCATCGTTCGCCGCATGCCGTGGACGAGTGGCTTCTTCCTCGTCGGCGTGCTGTCGATCTCCGCTCTGCCGCCATTCAACGGATTCGTCAGTGAGTGGCTGACGCTGCAGACAATCTTGCGCTCTGCTCTCCTTGCATCGACGTCTGTCAAAATCATCTTTGCGATCGCCGGGGCGCTCTTGGCTTTAACCGCCGGCCTCGCCGTCACTTGTTTTGCGAAAGTGTTCGCGATGGGCTTTCTTGGAATGGCACGTTCAAAAGGCGCGGGGCAAGCGGTCGAAGCCCACCCTGCAATGCGGGTCGCACTTGGCTTCCTTGCAGCAACATGCCTCTTACTCGGAATCTTACCGACCTACGTTCTTCCTTTCGTCGATCGGGCTACAGCCCCTTTCACCCATAGAAGCGTCATCGCAGCCCTGGTACCGCCGTTCTTCGACGTGACCGCGCAACAACAGGAAAAGGTTCCATCCGCATTCCTTGGGGAATTCCATGATCTCGGTGCTCAAGTCGGGAATGCGCTGCCAGGACGGGGACTCATCGTCTTGCATCGCGGCGAGGAGCGCAATCCGGTCGTCTTCGCCATGTCTACCTTCTACATGTTTTTCATGCTCGCACTACTGCTCATTGTGACGTTCATTGTCTTCCGGTTATTGACGCGTCACCGTACGCTGAGTCAGGGCGCGGCTTGGGATGGTGGTCTGCGCCGGCTTTGGCCTGGAATAACCTATACCGCAACTGGCTTTTCCAACCCGGTCCGGGTCGTCTTTCAGGTCCTGTTGCGGCCGGCGTCGGTCGCCGACAACACCGAAGCGGTGGCGCGACATTTCCGAACCGCAATCCGACGCGAATACACCGAGAGCCACATTGTCGATCGTTTGGTTCTCGGACCACCAGTGGATGCCCTGGGCATAGCCGCCAGAGTCGTTAGGAGAATGCACGTAGGCAATGTCAATGCCTATGCAGCCTACGTTCTTATCGCTTTGCTACTGGTGCTTATCGCCGGTGTCGGTTTGCTCTAACGATGAATTTTTACTGCAACAAGAAGAATGAGAACGAGTGTCCGATGTGATGAGCTGCACTTTGAGCCCGGGCGCCGGCGTCGGCTTAGGCGAGCCGCCATAGCGGCATCATCAAAGGAGGAGATGCAATGGAGAACGAGAGATCAGTGACCATGGTTCGTCTTTACCTCCCCGAGGCCAGCCATAGCACGCGCAAGGTGCAGCTGGAAAAAGTGCTGCATCTCTTGTGCGACCAACTCCACGTTCACGGCGTCGCTGTTCTGCAGGGAATGAAGGACAGCGGAAGCAGCCCAGAGCTGCACTATGGGAGCGTCGGCGACATCTTGCGGAGAAACCCGGATCCGCCGATGATTATCGAATTCTTTGACGAATCGCCGGCCGCAACCGAGATCAGACGACGCGTTCGTGAGCTCGTGCCCAACAGCTATGCCGTCTTTTGGCAGGCCACTTGCGAAGACGCTTCTGCGAAAGGGGCTAGTAGAGGTGCAGCAATAGCGAGAACTTAAGCATCTCCAGCGCTTGTGGATTCAATGGTTTGCTTTCGCAGTGCGGGGAATGGACTAGCGCGGCGCGGATAAGCTTTAGCGACTTGCTCGGCGCTTTAGAACTAGGGCGTGGACTCATTAATGCGCCGCCACAACCGTATTGATGCGAGCTCGGCGAAGGCAAGGTAATGGCGGCAAGCTTGTCGTAGCGCATCGTCACCCGCCGACGGTGTTTGATCCTATTGAAGAACCGTTCGACCAAGTTACGCGCTCGGTAAAGATGCCGGCTAAAACAGATCGGCTCGTTGCGGTTGCTTCTCGGCGGTATGTTGGCCCCAGCGCTTGCCTTGTGTCGAGTGCTCTGATCCAATCGGCGTCATAGCTTTGCTCCGCGAGTAACATTGATCCGGCGTGCAAACGAGATAGAAGGTTGGCTGCAAGTCGCTTGTCGTTCGCCTCATCGGCTGTCAGCGCCAGCCGCACGGGAAGGCCATTGGCATCGACGCCCGCGTGTATCTTGCCCGTTAAACCGCCGTGTGACCGGCCCATCGACTGTCTTCTGTTCCGAGTGATGCAGGCACCGTGCTGAGCACGCGGACAATGGAGGTATCGATCATCTGCACCGCAGCATCATGAGCGCCTGCCAGCGCGTTCACGGGCTTGCCCCGGACGCCCGCCCGCGAAAGCCGCGAGCCATCTGCAAATTTTCGATTGGGGGTAATGTTGCCTCGGCAGGAATGTCTGATTACGTTCTGTCTCTGGTAGGCCCAAATGGTCTTTCGATCGGTTGCTCGCACATGCCCAAGTTCCTTCGCATCGGAGTCCATCAGTCGAACGTTTCCGGATACACGTCAAAGGCATGGTGGGTTCGCCGGGTTGGGTCGACGGTGTTCCTGAAGTGGGGTGCCGTCGAGGTCCACGGCGTGGGAGATGGGCGAAAGATTTACTGGGCGCTTCCACCGCGGGCGAAAACAGTTCGTTGCGGCACGGTGGAGCGTGCCAAAGACTATGCAAAAACCGCAATCGCGCGGCGACGCAACCATCGCTATGAACCGCTGGCTGGAAATATTGTGATCCGGCGCCGACCTGCCGATAGTGGCGCCGGGTTCGAAAAAGCGCTCGCCACGATCCTGTTTGTCGATATCGTCCGGTCCACCGAAAAAGCCGCGCGGCTCGGCGATTCACGTTGGACACAAGTGATGAACCACTATTACGCCGCGGTCCGTAAAGAGCTAAAGACTTTGCGCGGAAAAGAGGTCGTAACGACCGGGGACGGACTGCTCGCGACGTTCGGCGCGCCGGCTGCCGGGGTCCGTTGCGCGACCGCAATCCGCGAGGCAGTGCGCACGCTGGGCCTAGAGATCCGGGTGGGGCTGCACGCGGGCGAATACGAGGTGAGCGGAGCCGACGTTTTCGGTATCGCGTTTCACATCGGCGCGCGCGTGGCCGCGAAAGCGCGTGCCGGCGAAGTCCTCGTTTCGAGTGCGGTCAAGGATCTGATGTCGCAGTCTGGAATCCGCTTCAAGGATCGCGGCGTTCACCAACTCAAAGGCGTGCCGAAACGATGGCGCCTGTACCGAGTCGAAGACTAGGCGTCCTCCAAAATTGGACACTGTTTTTGCAATCGGTCGAACGCCGATCCTAGCGCCAGGGTCGCACAGGAGCCGTCGGCGCCGGTCGAGGTTGCTGACGGCACCACGAGCGGCAGCTTCGCCGTCGGCGCGGCCGCGAAGATCTGGCATAGCCCGTCAGCGCGATCGGGATCATCATGACCGCATGGCGAAAAAAGCCGGGCGCCGGGAGAGTTCGGGGGCGAGCCCGGGCCGGGCACGCAGACTTACGATGCCGCGCCGCGGGCGCGATATATTTGCTATCCCTGAGATTGGGTAGCTATTTCTGCGAACCTCCTTTGCGTGCAGTGCTTCACCTGTGTCAGTTTGCGGCACATCGGCCGTCGTCTCGCTGCGTAATCTAGTTCTAGTCTGTGCTGAGCGCGGCCCCAGGATTCACTTGGCTAGAGATGGCCGCACGAAGCTTCTCATGTCGCTGAAGCCAACTAACGATCGTCCTCGGATTGCCATCGATCACGCGCGCCCAGCTGGTGTCTTTCAGCGACTCGCCATTGCCGTCCCACCAATGCTCCACCGCAACCATTAGGGTCCATGATCCGCTGTCACGTGCAACACAACGAAGGCAATGGACCTCGAGGATCACCGCATAGTCTGCTCCCGAAAAGCTGTGGCGTTCCTTTCGCCACTCAACGTCGCCCACCCGCCAATGCGTCTGATTCGGACTAGGACAGGTGGCTCTATAGAGGATCTGCCAGTAATTGAAAAAGTTTCGATCGTTTACTCCCCGCATGGGCTATCACCATTCTCTTCAGGCTGACGACCAGGTAATCGAGTTCGTTGGCGCATTGCAAATTCGGTAACTCGGGCGACCAACTAGCCGCCGACGACATCGGAGCGAAATCTAACTTGCGCTCCCTTCGAGCGTGACGTTGTCGTCCAGGATCCTTCCGGGGAGTGACAACATCGATCGTCAATGGAAGGTCCACCAAGGGCGCTGGATCTTTGTTTCACGAACGAGGCTTGAGCAGCTGGAGCCCGTTGGCCGTCGGAGCCGCCCGCTCCCGAGACCTGCCGCTGGCGATCGTTCAGAACGATCGCCGCGTGCACGGGATAGCCCGGATGCTGCCGATCTTGGCCCGTGACAGTAGAGAGCAGCAAACCACCGCTTATGAGAGCGATGTGCCCGCTGTCACCCGGCTGATTGTTATCGGTATCGTACGGTTTGCGCAATTGATGCTCCTACGGCGCCCAAGACGCGGTAGGAGCCATCAGCCGTTGCGGCGATCTGGGGGGCTCCATCCCCTTCTGCGATCTCTAGAATCTGCCGTTCCGAGAAAACCGTCAATAACTTCCTGCCGCCGCAACCTTCGTGCGGCACCCGCACGGTGTTCGCGGCCGGCGCGGATCGCTGACGACTGGACCTCGACGACGAGCGATGGATCAAAGCCGGGGTTCAACTGTTCGGGAAAATATCCCCGTGGGTTACAGATGACGCGGGTGGGTCCAATCCTGTAGTCGAAAGAATCGTGCATGTGCCCGTGGATCCACAGGGCCGGCTCATAGTCGTAAATCAGCGTATCAAGATTCGACGCGAAAGCGGGGTTGAGCTGGTCATTCTGAAACTTGGCCGCGATCGATCGCGGCGACGGCGCATGATGGGTGACGACCACTGTTATTCCGTCGAAGGGTCGGGCCAGCTCTCTCCGCAGAAAGGCGAGGGAAGCACGATGTAGCCGGTTGGTATCGTCGGGCCGGAGCTTTCGTAGCTTGTACCCACGCTCGATTCTGATTACCTCGAAGTCTTCAAGTCGCTCCCGCGCAATCGCCATCGAGGCCTCGGGCGTTCCATAGAGCCGAAAATCGGTCCAGAGCGTCGCACAGATGAACCGGGCGCATTCGCCCGTTTGCAGCGTGACCTCCCAGGTGGCGCGCTCCAGAAAAATAACCTGCCCGTTCGTCGTGCCCGCCCGTTGCCGGTTGAACGCAATCGTCCGAAACAACTCGTGACCATAGAATTCGTGGTTGCCGGCAATCAGGATTGTCGGCAGTGCAAAATGACGGACCGCCCAGTCGATGCCTAGCGCGCCACTGTGCACATCACCGGCGAGGACGAGGAAATCCGCCTCGGGTTGCGGTGGCTTGAAATAGAAATCCAGCGCAGCATTAATTTGCGCGCCGTGATCGAGCCTGTCGACGTGTCTCGCATCGTATTCGAGATGCAGGTCACTCATAATGGCGATCTTCATCGGTTCGACTCGGGCGGGCGACGGCAAGGGTAACTGCGTTGCGGTTGCTGGTTCGGCTGGGCCGGTGCCGACGGCAATTTCATCAGGCGGTCGCCTCCCACACCTTCGTGGCAGGCATTGACAGGCCCGCCCTCGGGCGGGAGTAGCGAAGTGAATTCCCGCCGCATCCGATGCAGTAGGAGTCATCAGCCCTGAGGGCGGTTAGGGGGAACTCCATCCCCATCGCGGCTTCAAGCCTTTGCCAATGCGCTGAGGTTATCAACCTATGACAGCCGCAACGTCTATCTTCGCGCCGGGCAAGCCCGATGTCGAGCACCGAAATTCACGGTCGTCCAGCGTTTGTCAGATCAACCCGCACACCGCACTATTCACGGCTTCGCTCTAACGTTGCGTCCGCCAGCAAGTTCCATATCCGGCGTCTAACGGTGATCTTCTGAAAGATGCTTGGCAGGGCGAACCTATTGTTAACGATGTCTCGGACTGGACAAAACCATTTTGGTACACGCGCGGGCATGCGAACCCTTGGCTCCTGCCTAGGCAAGGTACACCATGGCTTGCCTCCGCCCTTCCAAGGCTGCGTCCTGGGATTTTCTCGGTTGGATCGACCAGGTGGCATTCCTATATCGAGCGCGCGCCCACCGCCTTCACATCGAAGAAGCAGTCGATGTGAAGCGTATTGGCAACGATCTTAGTGGGCTATGCCCTCGAGGCTCGTTACGGCCAACGGATACGCGCATCGTACCAGGCCCTCGGCTCGTCCGTCTGCACGTCGGCGAGATGATCCTTCGGATCGCCCCAAAAGTTCTGGAACGGCAACAACGATCGAGAGA
>JASHOB010000104.1 GCA_030041335.1 Alphaproteobacteria bacterium | reverse complement strand
GGAATCCCTTTTCCGCACGTCATGACGTATTTCGTTTCGTCGGTGGAGTTCGTTTGCGGTTGCCTGCTGATCATCGGGCTGCTTTCGACTTTGTGTTGCATCGCCTTCATCATCGACATGATTGTCGCGATCGCCACTGTTCAGTTGGCAACCATCACCCACGCGCCCTCGTTCATCGACTGGCTTGACGATTTCCTGTATTTGCCGGAAGTCATGTACATCATAATCTTTCTCTGGTTGATTGCATCGGGACCAGGACGGCTCAGCATTGATCATTGGATCGCCGTCCGCTCCGGGTTGCTTCGTGGCGTTTCTGCGGATCAACGGCAGACTCAGGTTGCCGGCAGCCGCGGGTGAGCGGTGTCCTCGGGAAGTCTCCCGATTGGCGCGATAGCGGCCCGCCTGGGCTGCGCTGTGAATGAGACACTTCGATGAAGTTTGGATGAATACTAGCAAGGTAACGACCGGTACCGTACAACGTCAGGAACGGACAAATATTACCGCTTGAAGTCTCTAAGAGCAGCAAGCCAGCAAACGCAATGGAGTAGGTTTCAATGAACGAGCAGAGACCGACCAGCCAGAGCAACGATCGCGATCGGGAGCTGCTGCGCCTGCATGCGGACTTCATCGATAGCTGGGATGAAGAACTCGAGATGGAAATGGACGACGATCGCTTCGGAGAGTCGCGCGGCGTCGAAGGCGTGTCGACGCTTCCCCGGCGTATCTACTTCCGCGAACTGTTCCGTCTTCAGGGAGAGCTCGTGAAGTTGCAGGATTGGATAGCTCACGCGCGAGAGAAGCTGGTCGTCATCTTCGAGGGGCGGGACGCTGCCGGCAAGGGCGGTGTTATCAAACGCATCACTCAGCGTCTTAATCCGCGCATTTGTCGGGTGGCGGCGCTTCCCGCCCCCACTGACCGTGAGCGGACACAGTGGTATTTCCAACGTTATGTAGCTCACCTTCCGGCTGGTGGTGAAATCGTTCTGTTCGATCGGTCGTGGTACAATCGGGCCGGCGTGGAGCACGTCATGGGCTTCTGCACACGCGAGGAATACGAAGCCTTCTTTGAAGCCGTTCCTGAATTTGAACGATTGTTGACCCGGAGCGGGATCAAAATCCTCAAATATTGGTTCTCGATAACGGACGCGGAGCAAGAGGCCCGTTTCAAGGCTCGAATCGAGGACCCTCTGAAGCAGTGGAAACTCAGCCCAATGGATCTAGAAAGCCGCCGGCGATGGGAGGCGTATACACAAGCCAAAGAAGTCCTTCTGGAGCGTACGCACATCCCTGAGGCACCCTGGTGGGTTGTGCAGGCGGTCGACAAGAAGCGTGCTCGCCTCAACTGCATTACGCATCTTCTCAGCCAAATACCATACACCAAGGTTGAACACGCGGAGATTCACCTCCCTAATCGCATCCATCATCCCGACTACATCCGTCATCCGGTTTCGCCGGCAATGATGGTGCCGACAATCTATTGAGCTCGAATCCCCTGAAAAGGTTGCCCAAGGCGAGGTCGCAAGGCAGTCCCTCAGCCTCAACGTCTTGAGGCCGTCTTATCTTACACAGGTTACCGCTTCCGCCAAATCAGGTTCCAACGACAACGTCCCCCTTAAGCTCCATATGCCAATCACGCAGCCTAGTTGTTGTCGTCACTGGATTCGGTCGAATATAAGTTCGATGGAATTGCGTTTGTCGCGCCGCTCGTAGCGCATGGCGGAGGCGAAGCTGCGCATCAGGTGGATACCCTGACCACCAATCTTTGCTTCGACAAGCGATTCGGCCGTGACCGGCTCGGGATAACGTGTCGGGTCGAAAGGTTTTCCTGCACTCTCCACTCGGACGGCAACGCGCCGCGAGTCTGAATCATCGATAACGATCGCGATCGGGCCGCCGTCGGGATCGGCATCGTGCTCGATAATGTTGGCGAGTGCCTCTTCCAGGCACAACTGAACGGCAAAGCTGAGTTTGTCAGGCCAGTCGCCGGCATGGGCCACGGCATCGACCCACGGCGCAACGACGTCCAATCTCCCCAAATCTCGGGGCACGGCCAGACGTCGCTCGATCGGCAATCCGCAATCCTCCTGGTCCTGTTTATATCGCAAATCTCGTTACAGTTTCACGGCGGCCACAGCGCTTTGGACGTCGGGATAAACCGGAATCAGCGTGTCGATGCCCGCCGTTGTCAGAACGTTTTTGACATCGGCGATCGGTGCCATGAGGACCATGTGGCCGCCCTTGCTGGTGACCGTCTTGGCACTGCCAAGCAAGAGCCGGATGCCCATCGAGGCGAGGAACGTGACCTCGGACAAATCCACGACCATCGACCGCCGGCTGCCCGCGAGCGCACTGAACCGCAAATCGATCACGCTCGCGCCGGCGATGTCGAGGCGCCCGTTCAGACGCACGAGCGTGACGCCGGACTCCATATCCTCGACAGCCAATTCCATTGCTTTCCTCCCCCGATGACGACGAACCCTAACGCCGAGATTGTGGCAGTTTTGTCACAATTCCCGGCGACCGCAACTCAATTATATTACGGCCATGAGCATCAACCACACCGACAAAACCGTTGAGCTGATCGGCGTCCTCCGCGCTAATCCGATTTTCGCGACTTTGGACGACGCGGCGCTGGCGCCGCTGGTCGCGGGCGGCCGGTTCATCACCGTGGCGCCCGGGGAGAAACTGGTATGCCAGGACGATGCCAGCGATGCGATGTACCTGGTGGTCGAGGGCACGGCGCAGATTTTGGTCGAGACCTCGTACGGTCCAGTCGAACTGGCGTCGTTGGCCGCGGGCCAGTTGTTCGGCGAAATCGGCGCCTTCGCCAGCATACCTCGGACCGCGACGGTGGTTGCCATCGATACGGTTCGGGCGTTCCGCATCGGCCGCGAGGGGGTGATCGCGCTTGGCCGCGCTCATCCCGATGTGCTTCTGGAGGTGGTCGGATTGTTGGGCCGGCGGATCGCGACCATCAACCGCGCCATCGGCTATTACACACAAGCACTCGCGGCGCTCGAACATCCCGAATTCGACGCGGCTATCCTCGACGATCTCACTCATCCGGTTCCTGAGCTCGTCAATTTCGCGCAGACGTTGAAGCGAATGGCGGAGCAGATCGTGCTCCGCCGCGGGCAGCGCCAAGAGATGGCGAACGCGGCAGCGATTCAGCGCGCCATGCTACCCGGTGATCCGCCGCCCGAAATCGCCGGCCGCTGCGATGTCTTCGCCTTTATGCGGCCCGCGAAAGAGGTCGGAGGCGACCTCTACGATCACTTTCTCCTCGATAACGATCGGCTGGTCATCGCCATCGGCGACGTCTCGGGCAAAGGAGTGCCGGCCGCCTTGTTCATGGCGATCTCGCGGACGGTGCTGCGCTTGACGGTTCGCGAAAGTGGAGATTTTGCCGCCGCCATCGTCCGTGCGAACAATCTCCTCAGCGCCGATAACGAGCAATCGATGTTCGTAACTATGTTTTGCGCCATCCTCGATCTGGCGAGCGGCGATCTGGTCTACTGCAATTGCGGCCACAATCCACCGGCGCTATTGCGGGCGGACGGAGCGCTCGAGGAGCTGAAGGGGACCGGCCCGCCGCTCGGAGCGATGCCAGGAATCGCCTATCGCACGCAGAGCGTGCGCATCGAGCCGGGAGATCGGCTGTTCCTTTACACCGACGGCGTGACGGAAGCGACCACCGCCGAAGAGATCTTGTTCGGCGAGCAGCGCCTGCACGCCGCGCTGCGCGAGCTCGGCGAAATTCCGTCGCGTGCACTGGTTGAGGGCGTTGTCGCCGTCGTCGATCGTTTCGTGACCGAGGCACCGCAATTCGACGATATCACGGCACTGGCGTTGTGCTACGCGCCCAACGCCACGACCAAGCAGTCATAGGCTGGTTTGACACTGGGCGGTTCCGCCTCGTCTTCATCGACAAGGAAGGGTGCCTCACGTCTCGGTTGAACGTGACCGGAGCGCACTAGCCGACCGCAAGGAAGGGTCATGAGATAGGAGAAGCGGCCACGCGATTTGGGTCCGGGCGCGGATAGACGATCAGCGCCGCCCAGATGCGCCGGGCGATCCCGAGCTTCCGCCGTCGATGACGATTTGCGTGCCGGTGATGTCGCTTGCCAGATCGGAGCAGAGGTACATCACTACATTCGCCACTTCCTCCGGCGTCGCGTAGCGCCCGCTCGGTATGGTGGCACTGAATGCAGTATGCACTGTCGCTGGATCCGCCGGATTTATCTGAGCCTCCAGCGAGCGCATCATCCGCGTCTCGACCGGGCCAGGGCAAACGGCATTCACTCTTACGC
>JASHOB010000103.1 GCA_030041335.1 Alphaproteobacteria bacterium | reverse complement strand
GCCCAGAAGCCCGCCCAGCAACGCGCCGCCGACGGCGCCGGCCACGGCGCCGCCCACCACCTGGTTGCCGGCCTGCTGCTGGCCGTAGGCGACTTGCTGATTGGCCCATTGCTGGCAGACATAGTCGTCCTGCTGAAACGCTTGAAACGGCTTGCCGGGGCCCGGGCTGGCCGGAACCGAAGGCGCATATTGCGCAGCGGCGCTCTCGGTCAGCGCGGCAATGGCGGCCAAGCCGACGGCAACGGCGATGATCTGTCTCACGGTCGAACCCCCTTATTTGCCGAACACGCGCTCAAAAATGCGGTTTACATAGCGTAGATGATGCGCGTCGTCGAAGAGCCCGTCCAGGTTCTTTGGTTTAACGAGCCGCCGCACCTCGGCGTCCCCCTTGAGCAGCTCGAGGAACGTGCCCTTGCCGTCAAGCACCTCCATGGCATGGCGCTGGACCAGGCGATAGGCTTTCTCGCGGCTCATGCCGGCTTGGGTCAGCGCCAGGAGCACGCGCTCGGAATGCACCAGGCCGCCGAGCCGGTCGAGATTGCGCCGCATGTTCTCGGGATAGACGACGAGCTTGTCGACGATGCCGGCGAGGCGGACGAGGGCGAAGTCGAGCGCGATGGTGGCATCGGGTGCGATGTTGCGCTCGACCGCGGAGTGGGAGATGTCGCGCTCGTGCCACAGTGCGACATTCTCGAGCGCGGGGATGACGGCGCTGCGAATGAGGCGCGCGAGACCGGTCAGGTTCTCGCTCAACACCGGGTTGCGCTTATGCGGCATCGCCGATGAGCCCTTCTGGCCGGGCGCGAAATATTCCTCGGCTTCGCCAACCTCGGTGCGCTGCAGATGGCGGATTTCGGTGGCGAGCCGCTCCATCGAGCTGGCGATGACCGCGAGGGTCGCGAAAAACATGGCGTGGCGGTCGCGCGGGATCACCTGGGTCGAGATCGGCTCTGGCACGAGGCCGAGCTTTTTTGCCACATAGGCCTCGACGTCGGGCGCAACATTGGCGAACGTGCCGACCGCCCCGGAAATGGCGCATGTCGCGATCTCGGCGCGCGCATGGACGAGCCTGGACCGAGCGCGCGCAAACTCGGCGTAGAAACCGGCGAGTTTGAGGCCGAAGCTGATCGGTTCGGCGTGAATGCCGTGGCTGCGGCCGATCATCGGCGTGTGCTTGTGCTCGAGAGCGCGGCGCTTCAGCGCCGCCAGGAGGGCATCGAGATCGCCGAGCAGAATGTCGCTCGCCTGGGCGAGTTGCACCGCCAGGCAGGTGTCGAGCACGTCACTCGATGTCAGGCCCTGATGGACGAACCGCGCCTCGGGCCCGACATGCTCGGCGACGTTCGTAAGGAAGGCAATGACGTCATGCCGGGTCTCGCGCTCGATCTCGTCGATGCGCGCGACGTCGAACTTCCCCCGCTTGCGCAGCGCCGTCGCGGCACTCTTCGGCACCACGCCCGCCGCTGCCAGTGCTTCCGTGGCGTAGATCTCGATATCAAGCCAGATGCGGAACCGGTTTTCCGGCGCCCAGATGGCGCTCATTTCCGGCCGCGAATAGCGCGGGATCATAGCGTCGTCGCGCGGCGGTCCGTAGCGTGCGCGCGGTTGTTGTTCGCTGCCGGAGGCGGTTGGGGATCGGCGCGGCGCCGGCGCAGAGGATTGTGGCTCGGCCCGAGACCGACCGAGGGTTCGCCGGTGTGTCGCGCGTTATTCACGGGACTGAGTCATGAGGCGACCGGTTCAGTGGCGTGCTCGCGGACGAAAACGCCTTGTGCCTTGAGCAGCCTTTGGAGCTCCTTGACGTCGACGCGGCGCGGCTCGATGCCCCGATCGGCGGCGAGTGCGGCCGCGGCGCCCGCAGCCTGGCCGGTCAGCCAGCATTGCGGTATTTCGCGCAGGAAGCCGTGCGAGTTCGCGTCGCACGAGATGTGGCGGCCGCAGGCCAGGAGTCCGTCAAGCTTCAGCGGCACCAGCGCGCCGTAGGGCACCGAAATGACCGGAAATTTCGGCGACACTGACGGGCTGACGCCGATCTCGTCGGCGAACGGCACACCCGAGCTCCATTGCCCGCGCTCGACGCGTCCGACACCAGCGAGCCGTCTTGTATGGCGAACACCGAGCTGCGGGGCACTCTCCAGCATGAAGGCGTGCTCGAAGCCCGGCGCATGGGCGCGGAAGAAATCGCAATGCTGAAGCATGAAGCGATGCGAGCGGATCTCCACCTCGGTCATGTCGTCGACGTCGAGCGCCGACAGGCCTGACTGTCGCGGCCCCAGAAATAAGGCAATGTCGTTTCGCCACGAGACATAAGGCGGCTGGAAGAAGCCGAGCTGCTCGCGTCCGAGCTTCATGAAGGCGCTGAATTGTTCCGGTTCCCCCCGTCTGAACGCGAGCCAGCGGTTCATGTCGACGCCGGCCAGCATGAACGCGGTGTTCATGCTGTGGTGGACATCGCCCTCCTCGATATCGTTTTCGAAAGCGGCGCCCGCGCGCGCGAAGACATCGCCGTCGCCGCTGGCGTCAACCACCACTTTGGCCATCAGCGCCTGGCGGCCGGCCTTGCTTTCGAATACGACGCCGCCGACCCGCCCGCCGTGATCGATCGGCAGCGCGGCCCAGCTGTGGAAGACAAGCCGCACGCCGGCGCCGAGCAGCATCTCCTGTGAAATCAGCTTGAGCCGTTCGGGGTCAATCGTCGGCGCCCAGGAGACGATGCCGTGAAAAGCCGCCGTGCGCTGTCCCCAATAGGCAGCGAGGGCCGGGTCGCGCGATCCCCAGTCGGCGGGTTCCGGCCCGGCAACCGCGTCTTTCGGGAAGCGGTCTAGCACATCCTCGGCAAAGCCGCGGATCACCGGCCGGCCCTCCCAGTCGGTCATCCGGTCGATCCAAATGACAAGTCCTCCGGTCGACAGCCCGCCAAGGTGATTGTAGCGTTCGAGCAGCACGACATCGGCGCCAACGCGAGCGGCGGCGTATGCGGCCGCGCAACCCGAAGGCCCGCCGCCGATTACCAGCACATCACAGCGATGATAGACAGGAACGTCGCGCCCGGTTTCATGATAGACGCCGCGACCGTTGCGGGGCGGCAGGGTATGGCTTTTCGCTTCGAACAAATCTGACGCGAGGATGCGATCTTGCGTGCGGGCGACGCTGCGGACTTTTGGGGATTCGGGCATGGGACCTCGTCATTTGCTCGACGTCACAGGCTGTCCGCACCGAGCAGGATGTGTCAATAGCGGCGAAGCAATGGCCGGCGTGCGCTTAGCGCAAGCACTCGTAGTAACCCTCCAACTGCCCGATACGGCCATCGATCACGGCTGCGCGGTCGGCGATATAGTTGCTCGGCCGCGCCGGAGTCCAGCGTCGCGGGTTAGGCAAGACCGCGGCGAGAAGCGCGGCATCGTGGCGAGAGAGCCGCGCGGCGGAGCGACGGAAATACGCGTGCGACGCGGCTTCAGCGCCGTAAATGCCATCACCCCATTCGGCCACATTCAGGTAGATTTCGAGGATGCGCCGCTTCGGGAGCAGAGCGTCGATCGCCAACGCCAGGATGACCTCGATGCTCTTGCGGAAAAAGCCGCCGCCCGGCCACAAAAAAAGATTGCGCGCCACCTGCATGGTAATCGTGCTGGCGCCCCGCAGCCGTCCTTGCACATCATACTCCGCCACCGCATCGTTGACGGCGCCCCAATCGACGCCGTGGTGACGGCAGAAGCGGTTGTCCTCCGAGGCGATGACCGCATACTGCAGCTCGCGCGAGATGGCATGCAACGGCATGGGCGTGCGGTCGATGCGTCCGGCGTCGGGGTAGCGTAGTAGCATGAGGGGCGTCATCGGCGGTTCGATCCAGCGATAGAGCAGGATCAGCGACAGGACGCCGGCGACGAGGACAAGGACGGCGATGAACGCGCGGCGCAGAATCCGGCCCAACATGGTCGTGGAAGGAGCGGCCTTTGTCCCGATCAGAGCGGCCGGGTCGGCGGTTCGTCCCGCTCACCTCGCGCACCTTGAGACGGGGCTCGGGATGTCGAGGCTCGACGCGACTTACCACCTACTGATCGGCGCATCGGCAAAAACCTAACATAATTTGACATCGGGGCGAGCGCCGCCTTACCGTGCCGGCTAATAAAATTGTAGCGAGATGTCGGGAGGATCGGGCGATGCCCGCGCAAATTGTTGACGTGTCCGCGCTGATCGACCAACGCAAAGTCACCTGGTTCAATTGGAGCCTGGTGATCTTTTCGTTCTTCGTCATTCTGTTTGACGGCTACGACATCGGCGCCGTGTCCTTCGCTGGTCCGCATCTCATAAGGGAATGGCACTTCGCTCCGCAGGAGATGGGGCCGGTCATCAGCGCCGGCCTTTGGGGCATTCTGTTGGGCTCCCCGGTCCTCGGCTTCGTCGGTGACCGCTGGGGACGCAAGGTCGCGATCGTAGTGTCGAGTGCAGTCTATGGCGTCTTCACCCTGGCCGTCGTTTGGGCCAGCAACGTCGATCAGCTCATCTATCTGCGCTTTGGCGCCGGCCTCGGGATCGGCGGCCTGTTGCCGAACATCATCGCGCTGAACGCCGAGTTCGCGCCAAAGCGCCTGCGGGCGACGCTGGTCATCATCATGTTCTGCGGGATCACCTTCGGCGGGTCGGTGCCCGGCATAGTGTCCGCAAGCTTGGTGCCCGCCCATGGCTGGCGGCTATTGTTCTGGATTGGCGGCGTGCTACCCCTGGTTATGGCCGTGCTGGTCGCGGGACTGATGCCCGAATCGCTCAAGTTCCTGGTTGTCACAGGCAAGCCGCGTCACCGCATCATCAAGATTCTGCGCGCTCTCGCGCCGACCACGGCGTTCCCGGAAGAGGCGCAATTCGTGATCCGCGACGAAAAGCAATATCAAGGTTTCAATCCGAAATATCTGTTTGGCGACGGCCTCGCCGGGATCACCATTACGCTCTGGATCTGCTTCATCTGCAACCTGATGGCCTTCTACTTCATCCAGGGTTGGCTGCCGATTGTGCTGCCGGCGGCACATATTCCGGTAACCGACGCCGCTTGGGCGGGCACGCTCTTTCAGATCGGCGGTACCGTTGGCGGGCTGGTGCTGGCCAGGCCGATCGATACCAAGGGTCTGGCGCCGGTGCTGTGGCTGTTCGCGTTGTCGATCCCGGTGGTGGCGCTGATCGGTTTCGTCGGTCTCCAGAACGAGGCGCTGTTGTTCATCATGGTGACGCTGGCGGGATTTTGCTCGCTTGGCCTGCAATTCGGCCTGAACGCGGCATCGGCGCTGATCTATCCGACCGCATTCCGTTCCAACGGCTCGGGTTGGGCGTTCGCGATCGGCCGCTTTGGTTCGGCGACCGGGCCCCTGATCGGCGGCGTGCTGATCGCGAACCACGTGCCGCTCGAGTGGCTCTATGCTTTGGGTGCCGTGCCTTACGTCGTCGGCACGATCGCGGCGGTTGGCCTGACCCGTTTCTATTACCGCCGGTTCCAGGGTGGCCTCGGAACCGCGCATGACGACTACGTTCGGGCGGTCGGTGCTTAGGAACAGCGGCCGGCCGCTTTGAGCCGCAACATGCGCGTTAAGGCCGGCGTCGGGCTTCCCCGGCGGCGCCGTCGCCTTGCCTCGCGGGTGTCGATCATGTGGCGGTAGAAAAGGCCCGATCCGGCCCCGATCGCGGGCGCGCTCCCGGCCTCATGCGAATTCGCGTATGGTGAAGCATGCCGCGCCATATCCTTGCCATCGACCAGGGTACGACCTCGAGCCGCGCGTTGCTGTTCGACGAGAGCGGCCGTGTCACCGCAATGGCGCAGAAGGAGCTGCGGCAATATTTTCCGCAGGATGGTTGGGTCGAGCACGATCCGGAGGAGATCTGGCGGGATACGCTCGCGGTCGCGCGCGAGGCGGTCGCGAAGGCCGGGGTTGCACCACGGAACGTCACTGCCATCGGCATCGCCAACCAACGCGAGACCACGCTCTTATGGGAGCGCGCGACCGGCAAGCCACTCTATCGCGCGATCGTGTGGCAGGACCGGCGTACTGCTGATCTGTGCCGCGATTTGCAACGCCACGGCGCCGAAGCGGCGCTCAGAGAAAAGACCGGGCTGTTGATTGATCCCTATTTCGCTGCCACCAAGGTCGGCTGGTTGTTGGATCATGTCACGGACGCACGAACGCAGGCCGAGCGCGGTGAACTGTGTTTCGGCACCGTCGACAGTTATCTGCTGTTTCGCCTCTCCGGCGGCACCGTCCACGCTACCGACGCCACCAATGCGGCGCGTACGCTGCTCTTCGACATTCGACGCCAGGAATGGGATGACGAATTGCTGAAACTGTTCCGCGTGCCGCGGGCGGTGCTGCCCGAGGTCCGGGACAATGCCGGCGATTTCGCATCGGCAACCGGGCAATTGTTCGGCATCGGCATCCCCATTACCGGCATGGCCGGCGACCAGCAGGCGGCAATGGTAGGGCAGCGCTGCTTCGCCCCGGGGATGATAAAAAGCACCTACGGCACCGGCTGCTTTGCGCTGATGAACATTGGCGCCGAGGCGCGCCTCTCCCGGCATCGCCTGCTCACCACCGTCGCCTATCGGCTCGCCGGCAGCACGACTTATGCGCTCGAGGGCTCGATCTTTGTTGCCGGTGCGGCGATCCAATGGCTCCGGGACGGGCTGCGCGTCATCGAGGATGCCTCGGTGACTCCGAGCCTGGCGCCGGAACGCGATGCGACCCCCCTCTATCTCGTGCCTGCTTTCACCGGCCTCGGCGCGCCGCATTGGATCCCGGAGGCGCGCGGCGCCATCTTTGGGTTGATGCGCGACACCGATGCTCGCGCTTTGGTGCGCTCGGCCCTCGAGGCAGTGTGCTACCAAACGCGCGATCTCCTCGATGCGTTCGGGGATGATAGCGAGATGAGGCCGAACGCCCTTCGTGTCGACGGCGGCATGGCACGCAACGATTGGATGCTGCAATTCCTCGCGGATATGCTGGGGCTGCCGGTTGAGCGACCGGTGCTCAACGAAGCGACCGCCTTCGGCGCCGCCAGCCTCGCGGCTGCCGGCGCAGGCCTATGCGAAATGCCGGGCGATTTTGGCACCGGCTGGAAACTCGAGCGCCGGTTTTCGCCGGCAATGGAGCGGCAGCGGCGCGACGAATTATATGCCGGCTGGCAACGTGCAGTCGAAGCCCTGAAGCGCTATACCCTCGCCTGATCTGCAACGTAATCGGCGAGCGCCAGCGAAGCCGTCAAGCCCGGTGATTCAATGCCGTAGAGGTTGATCAGGCCGGGCACACCATGATCGCGGCTGGCCTGCACCAGGAAATCGGCATCGTAGGGCCCGGCATGCGCCAGCTTCGGCCGCACCCCGGCATAGTCGGGCTGCAATGCGCCATCGGGTAGCCCGGGCCAATAACGGCGGATCGCCGCGACGAAAAGCGGCTCGCGCGCCGGGTCGACTCGATAGTCGATGCTCTCGACCCATTCGACATCCGGACCGAAACGCGCGCGTCCGGCCAAATCGAGGCCGGCATGGAGGCCCGACGAACCGGGTACCGGCAGAGGGTAGATCAGACGGCGGAACGGCGCCTTGCCGGAGAGACTGAAATAGCTGCCCTTCGCCAGTACCTGGCGGGGTACCGTGGCATGATCGAGCCCGTGCAGCGACCGGGCCACGCGTTGGGCACCGAGCCCGGCGGCGTTGATCAGCAAGCGGCAGCCGATTTGTGCCGGCGCTGGGCCTGCGATATCGAGTATGAAACCCGGCCCGGCCATCGCGACCGCCACGACAGGTGCGTGCAAGGCCAAGGTAGCGCCGGCAGCTTCGGCATCGCCGAGCACTGCCCACAACAGCTGGTGCTGATCGATAATGCCCGTAACGGGAACGTCGAGAGCCGCCGCGCAGGTGATGTCGGGCTCGATGCCGTGGGCTTCGGTCGGGGTCAAGAGGCGAATGCCGGCAACGCCGTTGCGTTCGGCGTTTTCCTTGAGCGCCGCGAGCGCATTGATCTCCTTGTCGTCAGTCGCCACGACCAGTTTGCCGCAGCGTTGATGCGGAACGCCGTGTGCCGCGGCATAGGCATAGAGGAGCTCGCGTCCAAGAGTGCACAGCCGAGCCTTGAGGCTGCCTGGCCGGTAATAGAGCCCGGCATGAATAACGCCGCTGTTGCGTGAACTGGTGACAGTGCCGATGGCTGTCTCGGCCTCCAATATCAGCACCTCGCGCCCGCGCCTGGCCAGTGCACGCGCGATCGCTAAGCCGACGACGCCAGCGCCAATGACAACGGTCTCGACCGAATCCATTTGCGGCACACTTTGCTTCGGTTGGGCAGCAATAGAAAACTCTTCGAACTTGAGTCCCTACGCAAGCCGGACCTCGCGCCGGGCAATCGGGCCCTCGCCCGAAGGCGGTCCAATGCGCCAGTTCGGGCGATCGCCGGGCTCCGCCGGTTGCTGTCCCGCGATCGCGCCTCTGCGGTCGGATGCGGCGCCGAGCCGTGGCCGGAACGGCTGCCACCCCAGGGTCGCGCGCAGTGTCTCTTCAGATCGGTGCGCTGTTGACGCCGAGGTGCCGCAGCCGCGTGCGCCACTTCTCCAGCACTTCGGGATTGCGGAAATGCAAAGGCGGCTCGCCCCTAAGCCCACGCATCGTGTTGTCAACAGCCGCCACCGGCAGGCTCGCATAACCTTCGTCCGAATGGCCGATATTGTGGCCGGTGACAATGATGCGGGGATGCGCGCGCATTGGATCACGTTCGGGCGACGGCTCCTGCTCCCAGGTATCGATCGCGGCGCCGGAAAGCTGATCTGCGTTAATTGCCGCGATCAGCGCCGGTTCGTCCACCAGGCCGCCGCGGGCCACGTTGATGAGGTACGCACCGCGTTTCATGGTTGCGAGCTCGCTCCTGCCGATCATGTGCCAGGTCTCATCGGTCAGCGTGACCAGCAACACCACGGTGTCAGATTTGGCCAGCAGCGTATTGAGGTCGACAAGCTCTACGCCTAACGGTGGCGCCACCGCGGGATCGATATAGGGGTCGGTTGCGATTACCTCGCATTCCCAGCCGAGGAGCCGTTTTGCGACCGCGCGTCCGATATTGCCAAAGCCCACCAGCCCGACAGTGGAATGGCGCACCAGGTGGCCGGCGACAGGCGATCGCCAACCGCCGGCGCGAACCGTTTCGTGTTTCGTCATGAACTGTTTGCGCCAGACCGCGAGCAGCATGACCACTGCCTCGGCAACGCCGAGGATATTCTCCGGTGTGGCGCCGTACCCCACGGCGATCCCGAGTTCGGTCGCCGCCTTCACATCGATATGCTCGGTGCCGATAATCGGAGACACCACCACGCGCAAGTTGGGGGCGGCTTCCAAGACCGCGCGGGGCAGCTTGGTTGCGGCGAAGGTGCCAATTAATGCCTGCGCGTCGGCGGCGAAGTCACGGATCAATTCCGGCGTCCAGCCGCGCGCATTCTCGGGCAGCTGCCTCACTTCGCAGTTTTCGGCCTCAAGCATGGCCGCGAGCTCGCCCAACGAGGCGGGCGCCGACCCCAACACGACACGATAAGACATGGCTAACCCCAAGCTATTTGATGCGAGACGTGCTAGCACCCGCGCATATTCTCTCCTAGACTAGACCGCAAACGCGGCTCGGGAGAAGCGTCATGAAGTTCTGCTGGTTCCATCTCATGCCCTATACACTGTTGCCGGATAATTTCCGCGAGAAATATCCGTCGGTCTGGGTCGACATTCCGCGTGAGCTGTTCGATCCGGCGGCGGCGAACCGCATGTACAACGACTTCATGGACGAACTGGAATTCGCCGACGCGCAAGGCTTCGACGCCATTTGTGTCAATGAACATCATTCGAACGGCTACGGACTGATGCCGTCGCCCAACCTGATCGCGTCAAGCCTTGCCCGCCGCACCTCGAACGCGGCGATCTGCATCATGGGCAACTCGCTGGCGCTCTATAACCCTCCGACCCGGGTCGCGGAGGAAATGGCGATGATTGATTGCATCTCGGGCGGGCGGGTGATCGCTGGTTTCCCGGTCGGCACCCCCTGGGACACATCCTATTGTTACGGTATGAACCCGAGCCAGTTGCGTGCCCGCTATCGCGAAGCGCACGATCTGGTCGTACAGGCCTGGACGCGTGACGACACCTTCGCTTTCAACGGCCGCTTCAATCAGCAGCGCTACATCAACATTTGGCCGCAGCCGTTGCAGAAGCCGCGCCCGCCGATCTGGATTCCAGGCGGCGGCTCGGTCGAAACCTGGCAATGGTGCGCCGAAATGGATTACGTCTATGCCTATCTCAGCTATTTTGGCTACCAGCTCGGCCGCAAGACCATGCACGGTTTCTGGGGCGAGATGGATAAGCTCGGCAAGGACCGCAATCCATATCGGGCGGCGTTTCTTCAATTCGTCGGCGTCGCCGAGACTCGCGCCGAAGCCCTGAAACTTTATCGCGAGCCGGCTGAATATTTCTTCAACCGCTGCCTCCATGTCGATCCGAAATATGCGTCGCCGCCCGGTTACGTCACCGAGGCGACGATGCGCGCCAACATTGTGTCCATGGCGCAGCAGGCGACAGGCACGGCTCGGGATGGGCGCGGGCGCCCGCAGCAGGGTCTGCAGAATCCAAGTTTCGAAGATATGCTCGACAAGGGTTATGTCATCATCGGCTCGCCCGACGAAGTGGCGGACAAGTTGCGCGAAGTGGCGATCGACCTCAATGTCGGCCATCTCATGCTGCTGCTGCAATTCGGCAACATGGGCAAAGACCTGACCAACGAAAACTCCCGCCTGTTCGCGCAGAGAGTAGCGCCGCAGTTGAGGGATCTGTTCGACGATCAATGGGAAGATCGGTGGTGGCCGAAGCCGTTGCCGACGCAGCTGCGCGCAACGCCCGTCTCCCCGGTGGTGGCGCGGGCCGCGGAATGAGCGAGATCGCCGAACACTTTGTCGAGGTGAATGGCGAGCCGTGCCGGGTGTGGGAGAAGGGCGAGGGGAAGAAGCTCTTCTACCTTGCCGGTGTTGCCGGACTTCCGCGATGGACCAAGTTCCTCGACAAGCTCGCCGAAACGCGGCGCGTGGTGGTGCCTTCCCTGCCTGGTTTCCCCGGTGGCCAAGGCCATGAATTGCTTGACTCCCATCTCGATTGGGTGACGGCCGCACTCGATTTGCTCGAGGCGGCGGGCGCCCAAAACGGCGCCGATCTGATCGGCGCATCGTTGGGCGGCTCGATCGCCGCCGAGGTGGCGGCAATTTCGCCGGGCCTGGTGCGGCGGCTGGTGCTGATCGCGCCGTTCGGCCTCTATGACACCGATGCCCCGCCTGCCGATATCTGGGCACAGCGTCCGGGCGTGCAGCCCTCGGTCCTGTGCAAGAATGCCGACACTTATACGGCGTTCACCTCGCCGCCCGACGGTGCCGATCCGGGCGAGTGGACCATTGTGATGACCCGGGCGCTTGAAGCCAGCGCGCGGATCCTGTGGCCGCTCGGTGATACCCGGCTGGTAAGGCGGCTGCACCGCGTTCGAGCCGACACGCTCATCGTTTGGGGCGACGAGGATAAGGTGTTGCCGCCGTCCTATGCCGAGCATTTCGGCCACGAGATTGCCGGGCGCGCCGCAGTCGCCATTATTCCGGGTGCCGGCCATTTGGCCGATCTCGACAATCCCGAACTCGCCGGGCAATTTATTTCCGGCTTCGTCAATCAAGGGTGATGCCATGTCGCAACAGACCGATACCGTCGCGAAGTTTCTCGCAAGCGTAAAGTCCGGCCAGCTCGCGGGTGATCTGCTCGCTGCCGACGCTGGCTTTCAGGCGCTCAACATCAACCTCAAGGGCAAAGACGCGGTCATCGAGCGTTTCAAGGGCGGCAATTATGCCGAGGCCAACTGGGCGACGCCCGAGGACAAGGCCGGTGCCGTGCAGGCAATCGGAACCTTACCCAATGGCGCGAAGCTGGTGCTGACCGTGCATGGAGGCGGCGGCAAGATTTCGCTGCTTCAACAACAGATGCTGCCAGGCAGCCCGAGAGCCGCGACCCCACTTAAAATTCCCGCCGACCTCAAGGAGCGCTTAAACAACGCGCTGATACAGCGCCATCCGATCATGATCACCTATGTCGACGAGACGGGTCAGCCAAATCTGACATTCCGGGGCTCGACACAGGTGTTCAGCGACACCCAGCTGGCGATCTGGGTGCGCAACGCCAACGGCAAAATGATCCGCTCTATTCAAAAGAACCCGAAAGTGGCGCTGATGTATCGTGACGAGGATGCCAAGGCCACCTACAGCCTGCAAGGCAGGGCCCATATCGATTCGAGCGACGGTGCGCGCAAGCAGGTCTATGACACCATGGCTCAGGTCGAGCGCGACCACGATTTCGCTCACCTCGGCGTCGCCATGATCATCGACCTTGATTTGATCGAGGGTTATGGCGGTCTCAGCCCCCAAGGGCAGATCAACCCGATCCGCATGGCGCGGGCGACCTGACGACGCGTCAATCGCCGCCCGGCCGAGAGCCCGATAGGCTAGCCTGCGAGGCGGACGGTGTAAGCCATGACGCCAGGCCTTGGTGGGACGGAGGGCGGCGCTTGCTCGCTCAGGGCGGGGCTATCGGTTTTTTGACGACCGGTTCCGCGATTATTCTGCCGCTTCCTCCCGCACGCCGCCCCACGTCGACATCCAGTCCTGGCCGAGCATGTCGGTGGTCGTGCCGTCCCGCTGGTGGAAGCGGTTCGGCACTTGGAACATCGCGATCATCAAGCCACCTTCAGGGCACCACGCCTCATGCCGACTGCCGGCGGGACGCCAGACATAATCTCCCGCGCGGCACTCGCCGTCGCGATCGACAAGCCGGCCCTCGAGCACGAAAGTCTGTTCAATCAGCACATGCTCGTGATCGGGCAATCTGGCGCCCGGCGCCATTTTGAGCAGCACCGTCAGCAGGCCGGTTGATTTGTCGAGCAACAGCGTTTTGGTCTCGACGCCAGGGAACGAGGTCTTTTCCCAGGGAAGATCGGCAACCCGGACGAAACGCGACATCATCGGTGCCAATCCCTCATGGTGTTTGGCGTTGGGCGTGACCGCACTCATCGATGCTTTCTCCTCGGCTCGCCTAATCCACGGCAATCAATTGCCCAATCGGCACCATTTTCTTGCCATCGAAGCGAGCGATCTGGGCTTGGCGGAACGCGTCATAATTATCCGGCGTGATATGGAAGCGGATGCCTGGCAGGAACATTGGGATAGGCACGTCGAGATGGCCTGCTACCTTGATGACATTGGCCCGAGTGAGGTCGTCGCCGCAGCCCTTTAGTACGTCGATCAACAGGTTGGCGCTGCCGAACGCGACCGAGTTCAGCACCGATGTCGGGTCGGGGCTCGAGGTGTTGTATTTTTGCATCCATGCCTCGAACGCACGAAAGTCGGGGGCATCGCCCCACTGGGCTTTGTCGGTCGGGTCCTTCAACGCGGTCAGCGAGATGGTGCCGACGGCATTTTCGTAGCCGACCGGCTTGAATGCCGCCTCGGGAATGGCGGAGATCGCGGGAATAATATGCAACGGCTTCCAGCCCAGATCGATCGCCTTGCGCAGTGCCTGCGCCACGATCTTCGGTAGAGCGTAATCCGCGAACACGGTGGCGTGCGTCTGTGCCAGGCTGATGATCTGCGAGTCGACGGTAGGATCGGTCGGCTCGAAACTGATGGCGGCCGCGATCATCTTGTCGGCGCGGTCGCCGAGCTGCTGGCGGAGGCCCTTTAGGAAGCTGCCGCCGAGATCACCGTTCTGATAGAGCACGGCGATTCTGGCGTTCGGCTGGTTTTTCAAAATATAGGCGGCATTGATCCGGCCTTCGGTGACATAGTTGCCGGCGCCCGGAATGCTCCACGGAAAATTCTTGGGATCGTTGAACTGCGGCGCGCCCGAAACTAGGAACAGCTGCGGTATCCTGTTCTGGTTGAGATATTTGCGGACCGCGAGATTGGTCGGAGTCCCGGTGGAGCCGAAAATCAGGAACACCTGATCCTGCTCGACCAGTTTGCGGGTCTGCTCCACGGTGCGCGCCGGATTGTAGCCGTCATCATAAACAATGAGGTCGATTTTCCGGCCGTTCACGCCACCCTGGTCATTGATCATTTTGAAGAACGTGATCTGCGCCTTGGCGACATTGCCGGAAACCGAATAGGGACCAGAAAGCGGCGCGGTCTGGCCGATCTTGATCGAATTGTCGGTGACGCCCGCATCGTAGTGTTTCTGCGCCGCCGCGGGTTGAAGTGCCAGGGCGGCCAATGCCGCGGCGGCGACCAAGACCGGAAGTCGCATCTTATCCTCCCTGAAAGCACTCAAGGCGGCACCGGTGAGAGATGCCGTTTCCCTGAGTTCGGTTCCGTTCTGATCCGCATCGACCAGATAAGGACGAGCCGATCCCAAACAAGCCGGGCGTCGGGTCCTGGTTCATCATGCCCTTCGCCAAGGCGCTCCGCGGCAACCGCGCGTCTCAGGCCCAAGGTGCCGGCAAGGACAGCCGCGGCGGGTTGCCTGTGGGCGCGGCGATCAACGCTCCGGTTCGGACCGCCTTGCCACCTCCCTATGCAAATTTATATGCGGGATTGTGCCACCATCGGACCATGGCCGCCAGGGTGGCCGCGGGCTGATCGCGGTGAGGCGCGTGACCGCAGTCGGGCAATACCAGTTTCTCCGTCGGGCCCGAGACCCCGCTTGTCACGGCGTCGAGCTGGGCGAGCGTCCCGTACTCGTCGTCGGCGCCCTGGATCGCCAGCAGCGGGCAATGCACTCGCGGCAGATATTCCGTGATGTTCCATGCGCGAAAATCGGGATGGAGCCAGATTTTGTTCCAGCCCCAGAACGCGCCTTCGGCGTCAACGTGATATCGCGCGAGCCGGCCTGACAGGTCACCGGTCTCGAAGGCGCGCTTCGCGGCGGTAATCCCGGCGACGGAAATGTCCTCGACGAAGACGTGCGGGGCCTCGACGATCAGGCCGCGCACCGGCCACTTTCCGGCGCCGGCATGGATCAGCGCGATTGACGCACCGTCGCTGTGCCCGACCAGCACGACCTCCTTCAGGCCGAGCTTTTGACGCAGCTCGGGGAGCACCGTCAGCGCTTCGACATGCATATAATCGACGGCGCGGTCGCAGCCGAGGGGGTCGGATTTGCCGTAGCCGTAGCGGGAATAGAGCAAAAGAGGCGCACCGGTCGCGGCGGCAAGCCGGCGAGGAAAGTCGCGCCATAGCGCGATCGACCCCAGGCCTTCGTGGAGAAAGATCAGGGTCGGGACATGGTCGCGTCCGGCGATTCTTTCGATCTCGAGACGGTGGCCGCCGGCGTTGATGAATTCGGTCACGTGCGCAGCTTGAAGCGCTGGATCTTTCCCGTCGCCGTCTTCGGCATGGTGTCGATGAATTCGATCCAGCGCGGATATTTGTAGGGCGCGAGCCGCGACTTGACGTGGTCTTGCAGCGCCGCAGCCAGAACCGGCGAGGGCGCGTGGCCCGGCTTTACCACGACGAACGCTTTTGGCTTGATAAGCCTCGCCTCATCCTCGGCGCCGACCACCGCGCATTCCAGCACCGCATCGTGCGACGCGAGCGCGCTCTCTACCTCGAACGGTGAAACATAGATACCGCCGACTTTCAACATGTCGTCGGTACGACCGCAATAGACGTAATAACCGTCCTTGTCCTCCCGGTATTTGTCGCCGCTTCGCGTCCACGCGCCCATGAAGGTGTGACGGCTGCGTTCGCGGTTGTTCCAATAATGGGACGCCGAAGTGGGGCCGGCGACCTGCAACTCGCCGATCTCGCCTTGGGCCACGAGGTTGCCGTCGTCGTTGACGAGACGCATGCGATACCCAGGCACCGGCTTTCCCGTGGTGCCATAGCGCACATCGCCGAAGCGGTTGGACAGGAAGATGTGCAGCATCTCGGTCGAGCCAATCCCGTCCAAGATATCGACGCCGAACCGCTCAAGCCAATTACGCCCGATCTGCTCCGGCAGCGCCTCGCCGGCAGACGCGCAGCGACGCAGCGCCACGTCACTGCGTTGCGGCAAGTCGGCGCTCGCCAGGAGCGAGGCATAGAGCGTCGGCACACCGCAAAAGATCGTCGGCTTGTGCTCGCGCAGAATGGTGGCAACGACGGCGGGAGTCGGTCGTTCCGCGCTCAGGATCGTGGTCGCGCCGACCGTCATTGGAAAGGTCAGCGAATTGCCGAGCCCATAGGCGAAAAACAGCTTCGCCGCCGAGTACACGATGTCGCTTTCTTCGATGCCAAGGACCGGTTTGGCGTAGAGTTCGGCGGTGAGGATCGGGTGCGCGTGCAAATGCACGACGCCTTTCGGCGTGCCGGTCGAGCCGGAAGAATAAAGCCAGAAACAGACATCGTCGGGCGTGGTGTCGACGGCGGTGGCTAGGGCGGGTGCCTTATCGATTAGCGTGCGCAGCGGCGAATCGTCGCCACCGGACACGATGACATGCTGCAAATGCGGCTGTCCGTAACGGATGTCCGCAAACTTCGGTGCGATTGCGTCGGAGACAATGACGGCGCGCGCACGGCTGTCGCGGAGGATGTAATCGTAATCTTCCGGCGTCATCATGGTGTTGACCGGGATCGGCACAATGCCGGCCTTGATGGCGCCGAGGAAAGTCACCGGAAAATCGATGGTGTCGGGCAGGCACAACACAATGCGCTGTTCCTGCTTCAAGCCGAGCCCGAGCAGCGCATTAGCGGCGCGGCCGACACGCGCGGCGAGTTCACCATAGGTGATGGCCGAGCGATCGTCCCGGAATGCGACCTTGTTGACGCGCGCGCCGGTCAGGTTGCGTGCGATCAGATCGACCGCGGCATTGTAGCGCCGCGGCAGTTCGACGTGTGGCGCTTCGTCGCCGGCCATTTTGCCCTCCCAGAGCAACGCGTCCCGTTCTTAAAGCCCTCTCCCGCGGCCGGGGAGGCAAAAAAGAGAAGGGATGAACCTTCCTCTGGCATTATAGTGCATACTATGATAAACAGAAGCACTATATTGCCTTGGGAGAGGTCAGCTGAGCGTGACGCTGCGCGAGCAGGCGAGCGAAATCGGCGACGCGCAGTATCTGCGGCGCGTCGGCGAGCGTGTGCGCGAGGCGCGGGTGCGGCGCGGCATGACCCGCAAGCTCCTGGCGCGCGATTCCGCCGTCTCCGAGCGCTACATCGCCCAGCTCGAAACCGGCCAAGGCAACATCTCCATTCTGCTCCTGCGTCAGATTGCGCAGGCGATGAATCTGTCGGCCGACGAGCTGGTGCGCGACGCGCCGGACCAGCCGCTCGAATTGACCCTGCTGATCGAGACGTTGCGGCGGCTGAAGCCGGCGGAGCTGGCCGAGGCGCGGCAGAATCTCAACGCAATGTTCGCCGGCGCCACGGTGCGCAAGCGCGCCACGCGCGTTGCGCTGATCGGGCTGCGCGGCGCCGGCAAGTCGACCCTCGGAACGCTGTTGGCGCGCGACATGCGCGTGCCGTTCATCGAGCTCGACCGCGAGATCGAGCGCGGCGCCGGCGCCAGCCTCGCCGAGATTTTCGATCTCTACGGCCAGGTCGCGTATCGCCGCTACGAGCGGCGAGCGCTGGAGGCGGTGCTGGAGAGCCACGACCGCGTGGTGATTGCGACCGGCGGTAGCATCGTCGCCGAGGCCGGCACCTATGATCTGCTGCTGACCGCGTGCTACACGATCTGGTTGATAGCGGCGCCGGAGGAACATATGAGCCGTGTTGTAGCGCAGAGCGATTTGCGGCCGATGGCCGGCAACCACGAGGCGATGGCTGATCTGCGCCGTATTCTAGCCGGGCGCGAGACGCTTTATGCCAAGGCCGACGCGCGGGTCGAGACCACGGGCGCAACGATCACGGCAAGCCTCAAGCGGCTTAAGGCGGCCCTAGAGGTGGCGCGATGATTACCTTCGACACCGAGCCTTCGCGCTACAAGCATTGGCGTATCGACTATGACGGCGCGGTCGCGACCTTGTCGCTCGATGTCGCGGAAGACGGCGGCATCGTTCCCGGCTATCAGCTCAAGCTCAATTCCTACGATCTTGGCGTGGATATTGAACTCAGTGACGCGCTCAACCGCGTCCGGTTCGAGCATCCGGAGGTCGGCGCGGTGGTCATCACCAGCGCGCGCGAGCGCATCTTCAGCGCCGGCGCCAATATCTACATGCTGGCCTCGTCGCCGCACGCGTTCAAAGTCAATTTCTGCAAATTCACCAATGAGACGCGCAATGGCATCGAGGACTCGAGCATGCATTCGGGCCTCAAATTCATTGCCGCGATCAACGGCGCCTGCGCCGGCGGCGGCTACGAGTTGGCGCTCGCCTGCGACGAGATCGCGATGGTCGATGACCGCTCGACCACGGTAAGCCTGCCGGAAGTGCCGCTCTTGGGGGTGCTGCCAGGCACTGGCGGGCTGACGCGGCTTATCGACAAGCGCCGGGTCCGGCGCGACCTCGCCGACCTGTTCTGCACCACGGCGGAGGGCGTGCGCGCGGATCGGGCCAGGGCATGGAAACTGGTGGACGCCATCGCGCCGCCGAACCGCTTCGGCGCGCTGGTGAAGGAACGCGCGCAGGCGCTGGCGAAACCGCGGGGCAGTGGCGGCATCGCGCTGACACCGCTGCCCCGGCTGATCGGCGCGCGCGGCTACCGCTACGATCATGTCGAGGTGACGATCGACCGCGCGGCGCGCACCACGACCATCGCCGTGACCGCACCGGACGATGCCGGGTCGCCGGCGCAGGGCGCCGCCTGGTGGCCGCTGGCGATGGCGCGCGAACTCGACGACGCGATCCTCATGCTGCGGCACAACGAGCTGGAAACGGGCACAATCCTGCTGCGAACCCGCGGCGTGGCGCAGACCGTGCTCGATGCCGACGCCTATCTAACGGCGCATCGCGACCATTGGCTCGTGCGCGAGACTATCGGTCTGTTGCGACGGACCTTGAGCCGCCTCGACGTCTCGGCGCGCAGCCTGTTTGCGATCGTGGATCCGGGCTCGTGCTTTGCCGGTACGCTCTTGGAGTTGGCGTTGGCGGCCGACCGCACCTACATGCTGCAGGACCCTGCCCGCGACGCCTCGCGTGAAGATCGCCAGGAAGGGGACGACCGCATCGTCCTCTCGGAAATGAATTTCGGCTCGTACCCGATGGCAAACGGCCTGACCCGCCTCGCCAACCGCTTTGCCGGCGAGACGGCGCCGGTCGAGAAGCTGAAGGTGCATATGGGTACGCCGCTCGCCGCCGCGGCGGCGCTGGAACTGGGTCTGGTGACCGTGACGCCCGATGACCTCGATTGGGATGACGAGATCCGCCTCGCCGTCGAGGAGCGCACGAAGCTTTCGCCCGATGCGCTGACCGGGCTCGAGGCGAGCCTGCGCTTTGCCGGCCCGGAGACAATGGCAACGCGCATCTTCGCGCGGCTGTCGGCGTGGCAAAACTGGATCTTCAACCGGCCGAACGCGACCGGCGCGCAGGGTGCGCTCAAGCTGTTCGGCACCGGCAGCAAGCCGAAATTTGATTGGGAAAGGGTGTGACGTTTTCACTCACGAATGTCAGGCAAGGTTGCGCGAGCGCTGACCGGTAACTGCCGACTGGCAGTGAGAGGGGAGATAATGGCCATCGATTACCTAGAACGGATTCCCAACAATGTCGATCTCGCGGGCAACCGCACCTTGCAGCGCGCGCTCGAACATTGGCAGCCCCGCTTCCTTGACTGGTGGCGGGAAATGGGGCCGACCGATTTCCTTGCGTCCGAGCCCTATCTACGCACCGCGATCTCGGTCGATCGCGCCGGATGGGCGAGCTTCGGCCACGTCAAAATGCCCGATTACCGCTGGGGCATTTTCCTTGCGGAACCTGAGCCGGACCGCCGCATCGGCTTTGGCGACGAATACGGCAAGCCGGCGTGGCAACAGGTCCCGGGCGAGTTGCGGTCGACCTTGCGCCGCCTGATTGTCACGCAAGGCGATACCGAGCCGGCGTCGGTCGAGCAGCAGCGTCTCTTGGGCCACACGGCGCCGTCGCTTTACGATCTCCGCAACCTTTTCCAGGTCAATGTCGAGGAGGGCCGACACCTTTGGGCAATGGTTTACCTGCTTCATGCCTATTTCGGCCGCGACGGCCGCGAGGAAGCCGAAGCCTTGCTCGAGCGCCATTCGGGTGATGCCGATCGGCCGCGCATCCTCTCGACCTTTAACGAGCCGATCGCGGATTGGCTCAGCTTTTTCATGTTCACCTTCTTCACCGACCGCGACGGCAAGTTCCAACTGAAAAGCTTTGCCGAAAGCGGCTTCGATCCGCTGGCGCGCACCACGCGCTTCATGCTGACCGAGGAAGGTCATCACATGTTCGTCGGCGACAGCGGCATCGCACGCATCATCCGGCGCACCGTCGAGGTGATGCAGCAAGTGGGCCAAGATCCCGACAGGGTGCGTGCCGCCGGTGCGATCGACCTGCCGACGATTCAGCGCTACCTGAATTTCTGGTTTTCGTCATCGCTCGATCTGTTCGGTGCTGAAAGCTCCTCGAACGTTGCGAGCTACTTCGCTTCCGGCGTTAAGGGTCGGCCGGACGAGACCAAGTTCGACGATCACTCGTGCCGGGACGGCGCAATGACCATTGTGCAGCCCGACGGCAAGGGTGGGATCACCAGCGAAGAGATCCCGCTGCGCAACGCCATGAACGAGATCGTGCGCAACGCCTATACCCGCGAATGCGAAATCGGCGTGCGGCGATGGAACGGTTTTATCGCCGCCGCGGGGTTCAAGGCCGGCCTGGCGCTGCCCAGCTCGCGCTTTCGGCGCAGGCAGGGGGTCTGGGCGAACCAGCCGGTTGATCCCGCCGGCAATATTCTGCCGGAAGCAGTCTGGACCAAAGGGATGGCGGAATGGTTGCCAAGCGAGGCCGACCGCCTCTTCGTCGGGAGCCTGATGCAGCGTGTCACCCAGCCGGGCAAGATTGCCGGTTGGATCGCGCCGCCCGACCGCGGTGTCAACGAACTGCCGCTCGACTATGACTATGTCCGGCTGAACTAGCGTCGGGTCGTGTGCCCCGCCGTGTGATCCCGCATTGTCATCGTGGCGCTTGCCCCTTATAAGACGCCCGGAAATTATCTCAGTCGCCAAGATAATGGCGAGGGCGATCGGAGGGTCATGGATTTCGCCGCGGTACGAACCAATATGGTCGAGAGCCAGTTGCGCACGAACAAAGTCGTGGATGAAGCCGTGCTCGACGCTTTCCTCATGGTGCCGCGCGAACGGTTCGTGCCGGTTGCATTTCATGAGGCCGCCTATATCGACGACAATGTGCCCCTCGGCAACGGCCGAGCGCTACTCGCGCCCATGATTCTTGCGCGGCTTCTCGACACCGCGCAGATCCGCGATACCGACAAAGTGCTTGATATCGGCTGCGCCACTGGCTACGGCACGGCGATTCTAGCACGGCTTGCGGCAAGCGTGGTCGGCGTCGAGGAAGACGGTGAACTTGCGCGCCAGGCGCGCGCGCGGCTTGCCGAACTGGGGGTCCTCCATGCCACAATCGTCGACGGCCCTCTGGCAGAGGGCTATGTTGAGGCTGCACCCTATGATGTCATTGTCATCGAGGGCGCGGTCGCGGCCGTCCCCGACGGTATTGCCGGCCAACTTGCCGAAGGCGGCCGGCTCGTCACCGTGGTCGGCGCCGATCGGGGCCTCGGGCGGGCGACGTTGATGAGCCGGGTAGGGGCCGTTCTGTCGCATCGTCCGTTGTTCGACGCGGCCGCGCCGCCGTTGCCGGGGCTCGTGCCGGCGCCAGGCTTTGTCTTTTGAGGAGCGTGTGCCGCTGATGGTTGCCGCCTTATTGCATCGATCGAAACTCCTGGTACTCGGCATGGTTTTGGTAGCGTTCGCCGGAAGCGCGCGGGCCGAGACCCTTCAGGACGCGCTCGCCGACGCCTACGACACGAATCCCCAACTTTTGTCGGAACGCGCGCATTTGCGGGCGGTCGATGAAGGCGTCCCGCAAGCCTTGTCGAACTGGCGGCCAACCGTCCAATTCACCGGCGCGGCGGGTGCACAGCGTACGACGAATTCGCCCTACGAGCCGACGCTCAACTTCCTTGCGCCGGTGCCCGGATGCCCGACGCCATGTAGCGCTGGCATTCCCGTGACATTGCCGTCGTCTTTTCCGGCAGTGGCCAATCTCACGCCCAACACGATCGACGTGAACATCACGCAGCCGCTCTATCGCGGCGGCCGGACCATCGCCCAGACGGCGGCAGCGGAAAAGACGGTCGAATCCGAACGTGCGCGACTCCAAGTGACGGAAGAAGCGGTATTTTTTAGTGTCGCTCAGGCTTATCTCGATGTCGTGCGCGATCAGGCGACTCTCGATCTCGCCATCAACAATGAACAGGTTCTACGCAAACAGCTCGAATCGACCCAGGAACAGTTCCGGGTCGGCACAGTGACCCGAACCGACGTGGCCCAAGCCGAGTCGCAATATGCCAGCGCCATTGCCAGCCGCAACCAGGCGGAAGGCAATCTGCAAGTCAGTCGCGCCAACTACCAACGCGCGGTCGGACACCTGCCGCCCAAGCTGGTCGCGACAAAGCTGCGGCCGGTCCTGCCGGCGACGCGCGAAGAGGCGTTATCGCTCGCCGCTGTCAAAAACCCCAACGTGGTCGCGGCTCTGCTTGCCGAGGATGCCGAGCGCGACCAGGTCAAGGTGATTCGCGGCCAGTTGCTGCCGACTCTCTCCGTGGTGGGCGATTACCAGCGACTGAACGATGTCGAGTTTCAGCATTCCGACACCGTCAATGCCTCGGTGGAGGCGCGCATGACGATGCCGCTCTACGAAGGCGGGTCGGTTTACTCGCAGACGCGGCAAGCGATTCAGACGGTCGGCCAGTTGCAGGGCCAGACCGACGATGCCCGGCGCGCGGCGGTACAAAGCGCAACGCAGGCCTGGGAAACCATCGCGTCCGAGCGCGCGCAGTACAAATCGCTGGTGGAAGCTGTCAGAGCGGCGGCAATTGCCTTTGAAGGTATCCAAGCGGAGCAGCGTGTCGGCACCCGCACGATTCTCGACGTCCTGATCACCGAGCAACAATTGTTTAGCGCCCAGGTCCAGCTGGTTACGACCGAACACGATCTGGCGGTCGCCGAATTCAATCTGGCACAACAGATCGGCCGTTTGACGGCAGCCGATCTTCAGCTCAAGGTAAAACTCTACGACGTCAACGAGCACTATCACGCCGTGCGCGATAAATGGCTGGGATTCGGCTCCGGCTCGGCCACGCAGGATGCAGGCGAGGATCGTTGATCCAACACAGATAGCGGCGTGACCGGCGCGACTGGAAATGACATGATGTTTCCCTTACTGTTCCGCCAACAACGCCGAGGCTCTCGAATGGCGGAAGTGCGCAATCCGACCGAACCATCCATGGAGGAGATTCTTGCCTCCATCCGCCGCATCATTATCGATGACGAAGATCCGCTTCCCAAGGCTGCAGCCGAACCAGGAGAGGTGGCGGTGGACACCGCGGTTGCGCCGCCGACGCGCGTCCTTGGCGAAGCACCGCCCCTTCGAGTCGAGGGGATGGATGCCCCGGTCGCGGTTGCGCCGGCCAATTTCGAGCCGCAGCTTCCGCCGGGTTCGTCGCCCCCTCAGGACGCAAACTTCGATTTGAGCAGCCGGACCGACGGTGCCAATGTGCTGCGCCACGAGCCGGAAACGTTTTCGTCGGCGCCGTTCTCGGCGGCGAATTCCGACCGGCTCCATCAGCCGCCCGCGTTGACTGGCGCCGATGATGGCGCGCCGCACTCGGCAAGGCTGGCAGCGTCGGTAGCGACGCTCACCAAGATCGCGAGCATCGGCCAGCCAAGGCGCCAGCCGGAGCTGCCCCTTGGCGATGTCGGCCGTACCCTTGAGGATATGGTGCGCGAATTGTTGCGGCCGCACATGAAGGAATGGCTCGATGCCCATCTGCCGCAGCTGGTCGAGCGCTTGGTCCGCGAAGAAATCGCTCGCCTCGTGCGAGAGGCGCAGCAGCATTAGCGCTGTCCGCTCCCGCTGCGGGAGAGAACCGGCGCCGGACCTCCCGTCCCATGCTTGATAAGACCTATCGCGCCGCTGATAACGAGCCCGGCCTCTATGAGGCATGGGAGCGCAGCGGCGCGTTTGCCGCCCATCCTGACAGCACCGAGCAACCCTTTACCATCCCGATGCCGCCGCCCAATGTCACGGGCAGCCTGCACATGGGCCACGCGCTCAGCTACACGTTGCAGGACATCATGATCCGATATCGCCGCATGCAGGGCCGCGACGTGCTGTGGCAGGCCGGAACGGACCACGCCGGCATCGCGACACAAATGGTGGTCGAACGCGAACTAGCTCTCGAGCAGTCGAGCCGGCAAGAGCTGGGCCGTGACAAATTCATCGAGCGCGTCTGGCAGTGGAAGGAGCAGTCCGGCAACACCATCGCTCACCAGCTGCGCGCGCTCGGCGCGTCCGCCGATTGGAGCCGTGAGCGCTTCACCATGGACGAAGGCCTGTCGCTTGCCGTGCGCAAGGTCTTCGTCCAGCTTTATCGAGACGGGCTCATCTATCGCGATAAGCGGTTGGTTAACTGGGATCCGCTGCTGCACACCGGCATCTCCGATCTCGAGGTCGAGAATGTCGAGACCAGGGGATCGCTGTGGCACATCCGCTATCCGATCGAGGGCGGCGGCGCCTACATCGTCGTGGCGACGACGCGTCCCGAGACCATGCTCGGCGACAGCGGTGTGGCCGTCCATCCGAGGGACGAGCGTTACGCGCATCTCGTCGGCAAATATCTGGTGTTGCCGTTGGTCGGCCGGCGGATTCCCGTTGTCGCCGACGAATTTGCCGATCCGACCACCGGCAGCGGCGCGGTGAAGATCACACCGGCCCACGATTTCAACGATTTCGAAGTCGGCCGACGACACAATCTGCCACTCATCAATATCTTCGACCGCGACGCCCGACTAAACGACGAAGTGCCGGAACCTTATCGCGGCTTGGATCGCTTCGACGCGCGGAAAAAAATCGTCGCCGATCTCGAAGCGCTGGGCCTGATGGAAAAGATCGAGCCGCACACCCTGACGGTGCCGCATGGCCAGCGCTCCGACGCGGTCATTGAGCCGTGGTTGAGCGAGCAATGGTTTTGCGACGCCGAGGCGTTGGCGCGACCCGCGATCGCGGCGGTGGAGCAGGGCGATACGCTCTTTGTGCCGCGCAGTTGGGAAAACACTTATTTCGAATGGATGCGGAACATCCAGCCCTGGTGCATTTCCCGTCAGCTCTGGTGGGGCCACCAGATTCCGGCATGGTATACGCCGGACGGCACCATTGTTGTCGCCGAAACGGCGGAAGAAGCCCAGGCGCAGGCGGGTCCCGGCGTGCCGCTGCGGCGCGACGAGGATGTGCTCGATACCTGGTTTTCCTCCGCGCTGTGGCCGTTCTCCACCCTGGGCTGGCCGGGGGAGACGCGGGAGCTCAAGCGCTATTACCCGAGCGACGTCCTGGTCACCGGCTTCGACATCATCTTCTTCTGGGTCGCCCGAATGATGATGATGGGGCTTCACTTTATGGGCCGTGTGCCCTTCCGTGCGGTCTATATCCATGCGCTGGTGCGCGACGAGCGCGGCCAGAAAATGTCGAAGTCGAAGGGCAACATCATCGATCCGCTGGTGCTGACCAGAAAATACGGCACCGACGCGCTGCGTTTCACGTTAACCGCGCTGGCGGCCCAAGGCCGCGACATCAAGCTTAGCGAAAGCCGCGTCGAGGGTTATCGCAACTTCGTCACTAAACTATGGAACGCGGCGCGCTACGCCGAGATGAACGACTGCAAACTGGTCGCCGATTTCGATCCGGCGCAGAGCAAGATGACCGTGAACCGGTGGATTGTCGGGGCGCTCGCCGAAGCGGCGGCGAAGGTCACGACCGCGCTCGATGAGTTCAAGTTCAACGACGCTGCCAATGAGCTTTACCACTTCGCCTGGGGCACCTTTTGCGACTGGTATGTCGAGTTTACGAAGCCGATCCTGACCGGCGCCGACGAGGTGGCAGGGGCCGAGACCCGTGCCACGGCCGCCTGGGTCCTGGCGCAGACAGCCCTGCTGCTTCATCCCATCATGCCCTTCGTCACCGAATTGCTGTGGAAGGAATGGACGGGGTGGAAGAGCGGCCTGCTGATGGTTCAAAAGTGGCCGCAATATTCTTTTGCGGTTGACCACGGCGCGGTGGCCGAACTGCGTTGGGTCGTGACACTGATTACGACGATCAGAGAAGTGCGCGCCGAGATGAACATTCCTGGCGCGGCCGAGCTGCCGGCAGCCATAAACCCGCTTCCGGAGCAGGCAATCTGGGTCGCCAACCACCATGAGCAAATCAGAAGATTAGCGCGGCTAAAGACCCTCGATCGCGCCGCAATCGATCCGCGCAACACGATTCAGATCGTTGTCGAAAAAGCCGAAATATTTCTCGATACCGCTGAAATTATTGATCTCGGCCAAGAGCGGGCGCGCCACGCAAAACTAAAAATCGCGCTCGAAAGCGAAATTGCCGGGATTTCCGCGAAGCTCAGCAACGCGCAATTCTTGGCGAAGGCGAAGCCCGAAGCGATCGAAGAACAGCGCGCGCGTCTGGTTGAAAAGCAGCTGCAACTTGCGGGAGAAAACACGGCTTTGGGCCGCTTGGGCGGATGAGGGGTTAGAACCGCGCGGGTGCCGGGCGGCGACGGATCGGTTCCGCGCCTCGTTTGCGCCTGTTGCGCCCGGGCTTTCCGCTCTCCGCCATGAGCCGCCGCCCGGAACCGGGTCCGGCCCCCCGGCTCCTTCGCAAGTCGGCGTCAATAATGCTAAATTTAGCAATAGTTTGAAAAAGAGTTGAACGTTTCGAAGGGGGAACCATGGATCTCGTTACACGCGCGAAAAACATGATTTTGACGCCCGCGGCGGAATGGCCGGTCGTGGCGAGCGAAAGCACCAGCGTCGCTGCTCTCTACCAGAGCTACATCATGCCGCTATCGGCGATTCCGCCGGTTGCGACGCTGATCGGTACCATTGCGTTCTACCACATTGGTTTTGGCACCGCGCTGCTCCTGGCCATCGTGAGCTATATCCTGGGCCTGATTGGCGTCTACGTCGTTGCCTGGATTGCCGCCAGGCTTGCATCGACTTTCGGTGCTGCAGATCACTTTGATTCCGGGCTGAAGCTGGTTGCTTACGGTTCGACGGCGGCCTGGGTCGGCGGCATTTTTCATATCATTCCGCGGCTGGGGATTCTTAGCCTGCTGGCAGCGATCTACGGCATCTACTTGTTCTATACCGGCGTGACCCCGATCATGAACGTAGCGGCGGATCGCGTCGTCGGCTACCTGGTCGCGCTCATCATTGCCGTCATCGTCGTGTTTATCGTGATTGCGGCGATTGCGGGCATCATCGTCGGCGGCGGCATCGGTCTTACCGCGATGTGAGCGCTCGCGCGGCGCTTCTGCTTGTGCCGACGCCGGCGCCGCGCTAGCTAAAGCGGCATGACCTCCGACCCAATGCGCAGCAGCGGCGCACTGATCGCCGCTGGCCTGCTTTCTTCCGATGAGCGCCCGCAGATCGATGCGGTCGCGGCGCGCTATGCGGTTCGCATCACGCACGACGTCGCGTCGCTCATCGAGCGCGACGATGCGCGCGATCCCGTCGCAAGGCAATATGTGCCGCGCGGCGAGGAGCTTCGCGACGCACCCGACGAGCTGGCCGATCCGATCGGTGACCAGCGCTGGTCGCCCGTGCAGGGCGTGGTCCATCGCTATCCCGATCGGGCGTTGCTGATGCCGATCCATGCTTGCGCGGTCTACTGCCGCTTCTGCTTTCGCCGCGAGACTGTCGGCCCGGGAAAGACCGCTCTCAATCGCGCCCAACTCGCCGCGGCGCTGAACTATATCCGCGACCATCGCGAGATCTGGGAGGTGATCCTGACCGGTGGCGATCCGCTGTTGCTGTCACCCCGCCGGCTCCGAGCGCTGATCCACGCGCTCGCCGACATCGACCATGTCGCCGTGATCCGGATCCATAGCCGCGTGCCGATGGCGGCGACGCGTCGTGTCACCGCCGAGCTGATCGAGGCGCTGGCCTGCGACAAGGCGCTATGGCTCGCGATCCATGCCAATCATGCCAACGAATTCGGGCCAGCTCAGCGCGCGGCCATTCTGAGGCTTGCCCGCGCCGGCATACCATTGGTTGGGCAGACGGTGCTGTTGAGCGGCGTCAACGACAATGCCGCGGCACTTGAGAATCTGTTCCGCGTCATGGTCGCCAACCGGATCAAGCCCTATTATCTGCATCATCCCGATCTGGCACGCGGCACCGCACATTTCCGCCTCGACATTGCGCAAGGGCTCGCACTCTGCGAGCAGTTGCGCGGCCGGGTTTCAGGATTGTGTCAGCCGACCTATGTGCTCGACATACCCGGGGGTTTCGGCAAAGTCCCGTTGACCCCGGGACACGCCACCCGCGCGGAGGGCGACGGCGGTTGGCGAATACGCGATTTCACCGGCAACACTCACGCCTATCCCCCAGGATGCGATTAGACGTGCCCGATCTATTGTCTTAACCCGCGGCCGAAGCTAGATATTTCCTCGCGCGAGGGGAATTGGTTTGCGGACGAGCGCAGCACGCTTTGCGGCATCGGCTTTGGCATGGTTCGCGGCATTGGCATTGGCGGCCGCGTTTGCGCCGGCACGGGCGCAAGTCAATGTGAACACCATCGATAACAGTGTGTCGCTGACGCTCGATGGCAATACCGGGATCCTTCTCCCCGGCCCCGACAACGCCTCGTCCTTTCATATGAATTTCCTTCTCGATGACACGCGGCGCATGACCGACACGTCGCTCGGCACGACGCGCGACCTCGAGATTTCGCTCACCGCGCCAAACAATTCGGTATTCCGGTTTCTGTTCTCGCCGCGGCCGCAGTTTGGCATCGGCTACGACCCGATCTCGGGCACCAATCGCGCCTATGCCGGGATGACTTGGGACTTGTTTTCCACGAATTCGTGGTTTGGTCACTTCGGTCTGGCGAGCAGTTTCGACCCCGGAATCGGCGGCCCGGATCCACGGCGATTCGACGAGGCGCCGCTGATGTTTCATGGCGCCGTCGAGTTCGGTTTTCGCTTCGATCAAAGCAACGCTTTGCTGTTTGCCATCGACCAGGGGGTGGCGCCTTATGCCCGTGGCATGGGTGTCGGACCAATCGATAATTTTACCCTGCGCTACGGTACCAAATTCTAGGCGACGGCGCCGAAACACGCGTTTAAAGGGATGTCGTTTCGTTTGGCTTTGCCGCGAGCCGGGAGACCGTCGCCTAATGAAGTTCGCACCATACCGGGGTGTGATCGGAGGCTTTGTCCTTGCCGCGCGGCGCCTTATCGATCTCGGCCGCAACCAGCCGGTCGGCGGCTTGAGGCGATAACAGCAAGTGATCGATGCGCAGCCCCTCATCGCGTTGCCAGCGGCCGGCCTGGTAATCCCAGAAACTATAACGGTGCGGCTCGGCATGAAGGGCGCGGAAGGCGTCGGTCAAGCCGAGATTGACCAGGGCACGAAACGCACGCCGCGTCTCGGTGCGAAAGAGTGCGTCGTCGCGCCAAGCCAGCGGGTCGTAGACATCTTCCGGTTCGGGTATGACGTTATAGTCGCCGGCAAGCACGAAAGGCCGCTCGGCTTTCAATAGCTCCGCCGTGTGCGCGTTGAGACGGGCGACCCAGGCCAGCTTATAGGTAAACTTATCGCTTTCGACCGGATTACCGTTCGGCAGATAGATTGACGCGATGCGCAGTTCGCCGATGGTCGCTTCAAGGTAACGTGCATGGTTGTCGCCGTCATCACCAGGCAGCGTCGTGATGACATCCCTCGCCGGTTCCTTGGACAGGATTGCCACCCCATTATAGCTCTTCTGACCGACGATTTCGGCGTAATAGCCGCGGCCGCGAACTTCCAAAATGGGAAAATCTGCCGTCAGGCACTTGATCTCCTGGAGGCAGATGACGTCGGGCCTGGCTTCGTCGAGCCAGTTCAACAGCAGCGGAAGTCGAACTTTGACCGAATTAACGTTCCAGGTGGCGACCTTCAAAGAGCTCAGCCGACCGAGAAGGAATTGCCGCATCCGCACGAGGTTGCGGCATTCGGATTGCGTACCTGGAAGGAAGCTCCCATCATGTCCTCGACGAAGTCGATCTCGGCGCCCTTGACGAGTTCCAGCGAGACATTATCGACCACCAAGGTCACGCCGTCGTGCTCGAAGGCGACGTCGTCGCCGGTGCGTGCGTCGTCGAAGCTGAAGCCGTACTGAAAGCCCGAACAGCCGCCGCCGGAAACGGCGAGGCGGAGAAAGGCGTTCGGGGCATTTTCCTGATGGCGCAGGAACGCAACGCGCTGTACCGCGCTCTTCGTCAGGGTTACACCCGCATTTGGGGATGCTAGGGCGAGTTCTGGCATACTCATACTCACTTATCTAGGCAGGACCTTTGCTTTGTCAAACCCGTTCAGTAAGGTATTGCCATTCTTGGTGAGTTGCTTCCTTGCGACATAACGGTTGATAACTCTAAAGCCATACTAAACCAACAGGAGAAACAAGATGACTATCGGGCGTCACACCGTCGCCTGGTTATTGCCGCTGTTGCTGGTGGTACCGATGATTATGCCGGCTTCGGCTCAAAACAACGAACCGGCTCCCGGAACGGTGGCGGCAAATTCGCTGAACACCAACACCACCGGGAATTATACCCAGCAGCAACTGGACCAGATGTTGGCGCCGATCGCGCTCTATCCGGACAAGTTGGTGATGAATATTCTGATGGCATCGACTTACGCGGACCAGCTGGCTCAGGCGAAAGCTTGGCTCAAACAACCCGGCCACGAGGGTCTGAAGGGCGACGCCCTGATGAACGCTATCAAGCCCGAACCCTGGGATCCCAGCATTAAGGCGATCGTGCAATTTCCCCAGGTCGTCGATCTAATGACCGAAACTCCCAATTGGACACAGTCGGTCGGTGCGGCGTTCGACAACCAGCAAGACGACGTTCTGGCGCAAATCCAGTTTCTGCGCCAGCAGGCCGAAAAATCGGGCAACCTCAAGTCAAACGACAAAATCGTCGTGCAGAATCAAGGCCCGAATATCGTGATCGCGCCGGCGCAGCCGGATGTCGTTTATGCGCCCTACTACAACCCGGCGGTGGTCTACGGCCCCTGGCCGTGGGCGGCTTATCCACCGGTTTTCTTCCCGCCACTCTATTTCGGCATCGGTCCGTTGGCCTTCGGTGTCGGCTGGGGGTGGGGTCCTGCCTGGTTTATCGCACCGCCGCTCTGGGGTTGGTACCACGTCGGTTGGGGTTTCGGCGGCGGCGTTTTCTTCGTAGCCGGCGGATGGGGACCCGCTTTCGGTTGGTTTGGTCATGGCTGGGCGGGCGGTGGCTGGCGTGGCGGTGGCTGGCGCCACGGCGGCGGCGGGCATTGGGGTTACGCCGGGTATCACGGTCGCACCGGCTTTCGTGGCGGTGGGCCTGGAGGCCGAGGTGGTTTTGGCGGCGCCCGTGGCGCAGCCGCCGGTCACTATGGCAGGGCTGGCGGTGGCCACTACGGCGGCGGCACCCGTGGCGGCGGCCATTACGGCGGGCGCGGCGGCGGCGGCCACTACGGCGGCGCGGCACGGGGTGGTGGCCATTACGGCGGTGGTCGCGCCGGCGGCCCTGCGCGTGCTGCCGGCGGCCATGGTGGCGGCGGTCACGGCGGGGGCGGCCACGGCGGCGGTGGTGGCGG
>JASHOB010000102.1 GCA_030041335.1 Alphaproteobacteria bacterium | reverse complement strand
GGTAGCGGTGGCGCCAACAGCTGACAAGGGCGGGTAGTAAACGGGCGTTGCCGTGCACGTCGCCCGTCGCGACCTTTGGCGCGCTTCGGGCGCGCCCTTGCGTCCCCGTGCCCGCGATACGACATATGAGCGGGACCGACGAGGGTCTGTGCCCTAGAAAGCCAATGCCATGAAGATTCTGCGAAACTTTGCCCTAGCGCTGTTCTGCGCCGGGCTCCTGACCGCGCCTTTGATCATGGCGCCGCATTCGGCTGAGGCGCGCGCCGGCTGGACGTCGCGCGGCTATTCAAGCATGGGAAGCATGGGCTCACAGACCTATAATTATAACGGCGGCTCGGCCATCAATCGAAGTATCACGCCTTACAACACAAGCCCCTCCTACGGCGGCGGTTATGGGGGCGCTTATGGCGGCCATGGGTATGGTGGCTTTCATCCGTTCTGGAGCGGACTTGCGGGTGGCCTCTTCGGCGGTTGGCTCGGCAGCATGCTGTTTCCGCATTGGGGCATGGGTTACGGCGGCTATGGTTATGGCGGCGGCTGGGGCGGCGGCTTCTTCTCGATCATCATCTGGCTCGCCCTGATCTATCTCGGCTGGCGCCTGTTTCGCGGCTTTTTCCATGGTAGCTGGGGTTCCGGTTTTGGCGGCGGCTACGGACCGGCTGGCGGCCCCGGCATGGGCTTCAACACCGGTCCCTGGGGCGGGGCGATGATGGGCGGACCCGGCCCGGTTGGTTATGGAGGACCGGGCCCCGGCCCGGTGGTCCAGCAGATTGCCGTCACGCAGTCCGACCAGACCGCCTTCGAGGCGGTGTTGAAGGCGGTGCAAGGTGCCTGGGGCAAGGCCGATCTCGCCACGTTGCGCCATTACGTGACGCCGGAAATGCTGTCTTATTTCTCGGAGGAGCTGTCGGAGAACAACAGTCAAGGGCTCGAGAACCATGTCGAGGATGTCGAGTTCATCGAGGGCGATGTCCGCGAGGCCTGGAGCGAAGGCAATCTCGAATATGCCACCGTGGTAATGCACTGGCACGCCCGCGATTGGGTGTCACGCACCGACTCGAACGCCGTCGTCGATGGGGACCCCAAGAACCCGGGCGACGCACGGGAAATGTGGACCTTCGCCCGCAGCCCGGGCGGACATTGGCTATTGTCGGCGATCCAACAGGTTTAAGATAAAGCGCCTAAAGGAGGGAGCTCATGGCGCTGAAATCGCTCGACCACGTCACCATCAACACCGCCCTGCCGAAAGAGACGGTCGCGTTTTATACCGATCTCCTCGGCATGAAGGTCGGGTGGCGACCGCCGTTGGACCAGCCCGGCGCCTGGCTCTATGTGGGCGACCATCCGGTCGTCCATCTGTTTTTTGTCGACCAAGCGTCCAAGGCCGAGACCGGCGATTTCGATCATTTCGCGTTCCTGGGTTCCGATTTCCCCGGACTTAAGGCGAAACTCATCGAACAGGGAATTGATTTTAAAGAAAATACTTTGGCGGGTGGCTCGGCCAAGCAGCTTTTCTTTCCCGATCCCAACAATGTCAAGGTCGAGATCAACTTCCCTCAGAACTTGGCTGCGTAACAGGTTCAATATAAATCATTTGCGCCTCTCAAAAGGAGGGACCGGGCATCGGACGCATGGCGGGGCCCGCTAGCAGGTGATGGCCGAGCCGCGTTTTGTTCCCGACCGGCTGAAGACCCGGTTCCAGGTCCAGGCGGCGCTGCGGCTGGCGACGACGCGAAACATACCGGTGGTCGTGGCGCGTCGCGGCGACCAGGATGCAGGCGTCATCCTCCTCAAGCTCAACCGGCGCGATCTCGGTTTCGAGGTATTGGTGCAGAGCCGCAACGGAGCCGGGGATCTGGTTTGGCAGCGCGTCACGGGCGCGGTTCCGGTCCCCGAGAGCGACGTCGACGCCTACATCGAGCGGGCGGTGAAGCGCGATCCCGACTTATGGGTGATCGAGATCGAGGATCGCGACGCGAGACCGCTCTTCGCCGGCGCGATCATCTGAATTCCCAATGGATAGGCACCGGGGTGGTCGAGGCGGCGGGTTGCGCCATTGGCACTTTCCGGGCGGAAACGATAAGGTGCGAGCGTCAAAAATAGATTGGAGGGGAGGTCCGTCATGAAGCTACGCCTGTTCGCCGCCGCCGCGATGTCGGCCGTGTTGTTCGGTGGTGCTGCCTATGCCTCCGACACCACCGTCAAACTTGGCGTGCTCGTTGACATGTCGTCGCTTTATGCCGACACCACCGGCAAGGGCTCGGTCACGGCGACCCAAATGGCAGTCGAGGATTTCGGCGGCAAGGTGCTCGGCCGGCCGATTGAAGTCGTTGCCGCCGACCATCAGAACAAACCCGACGTCGGCAAGGCCATCGCCGACAAATGGTACGACAGCGACGGGGTCGACGCGATCGTCGATGTACCGACCTCCTCCGTGGCGCTCGCCGTCGAGAACGTGTCGCGCGAAAAGCACAAGATCGTTTTGTTCTCCGGACCCGCTTCGTCCGACATTACCGGCAAATTCTGCTCGCCCTACGCCGTCCAGTGGACCTACGACACCTACACCCTCGCCCACGTGACCGGCGGTGCGATGGTCAGGGCGGGCGGCGACAGCTGGTTCTTCATCACTGCGGACTACGCGTTCGGCCACGCGCTTGAGCGCGATACCGCAGCGGTAGTGACGGCGGCGGGGGGCAAGGTCCTGGGCGACGTGCCGGTACCGCTCAATAACCAGGACTTCTCCTCGTTCATGCTGCAGGCGCAGGCCTCTAAGGCGAAGGTCATCGGGCTCGCCAACGCCGGCGGCGATACCATCAATTCGATCAAGAGTGCCGCCGAGTTCGGCATCACCCAGGGAGGCCAGAAGCTCGCCGGCCTGTTGCTGTTCGTTACCGACATCCACTCGCTCTCGCTCCGCGTGGCGCACGGATTGGTCATGACCACAGCCTTCTACTGGGACCAGGACGACGAGACTCGCGCCTGGTCCAAGCGCTTCTACGACCGCATGCACAAGATGCCGACCATGATTCAGGCCGGGGATTATGGTGCGGTCATGCATTACCTCAACGCCATCAAGGCAGCAGGCACGACCGACGCCGACAAGGTAATGGCGCAGATGCGGGCGACTCCGATCAACGACTTCATGACCGAGAACGGCAAGATCCGGATCGACGGGCGCGTCATTCGCCCCTCTTATCTCTATGAGGTGAAGACGCCCTCGGAATCGAAGAGCGAGTGGGATCTGCTAAAGCTCATCGCCAAGGTCGGACCAGACCAATCGATCCGGCCGCTCGATCAAGGCGGCTGTCCGCTGGCGTCAAAAAGCTGACCTGGCGCTGCGCGGTCGAGAACAGCGGCTCTGAGCCGCGATAATGCCGCTCCGACGAGCGGCATGCTCGCGCGAATGGCCCCCGGGGTCAGTCGCCGGCTTCGGCCAATAGCGTCGGCCGGACCGGGGCGCCGGCGTTGAGCAGGTGCCGCGGCACGAAGAATACGAGCCCGGCGCCGCACGCCAGGATCACGCCCATGACGGCCATTGCCGGGCCGAAGCTGCCGGTGGTGTCGCGGATAATGCCCATGATCAGCGGACTGATGGCAGCGCCGCCGATGCCGACGGTATTGAGGAAGGCGATGCCGGCCGGATGCGCCGCGCGCGGCAGCACCGCGGCCGGCATGGTGAAGACGATCGGCCAGGCGGCAATGGTCGAGACCGAGGCCACCACCAGCGCGGTCATACGGATCACCGGGACGGTGGCGGTCGCGGCGACGCCCCATGCCGCGGCGCCCAGAAGCACGGCGCCGATGGAATGCCAGAATTTTTCGCGGCGGCGATCGGAATGCCGGCACCAAAAAGGAATCGCGCCGATGGTAAAGAGCGACGGGATCGCCGAAATCAGGCCAATGACCCAATAGGGCGTGCCCGGCGCCACGATGTCGCGCACGATCTGCGGCATCCATCCGCCGAGCGCGCTGTAATTGGCGACCATGCAGCCGAAACAGAACGACAGGATGAGCATGTTCTTGCTCAGGACCAGGCTCGGCACGGAAGAGCGCCCGCCGGACGACACCATCGCCTCCCGCGCCTCGGCGTCGCGTTTGAGCGCGGCCTCGAGCGTCCCGCGTTCGTCGGATGACAGCCACCTCGCCTCGGCAGGCCGCGAGGTCAGATAGAACCAGCAGATGATGCCGAGGATCACCGCGGGAACGCCTTCGATGATGAACAGCCACCGCCAGCCGGCCAGCCCCAAGAAGCCGGTCATGCCGAGAATCAGGCCGCCGATCGTGGGGCCGAGCACCCCCGCTACCGGCTGCGAGATCATGAAGCCAGACTGCGCGCTCGCGCGGTAGAATTGCGGATACCACAAGGTGACGAAGAGCACGAGGCCGGGCGCGAAACCCGCCTCGGCGATGCCGACGACGGTGCGCAGCGCGATGAAGCTGGTCGCGCCCCAAGCGACCGCGCATGCGATGGTCGCGAGACCCCATGTCACCATGATACGCGCGAACCAGCGCCGCGCGCCCACGCGCATCAGGATGATGTTGCTCGGAATCTCGCACAGCGCATAGCCGATATTGAAGATCGTGAGCGACAAGCCGAAGATCGACGCGCTGATGCCGAGATCGCGGTTCATCGACAAGGCGGCAATGCCGACATTGCCGCGGTCTATGTAATTGATCACGAAGAGAAGAAAGAGAAACCAGACAAAGCGGCGCGATACCTTGCCCAGGACCCGTTCGAGCTTGCTGCGTTCTTGCGAGCTTGGCGCGACCATCGACATGCTCCCTCCCGGTTCTACTTTCTCCCCGTGCCGAGGCAGGTGGAGACACTGGCCGATCAACTGCGAGGGCGCAAGCCGGTGATACGGGGCAGTGTCACCCGTCAGGTCCGCGATTGCGTCGATCTTGTCCCCCCGGCTGCCACGCGCCATTTATTGGCGAGGTATCGCTGGGGAGGGTGGCATGATCAGGTTCCGCGATCGTATGGCGCGTGGCCGGACCGAGACCGGTTGGCTCGATAGCCGCCACAGTTTTTCATTCGGCGATTATCGCGATCCGACACAGATGGGATTCCGGACGTTGCGCGTGATCAACGAAGACCGCGTCATCCCCGGAGGCGGATTTCCGACGCACGGCCATCGCGACATGGACATCCTCACCTATGTTTTGTCGGGCGCGCTCGCGCATAAGGACAGTATCGGCAACGGCACGGTGATACGGCCGGGGGAGCTGCAGCGCATGAGCGCCGGCACCGGCATCACACACAGCGAGTTCAATCATTCACAGAACGCCCCCGTGCATTTCCTGCAAATCTGGATCATTCCGAGCGAGCGCGGCCTCCAACCAAGCTACGAGCAGAAGAGTTTCGCGCTCGGCGACCGTATGAACGAGTGGACCGAGCTCGCGGCACCCAAGGCCGCGGGCGCTGCAGTCACCATCCATCAGGACGCCCGCCTCTTCGCAGCGAAACTCAGGCCGGGCGCAGAGATCGCCCGCGAAATAGCGCCAGGGCGCGGCGCCTGGCTGCAGGTCGCCCGCGGCATCGTCGCGCTCAACGGCACCGAGATGCGCGAGGGCGACGGCGCCGCGATTGAAACCGAACCGACGATAGCGGTTGGAGCCGACACGGACGCCGAAATACTGCTCTTTGATCTAGCCTGATCGCTGCGCCATGATCGCATCGGGCACGTCGCTGATGACGCTGTCCACACCCCACGCGAATAGCTCTCGGGCCCGGTCCGGATCATTCACCGTATAGGTCGCCAGCAAGAAGTCTGCAGCCTGCACCGCCCGCACCGCGGAACGGTGCAATGTTTGATGATTGCAAACGAGGGCGGCGGCGCCGACGCGCTGTGGCGCATCGCGCCAGTTGGTCATCAATCTTTCCGTCAGCACGCCGCGCGGGAGCTCTGGGGCAACCCGGAACAGGGCCGCGAGCGCCGGCAGCGAGAAGCTCGACACCAGCAACGGCAGCGGCGGCCCGCGAGCGATGGCTGCAGCCACGCTGGCAGCGAGTGCGGCTTCGTCCCCCGCCTCGGCCTTCATCTCGACGTTGGCGCCGAGCCCCAACGCGCCCAGTTCAGCAAGCGCGCCTTCCAATGTCGGAATTGGCGCGCCCGCGACCTTGCATTTGAGCAGTGCCGAGAGCGGCATCGCCGATACCTCGCCGGTTTGGCCCGTCATGCGCTCGAGCGTCTTGTCGTGGAATACGATCGGGTGACCATCGCTGCTCAGCCGCACGTCAAACTCGACCCATCGGCAACCGAGCGCCGCGGCACGGCGGAACCCGGCCAAACTATTCTCCGGCGCCCGCCCTGCAGCACCACGATGACCGATGACGCGTGGTATAGTGAGATATTGGTTTCTGGCCATCAGGAGGTAGCGGTGCCCTTTGCCAAGGCGAACGGAATAGAGATTGCGTACGACGAATTCGGCGGTCGCGATGCGCCCGCCATTCTATTGATCATGGGTTTGGGCATGCAACTGACGGGATGGCGCGAACCGTTCTGCGAGAGGTTGGCGAACGCCGGCTTTCGCGTGTTGCGCTACGATAATCGCGATACCGGTCTCTCGACCAAATTTCCCGAGGGCGGAGAGCCGAACATGGCCGAGTTGTTTCAGCGCGCGATGCGGGGCGAACCGGTCGAAGCGCCCTACACGCTCGCCGACATGGGCAACGACGGCGTCGGCTTGCTCGACGCGGTCGGCATCGCGCGTGCGCACATCGTCGGTGTCTCGATGGGCGGGATGATCGCGCAGATCATCGCCGCAGACCATCCCGACCGGACATTAAGCGTGGTATCAATCATGTCCACTTCGGGACGCCCCAGCTTGCCGCCGGGCAAACCCGAGGCCTTCATGGCGCTGATGACCGCGCCGGCAAATAGCACGCGGCAAACGGTGATCGAACAGATCATGCATTCCCGCCGCGTCATCGGCAGCCCTGGCTTTCCCGAGGAGGAAGCGATTTTGCGTCAGCAGGTCGAGGCAAGCTACGACCGATGCTACTACCCGCAAGGCATCGCCCGGCAGACCGCAGCAATTCTCAATAGCGGCAGCCGCGTGGAGCGCCTGGAAAGGATCCGTGTGCCGTCGTTGGTAATCCACGGCCTAGATGACCCGTTGATCCCGGTCGAGGCCGGCAAGGACACGGCCGCGACGATCCCGGGCGCTGAGCTGCAGCTCGTCCCGGGTATGGGGCACGGGCTCGAATCCGGGCTTGAGACGCGCATCGCCGATGCCATCATCGCGTTCTGCTCCCGGGTGACGGGGTGACCAGCGCTCTCTTGCCGCGGCGCTGATGGTTTTTCGCATCCCGCCAATCGACGACGCTTGCGTGTCGGCACCGGTTTGACGCAAACGGAGTTGCCAAATCCGCCGGCGCCCGGCAAAGATGCGGCCATGAGCGAAGCAACGAACTGGGTCACGGTCGCGCGCCGCGCCGATGTGCCCGCTGGCCAGGTGAAGGGCGTAAAGGTCGGCAAGCAGGAAATCGCCCTCTACAATCTCGATGGCGAATATTACGCGACGGACAATGTCTGCTCGCATGCCTACGCACAATTGTCTGACGGTTTCGTCGAGCGTGGCCAGATCGTGTGCCCACTGCATGCCGGCTGCTTTGACATCAAGACCGGCAAGGCGCTCGAACCGCCCGCCGAAGAAGACATCAAGACTTTTCCGATCAGGCTCAACGGCGACGAGATTCAAGTCGCCATCGACTAGCAGGGGAGCGCGATGGCGCTGCAATTCGGGATCTTCGACCATCTCGACGACAATGGCGTATCGCTGGCCGATCTCTTTGAAAGCCGGCTCAAGCTGATCGAACAATACGATCGCGTCGGATTCCGCTCCTATCACATTGCCGAGCATCATTCGACGCCGCTCGGCATGGCGCCATCGCCCAGTGTGTTTCTTGCCGCGGCCATACAGCGCACCCGGAGGCTGCGCTTGGGGCCGCTGCTCTATGTCACCCCGATGTATCACCCGCTGCGGCTCGCGGAGGAAGTGGTGATGCTCGACCACATGAGTGGCGGTCGGCTGGAACTGGGACTAGGTCGAGGTGCCTCGCCAATCGAGATCGCCTCCTATGCCGTCGATCCGGAAACCGCTCCGCAGCGCAATCGCGAAGCGACCGAGGTGATCCTTAAGGCGCTCGACAGCGACATCCTCGATCACGACGGCAAATTCTACCAGTTGAGGAACGTGCGCATCGCGGCGCGACCGCTGCAGCGGCCCCATCCGCCCTTATGGTTCGCGCCGGTGGAGCCGGCGCGCGCCGCCGACGCCGCGCGTCTCAAGGGCCACGTCGTGACGCTCATTCCCAATGCCGGCGTGCGGGCCTTGACCGATGCCTATCGCGCGCAATGGCAGGCACAGGGCGGCGGCGCCGGCATGCCGCTCATGGGCGTGTTCCGCCATGTCGTGGTGGCCGAGACCGACGCCAAAGCGCGCGACATTGCCGGCGCCGCCTACCGCTCGTGGCGTCACTATATGGCCTTCCTGTGGGAATGGGGCGGCATCGAATTTCCGATCAAGATGATCTATCCGGATGAATTCGACGCGCTTCAGGGCATGGGCATGGGCGTGGCCGGAACCCCGGAGACGGTGCGCCGCTATATCAGTTCGCTCGTGGAGCAGACCGGCATTACCTATTTTGTCTGCGACATGGCGTTCGGCACGATCCCCTACGCGGCAGCGGCGCATTCGGTTGCCCTGTTTGCCGAACAGGTAATGCCGGCATTCAGGTAGTTTGCATATCGGCCAACGATTGTTATGTTATGGGGCGAATCACCACGGCGGCCGGCAAGGCTTGAGCCCTGTCGGCGGCATCGGAAGCGGGAATTCTTCGGCATGGGGCGTCGCTGACGCACCGCCGGTTTCCGCCGTCGTTGCTCGAGCCGTTCACTTTGGACAACCTTTTGCAGCCGGGCCGGTCGCTGCCTCCATGTATTTTCTGATGGCTAGAGAGAGCCACATCGCAGTCCGACCATATCGAGGCGCCGCCCGCTGCTCCTACACATCGACCGCGCCTCCCCCGTTAATCGCGAGGGGCGCAGACGCGCGGTCCGGAGCTTTGCACCATGTCAAAACGCATGCTGATCGACGCAGCGCATCCCGAAGAAATTCGGGTCGCCATTCTCAATGGCAATCGGCTTGAAGAGTTCGATGTCGAAGCCGCCGGCAAGCGGCAGATCAAGGGCAATATCTACCTCGCGCGGGTGACCCGCGTCGAACCGTCGCTGCAGGCAGCGTTCGTTGAATATGGCGGGAACCGTCACGGTTTCCTCGCCTTCAATGAAATCCATCCCGACTATTACCGCATCCCCGTCAGCGACCGGGCTGCGTTCAAATCGGTCTACGAACCCCGCAGCCACGGCGAATCGGAAGCGGAGTCGGAGACCGGGGAAACGCAAACCGCGGCGTTTACCGGCGCCGAAATCGAAACCGGTGCCAGCGCTGAAACTGAGACGAGCGGCCAACCGGGCAGTGAGCCGGGCGTCGAGGCTGCCGCGCCCGAAGCGCAAGCGGTGGTCGCGCCGGCATCTGCCGCCGCTTCGAGCGACCATGTAATTTATGACACGCTTCAACCGGACACGACCGAACGAGAGGTAGCCGATATCGCGGTTGCGCCGCTGGTCGACCCCGAACCGCCGCGGTCTGAGGCGGAGGCGGCGAATGACGCGCCGGCCGCGGCAAGCGACGCGACGGACGCGTCGTCGCCTGTGGTCGAGGAGACGCCCCCCGTTCTCGATATTGCGGCGTCGGGGGAAAGCGACGCCGCGCCGTTGAGCGAGACGCCGCAACAGATCGAAGTCGTGCACATGCTTGAAACCGTCGGCGGCGATGACGGTGAAGGCGAGGAGGCAGAGGCACCGCGGCCACGCTTTCGTTCACATCGCCACTATAAGATTCAAGAAGTCGTCAAGCGCCGACAGATCATGTTGGTGCAGGTCACCAAGGAAGAGCGCGGCAACAAGGGCGCCGCGCTGACGACCTATCTGTCGCTCGCCGGCCGTTATTGCGTGTTGATGCCGAACACGCCGCGCGGCGGTGGCGTGTCACGCAAGATCACCTCGCTCCAGGACCGTCGCCGCCTCAAGGATCTGATGAGCGACCTCCAGGTGCCCGACGGCATGGGCGTGATCGTGCGTACCGCCGGCAGTGAACGCTCGAAGCCCGAAATCAAGCGCGACTTCGAATATTTGCTCCGGCTCTGGGATGAGATCCGCGACCTGACGCTCAAATCGACGGCGCCGGCGCTGGTTTACGAGGAAGGCAATCTGATCAAGCGATCGATCCGCGATCTCTATTCGCGTGACATCGAAGAGGTGATCGTCGCCGGCGAAGAGGGCTATCGCGCCGCCAAAGACTTCATGAAAATGCTGATGCCGAGCCATGCCAAGCGGGTGAAACTGTATCGCGATCCCTCGGTGCCGCTTTTCCACCGCTATCAGGCTGAAGGTCAGATCGACGCGATCCTGTCACCGGTCGTTCAGCTGCGTTCCGGCGGGTACATCGTCATCAATCCCACAGAGGCACTGGTCGCGATCGACGTCAATTCGGGGCGCGCCACGCGCGAGCGCAATATCGAGGAGACGGCCCTCAAGACCAATCTCGAGGCCGCCGAGGAGGTCGCAAGACAATTGCGGTTGCGTGATCTTGCCGGACTGATCGTGGTCGATTTCATCGACATGGAAGAGGGTCGCAACAATGCGCAAGTCGAGCGCCGCATCAAGGATGCGATGCGCTACGACCGGGCGCGCATCCAGATCGGCCGCATCTCTCCGTTCGGCCTCATGGAGCTGTCGCGCCAGCGGCTGCGACCGTCGCTTCTCGAAGCATCGACTGAACCCTGTCCGCATTGTGGTGGCACCGGTCATATCCGCTCCACGGAATCCACCGCGCTTCACATTCTGCGTGCGATTGAAGAAGAAGGAATGCGGCGCCGCTCGGCCGAAGTCAGCGTTGCCGTTCCGATCGACGTCGCGATTTATCTGTTGAACCAGAAGCGCGAAGCACTGACCCAAAACGAAAAGCGCTACGGCTTCCGCATCGCCATCGAGCGCGACGAAACGCTGGTGCCGCCGGCGTTCCGGCTCGATCGCGGGCGCTCCCTGACAGCGGAGGAAATTGCGGCGTTGCCGGCAGCGACGTTACCGCTGCCGATCGAGGAGGAAGAAGAAGAGACCGTCGGCGAGGACGAAAGCGACAGCGACGCGCTCGGTATCGTCGAGCCGGTGTCCGTCGCCGGTCCACCAGTATTCGCGGTAGAGGAAGAAGAAGCGGAAGCAGCCGCGCCGCCAGCACCTCAAGCCGAGCGCGGCAGTCACCATCGCCGCCATCGTCAACGCCGCCAGCACGGCGAGCGGAACTTCGAGCAGCGGACGCCGCCGGAAGCGCCGCCATCGCCAGGCGATGAATCGGAAGAGAGCGATCTGCCGATTGCAGCAGGAGCCGCCGACGGCGAAGCGCCCCCGGGGCATCCCGAAGACGAAGGTCGCGGAGACCGCAAGCGACGGCGCCGGGGACGGCGTGGTGGCCGCAGGCGGCGACGCGAACCAGGCGCCAGTGCTGCGCCCGATGTGCTACTGGCCGCGATGCCCGACGCGGGCGAACCGATCGCCGTGGCGCTGGCGCCGGTAATGGAGGCGACGGACACCGAGGTGTTGGGCGATGCCGGCGCCGATCAGGATATCGACGTCGCCGCCGAACTGCCGAGTGCCGCGATGCCCGAGCCGTCTGCGCCGGAGACCGCGTTGCGACAAGATCCGGCGCCCCAACCGCAGCCCCAGCCCGACTCGGAACCCGCAGGACCGCCGCGCCGCGGCTGGTGGCGTCGACGCGGAGCAGGGTAGATATCGGACGTCGAACCGGCTTATGATCGCGGCGGAATGAGATCGCTCCCCGCATCATGGTCGCAACGGATGGCGGTGGCCGGCACCGCGATTCTCCTGGCGTTGCCGCAGGCGCGCGCACAGGACATTCAGATGTTGCGCGACGCGGAGATCGAGAGCGATCTCACGGCCTTCGAGAGCCCGGTCTATCGCGCGGCCGGGCTCGATCCTTCGGCGCTCCACATCTACCTGATCAACGACATGCAGCTCAATTCCTTCGTCGCCGGCGGCCAAAATATCTTCATGAATGTCGGCACCATCATGCGCGCCGAGAGGCCCAATCAACTCGTCGGCGTCATGGCGCACGAGACCGGCCACATCGCCGGCGGCCATATCGCGCGCTCGGAGGAGGCCATGCGCCAGGCCGAGTATGAGGGCATGGCGGCGATGGCGCTTGGTCTCGCCCTGGCGGCCGTGACCGGCGGCGCCGGCGGCGCGGCGCTGCTCGGCGCATCCGGCGTCGCCGAGCGGGCCTGGCTTCAGTATTCCGTCGAGCAGGAAGCGCGCGCCGACCAGGCGGCCCTGACCTTTCTCGACCGCACCCATCAATCGGCAAAAGGTTTACTCGAGTTCTTCGAGATTCTGCAGCAATCGGAGTTCCTTTCCGGCCAGAAGGAAATCCCCTATCTGCGCACCCACCCGCTGACCGAGCAGCGCGTCGAATATGTCCGCGAGCACGTCGAAAACTCGCCCTATTCCAACAATCCCGACTCGCCCGCGTCCGTCGAAATGCTACGGCTCATGAAGGCGAAGCTCGCGGGCTTCCTGCAAGACCCGCAGACGACATTGAACCAGTATCCCGAGAGCGACACGTCGGAGATCGCGCGTTATGCCCGCGCCATCGCCTATTACCGCATTCCCGATCTGGGCCATGCGCTGCCGGCGATCGAGAGTCTGATCCACGACTTCCCGAACAATCCCTATTACGCCGAGCTCAAAGGGCAGATGCTGTTCGAGAACGGCCGGGTCGCCGAGGCGGTCGGACCCTATCGCGAGGCAAGCATGCTCTATCCGAGTTCGATGTTGTTGCGCACCGAACTGGCGCAAGTCGAGATTGAGACTGAAAATCCAAAACTATTGGCAGACGCGCGCCGTAATCTCGAAGAAGTGACCCGCCAGGAGGTCCAAAACGCGGAGGCCTGGCGATTGCTTGCGATCGTCTATGGCCGGACCAACAATCTGGCGCTCGCCTCGCTTGCCCTCGCCGAACAAGGTGCGTCGATGGGCGATCACGACATGGCGCGTCACGAGGCGCTCCGCGCAGCTAAAATGCTGCCCCCCGGTCCCGCGCGGCAGCGCGCCCAGGACATCGCCGACGAGGCCAAACGCGACGCCGACCAATGATGCACCGCCTGCTCCTGGCCTTGTGCCTTGCGGCCGTCTGCATCCCCGCCGCACGTGCCGCCGACGTCCTGACACCGGCCCAGACCAAGGAGGTCGAGCGCATCATCCACGACTATCTGGCGCAGCATCCGGAAATCCTGATGGACGCCATCGCGGCCGCCGCCGACAAGGAGAAGGCCGACAAGGTGGCGCACAGCGACGAGACGATTCGCGCCCACCACAACGAGCTCTATAACGATCCCGAATCGCAGATCGGCGGCAACCCCCACGGTGATGTCACGGTGGTCGAATTCTTCGATTACCGCTGCCCCTACTGTAAAATGGTCCAACCCGCGCTCGAGAGCCTGCTCGAGAGCGATTCCAACTTGCGCGTCGTTTACAAGGAATTTCCGATTCTCGGCGCCGCCTCGACATACGCGACCAAAATGGCGCTGGCATCGCGCGCCCAAGGCAAATATGACGCTTTTCATCGCGCGATGATGGATACCAAGGGCCAGATCGATGAAACCGTTGTCGACAAGGTAGCCGCATCGGTCGGCATCGACGTCGCCCGGGCCAAGGCGGGCATGACCGCGCCCGCGATCGAGGCGCTGATCAAAAAAGACTATGCGCTCGCCGATGACGTCAACATCAGCGGCACGCCGTCGTTCATTATCGCGGACAAGCTCTATCCGGGGGCCATGACCCTCGACGAGCTGAAAAAGGCGATCGCTGATGCGCGGCAGTCCCATGCGGGATGATGGACGCTAGCGACAAGAACGCGCTGTTGGATCTTGCGATCGCGGCGGCCCTCAGGGCGGGACCGCAGATCATGTCGGTCTATGCCGAGGATTTCGTCGTGCGCCGGAAGGACGATCAGTCGCCGGTGACGCTCGCCGACGAGATCGCCGAGGCCACGATCCTGACGATGCTGGAGCGCGAGGCGCCCGGCGTTGCCGCAATTGCCGAGGAACGCACGGCGCGGCGCGGTTCGTCGCAGGCCGCGCCGTCTCGGTTCTGGGCGATCGATCCGCTCGACGGCACCAAGGAATTCGTGGCGCGCAACGGCGAGTTCACCGTCAATATCGGCCTGATCGAGAACGCCCTGCCCGTCCTGGGCGTGGTTTATGCCCCGGCGCTCGACCTGCTTTATGCCGCCGCCGGACCGGGCACCGCTCGGCGTCGCATCGCGGGCGGTTTCGAGGCGGTTTCCGCCCGGCGGGTGCCGGCGCAGGGCGCCGTGGTCGTGCATAGCCGCAGCCACAACAATTCGCCGCGCATCGCCGAATTTGTGGCGAAGCTACCCGGTGCCGTTCGAACCGTCTCGGGCAGCGCCATCAAATTCTGCATGCTCGCCGCCGGCGAGGCCGACATCTATCCCCGCTTCGGCCCGACCATGGAATGGGACACCGCCGCCGGACAAGCGATCCTCGAAGCGGCGGGCGGCAGCGTCTCGACGCTCGAGGGGACACCTCTCACTTACGGCAAGCCCGAGTTCCGCAATGCCGGTTTTGTCGCCCGGGGACGAGACTGACGGACATTCTGAAGCCGGCGGAAATTGCACGCGCGGCCGAACGACTGCGTGACGGGCAGCTGGTCGCATTTGCGACCGAGACCGTGTACGGGCTCGGCGGCGATGCAACCAATGACTTGGCTGTCGCCGCCATTTTCGCCGCGAAGGAACGGCCCAGCTTCAATCCTTTGATCGCCCATGTACCCGATGCGGACGCCGCGCGCACGCTGGTGGAGTTCGATGAGCGGGCAGATTCATTGGCGCGACAATTCTGGCCGGGACCGCTGACGCTGGTGTTGCCGCGGCGGAGCGATTGCGCCGTGTCACTGCTCGCCGGCGCCGGCCTTGATACGCTCGCGGTGCGCGTACCGGCGCTTCCCATTGCCCGGAACTTGCTGCGTGCCGTCGGCCGACCGGTGGCCGCGCCAAGCGCCAACCGCTCGGGCCATCTCAGTCCGACCACCACAGACCATGTCTTGGCGGAGCTTGCCGGCCGCATCGCCGCGATACTCGACGGCGGGCCAACCACCGTCGGCATTGAATCGACCGTGCTCGATCTCACCGAGACAAAACCGCTCCTCCTGCGGCCCGGCGCCATCACGACCGAACAATTGAGCAAGATTGTGGGGCCGTTATCGGCGCCCGGCAATGTCGCGGTTCGCTCGCCCGGCATGTCGCTCCGACACTATGCCCCGACCCTGCCCTTGCGGCTCGGCGCGACCAGTGCCGATGCCGGCGAGGCATGGCTCGGCTTCGGGCCGAAGGATGTCGCGGCGACGCTCAATCTCTCGCCCCGCGGCGATTTGACCGAGGCGGCCGCAAATCTTTTCGCGTATCTGCGCAAACTCGACCGCACGCCCCATATTGGGATTGCGGTCAGCACTATCCCCGAGACTGGGCTCGGCGTCGCCATCAACGACCGGTTGCGGCGCGGTGCGTCGGTTGTAAAAGGGGCTGAAGGAGATTTTCGTGGACGGATCGGCGCCTGACATCGTCGACGGGCTGAAAGAGATCGTCGGGCCACGCGGTTACATCGACGATCCTGCCGAATTGGCGCCCTACCTGCTCGAGCAGCGGGGCCTCTACCACGGTGCCACGCCCATTGTGCTGCGGCCCGGGACCACCGCCGAGGTCGCTCGAATCGTCAAATTTTGCGCGGCCGCCGGTGTGCCGGTGGTTCCGCAGGGCGGCAATACCGGCCTGTGCGGTGGCGCCGTGCCGGCGGAGGACGGCCGGTCGGTCGTCATCGCGCTCGGACGCATGAACCGCGTTCGCCACGTCGATCCGGTCGATTTCACCATCACCGTCGAGGCCGGCTGCATTCTTGCGGATGTGCAAAAGGCAGCGGAGGCCGTCAATCGACTCTTCCCACTGAGCCTTGGCGCCGAGGGCTCGTGCCAGATCGGCGGCAACCTCTCCACCAATGCGGGCGGCATCGCGGTGCTGCGCTACGGCAACGCCCGTGACCTCTGCCTCGGTCTCGAAGTGGTGCTGCCGGATGGTCAGGTTTGGAATGGGCTGCGCGGTCTGCGCAAGGACAATACCGGCTACTCGCTGAAGCATTTCTTCATCGGCGCCGAGGGCACGCTCGGCATCATCACGGCCGCGACGATGAAACTGTTTCCGCGGCCGCGCGAAATCGAGACCGCGTTTTTGGGTCTCGAGAGAGTCGATGACGCGATGGCCCTCTTCGCCCGGGCGCGCGAGGCGAGCGGCGATCAGCTCACCGCTTTTGAGCTGATGCCGCGCATCGGCCTCGATCTCGCGATCAAGCATATCGCGGGCATCACCGATCCGCTGGCGAAACCGCGGCCGTGGTACGTGCTGATGGAAGTGTCGTCGAGCCGCAAGGACGGCGGCTTGCGCGTGGCCCTTGAAGATTTTCTCGCCGAGACCATGGCGGCAGGCCTGATCGCCGACGGCGCCATCGCCTCTTCGACCGCGCAGGCGCGTGCCTTCTGGCGCCTCCGCGAGGGGTTGGTCGAGGCGCAGAAATTCGAAGGGGGCGGCATCAAGCACGACATATCGGTGCCGGTAAGCCGGGTCGCGACCTTCATTACCCGGGCCACCGAAGCCGTGACCGAGCGGCTGCCGGGCATCCGCCCGATCGCTTTCGGCCATGTCGGCGACGGCAATGTGCATTTCAATCTGTGCGAGCCGGTCGGTGCCGACCGCGAGCAGTTCCTGGCCCGCTGGGACGAATTCGCGCGCGTCGTCCACGACATCGTCGCCGACATGGCCGGCTCGATCAGCGCCGAACACGGCATCGGCCGCCTCAAGGTCGACGAACTGGTGCATTACCGCCCGGCGCTTGAGCTCGCCTTGATGCGCCGGGTCAAGGATGCCATCGATCCCGGCGGTACGATGAACCCGGGAAAAATACTCAGGCCCTAGATCCGCTCGATGTCGGCGGCGGCCTTGTCGAGGACGGCGGCGACGGCGAGGACCTGCTCTTGTGTCAACGAGCCGCGGCCAAGGCGGGCCGCCAAAGCAAGGCGCAGATTATGAACGGCGCGGCGTATTTCAGGCGCGCGGCCGCCGCCGAAGGTTTGACCCGCCTCTTTCAGCCGGGCGAACACGGCGTCGACCTGCGCCTTGTTCTGCTCGAGAAACGCTTGGCCCTCGGGCGTAATGGTGTAGAGCTTCTTATTGCCTTCAACGGTTGCGACCGTGTAGCCCAAATCCTCAAGCATCGTGAGGGTCGGATAGATCACGCCGGGGCTCGGACTGTAGGCACCGCCGAATTGCTCCTCGATGGCCTTGATCAGTTCATAGCCGTGACGCGGCTTTTCCGCGATCAGCTTCAAAATGAGATAGCGCAGATCGCCGTGATCGAAGAACCGGCCGGAGCGCGCGCCGCGCCAATGCCCGTGCCGATAGCCAAAAAATCCATGGGCGTGACGGCGGCCGAGATGGTCGGCGTAGCCCAAACCCATGCGGTGATGATGAAACATTCAGATCTCCTATTTCGATATAACGAGATTAAGATATGTCGAAATAATATCGAAGTCAAGGACGCCACCTAAAATGAATCGTGCGGATGTAAAAATCCTTGGAAAAACAAGGCTCTACAAAGGCCATTTCCGGTTGGACAAGTATCGCTTCCGGCACCGGCTCTTCGCCGGCGGCTGGAGCGACATCGTCACCCGCGAAGTGCTCGATCGCGGCTCGGCGGTGGCTTTGCTGCTTTATGACCCTGCCCGCGATCGGGTGGTGTTGATCGAGCAATTCCGCTTGCCGGCAATGCTGGCCGGTCGTTCCGGCTGGCAGATCGAGCCGGTTGCCGGGTTGGCGGATCGCCACGGCGAAAGCGAAAAAGCGGTGGCGCGTCGCGAGGCGCAGGAAGAGGCGGGGTTGCGTATCACGGGCGAGTTGGTACCGATTCACCGCATCCTACCCAGTACCGGCGGCCTGACCGAACTGGTGTCGCTCTATTGCGCACGCGTCGATTCTGCCCGCGCCGACGGCATTCATGGCAATCGCGATGAGGGGGAGGACATCCGCGTCCTCGTCCTGTCGGTTCGCCAGGCAATGCGGCTGGTGCAGTCGGGCAAAATCGACAATGCGCATTGTGTCGTCGCGCTCTATTGGCTTGCCGCCAACCGCGCGCGGCTCCAGCGACGCTGGCATCAGCCGGCGCGACGAAAGCCGCGGCTCGCTGCGAAAAGTTCGCGGGCATAGGCGTCGCGCAAATTGCCGTCGCGCAGATCGTCGACCACGACTTCTTCGACAAATCTGCCTTCATGCATGACGGCGGCGCGCTCGCACATTGTCGTGACCACCGCGAGCGAATGACTGACGAGAACAAAGGTCATGCCGTGCTGTTCTCGGAGCCGACGAAGGAGCGCCAGAATTTCGGCCTGCACCGAGGCGTCGAGCGCCGATGTCGGTTCGTCGAGCAGCAATAATTTCGGTCGCAGTATCAGCGCCCGCGCGATGGCAACGCGCTGACGCTGACCGCCCGAGAGCTGATGCGGATAGCGGAAGCGGTGACTCGCATCCAGTCCGACGTCGCGCAACGCGCCGACGATGCGGGAGGAATCATAGCCAAAACCCTGGACCAGCAGGGGTTCGGCCAGGACGCGGTCGACCGTCTGACGCGGATGGAGCGAGCCGTAGGGATCCTGAAACACCATCTCCACCACGCGGCCAAAGCCGCGAGGACGATCGCGGTTCTGCCTCTGCCCCGCGATGGCAAGCTCGCCGCTCCAGTTTCGATGCAGGCCCGCGATGACACGGAGCAGCGTCGACTTGCCTGATCCCGATTCACCGACGACCCCGAAGGATTCGCCGTCCGCGACATCGAGGGAAAGATTGCCGATGACGCGGTGGCCGCCATGTCTGGCAATCAGCGTCCGGGCGGCGATCATTTCTCGAGCCTCAGTCGCGCGGCCAGGAGCTGGCGCGTATAGGGGTGCTGCGCATTGGCGAGTTGAGAGGCGCGCAGCTTCTCGACGATTTCCCCGTCTTTCATCACCAGCACCCGGTCGCAGAAAGACGCGACCAGATCGAGATCGTGGCTGATCAAGATGATGCCCATTTGACGCCGAGTGACCTCGGCGTCCAGTAACGCCAGAATGCCGCCGGCGACGCTCGCGTCGAGGGCGGAAGTCGGCTCGTCCGCAATCAGGAGGTCGGGATCGGGCGCCAGCATCATGGCGATCATCGCGCGCTGCCCGATGCCTCCGGAGAGCTGATGCGGGTAGCGTTTGGAGACGAGCTCGGGATCGCGCATGCGGACGGAATTGAGCAGCCGCAACGTCTCACGTCTGGCGTCGCCTGCGGCGAGCCGGCGATGAACGCGCAATACCTCGGCGATCTGGTCACCGACCGTCATGGCCGGGTTCAGCGAGAAACGCGGATCTTGAGGGATCAACGCGATGCGCCGGCCACGCCTGGCGCCGATGTTCCGGTCATCGAGCGTGACGCCGTCGAACGCGACGATGCCGGACAATGTGGCGCCGGGCGGCAGTAGCCGGATGACAGCGCGGCCAAGCATCGATTTGCCGGCGCCGGATTCGCCGACAATGCCGATACGCTCGCGACCCATGACGAGGCCAACACCGTGTAAGACTTCGTGTTCCCTGAACCGGACACGGACGTCATCGAGCGCAAGCAGGTTGGTCATCGCTGCTTCGGGTCAAGCCAGTCGCGCAAACCGTCGCCCAAAAGGTTGAAGGCGAGACTCAGTATCGCGATGGCGATGCCCGGCATCGCCGCGACCCACCAGTGATCAAGCATATATTGCCGGCCGGTCGCGATCATCGCGCCCCACTCGGCGGTGGGCGGCTGCGCGCCGAGGCCGAGGAAGCCGAGGCCCGCGGCGGTCAGGATCACGCCCGCCATGTCGAGGCTCATGCGTACGATCACCGAGGGGAGGCAAAGCGGCATGAGGTGACGCAGAATGATGCGTCCACTCGACGCCCCCGCGAGCCGGACCGCGTCGATGAACTCGGCGTTCCGCAACGCCAGTGTCTCGGCGCGCGCGACACGGGCGTAAGGCGGCCAGGAAACGATGGCGAGGGCGAGCACCGCATTCTCGATCCCCGGCCCGAGTGCCGCGACGAACGCGAGCGCCAGGATCAGCCGCGGCAGCGCTAAAAACACGTCCGTCACGCGCATCAGCCCGATCTCGACCCATCTCCCCAAATAGCCGGCGGCACATCCGAGCACGAGGCCAATCGGCGCGGTCACCACGGACACCAGCGCGACAATGCCGAGAGTGACGCGCGCGCCATAAATCAACCGCGACAGAATATCGCGGCCAAGTTCATCGGTGCCGAGCCAGTAGGCCGGGCTTGGCGGCTGCAGACGCTGGGCCAGCCTCTGTGCATCGGGCGAGTAAGGCGCCAACAGAGGCGCGGCCAGTGCGACCAGGGC
>JASHOB010000101.1 GCA_030041335.1 Alphaproteobacteria bacterium | reverse complement strand
AATGCCGTGCAAGCACCGCTTACACTCCATGGGGGATCGGGGACCGATGATGAAGATCTGCAAAAAGCGATCCGCGCGGGAATCAATATCATCCACATCAACACAGAACTACGGGTTGCATGGAGACGCGGCTTGGAGGAGGGCCTCAGCAAACAGCCTGACGAAGTTGTCCCTTATAAGATACTGCCGTTCGCAGTGGACGCGGTGAAGGAGGCGGCTCGCTCTCGCTTGGCATTGTTCAATGCCGGATAGCGCCCCAGGGGTAGATGTATCCCAACACCATTGAATGGGAGAACGGCATCGCTCGCCGTCGACAATGGGCAACGAACTCCGACGGCAGGGCAAATCAATCCAGGCCCGACACCTGGCATTGTCCTTTAATACCGACTGGCTGTTGTGACCTCACAAGCAGGACCGGCCTGCAACACCCAGCTGAATCCATGATTGATGGGTTCTGGAATGTGATCTCGGCGTCCGGGGCATTACTCTTGCTACGCGGCGCAAGTTGAAACTAACTCGGCCTGGGCCGGTGGGCAGACTGACACGGACCTGATGTGGTGGACGGCGCCCGCTCCCGGCGCAGCGTCCCGCGCGGCATTCTTGGCGCCAGCAGGCTTGAGCTACCTTTGTCTGGTCGGTCGTGACCCGGAGCGCCCGAGTTGCAGTCTTCGTCGGCATGGGCCGCTGTCGCCGCGACCAGGGCACGACGAGAATAGTTGCGGCCAGTCCCCGTCGCACGGTTTGACTAAACTTCATCTCCCACCTTCTTACGCGTCTTCGTTAAACTAAAGAAATGCGCGTGGTCCTGGTTGCTTGCTGGTGTCTTATCATTGACAGTGGGGTGCTCGCTGGCACCGGCCAAATCCGAAAAGTTGGCGATGGGCAAGTAGCCCACCGGGCTTGGTCTCACGCTCTACATCAGCGGTTCCCGAATTGACCCTCAAGGAGTCCGGTGTGCCATCTATAATCCCACAAGCTGTCGATGCCCGGCTAACCCGCGCCGCCATTTTTCTGGTCGCGACGCTCAATGACCGGGCAGATTCCAAGGCCGCGATCCGAAGCCTGTGCGCGGATCTTTCGGCGCTGGTCCGGGGCATCGGCTTCCGCACGCTCGATGGCGGGTTATCCTGCATCATGGGGATTGGCGCCGACGCCTGGGATCGCCTATTCGGTCAGCCCACGCCGAAGGAGCTGCATCCCTTCCGTGAAATCCGCGGCGTGCATCACGCCCCCGCCACGCCGGGCGATCTTCTGTTTCATATCCGCGCCGGACGCATGGATTTGTGCTTCGAGATGGCGACGCAGATCATCGCGCGGCTTGGCGACGCGGTCTCCGTGACCGATGAAGTGCATGGTTTCAAGTATTTCGACAACCGTGACCTGCTGGGCTTCGTTGACGGGACGGAAAACCCGGTGGCCCAGGCGGCGATCGACGCCACCTTGATCGGCGAGGAGGACCCCGCCTTCGCCGGCGGCAGCTATGTGATCGTCCAGAAATATCTGCACGACCTTGCCAAATGGAATGCGATTCCAGTCGAGCAGCAGGAGAAAATCATCGGTCGCAAGAAGCTGTCGGATATTGAGCTGGACGATGCCGCAAAGCCCAGCTTTGCGCACAACGTCCTGACAACCATCGAGGAAGGCGGTCAGCAGTTGGAGATCCTGCGCGACAACATGCCGTTCGGCGATGTCGGCAAGGGCGAGTTCGGCACCTACTTCATTGGCTACTCCCGTTCCCCCAGCCGGATCGAGCGGATGCTGAAGAACATGTTCGTCGGGGAGCCGCCAGGCAATTACGACCGGCTACTCGATATCAGCCACGCCGTGACCGGATCATTGTTCTTCGTGCCCGCGGCGACATTCCTGGACGATGTCGCCACGGCCGCGACTCCGGCGTCGATCACAGCCCCCGAGACCGCGACCGGCGAAGCCCCGCCAGGGACCCAAACGCAATCGAAGCTGCCGTGCGACGGCTCGCTCCCTATCGGCTCACTGAAAGACGAGGCAGGACATGAATAATCATCACCGCGAACTCGCCGCGCTCGTCATGAGGTGACCCAGCATTGGTTCAGGCATCATACGGCGACTGAAATTGACCGAAAGCGGATTGGCTGATCTCTCAATGGAGCCGGTTCAAGGTTGGTTTAGCTGTCGCCGTTCATTTTCAAGTTATGGAATCAGTGGGCCTCGAAGCGATCATTGATCATGGCTCAATCGAACCGCGCCTGCGCTGCAAGGCGGCCGGGGACGAACGCGGCGGCGAGGCGAAGTGCCGACTTGCGAGCCGCACCCCTGTGCCCGCTCATCAGGCGCGCGGAATGCCGTTGATCCACGCGCCCGACTGTGGACCGATCAGATCCGCCGCAGGCATTATCGTGCCGAGGAGCCCCGCACCAGCCTTCAGAGTCCGCCGAGCACGGCGGCGGTGTCGAGCATCCGGCATGAAAATCCCCATTCGTTATCGTACCACGCCATAACGCGGTAAAGCGCTTCGTCGACCACGGTAGTCTGCGATGCATCGAACGTGGCGGAAGCGGGGCTGTGATTGAAATCGGAACTGACCAACGGCTCGGTGTTGTAATCGAGAATGCCCTTCAGCGAGCTTTCGCTTGCCACTTTCATCGCCGCGTTGATCGCATCCTTGGTCGTGTCATGACCGAGCACGACGTCGAGCGACACCAGCGACACGTTGGCCGTCGGCACGCGGATGGCAGTACCGTCGAGCTTCCCCTTCAGTTCGGGCAGTACGAGACCAAGCGATTTAGCCGCGCCCGTGCTGGTCGGAATGATGTTCGCCGCCGCGGCGCGCGCGCGATGCCAATCCTTGTGCAGCGTGTCGATCGTGTGCTGGTCGCCGGTATAGGAATGGATCGTCACCATATAGCCGCGCACGATACGGAAGCTGTCATGCAGCACTTTTGCGACCGGGGCGAGGCAGTTGGTGGTGCAAGATGCGTTGGACACGATTACCGATTGCGCAGTCAGCACCTCGTGATTGACGCCGTAGACGATGGTCGCGTCGGCACCGTCGGACGGTGCTGAAACCAGCACCTTGTTTGCACCGGCTCTCAGTAACTGAGCGGCCTGTTCGCGCTTGGTGAAGTGGCCGCTGCATTCGAGCGCGACGTCCACGCCCTTGTAGGATAGACGGCTCGGGTCCTTTTCCGCCGTTACCTTCATGGGCCCCCAGGAACGGCCTCCGTACCGCACAACGATGCTGTCGCCATCCACCAAGACCTCGCCTGGGAAACGGCCATGCACCGTATCGTAGCGCAGTAGATGCGCGTTGGCCTCGACGCTGCCGAGGTCATTGATTGTCAGCGGCACGATATCCTCACGGCCGCTCTCAACCAGCGCGCGCAGGACAAGGCGTCCGATCCGTCCAAACCCATTAATCGCAATATTCACGACCATGACCTGATCCTTTTTGTGAATTTTTATTAGGATCGCATATCTGGACTTGGTCCGGCATTGACATACCTCAAAGAAATCCAGTGGGGGCGCTGCTCCGTGATAGTCGTGCTCGCTTGCCCCTCCTCCAACTCCGCACGTCCTCGGACATCGGATTTTCGATTACTTCCCGTCGGCTGGAGCGAGAGCGACCACGCCTGGGAGCTCACCCCTCCAGCAATTCGAGGAATGCCCCACCCGCCGTAGAGACGTAGGAAAGCTGATCAACGACGCCTGCGGCGTCGAGAGCGGCGACCGTATCGCCGCCGCCGGCAACGCTGAGGAGCTTGCCGGTGCGCGTAAGTTTGCCGGCCTTCTCCGCCACGGCCACCGTCCCGCGATCGAAAGGCGGAGTCTCGAAGGCGCCGAGCGGCCCATTCCCGATGAGAGTGTGCGCCTCCTCGAGGAGCGCGCCAATACGCGCTACCGTTCTTGGGCCGAGATCAAGAATCATCATGTCGCCGGGCACCATCTCAATCGCCACCGTTCTGCTGGCAACGCCCGGTTCGATTGCCTTCGCGACAACCACGTCTTCCGGTAAGACGACACGGCAGTTCTGCTGATGCGCCAAACTCAGGGTCTGCCGCGCACTCTCAGCCATGTCGCGCTCGCACAGCGACCGGCCGATTTGCCGGCCCTCGCTAAAGAGGAATGTGTTGGCCATCACTCCGCCAACCGCGAGCATGTCGACCTTGCCGATTAGGAATCGCAACAAATTGAGCTTGGTCGACACCTTCGCACCACCGATCAGGGCCAGAACCGGCCGCCTTGGCGTCTCGAGCGCGGCCGTCAGAGCGGTCAACTCGGCCTGCATCAGCTTCCCGGCGGCATTCGGCAACAGCCGCGCCAGCGCATCGATCGAAGCGTGGGCCCGATGCGCAGCCGAGAAGGCGTCATCGATGTAGATATCGCCGAGTTCAGCAAGAGCGCGCGCGAATTCGGGCGAGTTCGCCTCCTCTTCCTTGTGGAAGCGAAGGTTTTCTAAAAGCGCCACTTGCCCTGGTTGCAGCGCCGAAACCACCCGTTTTGCTTCTTCGCCGATGCAATTCTCGGCGAAAACCACGCTTCTGCCGCCAATCGCCCGGCTCAACGGCGCGATCAGAGGCCGGAGGGAAAAGGCGGGATCGCTCTTTCCATGTGGCCGTCCGAAATGCGACATCACGATGACCTTGGCACCCTGATCAAGCAGCGCCTCGATCGTCGGCGCGAGGCGATCAATCCGGGTGGTGTCGGTCACGACCCATTTTTGAAAGGCACGTTCAGATCTGCGCGCAGCAGCACCCGCTTGCCGCGTACGTCGATGTCGTCGAGGGTTCGAAATTTTGGCATTGGGCCTTAGCTCCATTGGGGATCGCACCAGCGGGATCGGTATGCTCACCCAAAACGATTGACAATATGGCGGCGGATGAAACGACGTCCGACCGCAAATTTAGCTGCTGAATAGGCGTCCATTCCACCGGATCGACCACCTACTTTGTTGAAATATATTGCATTTTTTGTCTGATCGCCAAAATGTGAGCGCTTGACTCACATCAACGACGCGAAGACCCCGCTGTGACTGACTGTGGCTGGCGGGCACTATCGGTACCGGAAAAACGTTATGCTAAAGCTGATCGAGGGTCTCACGCTGGATGTGCTCGTCAGCGCAGCTGTCGGGAAAATCACCCGCGGGGATTACCGAAAGGTTCTGATACCGGCCGCCCAAGCGATGATGACCGAGGAGCCGGTATAAATGCCCTGCTTCGACGGTCCGGATTTCTCTGGATACGAACGCGACGCGCTGTGCGATGACGCGGCGTTCGGATCCAAGCGCTGGCATCGATTCGCACGCCTCGCCGTGGTCTCGGAAAGCGCCTGGCTCCGCGCTGCGATCACCACGTTCAGCCCCGTCGTTCCGAGCGAAATCCGCGTGTTCGGACTTGCCGAACCCGCCGCTGCCAAGGATTGGATCGCGCGTAAGGAAGAAACGACGGCACGATGCTGGAAGTGACCCACAATGCGCATCTCACCGGAAACCTGACGGCAATCCACGGTTCGGTCGTCGACATCCGGTTTTCCGAAGGCGTGCTGCCCGCCGTCAATGAGAGCATCGCCATCGAGCGCGCTGAAGGTGAACCGCTTATTGCGGAGGTTCAACAGCATCTCGATTCGATGACGGTTCGCGCCGTGGCATTGGGCAACAGTGCCGGTCTCAGCCGTGGCGCGCCTGTTCGCGCACTCGGCGCTCCGATCCGCGTACCGGTTGGCGATGCCGTGCTCGGACGTCTGTTGAATGCTCTTGGTGAACCCGCCGATCGCGGTCCGGGTCTCCCAGCCGGAACGCCTTATCGCCCCATTCATGCATCGGCACCGGCGCTGGATCGCCTCGGCGCCACTCAGGAAATCTTCCATACCGGTATCAAGGTCATCGACCTTCTCGCGCCGCTCGTCAAAGGCGGCAAGGCCGCCATGTTCGGCGGCGCCGGGGTCGGCAAGACCGTGCTGATCATGGAGTTGATCCGTACCACAGTAGAACGTCACTCCGGCATCTCGGTTTTCGCCGGCATCGGGGAGCGCTCGCGGGAAGGGCATGAGCTCCTGCTCGAACTTAGGGAATCGGGAGTATTGGCGCGCACGGCGCTCGTATTCGGGCAGATGAACGAACCGCCCGGTGCGCGCTGGCGAGCGGGTCTGACGGCCCTGACCATCGCCGAGCACTTTCGCGATGAAAAACACGAGAATGTTCTGCTGCTGATCGACAACGTCTACCGGCTGGTACAGGCCGGAGGCGAAGTTTCGGGTCTGCTCGGGCGTCTGCCGTCGCGCGTCGGCTATCAGCCTACACTCGCCAGCGAAATCGCCGAACTGGAGGAACGCATCGCGTCTGTTGCCGGTGCAGCGATCACCTCGATTCAGGCCGTCTATGTCCCGGCCGATGATTTCACCGACCCGGCCGTCGCCGAAATCTTCAGCCATCTCGATTCATCCATCGTGCTCTCGCGCGAGATGGCCAGCGAGGCGATGTATCCCGCCGTGGATCCTCTCTCCTCGACTTCGACTCTGCTCGATCCGCGCCTGGTAGGTGAGTCGCATTACCGGACCGCACAGGAAGTGCGCAAAACGATTGCCCACTACCGCGAACTGCAGGAGATCATCGCGCTCCTCGGGATCGAGGAACTCAGTGCCGTCGATCGTCAGGCCGTCAAGCGCGCGCGGCGCCTGATGCGGTTCTTAACGCAGCCCTTTATGGTCACTGTGGCCTTTACCGGCAAGGAAGGCCGAACGGTCGAGATTGCCGATACCCTGGCCGGGTGCCGCGCCATACTCGACGGCGAAGCCGATGATTGGGCGGAAGGCTCGCTTTACATGATCGGTGGGCTCGAAGAGGCGCGGGCGCGCGAGCGCGCCAGCGCGGAGGCGGCCTCGTGAATCTCACGGTCAGCACGCCCCTCGCGATTGTCACCAAAGCTGACAACGTCGTGCATGTGCGCGCCGAGGATGATACCGGCGCGTTCGGCATTCTGCACGGGCATGCGGACTTTCTGACCGCGCTCGCGATCTCGGTGGTGAGCTGGCGCGATAAGAGCGGTGCCGAGCACCACATCGCAGTGCGTGGCGGCATGTTTGCGGTAAGCGGCGGCAATACGATCACGATTGCGACGCGGGAAGCTGTCGCCGACGATGATCTGCACCGTCTCGAAGCCGAAGTGCTCGCGAGTTTCCAACGGCGCAACGAAGAGGAGGTCACGGCGCACACCGATGCCCAACGCCTCTATCTCGCTGCCATCCGGCAGATTTACCGATTCCTGCGGCCAGATCGTCCCGGGTCCGCGCCGCGACTCGTCGGTCCCGCGACGCAGGGAGGGCTCGAGTCATGACCCCGCAACCGGAAAATCACGAACGGCTGCGACAGGCGGTCAGGAAACGACAGGAGCGCCGCGAGCGCTGGCAGCGCGAGGGCGAACGTTCGGTGGGTCAGAACCTCGCCATGATCGGCGCGTTGGGCTGGACCATCGTGGTCCCGACCTTGCTCGGAATCTTTGCCGGCCGCTGGCTCGACCGGACCTTCAATAGCGGGATCTTCTGGACCCTCGGTCTGCTCGTCGCGGGTCTGGCGGCGGGCTGCACATTTGCCTGGAGGAGGATGCACAGCGAATGACCCATGACATTTTCATAGCTGATGCCGAACTCACGGCCATGATGACGTTTGCCGGCCTTCCGTTTGGCCTGCTGTATTTTGCGGCCCTTAACCGCAGCGTGACGCTGTTTGTCGGCGGTAGGGGCTGGCATGGTCCGATCGGTCTCGCACTCGGACGTTTCGGCGCTGCCATCGGCTTCCTGCTCATCGCCGCGAAACTCGGAGCAGCGCCGTTGCTCGGCGGTTTCGCCGGTTTCCTGATGGCGCGCGCGCTGGCGCTGCGCGCGCCAAGGAGGGCCGGCTGATGCAACCTTCGCCGCTGACGAGCGCGGTGCTCTTTCATCTTGGTCCCGTCGCAATCACCCGCCCAGTGGTCACGACCTGGATCATTATGGCTGTGCTGGCGCTCGTCTGCAGATTAGTCACGCGCCGTCTTTCTATGTTACCCGACGGCAGACAGGCGGTGTTGGAAGGCATCGTCACAGCCATCATGGGTCAGATCGAGGATGTGGTCCGCGAAGATGCACGGCAGTTCCTGTCGCTCATTGGCACGTTGTTCATCTTCCTGGTTGCCGCGAATCTGTCCGGCGTCCTCCCCGGCGTCGAAGCGCCGACCGGCAAGATCGAAACACCGGCGGCGCTCGCGCTCATTGTCTTCTTCTCAGTCCACTATTTCGGGATTCGCGCGCGCGGTTTGATCGGCTATCTGCGCAGCTTTGCCGAGCCCAAACTGATCATGCTGCCGCTCAACATTCTCTCGGAGATCACGCGCACCTTTTCGCTGATGGTGCGCCTCTTCGGCAATGTCATGAGCGGCGAGTTCGTCATCGGTCTCGTCGTGGCGCTAGCCGGACTCTTTGTGCCGATCCCGCTCATGGCTCTCGAAATTCTGGTCGGTCTTGTGCAGGCCTACATCTTCACCGTTCTGGCAACTGTCTTCATCGGCGCTGCCGTCGGCAGGGTCGCGAAGTGATAAGGAGATTCGATGGATCCCAAGCTCATTTCCATCATCGGCGCTGTGATCGCCGTTTCGATCGGATCGATCGGCCCGGCCCTGGCGGAGGGCCGTTCGGTTGCAGCTGCAATGGACGCCATCGCGCGCCAACCCGAAGCGGCGGGGACGATATCGCGGACGCTCTTTGTCGGCCTCGCGATGATCGAGACCATGGCCATCTATTGTCTCGTGGTGGCGCTGTTGCTGCTGTTCGCCAATCCCTACGCTCGGTAAGTGATGAAGCTCGACTGGTGGACCATAGGGCTCCAGACCATCAACTTCGGTATTCTGGTCTGGCTGCTGCACCGGTTTCTTTACAAGCCCGTGCTCACCATGATCGACGCGCGGAAAGCGGAAGTGCAGCGGCAGTTCGATGCCGCGAAGGAGATTGAAGAGAAAGCAAAGGCGCAGCTTGCCGGCCTAGAGGCAGACCGCGCAGCCATCGCCACCGAACGAGACGCGACGCTTGGGGCGGCGACGGTAGAGGCGCAGGAGATGGCTGAGGCGGGCCGGGCGCAGGCCAAGCGTGACGCACAGGCGCTAATCGATGGGACTCGCAAGACCCTCGCCGAGGAGCGCGAGAAGGCGCTGGACGAGGCTCGCCGGCTAGCGCTCGATCTGGGTGCCGACTTTGCGCAAAGGCTACTCTCGGAAATACCGACGCAATATCGGGCGGAAGCGTGGATCGAGCGCATCGAGCACTATCTGAATGCACTTTCCCCTGCCGAGCGCGATCCATTGGTGCGCCAGCTCGGCGATGGGACGCCGCTTACGATCGTCACCGCCTGCACGCTGCCGTCAGCGACAACCGAGCAATGGAAGGAGCGGTTGCGCCGGTCTCTCGGCCTGTCCGGCGGCATGACGTTTGAAGTCAATCCCGACCTGATCGCAGGCGCAGAATTGCATTTTCCGACCGCCATTCTGCGCTTCTCCTGGCAGAGTTCGCTCCTGGCGGCGCGGACCGAGGTAAGTGCTGATGGCCGGTCTCGTTGAGGAGCTTAAAGGATGGGCACAAGAGAGCCGGCAAAGGCTGAGGACCCTGCGGCTTGCACCCCAACTCGAACATATCGGCCGCGTCCTTCAAGTTGGCGATGGCGTCGCGATCGTCGCAGGACTACCGCAAGCACGATTGGATGAGTTGCTGACTTTTGAAGGCGGCGTGCGCGGGCTCGCCGTCGATCTTTCGGACGACGCCATCGGCTGCATCCTGCTGGGCGATACCACCGGCATTCCGGCCGGGAGCATTGTCCGCGGGACCGGTGAAGTGGCGTGCGTGCCTGTCGGCGAGGGCCTGCTGGGCCGCGTGGTCGATGCGCTCGGCGCGCCGCTCGACGGCAAAGGCGCGATTGAAGGAATACAACTGGCTCCAGTTGAACAGTCCGCACCCGTCATCGTCGACCGAGCGCTGGTGACGAAACCGCTTGCGACGGGGCTTCTCGTAGTCGATGCGATGATTCCGCTCGGTCGCGGCCAGCGCGAACTGATCGTCGGCGATCGCGAGACCGGCAAGACCGCTATCGCGGTCGATACCATGATCAACCAGAAATCGAGCGACGTGATCTGCGTCTATGCCGCCATTGGACAAAAAACATCCTCTGTTGCGCGCGTCATCGACGCAGTGCGCCGTTATGGTGCGCCGGAACGCTGCATTTTCGTCGTTGGCGAAGCGGATGCCGCTCCCGGCCTGCAATGGCTCACACCCTATTCGGCGTGCGCGATGGCGGAGCATTTCATGATCCGCGGGCGTGACGTGCTGCTCATCCTTGATGACCTGACCAAGCACGCTGCCTGTTATCGGCAGGTCTCACTGCTGCTGCGCCGGCCACCGGGGCGAGAAGCCTACCCCGGCGACATCTTTTACATTCATTCGCGGCTGCTGGAGCGGGCTGCGAAGCTAGCGCCGGAACGCGGCGGGGGCTCGCTGACGGCTCTGCCCATCGCCGAGACGCAGGCAGGAAACATCAGCGCGTACATTCCAACCAACCTGATCTCCATCACGGATGGACAGATCTATCTCGATCCGCGTCTGTTCTATGAAGACCAGAAGCCGGCGGTCGACGTCGGCAAGAGTGTCTCCCGCGTCGGCGGCAAAACGCAGGCTCCGGTCCTGAAGGCATTCTCGGAAAGTCTACGGCTTGAATATGCGCAGTTTCTGGAGCTCGAGGTGTTTACGCGCTTCGGGACCATGGTGGATGAGCGCACCCGCAGGGTGATCGAACATGGGCGGCGCATTCGTGCCGTTCTCGGCCAGCGACAGTTCGCGCCGCTGTCGTTGAGCGAACAGGTCGGCCTGTTATGCGCCGTTGCCGACGGCGTCCTCGACCCCGTGCCATTGGATCGGATCAATGCCTTTCGCACCGGCCTTGCCGTGTGGCTTAGGGAACATTGTCCCGAGATTCTTGCACTCGGTGACGAGGCCAAGCC
>JASHOB010000100.1 GCA_030041335.1 Alphaproteobacteria bacterium | reverse complement strand
CATCGCGGTTCGGTCGGGGTGCGCGAAGGCGTCGACCTCACCGCGCCGGCGCTTGATGTCATGCCCGATGCCGAGACTGGCCGAGAAGTCGAGCGGTGACGGACCGTCTTCTGCTCGACACACACGTTGTCCTCTGGCTCGACAGCGGGGACGACCACCTGCGGGCCTCGACGCGAGCCCTGATCGACGGCTGCTGGCAGAATGGCGGTACTATTTTCCTAAGCGCGGTCACGGCTTGGGAGATCGCGCTGCTTGTCGACACCGGACGGATCGATCTCGACCTTCCCGTTGAAGCCTGGCTCGAGCGCTTCCTGGATCGTCCCGGCATCGAGGCGGCGCCGCTGGGCTACCGGGCCGCTTCGCGCAGTTATCAGCTGCATTACCTCGAGCACCGCGACCCGGCGGATCGGCTTCTCATCGCGACGGCAATCGAACTCGCTTGTCCGTTGGTCACCTACGATGAGCGCATTACACGTTTCTGCAAGAGGCACGGCCGGCAGTACCGATTCGCAGTCGGCACCTGATCCGGCACATCGTTGCGAGAGCCGGGACGGTAGCCGGCCAAGGTCGCGCTCTAGCCCGCTATTCCCGCCGCTTCAACAGAAAGCGGTTGAGCGGTAGACGCGCTTCCGATGGCGAAGGTGGGCGTCAAGTCAACAATCACATTGTCGGTCATGTCGGTGGTCTGCTGCCGATAATGATGCGGGAGCTTTATCCGCCAGGCGCGCGATGTCTCAACGGCCGCCATTGCCACCGCATCCAAATGCGCTCGTTACCTCTCCTCCGGCTCGACTTGAGCTTCGGGGGCAGCCGGTTCTTCGCCGGCCCGCGACGACAGGCGCTCTTGTCGGCGTTTCAGCTTTTCTTCCCTTTTGGCTTCTTTCGCCCGATTGCGCTCCGCGCGCTCAAGGCGGTAATTCGGCTTACGGGGCATGAGCAGCCTCCTGTCCTTTGCGATCGTGTTAAAAATCAAATGGCCTTCGCAGTCGCGCCGACCGCGCATCGTTTTCTAGTATTGCCGCAGGTTCTGAGCCTTTTTTCCCGCGCCCTTCGCCCAGAGGGATTCGCGTCGCACTACCGAAGCCTGCTTTTCACTAGACGCGCACTCACGCTGCATCTTCCTCTTTGGGCCGCCGATTGCAACGATTGATATCGTTGTCGCGCACGTCAGGCCGAATCGGCAGATATCCGTTCCGGTCTCGGGCTCTTACCTTCGTCGCGCCTGTGGCCAAACACGGCATGCTTTGACTTTGCCGATGCGCGGGATTGGAAGCGGTCGGTCGCCAGCCCTCGATCCAGCCGACGCAAGAATGCCGGGGGCGCATCGATCCGGGGTGGATCCGTCGAGGCTTGGCGGGCGGGGCGCGAGAGCGCGGTATTGCGATTGGCCTGAGGTTGCTGCCTGTCCGCTTTCGCTCCCGTCCAGGGGATCGACGTCACCCGGATGGGACACCGGATCAGCCGTTCGATGTCGCGCAGATAGAGCCGTTCGTCGGGGCTGCAAAACGCGACCGCGACTCCCGCCGCGCCCGCCCGCGCCGTGCGGCCAATACGATGCACATAGTGCTCCGCCGCCGCAGGCAATTCGAAATTGACGACGTGAGAGATACCCGCCACGTCGATGCCGCGCGCGGCGATATCGGTCGCGACGAGCACGCGGGCTCGCCCATCCCGAAAGTCAGCAAGCGCGCGCTCACGCTGCGGTTGCGACTTGTTGCCGTGGATCGCAGTGGCCTTTACCCCGGTACCGGCGAGGTGGCGCGCGACACGGTCGGCTCCGCGTTTAGTCCGGGTGAACACGAGCACGCGCTCAAGGGCCGGGTCGCGAAGCATTGCCGTGAGCAATTCCCGCTTGCGGTCGGCGGAGACGAAAATGACTGTCTGGTCGACGCGTTCTGCCGTCGTCGCTGGCGGCGTGACCACGACCCTGACGGGGTCGGTCAGGTATTCTCCCGCCAAGGCGGTGATGGCCTTGGGCATCGTCGCCGAGAACAGCAAGGTCTGCCGCGATCGCGGCAGCAGTTTTACGATGCGCTTCAAGCTATGAATGAACCCGAGATCGAGCATCCGATCGGCTTCATCGAGCACGAGGATCTGGACGCCCGAAAGCGATAGCGCCCTGCTGTCGGAAAGGTCGAGCAAGCGTCCGGGGGTCGCGACGAGAATGTCGACGCCACGCGCCAATTGCTGTCGCTGTCTGCCGATGGCGACACCACCGACGACGACCGTGGTCGAAAGGTTGAGGCCCGAGCCATAGGTTCGGAAGCTTTCGGCGATCTGGCTGGCCAACTCTCGAGTCGGACTCAGTACCAGCGCCCGGCAGCTGTACGGCACGGGGCGCAGCGTCGACCCGGAAAGGCGCTCAAGGATAGGGAGAGCAAAGGCTGCTGTTTTGCCGGTGCCGGTCTGCGCGATTCCACACAGATCGCGTCCCGCGAGCGCGGGCGGAATCGCCTGAATCTGAATGGGGGTTGGGGTTGTGTAGCGTTGGGCGGCAAGAGCACCAAGAATCGGGCTGGAAAGCCCGAGATCGAGAAAATTAACCAAGACGAATATAAGCCTCGTGTCAAAGCGACGCGGTTGGTGGCGCGCTCGTTTAAGTTGGAAGACGACCCGCGCGATTAGGGCTCGCTTGTGGTGCAGGGGAATGAAGACAGGGCCAAGTTCCACCGAGTCGATGGATCGTTCACGCAGGCCCTTCACACGCTCCTCTCCGGGAGCGCGAACACCGCGCAACACCATATGGTCCCGTGAGCTGCCGGAGTCAACTGCTGTTGGGTCCGCTCCCTAGGGCAAGCGAGCGCGCGAGGGGAAATCCAGGAACTGGCACGACCGGTCGCTGTCCGAGTGTCTCTAAGGTCATTGCGGCGATATTGTCGGAGGGAAACATTTCTTCATCCGTCCTTCTCCCCGCCTCCCGAGTCGTTCAACCGTGGCGCTCCTCCTTATCGGCAACGTGCTCTGCTCGAGCGGAGCCTAGGAACCGCTACCGGGATCACCCGCCCTTCACGACGGAATCTGGCATGGTGCGATGGTGATTGCTGTCGGCCTGCATGATGACGATCTTGCCGGCAATCGTTGTGGCGGGACGTGATCCTAAGCCGATAACCAACTGAAATGTGCGCTCGTCGTGCCTATATAGTGGCGATGAAAACTCATCCGCATGGCGAAGCGACCTATCGCGTAGTCTCGACGGCGAGTGGCGCGTTTGCCGTCGAGGTCACAATCCCGGACACCCATCCGACCACGGTAAGCAGCTTTCCCACCGAGCAAGCGGCGGAAGCGTGGATCGCCCGCAACCAAGAGCGGGTGGCGGCCGAAGGGCAGGCGGGCAGATGGTTTCAAAAGCCGGCAAAGGGCAACCTTCGGAGATAGCTCGCACCGACGATGCCAATCGGAACCGGTAAGCCCAAGTTGATTTCGGTGTTATTGCAATAACCGGGTTCGGGCCTAACCAGAGCGCCGGCATTGATAGCACGACATGCGGGCCGCGGCGCGGAGACGAATTCTCCCGGACCCCGACCCTACGATCGAGCCAACTGATCTTCCAGAACCACCCGCTCGCGGCCATCGACCCTTGCTTTGATCCGATATTGCGGCATGCGGCCTTCCTCCGGAAGCAGCCTGACGATGGTATACAATCCCCGTGCGGAATCATCTTCATTTCGATGCGGCGAGAACCAAACGGTCTGGCCTATGGCGAATTTATGCGCCGCCAAGGATCCTCTCCGAGCGGACGATCACGCCTGTGCGAACGAGACACCTCATCCTACTGATCCCGCCTCCGGCGCTTTGAGGGCAACGGCGAAAGTTTTGCCGTGCCGGCCACGCTCCACCTTCTAGGTCAGCTTTTGCCCTCGTGCAGATTGCCAATGTCGACGAAAACGCCCATCGGCCCGTCGCCGGGCTGAACGAACCCATAACCTTATTGGGCGTTGAACCACTTAACGGTTCCGATCGCCATTTCCGAACCTCTCCCATTAGATCGCGGGCGCTCGAACCCGAGCACCGCGTCAGACCTCGACATAAGGAAAGCGGGTCCGGCGCTTATGCGATACGGCGAGACGCCAACCGGACCAACAGTCGGTACAACCATATGGCCAATCGTGCATCCCTGGCAATGCATGAGAGATGTGACAATCAAGTGCGCAAGATCGCGGAGGCCGGACTCGCCAGCGCTCGATCCTCAATCATGGACGGGCCAGGCGCGGGGATTCGCGGAACGGCGGCGCCGCGTTGCAAAAGAGTCCAATCTGTTCGGCACGGATCTGACACGCGATCCTAGCGCGACGAGAATAGTGCAAGTAAGAGCAGTGGCGCCTTGAAATGGTGAAGGCGCCCGATACACTTGAACGCGCAGACAACAGCCAGGGAGTCCGTTGCCGCATGGTCGCAGCGAGCCTGAGCGGGAAGGCCGTCGGCCAACCTGTCATGCGCGTCGACGGGATCGCCAAGGTTACCGGTCGCGCGCTTTATGCCGGCGATGTCGACCTGCCGGACTTGCTCTCTGGCCGGTGCCTGCGCAGCCCGCATCCAAGTGCACGCATCGTCTCGATCAACGTGGGCAAGGCCAAAGCTCTGCCCGGCGTTCGCTCGGTGCTGACCGGCGCCGATGTCCCCGATACCTGCTATGGCCGCATGTGCAAGGATATCCCGGTCCTCGCCAAGGGGGTGGTGCGCTTCGTCGGGGAGAAAGTGGCCGCGGTCGCGGCCGACACCGTCGAGATTGCGGAGGCGGCGCTCGAGCTCATCGATGTCGAGTACGCCGAGTTGCCCGCGGTGTTCAGCGCCGAGGAGGCGATGCGACCGACGGCACCGATCATTCATCCGGAAGCGGTGGAGTTCGTCCCCGGGGCGGCGGCCAGCATTCACGGCGAACTCAGCATGTACCCGCCGATCCCGAACGTGATCTCACGGCTCCGGGTGCGACACGGCGATGCCGCAAGCGCTCTCGCTAGCGCGCATAAGATCTTTGAGCATTCTTTTGCGGTTCCCTCGGTCCATCAGGGCTATATCGAGCCGCATACCTGCCTCGTCGCGATCGGTAGGGACGGCCTCGTCGACGTCTGGGTCGCCAACAAAGGCCCTCACATCGCGCGCACCCATATGGCGGCGGCGATCGGCGTGCAGGAGAACCGCATCCGGTTCAACCCGGTCGCAATCGGCGGCGATTTCGGCGGCAAGGGGTCGCTGATGGACACGCTCGTTTGCTATTACCTGGCGCGTGCCGCCGGCCGGCCGGTCAGGATGGTGATGAATTCCTTCGAGGAGCTCACGGCAGGGAATCCGCGCCACTCTGCCAGCATCACCCTGCGCACGGCGGTCGACCCCGACGCGAGGCTTCTTGCGATCGACGCCCGAGTAATCTTCAACGCCGGCGCCTATGGTGGTTTCGTTCCTGTGCCGACACTCCACGGCGGCTATGGCGAGCTGGCCGGAGCCTACCGTGTGCCGAATTGTGCGATCGAGGTGCTACGCGTCTACACGAATACCGTGCCCTGCGGACACATGCGCGCGCCCGGCGCGCCCCAGGTGACTTTCGCGGTCGAGAGCCACATCGACATGATTGCGCATGCGCTGGGTCTCGATCCCGTTGAGATGCGGCGCCGCAACGCTATTGCGGAAGGCGATCTGACGCCGCTTGGTGAAAAACGGCGGCATCTGCGATGCCGAGAAACGATCGACGCCGGGGCGCGCGCCTTCGGCTGGGACAAACCCAAATCGCCCGGTATCGGACGCGGCATGTCGACCTACGAGCATCCGCCCGGCAATTTCGGGCTGTCGACCGTCGCGCTCACGATCGGCATCGATGGCCGGATCACGCTGACGCTCGGCTCGCCCGATACGGGAACGGGGTTCCACACGATTGCGGCACAGCTGGTTGCCGAGCATTTCGCCGTTTCGGTCGACGAGGTCGAAATCGCGCAGGGCGATACGCTCTCGAGCGGCTTCGAAGCTGGCGCGAGCGGCCAGCGGCTGACGACGACGATTGGGCAGGCGATCGCGGCCGCCGCCGACAGAATGAAGCAGGATCTGGCGGCGCTCGCGGCGGAGCGGCTTAATTGCGCGCCGTCGGATATCGGGATCGGTGCGGACGGGTCGTTTTCCGCTCCGGGTGCCATGATCGACCGGCGCACGCTCATGGGCTGGGCCGCCGAACGCGGCAAGGCGCCCTTGACCTGCCAGGGCGAGAACACCCCCGGCCGGCACAGCGATCGCACGAGTTTCGTTGCGCATTTTGCGGAAGTGGCGGTCGATCGCGAGACCGGGCAGGTGCGCCTGCGCCGCATCGTCACCGCCCACGACGTCGGCACCGTCGTCAACCCGATCACGCATCAGGGACAGATCGAAGGCGGGCTCATCCAGGCCGTCGGCCAGGCGATGAGCGAGCAGATCGTCTTGAAAGATGGCGCGGTAATCACCGCGCATCTCGGCGACTACAAGCTGCCGACGGCTATGGACATTGCTGAGCTCGAAACCATTCTGCTGCCGGGCGGCGGCGGCACCGCGCCGTTCTCGACGACTGCGATCGGGGAGATGAGCAATGTGGCACTGCCCGCGGCGATCACTAATGCGGTGTTCGATGCGGTAGGCGTGAGGCTCGTCGAGTTGCCGATCAGCGCGGAAAAGGTGCTCGAGGGCTTGCGCGCACAGGCGAGCGCGGCATGAGGACCATCAAGCTCACGCTCAATGGCACGTCCGTCAGCCGCGAGATCGAAGACAATCGCCTCCTTGTCGAATTCCTACGCGAAGATATGAAGCTGACGGGCACCAAGGAGAGTTGCGGCGTCGGCGTCTGCGGCGCCTGCACCGTGCTGCTCGACGGCACGCCGATCAGCGCGTGCCTGGCGCTCGCGGTTCACGCAGATGGGCGCGCGGTCACCACGATCGAAGGCATTGCCGACGGTGACCGCCTGCATCCGCTTCAGGAATCGTTCCTCCGGCATGGCGGATTTCAGTGCGGCATCTGCACACCTGGGCAGATTCTCGCGGCCAAGGCGCTGCTCGACGCCAATCCGCACCCGACGCGGGCAGAGATTCAGCATTGGATGATGGGTAATCTCTGCCGCTGCACCGGCTATTACAAGATCATCGAATCGATCGCGGCGGCAGCCGGGGCCGAGTGACGTGGTCCCTTTTACCTATCTTGAACCCGCAAGCCTCGATGAGGCGCTGGCGCTACTGGCCGAGCACGGCGAGGACGCCAAGCTCATCGCCGGCGGCACTGGCCTCGTCAATCTCATGAAGCAACGCTTGGTGCGCCCGGACTTTGTAATCGGCTTGCGTGCGATCAGAGCCTTGGCCGGCATCAGTGAGAAGGACGGCCTCAGGATCGGCGCGCTCGCGACGATCCAGTCGCTCGAGGTTTCCGAGTTGGTGCGGCGCCACGCGCCGTTACTGGCCGAAGCCTGCGGGCATGTCGCGACCGTGCGGGTACGGTCCATGGCGACACTTGGTGGCGCGATGGCGCATGGCGATCCCAACCTCGACACGCCGCCTGCTCTCATCGCGATGGATGGGCAGATCGTCGCGCGCACTCGGCGCGGCGAGCGCACCATCCCGGTCGACCGGTTTTTCACCGGCTATTTCGGAACCGTGCTCGAGCGTGATGAGATCGTGACCGAGCTCCTGATCCCGAAACAGCCGGCTGGCAGCGGTACCGCCTTCCTGAAATTCCTGCCGGCGACTCAGGACGATTATGCCACGGTCTCGGTCGCGACGCGGATCGCGCTCGGCGCCGACGGCACCATCAGAGAAGCGCGCGTGGCGCTCGGCGCGGCAGCGATGGTACCCGTGCGCGCCAGGATGGTGGAAGCGGCACTGTCCGGCAAGGCGTCAGATGAGAAGACGCTCGGCGACGCGGCGCCTTTGGTGGTGGACGCGATCGATCCGATTGCGGATTTCCGTGGCTCGGCCGAATATAAGCGCGAGATGGCCGTCGTCCACGTTCGACGGGCGCTCGTTGAGGCAGCCGCCAAAGCCAAAGAGGCGCGCTGAAGTGTTCATGCCAATCGATGGCCGGGTCGGTCGCAGTCGCCTGCCTTAAGTGGTGCGCCAGCACCATACGATACTCAAACGTTCGGTTTCACAGTACCGCCGTAGCACGCCGCGCCGAATCTGATCATCCGACCAGTTATTCGACCTGATTGCCTGAGCTGGTGGCGCGTGTTCCTCACAAGGAAGCACCAGCGACTGAAGGCCGCGGCGTTGGACGAGTTTCTCGGTGGCCTCGAGCACCGGGATCAATTCCGTCTCGCCCACCGGTTCGGCACGCGCGGGACGCCGCAGGATCGCCATTGTCGCCTCGGCTCCTCCACCGCTTCGGCGAAGCCTCCCGTCGCAGACTTTTTCGTGGCGCTACTCTCTTCGCCTGCCCCACTGAGGGTTTATCCCGATGGCAGCGCAATACCGGAGCCGTTACGCTGTTACTGCGGCCATTCCCGCAGATGCTGCCATGAAGCGCGCGGTCCTCGACGTTTTCTTGACCAGACGACCACTGCCAGGGGAGCCCAGCGCCGCGGTGGTACACATCCTCCTCCGGCAGAAAGAGAGGATGGCCTTTTGCGCTGTCGCTCTGGGCGACCCGTCGCAGCACACGCCTTCACCGTTGCGTCGTCACCGGCGCCACACTTGCCATAGCGATCGGGGGCTTCCCCTGCCATGGCACAGTCAGCGCCCCGAGCATCGGATGGACCGCCCCGCGCGATGTCGACCGGCCATATTCACCAGAACGCTTTGATATGTCCTCAAGCGGCCATCAAGCTGGTGCAACGAGAGAAATTCTCCGGTACGAGAAGTAACCGCCAGACTGGCAAGTTGAGCCGAAGGGTGTTCAATGGACGATGAGCGGGTGCAGGCCAAAGATATCGAAGACCGTGACGGCAGCCTACTTGGTCTGGCGCTCCTTGCGTTGATCGCGGGCGCGGCTACCGGGATCGTAGGCGCGCTCTTCCGGCTCTCGCTCGAACAGGCAGATCACCTGCGGGACGCGTTGATCACACGGGCTCACGGGCAGGCCGCCAGCGGCTTCATTTTAGTCGTCAGTCTGTGTGCGGCGGCCGCAGCGTTGGCCACATCGTTGGTTCGCCGCTATGCACCTCAGGCATCCGGAAGCGGCATTCCCTACGTTGAGGCGGTTTTACATCACGACTTGCCGCCGGCACCGTTTCTCCTGATTCCCGTGAAGTTTATTGGTGGGTTGCTCGCCATCGGCTCGGGCCTCGCGCTTGGACGAGAGGGCCCGAGCGTTCAGATGGGGGCCAGCCTGGGTCATCTGGTCGGGACGATATTTCGACGAAGCGGCTTGGACTGCCGTGTGCTGATCGCCGCCGGCGCCGGTGCCGGCCTCGCTACGGCTTTCAACGCTCCGATTGCGGGCGCGATCTTCGTTCTGGAAGAATTGGTGCAACGGTTCGAACATCGTATCGCTATCGCTGCGCTCGGCGCATCGGCAACCGCTATCGCGGTGGGGCGGGTATTTCTTGGCGACGCGCCTGACTTTCATGTGGCATCGATCAGCTCTGCCTACACCGGTGCGAAACCGCTCTACTATGTACTGGGGGCTTTGGCCGGGCTTTTCGCCATCGCCTACAATCGCGCCATCCTCGCGACGATGGCGATCGCCGATCGGCTTCATCGCCAACCTGCGGAGTTCCGTGCCGGGATTGTGGGTTTGGTTGTCGGCATCCTGGCCTGGTTTGCGCCGGACCTAGTCGGCGGTGGCGATGCAATTACGCAGGGCGTACTCGCCGGCGGCGCAATGCTCACCGCCGTTCCCGCCGCATTCCTCGTTCGCTTTGTGCTTGGTCCTTTGTCATATGCCGCTGGAACGCCTGGTGGATTGTTCGCACCGCTGCTCGTACTCGGCGCCCAAATCGGTCTGCTCTTTGGAGGACTCTGCCAGTTGCTGTTCCCCGATCTGGGCATTCAGCCGGTGGGATTTGCCGTCGTCGGTATGGCAGCATTTTTCACTGGCGTGGTGCGAGCGCCCGTAACCGGGATCATCCTCGTCATCGAGATGACGGCGAGTGTGACGACGCTATTGCCGATGATCTGTGCTTGTTTCATGGCAATGTTGATACCAACCTTGTTGCGGGACCCTCCAATTTACGAATCGCTTCGCCGAAATACTCTGCGAGCATCGAAGCCATGAAGCGTTTGCCGGTTAGCCACTTCTTACACAGACGCGGACAAAGGTTCATTGCAAATGCTTGAAACGATCAGGTCGCACATACTGACACTGCCAGATCTCGCAAAGTTCGCGGTCGTCATCGCCGTTATGGTTAGTGTGCCTCCCGTCGCGCGCCGCCTCAGAATACCCGAAATGGTCGGGCTACTGCTTTTCGGCGTGCTCCTGGGACCGCATGTCTTCGGCTTCTTCGGCGAGCATCGCCCGATCGCAAGCTTTTTCGCGGAATTGGGCAAACTATTGTTGATGTTCGGGGCGGGCTTGGAAATTGACATCTCCCTTTTCCGGCGGTTCCAGGAAGCGCGCGGTCGTTTTCGGCCTTTTAACGACGATTGCGCCCTTGGTTCTGGGTACGGTGTATGGACTATCATTCGGATATGTCCTGATCCCTGCGATCGTCATTGGCTCGCTTCTCGCTTCCCATACATTGCTGAGCCTTTCGATCGTTGTTCGGTTGGGTGCGATCCGACTTGAACCTGTTATCGTCACGATTGGGGCAACTGTCGTATCCGACACGCTGTCGCTGATCGTGTTCGCCATTTGCGTGTCGACCTACACGATCGGTTTTTCGGTGAGGGCTCTGGCTGTCCAGATCGCCGAAATCGCCATCTTTGTGCCACTGATCCTATTTAGGCTGAGCGCGCCGGTGCTTACGTCCTGAACCGCGCTCGGCAAAGCGAAGAGGTGTATTTCGTGATCATACTTGGCATCATGGCCATTGCCGGTGCGCTTGCGGATGTCATCAACTTGCCAGGAATTGTTGGTGCTTTCCTGGCAGGCCTTTCCGTCAATGCCGCGGTGCAGGATCATCCCGCCAAGGCAAAACTCGAATTCTTCGGCAGGGCGCTGTTCATCCCAAGCTTTTTTCTCGTCACGGGCTTCCTAATCGCTCCCGTGGCGTTCGCAGCAAGCTTCGTGGACAACTTCTTGCTCGTTGTTGGTATTGTCGTCACTTTGTTGGTGGGCAAGGGAATTGCAGCGTGGCTCGCAGGCCCCGCCTTCGGATACTCTGGGCCAGCGTCTCGGACAATATGGGCGCTGACTCTGCCCCAGGTCGCTGCCACTCTGGCGGCGACGCTCGTCGCCTACGACACGGTCAACCATGCCGGACAGCGCATGCTTGATGAGAAGATGCTCAATGCGGTGCTGGTATTGATGCTTGTCACGTCGATCCTCGGGCCCATCCAGACCGAGCGCTTCACGCCGAGGATGCTCGCCGAATCGGCACCCACGAAAGTCAGCGGCGGCGAACTAGCCAATTAGTTCCGTCACTCGTTGACGGGCTTCGGTATGTGCCGCACTCGATCCTCGCCCCCAATCGAGGTTGGCATTAGCGCCGGGCAAAGGGCTTCTGCTTGGAGCACGGTCGTGGAGGACGGTTGTCAAGGCGAGCAACGGTGGGCCTCGACCGGCCGATTAGTATTAGTGAAACCGGAATCATGGAGGGCCCGTATCGGCAAGACGGTCCCGAACGGGTCTTTTTTTTCGAAAGTCGGAAGTGGAATAACCGGTGTTGTGTAGAGTACCAAAAGGGATCGGTGGATTGCGGTCTCGCCCCAAATTCGTGCGGGTAGCGGCGATCCCACCTTAGGGACGCTCAAGACGCAACAGCGATGCCTGATCGAAACGGGGCGGCGACGGTGCTGCAGGAGGCGCGCTGGGAGCTCTCGCCAAATGGGATATCAGCGCCGTCGCGGAAATAGCAAAGATTAAAAATGAAGTACGACCGCGCCATCGAGCGCGCGAAGACGGCAACGCTTCGTTATCCCGTCCGGGCCGCGCCAAAGCGTTCTGCGGCGCGGGCCTTGGCCTTGGCCGCCTCGACGGCGCGGTCGCGCGGCGGCGCGTTGCTCACCAATGAATCGAGGAGATGATGAGCCGCATGCGCCACGTCATCGACGGCCTGGTTGAACGCCACCTCATTGACCCGGGACGGCCGGGTAAAGCCAGATAGCTTGCGGACGAATTGAAGCGCGCTGGCGCGGATTTCGTCGTCCGTCGCCGGTGGCTTGAAATTGTGCAGGGTTCTAATGTTCCGACACATGGCGCGTTCTCCCAACAATCACGCAGAACGGAAAAAGCGGAGCGCCCCTATCGAGGGGTCGGGTTTTAATGGCATCAAGATGGGCCAAGTGACCCGTTCAAGCAACGCGTGACCTAAAGCCCCCGGTCGTGGTGAGTTTCAGGCGCAGCGATCCCTCCCGTCGGATATTGAACCATGACAACTTGCCGGCCAAAATCATTCCACGGGTGACGTGCGACGATTTTTTTGCCGAGCGGAGTGGCGTCAAGCCGCGTGGCCCGCCGCCGTTGCGGCCGGCACTTCGACCAGTTTGCCGGTCCGAACATCGTAGATGTAGCCGTAGATGGGTATGTTCTTTGGTACCAGTGGATGGCTGCGGATTCGCGCCACGTCCTCGACCACGGCTTTGGACTCGTCGGAGATGGTGTGCCATTTGATGAAGTGGCCATGCACTGAACCGGGACCATGACCGACATCATGCCAGCCGTCCTTGTCGATGACGGCAGTTTCCAGGCTTTTTTCGAGCAGATCGGAGATCACCTGATCGGTGAACAACAACATGCCGCAATCCGAATGATGGATGACGAACCATTCCTTGGTTCCGAGCAGCTTGTATGAAATGACCAAAGATCGGATTGCGTCGTCGGTTGCCCTTCCACCGGCGTTTCGGATGACGTGGGCGTCGCCTTCGGCCAAACCGGCGTATTTGGCAGGGTCCAAACGCGCATCCATGCAGGTGAGCACCGCGAAGCGACGGGCCGGCGGCGTCGGTAACTTGCTCTTATCGCCGAAAGAGGACGCATATTTTTCGTTGGCCGCGAGTACTTCGTTCAAGATTTGGCTCATCGCATTGTCCTTTCCGCAGCTTCGTCGTCGGACCGAACAATCGGTTCGGGGCCGCTAACGCAAGTTCATGAGCTGACGGTATTCCTAAAAAGAATTTTGTCTATCTATTTTATAGTTTGTTGCCAAGGTGCGATTCTCTGCCACAGACCAAATGGGCGTCGATATGGCCGATCCCGCGCCCGAACAATGTATGGCGATCGACCAAGCGGAGAACCACCAATATTCGTTGCGTCGAACAGATTGATCGTATCCACCTGCTACAAGGTCGATTAGCGCGTGGCCTCGCGCAACCGGCCGGCCGCTCTTTGGCTTGTTGCCCAAGGCTTCAGCCCGAAGAAGGAAGTCGAAGGTCCCAACATGAATTCCAATAAGACGAGGTCAGACGGTCAGCCCCTGAGCATGGCGGGACCCTCCGGGTGACCACCGATCTTGCCGGAATAAATGAAATGGCCCGGACCCATGCACTCCATGACGGAGGTCAGGCTCGAGGCCGAGAGCGCGAAACAGCCCTCGCTTCTACCCAGCACGCCATGCGCAGCTGCAATGCCCTCACTGACATACCAAGCGCCATGAACCACAATTGCCCGCTCCAGCGCATTGTCATTGGTCGGGTCCAGGCCACTGAGCCGGATCGAACGACCATGGGCACCAGTGTAGAAACCATCCGTGCGATAGGCACCGGCGGATGTCGCGTTGGAGCCAGGGTCATTGGAAAACCGCTCCAGCCAGCCCGTGTGCCGCGGATCGGATCCGCGTCCATGCGCGACCAGGTGCGAGGTGACTCGTCCCGCTGTCACGTCCACCAAATGGAAACGCGGCAAATAGGACGGAAGAGAGAAATCGGCCACGGCGATCAGATCGCGATTAGGAATCTGCGCGCTGTGGCGATCGAGGGCCTCCATCGCCTGCCGAAGTAACTCGGGCGCGATAGCGGGCGTCGCAAAAGCGGGGTGCGTCGCGGCCGCGATCAATCCACCAGCCGACGAAACAAGCATTTGGCGGCGCGACAAAGACATTTCGTGATCCCGGGCGGAACAAGCCGCACCGTCCCTTTGGTTCAAGAATTGCGGTTCCGGTCCCTTCATATGGGGTATGGAGGGTCGACACAATGCCCGAATCGTGATTTCCAAGTTCTCGAACCATCGAAAATGAGTCAACAACATGCGACGGATCGTCCTGTTTTTCCTCCTTCTCCTGACCGCGTTTCCTGTTTGGGGACAAGGCGCCAAGACGTCCTCAGTCGCGCAAGCCAACATCGATAAGTTGAAACCGGGCGAATTCATATGGGCCCCGCAATTGGCGCCGGAGGGACCGACCGCGGTGCTTGTCAGCCTTTCCGCGCAGCGCGCCTACGTCTATCGCAACGGTGTCAGAATCGGCGCTTCCACCATCTCGTCCGGCAAGAGGGGACATAAGACGCCAACCGGTGTTTTCACCATCCTGCAGAAGCGTGAGAAGCACTATTCCAATTTATACAACAATGCGCCCATGCCTTACATGCAGCGGCTAACTTGGGATGGGATAGCGCTTCATGCCGGCAACCTGCCGGGCTACGCCGCGTCGCATGGTTGCGTGCGCCTGCCGCTGGCGTTTTCGAAGGCGCTCTATAAGGAAACCAGCTTGGGGATGACCGTCGTCGTCACCGACGATCGTCCGAGTCCTCGCACCATCCTTGATCCTGGTCTTTCGGCTTCGCCCGGCTCCGATCATCATTTGCGGCTGGCAACCGGCCAGAACTTTCGCTGGAACCCGGAGAAGTCGCCGTCTGGACCCGTCACGATATTGGTGAGTTTCGCCGATCAAAGCGTTTTGGTGCTGCGTAACGGCAAGATCATCGGCCGCGGGAAGGTAGAGATTCCGCCCGGCCTCTTCAACGGCACGGAAGCGCTGCAGATGGAGGGACGCGATGCGGCAGGCAATCCCAAATGGCTCTACATCGGCGTTCCGGGAGCTGAAGCACGCCACGGCAAGCCACTCGATGGCAACGCAATCGAGCGGGTGCGCGTCCCTCCGGAATTCCTCGCCCATGTGCGTGGCATCTTATCGCCCGGCGTGACGATGATGGTGACCAATGACTCCTTCGCCTCCACCAACGAAGGCAAGCCTGCGAAGGTTCTCGTCACCAACTAGGGGACGTAGCGACGTCACTCGAAGAGTGGGTTCCGCCATGGTGGACCAAGTCAACTTTTCGGTCGTCGAAACGCGCCCAACGCGCCCGCTCGATCGTGGCGGCCTCGAGGTGGCCCTGGCGCGTATGAGCGACGAGTGTCTTTATCACCGTTTCTTGGTACAAATCATCAAATCTCGTTCAGCGAAGCCGACACTTTCTCAACCTCGACACTCGTCAACCATATCGCACTGGTTGTGGTTGCCCACGAGGCAATCGTGGGTACCGGACGCTACGTCATCGTTCCGCCGGGAAAGGCGGAGGTGGCTTTCGCCGTCTTCGATCCATACCAGGGGTTCGAGCAGAACGTTGCCGCAGGTCCTCCTAATTTCCCCGTATTGCCCCATTTGATATGATCCAAGCCCTTCGAGGGGAGCGGGAGCATTGGTAGAAACGCGCAAGCTCACGACGATTCTCGCGGCTGACGTCGCGGGCTATTCGCGACTAACTGCCGTCGATGAGGAAGGCACCGTTGCGAGGCTTCGGGCGCTGCGCCATGAGCTTGTCGACCCGGTGATTGCTGCTAATAAAGGGCGGCTTGTTAAAACAGCGGGCGACGGCACGCTGGTCGAGTTCGCCAGTGTCGTCGACGCCGTGCGCTGCGCCATTGAGGTTCAACGGAAGATCGCGGTACGGAATGCCGATATCGCTCATGACAAACGTATTGAGTTCCGAGTCGGTATCCACCTCGGTGACGTCATTGTTGAGATTGACGGCGATCTCATGGGCGATGGCGTCAACGTCGCGGCTAGGCTTGAGGGCATTTGCGAGCCGGGAGACGTATGCCTTTCTGGCGCAGCTTATGAACAAGTACGCGACAAGATTGCGGCAGAGTTCGTCGATCTGGGTGAGCGAGAACTGAAAAACATTCTGCGACCTGTCAGAGCGTATGCCATTCCTGCACCCCCCAACGCGGGTCGCACGAGGGTGAATAGCAGTGTGCCGAGCGCGCCCGTCAAAGACGGGCCACCGCGCCTGTCCATCGTGGTGCTGCCGTTCGCGAATATGTCCGGCGACGCGGAGCAGGAGTATTTCGCCGACGGACTGACCGAGGACCTCACCACCGAATTGTCGCGGATGCCGGGGGCATTCGTTATCGCGCGCAACACCGCTTTCACCTATAAGGGCAAGGCCGCTGACGTGAAGGCCATCGGCCGCGAACTCGGCGTGCGCTACGCGCTCGAAGGCAGCGTACGCAAGTCGGGCAGCCGCGTCCGCTTCAATGCGCAGCTCATTGACGCCGAAACCGGAGCGCATCTCTGGGCCGACCGGTTCGACCGCGAGCTGGTCGATTTGTTCGATCTACAGGATTCGGTGACACAAGAACTGGCCGGCGCTATGAACGTGGAGCTCGTGGACGCGGAGACCCGGCGCGGCCAGAATAAGCTCAATCCCGACGCTTTCGACTTGGTACTGCGAGCCTTTTCCGCGATTAACCGGGGAAATTCGCGGGAGAATGTCTCAGAAAGCTTGCGGCTTTTCGAGGCAGCTCTGGAGCGCGACCCCGACAATATCTCGGCTATGTGCGGTATCGTTGTCCTGCGGTCGGCCCGGGTCAGCTCGAATTGGAGCGAAGACCGCGCCGCCGAAATTGCCGCCGCCGAAGCAACGGCGCTGCGCGCGCAGGCGCTCGACCCGAAGTACCCGGGAGTGCGTTTTGCGGTCGGTTTCCTGCGACGGATTCAGATGCGGTTCGATGAGGCGATTGTCGAATTCATGGCCGTGCTGCGCGACAATCCCAACCATGTTGGTGCTCATAGCGAGTTGGGGTGGGCGCTGGCATTCACCGGCCGCGACCGTGAAGCGATCGACCATTTTACCGAAGCGATCCGACGTAGCCCGCGCGATCCATTCCTGTTTCTCGGCTACTTCGGTATCGGTTACGTGCGCTATGAGATGCGCGACTATGAAGCGGCCTTAACGGCGCTGCGGGAGGCCATTGCGCTCAACCCCCATTTTTCCTGGGTACATCTGATCGTCACAGCGTCACAATGGGCGCTGGGCCGCGAAACCGAGGCACGCGACGCGCTCGCCGCGTATTTCCGAACCAACCCGGCGGTCAGGACGATCGCGGGGTTGCGCGCCAATCCAGTATCGCCGCGCCTCGCCGACGACGACAACCCGCTCTATGAGGCGCTGCGCGCTGCAGGGATGCCGGACGGATAGGCATCCCTCGCGGGCGGCTAATTCCCTTGGCAACCGCTAAAGGCATGATCCATTTCATCGGATGAATTCGCATATTTTCCGAGAAACTGAATCGAATCGGCCCGCCGTCAGCGGGACCGGCTTAGAGCATCAGTCGCTCGCCGCAATTCGCTTTATTTCTTCACCTCACTTTGGGCGTTGCCAACGTATCGTGGCGTTCAAAAGGTTGGCAACATAGCGCGCGGCATGGTCCCACGCGATATCGGTATCTCCACGGAAGGTTAGCAATCGTTTAAGCAAGAGCTTGTTTGTGGAAACATCGGCGACCTCCACAAGAATCCATTGAACCAATGTGCTCATCTTGTGGATGCCACCGAACACAAGTAGATCCGCGCCGGAGTTTTTCGCTGACATGATCAACTCGGCGGGTGTGAGAGCACCGGATGAACAGACGGGCGCTGAGCACTTGAGATGAATCGGTTGATAACTGCCATGAGCAAGACCGTCGATCAACTGCCGCCCGAAACGGAATAGCAGGCGTTGATGCTGGTCGTGCTGGTCGACAGGTTCGCCTGAAGTATCAACGTAATCGAAATCGGCGATCGCCATTACCGGCAGGCGGTCTGGCTGATTTGACGCGGCATCGACGTCGGATCCCGACCAAGCTGTCAACCAGCCAACGCCAAGCAGAAAATCCCGGCGTCTCACCGGCCAATCCACACCAAGCGGTTTGTCTCCTTCAGTGCACCAGGTTCCAGAAGCGCAAGATCGATCCGATGCTGGAATGGCCTTGGCGGGATCGGCCATCCGGGCGTGATTCCGCCAACCTACCCGTTCGTTCAAGGGGCCGCGTGCCCATTTAGTTGGGACTCAAGCCCGTTGGGTCACCCTGTTTGTGGTTTTGGTTGTTCTAATCTTCCAACTTAAAGAGCTTCTCCGCGTTGCCATGCGCGATGCGCTCCTTGTCGGCGGCGCTTACCGGTAGCTGGTCCAAGAAAGCACGTCCTTGTGACATGGATGCAAAAGGGTGATCGACCGAAAACATGATGCGGTCAACGCCGCCAAGTTCGAGAAGCAGGGCGAGGAACGTCGGCGGGAAGAAGAAACCCGAAAACGTGTAATGGATGTTTTCGCGCAAGTAGGCGGTGATGGGCCGCTTCAGATTGGTCACGGCCGGCGTCATGACGTCGACCCGCTGAAACATGCCGACTAAACCTTCGCCCATATGGCCGATCACAATCTGCAGATCGGGAAAGCGATCGAAGACGCCACCGAGGATCATGCGCAGCACGTGAACCGCGGTCTCGATGTGCCAGCCCCAGCCGGGACCGGCAAAGATTTGGGTCACTGCGGGCGAAAAGCCGCCGAACGAGGCGTCGATGACCGGCTTCGGCGGCATCGTCGGGTGCAGATAGATCGGTGCGCCGATCCTCTCCGCGCATTCCAGGATCGGCCAGAAGAATTTATCGTCGAGATAGCGGCCGCGATTGTGGCCATTGATCACCGCGCCGGCGAATTTCTGCCCCTTTACCCGTCGCTCCAGTTCCTGCGCCGCCGTGTCGGGCACTATCGTGGGCAGCGTGGCAAATCCGCCAAAGCGGTTCGGATATTTTTTGATCGCGTCCGCCACGAAATCGTTGGTTTCGGTCGCGAGCGCAATCGCTTCGTTCGCCTCCAATTGTTCTGTACCCGGCGACATCAGCGACACGATCTGCATGTCGATACCGGCCTTGTCCATTTCGGCGATACGTGTGGCGCCGAGATCGGATAATTGCGGAACGAGCTTGATTGCGCGGGCGTCGTGATATTTCTCCGCTTGCGCCTTGAGATCACGGCCGGGGCCGCTGAAAAATCCAGGCGTTGCAAAATGTTCCTCGAGCGTGATGGTTTTCATCGTCCTGCCTCTCCTCGATCGCAGCGTGCTCCTCCTGCGTTGTCCTACTACGGTCGATGTGGAGGCGAATTTCAAGCAAATGTACGCCCAGGCCGCGATTTTTGAAGAAAGCAAAAGCTGCGCGCGAATTCCCGGGTTCGGCGAAAAGCCCAGTACCTACGCCACCAAGGCATGAGCCTCCTCGGGACGGCTATGCCACGGCCTTCAAATTCAATAGCGATTTCTTTCGGCCTCTTAGTCCGGCAGCAGCTCCCATTTCTTTCCGTCGAACCGGATGACTCGCATCTGTGCCTGGTTCGGGTCAGTGCCGTTGAAGACGAGATTGGGTAACAATGGAAGTCCGCCAGGGTCCTTCAGGTTGGCGGCCTGCTTGATGATGTTGTCGCGGCTGAGGTCGTTGCCGCACTGCTTTAGCAGTTGCACCACGAGCTTTGCACCGTAGTAGCCGAATTCGATGAACAAATTTTGAGTGTCGGGCTGCGAATAATATTTGTTCATCCACGCCAGATAAGCCTTTACATCAGGGTCGTTCTGCCATTGCGGATCAGCAGGTTCCTTGAACGTGCCGTGACTGAGGACACCGACCGAGCGCTCCAGTCCGGCCGGCGCAAGTGTCGCTGCGATGGAGGCCGCAACGTATTCGATCATGTGCATCGGCCGCCAACCGATGTCATATGCCTTCTTTATTGCCATTGGCGCGTGACGCCCCAATGCGCCATCGACAAAGACATCGGCCCCCGACGCCTGGAGCTCGATTATTTGCGAGTCGATCGTTGGATCGGTGGCCTCGTAAGTCAGCGTCTTGATGATCATGTCGGCGTGAGCGCCCAGACCCTGCTTGAAACCTTCGAAGAACTCCTTACCAACGGGGTCATTCTCATAGAGGATTGCGATCTTGCCTCCCGGTTTATGCTTGACGACGTATTCCGCGCATAAAACCCCATCGCGGAAATAGGTGATGTTGGGCGCACCCACCGTCCATGGGAATTTCGGGTCGCGATAGATGTTGGCGACATCCTGCGGATAGATCTGCGGCACCTTCGCTTCGTTCATGTATTGGCGAATGGCGATGTTCGCCATGGTGCCTAGCGGGCCGTAGATAAATGCCACCTTGTCCTGTTCGACCAGCTTGCGGGTGATCTCTACCGTCTTGGCCGGATTGAAGCCGTCGTCGAGACTGATCATGACGATCTTGCGGCCGTTCACGCCGCCCTCGTCGTTGATCATCTGGAAATAGGCCAGTTCGGCCTTTGCCATTACGCCGTAGGGCGCCGCCGGCCCGCTATAGGCCATCGGCTGGCCAATCTTGATCTCGCTATCGGTGACACCCGGCGCGTTTTCGGCGCGTGCAGCGAATGGTAGCGCTACGACCGCCGCCATCGCGAGCGGCAACAGAAATTTGCCCGACATCAGCTTCCTCCCCTTTTCTTGAGCGGCGGTCAGTCAACCGAACCCGACCACACTCAGCCGTCAAGATAGTTCTTCCCTCACCTTCTTACTTAACTGCAACCATAACACGTCTCTACGGATGGGTTAAATCGGGCCGTCATCGACGGTCGTCGAAGGGGCGCCCTTCGAGATGCTCGGCCGCCAAACAAAAGACGCGAAGTCGCCGGGCACTTCGATCGGCTCAAGACGGGAGCGCGACGAGAAGCGTTGCGTCTCTTCGATCTCGTGAAATTCCTTGGTGGGCGACGAGCCCTTAAGCGCAGACGAGAATACGGCATGAAGCGTCCCTGGAGCGGCTCGTCAAATTATAATGGCGTGCCGATTTGTGGTGTCCACAACAAGCTGTTCACCTGGGCGAGCGCTGGAGACCTGAGGCTGACGCGCTGGCTGGCGACAAAGCGGCCGAATCCAGGGAAGCCTAGGCGACCGTCATCTCGCCCAAATAGGCGTGGCGGATTTGTTCGTTCTGGCGCAATTCGGCCGACGGGCCGCTCAGCACAACCGCGCCCGTCTGGAGCACATAAGCGCGGTCGGCGATCGCCAATGCCATGTTGGCATTCTGCTCGACCATGAAGATCGTCGTGCCTTGCCGGTTGATCTCGCGGATGATGTCGAAGACCTGTTCGACATAGGCAGGCGACAGCCCCATTGAAGGCTCGTCCATGCACAGGAGTTTAGGGCGTGCCATCAATGCCCGCCCGATTGCGACCATTTGCTGTTCGCCGCCCGACAACGTGCCCGCCAGCTGGCGCAACCGTTCCTCGACCCGGGGGAACAACGCGAAAACGCGTGCCAAATCCTCGTCAAACTCTCGTCCGCGACGGCGCGTGTAGGCACCCATTTCAAGGTTCTCGTATACGGTCATGCGCGGAAACAGCCGCCGCGCCTCCAGCACCGGGGCGATACCGCGTCGCACCCGCTCGGTGGTGCTGACACCGCGCAAGGTTTGGCCCTCGTAAAAGACTTCGCCACGCGTCGGCCGTACGATGCCCATGATCGCCTTCATCGTGGTCGATTTACCGGACGCATTGCCGCCCAGCAGACAGACGATTTCCCCCGTCTCAATCGTGTAATCAACCGCTTTCAGGACATGAAAATCGCCGTAATGGGCGTCGACTGCCTTGAATTCGAGTAGCGGTTCGGTCACGCGTACACCGTACCGCGGCCGAGATAGGCGCGGATGACTTCTTCGTCACTGCGCACCGTCTCGGCCGGCCCCTCTGCGATCTTCTCGCCATGGTCAAGTACGACGACCTGATCGGCGAGACTGACGACGACATCGAGCTTGTGCTCGATCAACACCAGCGTCAGCCCAGCCTGATGCAGACCCCTGATCTGGTCCGCGAGCTCCCGGGTTTCGGCCGGGTTCATACCCGCGGTCGGTTCGTCGAGCAACAACAGCTTAGGCCGCGCAGCAACCGCGCGGGCAATCTCGGTTCGCCGCCGGTTGGCGTAGGACAGGCTTGAGGCGACGTGGTCGGCGCGCGGCAATAGCCGATTGCCGAACAGTGCTAGGATTTCGAGCGCACGCTCCCGCGCCTCTTCCTCCTCACGACGGGTCTTTGGCAACCGCAATAGCGCGCCGGCTGCACCGGTGCCCAAACGCGCATGCATGCCGATCATGACGTTTTCAAGGACTGTCAGGTTCGGGAACAGGCGGATGTTCTGAAACGTGCGCGCGATGCCGCGCTCGAGCACGCGGTGCGGCGGCAGTCGACCGATCTCCTTGCCGGCAAAGTACACGGATCCGCCGTCGGGCGCCACGAGACCGGTAACCACGTTGAACAGAGTCGATTTGCCCGAACCGTTCGGACCTATCACCGCGACGATCGAGTGCGTCGGCACATTCAGGGAAACCGACTTGAGTGCGACAAGGCCGCCAAAGCGGACCGTCAGATCGGTAATGCCGAGGAGCGATCCCGCCGCGGCGCGATCGGCGGCGGCGAGATCCCGAAGCGCGTCGAACCCGCCGCGCGATACCTGGGTCGATTGCTGGTCGATGCTCAGCGCCGGCATGCGTCGCGACGCCGGGATCAGGCCGTCGCGGCGATAGAGCATCATTACGACCAGGATCACGCCGAAAATCAGCTCGATCGATGAGGCGAGCTCGACGTGCTGCAACCAGTCGACACTGATGAGCCGGCCGAGCGCGTGCAGCCATTGCGACAAGTCTTGGAGAAACCAGGATTGCAACACTTGCAGCAGCAACGCTCCGATGACGACGCCCCACACACTGCCGATGCCGCCAAAGACGACCATGACGAGGACCATGACCGAGACCGGGAACATGAACATCTCTGGGGTCGCAGTCTGCAATTTAGCCACGTAGAAAGTGCCGGTGGCACCGGCAAAGGCGGCGCCGATTGCAAAGGCGAGCAGCTTGAACCGCACGCGATCGACGCCCATCGCCGCCGCTGCGATTTCGTCCTCGCGGATCGCCATCCACGCCCGGCCGACGCGAGAATTCTTCAATCTGAGGCTGGTTATTATCAGCAATGCGACCAGAGCGACGCCGACATAATAGTAGGGCGTCGCATTGACCCCGAAACTATAGCCAAAGAGCTGTGGCGGGGCGACGCCGTTCAAGCCCATGGCACCATTAGTAACGCTCGGAATGTTGCGCGCGACGATCGGCACGATCTCGCCAAAACCCAAAGTCACGATCGCCAGGTAATCGCCTTTGAGGCGCAATGTCGGCGCTCCGAACAGCACGCCGAAAAAGGCGGCGATCGCGGCCGCAATGGGCAGCATTAGCCAAAACGACACTTGAAAATGGACGACGTCCCCGGTCGCGCCCGGCATGCGCGCGACTAGGTCGAGCCAGCGAAACGGCTCCCAAACGCTGCTCCATTCAGGCTGAAGCTGGAACGAGCTGGCCACACCATAGGCGTACGCCCCAATCGCAAAGAATGCGGCGTAGCCGAGATCGAGCAGACCGGCAAAGCCGACAACGATGTTGAGACCAAGCGCAAGTGACGCAAACGACAGCGCGTTCGCCGCGGAATCGATGTCGGCATCGTTGTGGTGAAGGATCGGGAACAGGAGCGCAAATGCCGTGACCAGAACCAACGCGAGGCGCGCGCGGGCGCGGCGAGAAATAATGGCGGCCAACGGCGCTAGCGGCGCCTTGGCGCGCGGTCCCGTCTCAAGCGCTGTTGTTGGGGTCGGAGGCGGCTCGTCGATGCCTGCCATCTCACGATTTCTGCGGGTTCGAGCGACCGAACAGGCCGGAGGGAACAACGACCAGCACGAGGACGAGAATGGAGAAGATGATCACATCAGTCCACCGCACCGCGATTAGCTGGCCGCCCAAGGTCTCGATCAACCCAATCAGCAAGCCGCCGACCATTGCCCCGGTTATGCTGCCGATGCCTCCCAACACCGCAGCAGTGAAAGCGCGCAATCCGACGGTGTAGCCGACGATGAAGCTCGTGTAATTGTAATAGAGGCCGAAGATCAGCGCCGCCGCTCCGGCGAGTGCCGACCCCAAGAAAAAAGCTATGACGATGATCCGATCGACATCGACGCCCATCATTCGCGCGGCCTCGCCGTCTTGCGCGGTGGCGCGCATCGCCTTGCCGAGGCGAGTGTGGTTGACGAAGAGATGGAGCGCAACCATCAGCACCACCGCCACCACCCAGATCAAGACTTCCTTTAATTCCACGATTACGTGGCCAAACTGCCAGCGCACGACGGGGAGCGGATTTGGGTAGTTCTCCGAGCCCGCGCCGACCGTCAGAAGGATGGCGTTGAACAGGATGTAGTTGACGCCGATCGTCGTGATCATTGCCGCCGTGCCGCGCACGCCGCGTAACGGCCGCAGCGACAGGCGTTCGATCGCGACACCGATGACGCCGGCCGCTGCCATCGTCACAACAAAGGCGAAGGCGAGCACACCCGCCAGCGCCGCTCCGGTCAGAATCCGCGTCTGCCCCGAGACGCCGAACAGCTGCAGCGCCCACATCCCGATAAACGAGGCGACCATGAATACATTGAAATGAGCGAAATTGATCAGCTCCAGGATGCCGTAAACCAGAGTGAAGCCGAGTGCAAGCAATGCGTACATGGCACCGAGACTGAGCCCGTTGATTGTCTGCTGCAGCAGCACTTCGTATTCAGTCATAACTACGCAGCGGTCCGATCACCGCCCACTTGTCAGGGTCACGGTTGTCATGAGCTGGCCGGCGCCACCCCGATATACTTGTATTGGTGGAGCACGTCGTCGAGTGGATATTTGTCGTTTCGGGTAATCTGAAAGACGCTGATCACTCGGTTCGCGATGTCGCCGTTGGCGTCGAAGCTGATCTCGCCCTGCAAAGTCTTGACATGCGACTGCTGGATCGCATCACGCACGGCATCGCGGGTGACGGGACCGCCTGCGGCGGCAAGTCGCCTGATTGCGTCGAGGATGACGAGTGCCGCATCATAGGCGGTGATCGAGTAATTGTCGGGCTGCTGCCCATATTTCTTGGCGAAGCGTTCCATCATCGGAGCGGCGTCGGGGTTCTCGAGCACGTTCGGCGCTGCGATCGTCACGTACCAACCTTGCGCCGCTGGGAAGCCTGCCCCTCTTAAGATCTCGGCAGCATAAACGCCGTCACCGCCTCCCTTGAGCACATTCGGAATAATGTCGAAGGACTCCTTGACGACTTTGACACCGGCTTGCGCCACGCCGCCGAAGTATAGCGCTTGGGGATTGAGTGCTTTTATTTTGGTCAGAGTCGTCGTGTAATCTGTTTCTTTCGGGTTCAATTGGTCGCGTCCGAGGACATCGAGCCCGCGTCTTTTGGCCTGCGCTTGAAATGCATCAGCGAGGCCGACGCCATAGGCGCCGCTGTCGTCGAGTACATAGACCGATCTGACCTTCAGCGTATCGGCGAAATAATTCGCCATGTTTGGCCCCTGAAAGGCGTCGGTGGTGACCGTCCGGAAGTAAATTGCTTTTCCGGCGGGCCGATATTGCGCGGCGAATCTCGGATTCGTAATGTCGGGGTTGGTCGAGCTCGGGGTGATCGTGGCGAGGCCGCCTTGGCTCAGAATCGGCGACATGGCCTTGCCGGAGCCGCTCATCTGCGGACCGATCGCAGCCACGACCGCATCGTCGCCAACCATTTTCCGGGCGTTGGTGGCCGCCTGTGCCGGATCGTATTGGCCGGCGGTCGCGGTTCCGTCGTCAAGTAGGAGCACGTCGATTTTGTAGCCCGCAATCCCACCGGCGGAATTGGCTTCGTCGATCGCCAGCATGGCGCCGTCTTTGATCAGCTCGGCGTCGTGCGCGTCGGCGCCGGTAAAGGGCAGGTTAATGCCGATTTTAACCGATTTTTCGCCGGCGAGGACCCTGGCGCCATGGCTGGTCAGCGTGCCTGCGAGTGCAGTCGCTGATAGGCTGATGATGACAGAACGGCGCGACCACATGTCCAAGCTCCCGGTCTTGACGGCTTGTGCCGAGCTCCAGCAAATGTCGTGCCGAGGTCGGCGCGACGGTGAAGCGGCGAAATTACATGATCTTGCGATCCGGATCAGCTTTCTATTGAGGCGATGCGAAATTTGGTGCGGGTGTCAGTGAGGAGAATCAGCCGTGAGATTCCTTATCGTCATCCTGATAGTGGCCCTGGAGGCAGGGCCGTCTGTCGCAGCGGATCATTCGTTGAACCTTACGGGTGGCGGTGTAACCAAGCAGTTTCGTGCGACCGATCTGCTGGCACGGTCCGATACCGCGACAATCACTGTGCCCCACGATGTGTCCTATGGTCGCGCCATGACCTATCGCGCGGTTCCGCTCCGCGATCTGCTTGCCGAGCTGCCGCCAGATGCTGCCGACACGATCGAGGCGCGTGCCACGGACGGGTTCGTCTCGCAGTTGCCGCGCGCGCTGATTTCTGGCCCGGCGGTGCCATGGATCGCTGTCGAGGATCCGGCGCATTCCTGGCCGCTCCTCCCCGGCAAGGCGCAGTCGGCGGGACCATTCTACTTGGTGTGGGAGAACGCCAAGGCGGCCGGCGTCTCGTCAGAGCAGTGGCCCTTTGCTCTTGCTGCGCTGAGCGAGGTGACTTCGCCCGTGCAGAGGTGGCCCGCGATCGCGGTTGCTGCGTCATTGCCGGCGAACGCGGCGGCGCGGCGGGGGCAGGCAGTGTTCATCACCAACTGCCTGCCTTGTCATCGGCTGGCAGGGAATGGGGAGGGAAATGTGGGGCCTGACCTACTGAAACCGATGCCGGCGACCACCTATCTCACCGAAACGGGCCTGCGCGCTCTGATCCGCAATCCAGCCTCAGTCCGACATTGGCCTGCGCAGCAAATGCCAGGGTTCGACCCGGCCGCCATCCCGGACTCCGACGTTGATGCAGTGATCGCCTATCTTCACCAGCTCGCGGAGCAAACGAAGTGACCGGTTCGGAGCGCCGCACCCGGGCGATCCATGCGCGGGCAGGGGGGTGGATGGATGGGCTTATAGCGCACCGGATTAGGGCTCGCGCGGCTCGTTATTTTCGATAATTAAGCTTCCCGGAACCGATACGGCAGGCTCGCTTTCGATTCGCGGAGGCGAAGAGGCGCCGGTCAAATTCGTTCGGACCCACGAAACCTCGTTCGATGGCGTCAGCACTTCGTTGGATGTGAGGGCTTCCGCGCCGCGCATCCGATCCACCGGCTCGGTCAGGAAGTGTCCGGTCGGCGGGGCTTCGGCTCTTTCACTGCGTCAACGCAAGGTTGCTTCCCTTCCACCATGGATGCAGCCCAGCGATTGCCTTGGTCATGTTTTTCCCCGAATCTGGCTCGGGCGCCACACCAGGCGTGCCATTGATACGGGGCATCGATACATTGGATTTGGCGGCGTTGCCCCACTTTTTTATACTCAGACTTGCGCTGTACCTGCCGAGGCCTGGCGGCGCGGCGGTAGCGCCCGTATGCGAAGCCTCTGCGGTTGCAAAAAAGGCGCCGGCGCATTGAAGGAGACGAGCGATGCAGTTGAGCACCGAACATATTCTGACGACACATGCCGGAAGCTTGCCGCGGCCCGATGATCTTGCGCAAACGATGTACGACGTATTGGACGGGAAGCCCGTCGATCAGGCCGCGCTCGACGCGCGTGTTCGCGCGGCAATTGTCGAGGTCGTCGCACGTCAGCAAAAGATCGGGCTAGACGTGATTAGTGACGGTGAGCTCGGCAAGGTCGGCTTCTCGAACTATGTGCTCCAACGGATGACCGGCTTCGAGGGAAACGCCGATTTCATCGCCGCTGACTTTGCCGAAGCACCGGGCGTCGCCGCGGACGTATTCGGCAGTGAAGGTTCCAGGCATCTGCGCTTGCCGGTACTCAACGGGCCGATCGAACTGCGCGACACCAAGGCGGTCGAAAGGGAGATCGCGGATTTCAAATCGGCGCTTGGCGATACTTCGGCGGATAAGGCTTTCGTTCCCGCCGTCACTCCGGGCCATGTCGCGTTCAATTTCCCAAATCGCTACTACAAGTCGCACCAAGAATATATTGAGGCAGCGGCGGCCGCTCTCGCGCCAGAATACAAGGCGATTGTCGATGCCGGGTTCAACCTTCAGCTCGACTCGCCAGACGCCGCCATGGCGTTTCATTGCAAGGTCCAGGGCGGCGATCTCGATGACCCGGCGGCCCACCTCGCGGCCGGGATTGAGGTTCTTAACGATGTTCTCTCTAGCGTGCCCGCGGAAAAGATTCGCTATCACGTCTGCTGGGGAAACTATCGCGGCCCACACCACAAGGACGTCGCGCTAAGGGACATCGTCAAGCTCGTCCTCAAGTCGCGGGCTAAGTTCATTTATATCGAAGCAGCCAATCCGCGGCACGAGCACGAATGGGCTATCTGGAAGGAGGTGACGCTACCGGATGATAAGGCGCTGATTGTCGGCGCAATCGATACCAAGACCAATACCGTCGAGCACCCCGAGCTTGTCGCGCAACGCCTTGAGCGGTTTGCCAATATCGTGGGGAAGGAGCGCGTTATCGCCGGCACAGATTGCGGTTTCGCAACTTTCGTTGGCTTTCACCCGTGCCATCCCGACGTTGCCTGGTTGAAGCTTCGAGCGCTCGTCGAGGGTGCCCAACTTGCGTCGGAGCACCTGTGGTGATCAGCTACTGTGTTGCTGGCAACCACAAGAAAGATGGCCGTTCGCGCGCCAGTGCAGCCGGATGAAGAACGACAGAACAAGACGCAGTTCAATTTGGTACGCGCGTTCAATTTCGATGCGGCAGCGAAATTTTACCTTGGCGTCTGACCAGACAGGAATTTGCGGCAGCGGCCCGCAACCGCGATCCGGATGCGAAATCAGATGAGCGACTGCTCTCCGTGCGAAGGCGCTGTTTACTTTCGATAATATAGTTCGTGAAACAATTTGGGAGCCGTTCCGTTACTGATCTCCGTAGTTTGCGAGGACGACAGCGCTTCGCTGGCGCGGCGTATCTCTAAGCATCCGTACCCGCTGCATCATGATGGCATCGGGTCCAGGAATACGTAGAGCGTAGCGATCTTGTCGTCGCGAGCAACGATTACGTCCAGACCTGTGTAGTCAGGCTTTTCGCCACGTGGACCGGATCCCCATGCAAGTCGGCCGGCATTATGGAGCGCCTGCGGCACGCCAAGAGCCGTATAGGAGAAGTGAGGGTGAGTCGCGCGGAGGTCTCCTGCGAACCTGTCCAACGCATCGTGCCCGACAATAACACCAGAAGGCACATAAAGGACGCAGTCACTGGTGTAGAGCTCCTCGATTACGGCACGACGGCGGGCAGCGTCGCCTTCACCGAAAACTTCCTGAAGATTGCGGTTTAGCAGCTCATGAATCCTGTCCGACATGAAGCATCTCCGTGCAGGCCTGATAGTCTGACCCTCGAGCGAACGCAAACCGTCCTAGGCGGGTCTTTCTTGCCTGGCAGTCCCAGCGCGATGCCGAGAGCGCCAACGGTGGTCAGCGGGGACTTTCTGATCATCGGCCGTTAAAGACCAAGTCGGGAGGCTCAATCTCGAGATCGAACGCCTTGGCAGTATTGAGAAAACCGCGAGTACAATCGTCGGTGTTGAACAGATCCATCGTGATATCGAGCATCATGGCGTCGGCTGCGGGCACTCCTCCCGCCGACCAGGCCTTCAGAAGGGTGCGGGTTGCTGCGTAGGACTTCGTCGGACCGACCGACAGTTTCTTCGCCAGCGTCTCGGCTGTTGGTATGACTTCGGCCTCGGGAACAACATGTGCAGCTATGCCAAGTTCGCCCGCAAGGACGCCGGAAATTGGCTCGGCAAGCATTGCGAAACGCGACGCTCGTCCACGCCCGACACGCTCGGCGAGGCGTTGCAGCGCTCCTGCGATGGGCAGCATTCCCGTCGTGACTTCGACACAACGGAAGACGGCATTCTCGGCAGCTACGATGAAATCGCAGTTGAGAGCGAGTTCGAAACCGCCACCGAATGCGAATCCCTGGACTGCAGCGATGGTCGGCACCCTCAGAGCCTCGATCGCGCGGTACGACATATTGACCTCATCCACAAAGGTGCGAAACCAATTGAGGTCCTTGCCTGGCCATTCCCGTACTTCGCCGCCGAGGCTGAAGTGAGGCCCCTCCGCCTTGATCACCAGAACGCGTATATCGCTTTCACTCGCGTCATGGACAGCCTGCCGGAGAGATTCCGCAAACCGCACGTCGAGACGGTTAAACGGGGGGTTTGCAAGGACGATGCGTCCGACGGCATTTTCACGCTCGAATCTAACAGTCTGCATGTTTGAAACTCCCTAAACGCGCCGGCGAATCATGGATGATGCAGTCGCGCGCGTCATGGACGAAGCCGGCCGGAACATCTGCTTGAGCCCCCGCGGCGGACGCGGCTCAAGAAAATGCCGCGAAGACGCGCGAGAGATGCTCGGTCGTGATCTTCTGATGAGCCTCACTATTCATATCTGAGGGCGCTCCGCATGCTGTCAGATGTTCGCTTCGGCTCGCCTATCACGATGCGTCCGCGGATCAACGAGCCGACGCAGTCGCGACAGTCTCGTGGCCCTTGGACAAACGGTTGTCGAAACTAATCGCACCCGCACCGAAGCCCACAATCTGGAGCAGGCCGCCCGCCATCATGATGTTCTTAAGGAAGTGGATCATCTGATTCTGGTCGGCAAAGTTGCTGTGGAACGACACAGCTGTCGCCAGTGCGAAGAGGGCCAGCGCGCTCGCAACGAGACGAGCGCGCACGCCCGCAATCAACAGGAGTCCTCCTCCTAGTTCGACGGCAACGGCTACCACGAAGGCGAGCGGCGGCAACGGCAGGCCGGCCGCGCCTATCATCGCGGTCGTCGAACCGTAGGCGGCCAATTTGCTCAAGCCACTCATGGTGAACGGAAGTCCGATCAGTAGACGGCCGACAAAGGGAAGGTAGCGGACAGCATTCATCGTGTTTTGCTCCATTTGTATGTTCGTCTTATCC
>JASHOB010000099.1 GCA_030041335.1 Alphaproteobacteria bacterium | reverse complement strand
CCTGTCGCCGGTTCTGGTCGATCGCGTGCTCGAGGTTGTGCGGCAGTTGCGCGAGACCGGCACCGCGGTACTGCTGGTCGAGCAGTTGATCGAAAAAGCGCTGGCGCTGGCGGATCGCGTTTACGCACTCGCGCGTGGTGCCATCGTATTGGAAGCGCGGACCAGCGAGGCTGACCTGCCGCTTCGACTCGAGAATGCGTATCTTGATATCGGTGTTCCTAATCCGAGTGAGCACCACGCAACTATCTGAAATAGTTGGCGATTTCAGGCTGGGTCATAACAGCGATAATTAGCTTCAATCCGTGTCCACACAGTGTCCAAAAATCGAACCCCATGCGCCACTTCTATACCGCTCCGAAATTCCGACGCTGGCTCGCCAACTTTAGTTGCGCTGCCGGGCATTTACCGGGACGCAATCAACGAAGTGCCAAGCTAGAATGAAATGATGCAGGAATTGTTTCGCGCGGCGCACCGACTCGATGTTTGGCTGGAGGCGAGGTTAGGGCAGCCCTATCGCCTACTGCTTGGCATCGGCCTTGCGATTGAGATCGTGCAGCATATCCGCGAATTTCCCTCTGTAATTCATTCGGGCCGCGGGCTGGTCGTCCATATCCTAGCGTTGCTCCTTTTCGTCGCGCTGCTGTTGCATCAGTTGGGCGAGATTTACACGCGCATCGAAGCCCGGCGCGAACAGCGCCACTCACAGTCCTGAGATCGCGTCGCCGCGCGAGGAGCTAATCGCTCGCATGGCGCTGCGTGACGACGTGCGCGACCCAGGCCCTAGTAGGGGATGGGAAGCGCGAATTGCCGTGCTTAAGGCGGACCTGATCAAGAGCGCGGATCACTCGGCCGAGTTGCTTTCAGCGGTCGAGTGTGCCAAGCGAGAGATTCAGAAAGGCGCCACCCCATAAAATTTTAAGTGGGTTTCCATCGGGCCAGGGAAGCCCTCGCCGAATCTGCCAATGCATTATAGTCACCATTCGTCACCATAACGGTCAGATTGCCTTGTGCCTTCGGAGCAAATGACCGCGGGTTAATGGAGCGCACGAGCGCTTCCGACACTTGAATCTGTTTGATCAGACCTCTTTGGGACTCGATCCATGCGCTGACCTTCTTGTAAATCGCCTCTCGCTCGCGGTTTGGGCCGGTGAATGTCTTTCTCATTGCGACCTCATGTGTTCTCGCACGATTGCGGCCGGCCGAAAAAGTGTCAAGATCGCCGTGCGAGAGTTCTTGTGAATGTACCGACGCATTGCAGTTGGCCAACTAAGGGGAGATGACAATGGGACTTTGGTGGGAGTGGAGCGTATACGCCCTTCCCTCGGGGAAGACGATCGACGACGTGAAAAACCTGGTCGCTACGAACACGTTCTATGGCCTTCCATCGCTTGGGTACACAGGCATTAAGGTTGCCGCGGACGTGCACGGGACGAAGAAAGGTGTCATCGTTGCAGTGACATACCTTGAGATGAGTGGGCCGAACTATTGGCAGGTTGTGAGCTGTGCCGGGGAAAAAACGGACTTAGACGCGGTTATCGGCCAACTGGGGATTCTCCATACCGACTATTTCTGACGCAATGACACGACGACGGGGTCGTTGTCGTCGGGACGTTCGACAAAGGTAGGTGACGGAGTGATCGCCGGATCGCATTTCGCTTAGCCAGGGCTGGCGGCTACGGTCATTTGCCCTTGCCCAAGCCGGTGAGAAGCGCGATGCTAGCCGCAAAATCGCCAGTATTTGGCGGATGCCCGGTTTAGAGGCGATCATTTAGTTTCAGCAACCGCGCTACCAACATCGTCGGAAACAGTGCTCGCGCATTGATGTGACTGAGCAGTTCTGGTCACCCAGGCTGTCATCTTACTTTGATCACCATTCTAACTCGAGAGGACACGATCAGCGAAAGGAAAAGCATCATGACACTACCCGGCTATACCGCGGAAGCTTCGCTTCACGCCAGCGCCCGATCATATCGTAGCGCAAGCTCTGGGCCAACGCACACCGCAAATCAGATCATTCCAGCAATGACACTTGAGTTCATGGTTCCGTATTGTGATAAGAATGGTCAATGCGGAGTTTATATATTTTTTGTAGATATTCCTGATTGAGAGTGGGCGAAATCGTTCTGGCGTCTTATGTCCCTGTTCCTGTCGATCGCGCGATCGGCGGAGCGAGCGGCCCAGCCGCATATCGCATAGCTGGGCCCGCACCCTGCAGCGGCAGGGTCGCGCCACGACCGCCGCGCATTCTTATGTCGAAGCCTTGACCGTCGCCTAGATCGTCGTCACCCAAGCCTCTGCTTATGGCTGTCTAAAAGTTACCAACGTGACACAAGGCGCCGACGAAAAGAGTTCCTTGGAATACAGAGTTATTCCGAAGGATCGAATTGTAGCTGCCAGCCATCTCAAAAAACACGCGCCTGGAAATCCGCCAGCGCGTCGCCAGCATGGCGCTCGACACGGGGCGCCGATCACTGTTCGTGACAATCTCGGCCGCGGTAGGCTCGTCCTGCAGACCGCCCCGTATCGTGATTACGGTCAGTGAAGTTGCAGCCCGGCTACAATGCCAACTTGCACCGCAAGCGATAGCGGATTGTCTCCCGGCATCCGAAATTCCAAGGCGGTGCCCAACGGATGTTGCGCCATCTTCTCAAATGCGGGCACCGCGAGCTTAACGTTGGCCGTGCAGCGGTAATGCCAACGTCTCGCTGTCGACAAGCACTTCGTCGCAGGGGTGAAAATCGCCCATCACTCCCGCACACAACGAATCAAGGGTTACGACGGTGCTAGCCGCTTGACGCCATTTTATTGGGAACGAACGCAAATGCTCTGCCGCCTCTTGCGGTAATATCGTAATATCGAGCGGTTCACAAGGTCGAAGTCGAGAAGCGTTAGCCCTTGAGGCGCAACGAACTCGCTCAAAGACCAATAGCAGACTGCCGGTCTGTCCGCGAGAATGGGGAATGAGCGAAGGAAAAAGATAGTCTGTCAGTTTGGGAAGCTGAACCGGCTCGTTAGCGACTAGGAAAGCCGACGGCGCCGCTAATGCCGGCGCGCCCTCCTTGCTGGCGAGCCATAAACTGCCTGCCACAGCGTTCGAAATATCATCCTTGCCGCCTTTAGGAGCGGCGATACTGTCGCGCCCGCTTCGAGCGGTATTGCGTTCCAGGCTGCACAATTGAGCCGCCAGGCGCGTATCGTCGAGCAATTCAGCCGTGCCAGCATTGAGCAAGATAAGCAGTTCACCGAATAACTCGCTCTTGCTCTTATCGATTGCATCATAACCAATGCCGTGGCGCCTATAAGCTTCAGCAACAAACTCGCCGCCAAATCTGTCGCCATAAATCTTATTGATGTCACAATTGCGAAGAACGGCAGCGGAATCAGCAACAACCATCGCAGGATCGAACGGCGCCTGATACTCCCTGATGCAGTGGAGTATGCGTGGCCTTCAGCTTCCTTATGCGCAATCGCCAATGCCATCGAATCGCTTGAGCCGCCGCTCGGATCAACGAAGGCGACATACTCAATCCCAGCTGCCGGCAATAGTTCATGACGCCCGGTGATAGTGCATGCCTGGACAACTTCCCCGGAAACGAACGCGGCAACGTCTTTCCTGAACTCGCCGCCAAATTCCGCCGCCGCACGATGCGGGTCTTTGGCATAAGCGTCGGTGATAATTTGAGCCGGAACCGTGGGATTCATGGTGGCCGTATCGGCCTTCCAGAACAGGACCGAACTATCCTTACTGTAGTGATCGCAATAGGCGTCCCAAGCGTACCGGAGCGACCATGCGGCGACGAGGCACACAAGAGCATCGCGCCCTTGACCGTGCTCATTGCTGGCCGAAGAGCGTTCAGAATTTCAACGTGAGGGTTGAGAGAATCACCCTCGGCTCGCCAAAATGCGATTCGTCGCAAAGTGCAGCAACGAGCGTATAACCTCGGACAGCGCGAAAGCTTGCTGCCATGATCTCAATCGACAAACCGTTAGTTTAGTTAGGTCGATCGCCTCGTCCCGCTCTTGCTCAACAAGTCCGCACAATAGAGGCGTTTGCAGCAAGACGCTGGCATATTTGAAAATCACGCGGGCTTGCCGGCGATCGTGGGCAAGTATGACCGCGAGTCTGGATTCGCCAGGGACCAAATGGTCCGCCCAGTTCTTGAAGGCGGTTGGGAACATTGCATGGTCGCAAGGATGAGCGACTTACCACCGCGGCGTCTGACACATAGCCAAGCCTCGAGATAGCCGCCATCGCGTGGCGCATCGCGACCTGTGCAAGCATTGAAAACCTCGCGATCCTCGTCTGACACGTCTAAGCCGAACAGCACCTCAGAAAGGCGAACCAAGCGCGCCAGGTGTTCGCGCTCTTAAACCACCGCCCGAATATGTTCGGATAATCTGAGGGACGGGATGGCGCACGCGACATCCGGCAGCAGGCTCCTGTGACCGATGTCGAACTCCAGATCGCCAGCCGCCTTTGCGAGGGGCGCCAGGCGCTCGAGCAGACTGAACTGGATTAGCGCCGACGCGCGGGTGTGCGCACGTCGGCCGGAGCAAAAAGCAGGCCCCGCGTACTGGTGCGGGGCCTGAGCACTTCGATGCGTACAAGCGAAAAGGAAACAACGAACCGCAGAAAGGCGTCTTCGTGATATTCACCTTAACGCAGATTGTTGATAATTTATTAAATTTGTATGCGATCAGGGTGTGCGAGTATGAAGCGGAATACCCCACCAAGGATTGCATTATATACAACTGCGCTTGCGCCCTTGAATGAGTTGACCTAGCGTCGAGTGGGTCTTCGGATCGCGGCGTGTAGCGCTGATCTGGTGGCCAATATCACATGCAGACGTGTTTCCGTGTTGTTGCTGGGAAGGGGCTGGCGACGGTATTGGCATGGTCACGCAAGGGGCAGTCTCGCAAATTTGGGAAAGCAGTCGCACCTGGGCGAGTGTCGCGCCGTTTGATTTGGTGCGCTTGCGCGGATTGATGGCAGAAACCGAGGGCGATGCGAGGATTGTCGTCGCATTAATTGACGGGCCGGTGGCGGTCGACCATTCAAGTCTTGCCGTCGACCGTATCCGTTCAGTGGCCGGCGAGGATGGCGCCGGATGCCCGGCGCCCGCGGGCGCCGCGTGCGGTCATGGAACCTTTGTCGCGGGCATTCTCCATGCCAAAAGGGGCAGCAACACACCAGGAATTTGCCCGGGCTGCACCCTTCTGCTGCGCCCCATCTTCGGGGATACGGCGCCCGTCGCGGGCGAGGATTTGCCGAGTGCCACCGGCGAACAACTTGCGTCGGCAATCCTCGAAGTCATCGCGGCGGGTGCGCGTGTCGTTAATCTGAGCGTGGGGCTGATAGCGGCACCGCTGCGCACCGAGCGTGTCCTCGAGGAGGCACTGCAGGAGGCGGCGCGCCGTGGGGTGGTTGTAGTTGCCGCGGCAGGAAATCAGGGGGTGGTCGGCGGCTCCGCCATAACTCGGCACCCTTGGGTCGTCCCCGTCGTCGCCTGCGATCCGCAAGGCCGAATCCTGGCGCCGTCAAACCTCGGCGCCTCGATCGGACGTTTTGGGGTGGTCGCCCCGGGCCATGGTATTGCGAGCCTTTCAGGCGACGGTGGGCATACGAAGTTAAGCGGCACCAGCGTCGCTGTGCCGTTCGTCACCGGGACCGTTGCGCTGTTGTGGTCGCTCTTTCCGAGTACGAGCGCAACTCGGCTCCGGCTCGCGGTCACGGCCAGTCCCAATCGCCGGCGCTCGGTTTCTCCGCCACTGCTCGACGCCGCGGCCGCGTACCATACTTTGACGCAATCGAGCACAAAGGTGACTTCGCTATGACTGATCCGCTACCCGATGGCGAAACACCGTCACCGCGCGCCGCGCGCCGCATCCGCCTGCCGGGCTTCATCCGCGATGACGAGGTCGGGCTCGGTGATGTCGTTAAGCGCGCCACGTACGCTCTCGGTTTCAAGCCGTGTGGTGGCTGCGAGGGACGGGCGGCGGCGCTCAACCGCTGGATGGTGTTTACCCGCTAGCAGAGGCGAAACGACGGAAGAGGTATGCGATGTCCGAACTCGAACCGGTGGAAGCTGTGGCCGCCATGCCGACTACAGGCACTACGATCCCGAACCAGGCGGTGGCGCCGCCAGTTCAAGGCGGGGCGATCGACTGCCCGACTTGCGGCGGCAGTCTGAGCGGCGGCACCTCGCCGCCCTTGTATATCTACGCGATCGGAAGGCTCGAAGCCCGTTTTCCGCTGCTCGCGGTGGAAAAGGAATTCGCCCAAGCGGCCGGACGGACAGAGACGACCGGCCTCACCGATCGTCAGACGCTACACCGCATCCTGAGCCAGCGTGAGTATCGTTATCTTGCTCGCCAGCTTTGTTGGGTCATGACCATTGAGGGGCTCGAGACCTACATCGTGGCTCCCCGTGACCCGAGCGACCTCGAACTCCTGATTGAAGCAGTTCGCCCAAACCCGCGCGCAACGGATGTTGACATTGTGATCGGCGTCAAGGGCCCGATTGCACCGCCGACCCTCTGCAATGGGCTGACCGTTCCGATTGTGGTGTTCGACCAACTCTATTCGTTTGATGTCGACTCCTTGGTCGCCTCGATTCCGCGTCCGCAAAATGTCGATGCCGACCAGTTCAAAGCAACCGCAGAGGAAGTGTTCAACCGGGTCATTCAGATCGGCGACAATGCCGGCGCCACCGACGAACACCGTGCGCTTAACTACCTCTCGGTGCGGTATCCGGCGCTTTATGCCGCCGTGGCCGACGGGCAAGCGCGAAACGCGTCATTGAGCGCGGTGGAGGCACGATCCTCGGCGCTCAGTGGAACACGACGGATCGTGGAAATCGTCTTTTCTTTTACTAACCGCACCAGCGACGTCGTCGAGAAATCCTTCGCGCGTGTCGATGTAACAGAAGAATTTCCATTCCTGGTGACCAAGCTGTCGCCGTATTTCGACAGGTAGGACCGGGGTATCGGCGAGAAGAGAGGATTTTCACCATGCACCTGACTGGCGAGTCGCATCCAACTTCCCTCGGGATTGCGCGCGACGGTCCTGATTCCTCGTCTCCGTTCTCAAAGGCGAAGATCGGTCGCGAGGGGGTCGTCAGAACGCGGTTGGGAAGCTTTTACGTCGCATAGGCAAATTAGTAGGTGGTTACAATCGTCAGACCATCAGAACGAGAGGAGAAACAAGATGAGCATGCCAGGATTCACCGCGGAAGCCTCGCTCGCGAAGGCGGAGCAACACTATTCTCATGCACCTGGCGCCGGTGCCGCGGAAGTCGGATTGGTTCGTCCCCAAGGCCTCTCTGTTAGGAACGGCCATCTAATTTATTGCTACGATGAGGGCGGCTTCAGCGGCTGCGTCGACTTGGGTTATGTCGGTCCGCGCACTCTCATGTGAGCGACAAAGCACCGCGCTGTCCCGCTGGCGCCACCGGCATGGCTGAGTAGGCGTCCCGGCACCCGGACTGCGTCCCCGCACGAGCAATAGCGCCCGGGGCGGCCCATCGGACGGGAGGGCAGCAACTGCGGCCTTGGGACTGGGAACAGTACGTCAAAGGGCGAGCCCCGGGGAATGTGGGGTGCCGAGCGTTCCGACTGTCGGCGGAACGCTGGGACTGTCTTCATTGCGGATAGGCAGTCGCGATCAAATCAACGCCGTGCGCCGCCGGTGTTTGGCACGAGACCTTGCCCGCACCCGGCCTTCGCGGGCCAGCATGGACCGATCCGCGGCGTGCCGCTCGCGAAGAGCGCCGTTTTACTTTTCTAAAGAAACTCGGAACAGCCTGAGTTGGCCTCGAGGAAGCCTCACACCGACACTTGACCCTGAGTTTCCGATAGCGAGTTTTGCTCAAGAGAGCATCGCCAATGACACAGACAGAGCCAGTTCCGTAGCCGCCGCGCAAGCCCATTATTGGCAATCTCGGTGAGGTGGATGCTCACGCTCCTATCCAGAGCTTGATGGCGCTCGCCAACACCTATGCCCCTTTTTTCAAGCTGACCATTCTTGATCGCCATGTGTACGTCGCGAGTTCCCAATAACTCGTGAACGAACTTTGCGACGAAACGCGCTTCAATAAGCGCGTGCGTGGCGCCCTCGAAGAAATCCGCGCGTTTGGCGGAGACGGGCTTTTCACCGCCTATAACGAAGAGCCGAACTGGGGCAGAGCGCATCGGTTGTTGATGCCTGCCTTCGGTCCCATCGGCGTGCACGGCATGTTCGACAAGATGCTCGATATCGCCGAGCAAATGTTCGTGCGATGGGAGGCGTGACGCTCCCTACGTCAGAAAACTTAGACATAGCCGTCACTCTGCCGCCTCCAGCAAAGGGCCCCAAGTCACGGCGGGCGACCGAGCATCACGTTGGGTCAGACACGGCTCAGGATATACCCAGTTCCACGCCAAGTGCCGAGGCTGCCATCGCTTCCGATTCTGCCATCGCCACGTCACCAATGATCCGTGCCGCCGCCGCTAGGCCGCGATGGCAATGGAATGCGAGCGGACGCATCCCAAGAGGCACAGCGATGTCGAGCGCGGCGCGAAACGCGACTATTGCAGCATCGTGCCGACCTTGCGCCAGTTCGATTTCGCCCTTGAGCCTCATTCCCCAGCCTTCGGAACTGCGCTC
>JASHOB010000098.1 GCA_030041335.1 Alphaproteobacteria bacterium | reverse complement strand
CGCGAGACCGCGCCGTCGACGGCAGCGGGGCAAATCGATCGGCGCGATTTGGTGGCGCGGCGCTTTGAATTGCCCGAGCAATACCGCGCCCGGGCGAGTTTTCTGATGAACGGCCAGACGCTTGCCCAGCTCATGACCCTGTCCGATGCGACGGCGCGGCCGATTCTGTTGCCAGTGCCGCCCACGTCCGACGGCCGCGTCGGCTCCGGTTACACGCAGTGAGACGATGCCAACGAAAGCACACGAAGTGGACATCAAGAACTCGCTCTAACCCATTGATCCGCCCTTGTGGATAATCACGGGGTTTTGCAAAATAATCTCAAAACCGACCCCCAATCCGCGAAGTCAGGCTAGGGCGAAGTTTGATTGCCGACGACCGTTAGGCTGGGCAACGTAACTATTTGCGACCATGACCCTCGATCGGCAAGGCGACGGAGAAGGTGGCGCCGCGATCTGCATAGTTAGACGCCGATAAGCAGCCGCCGTGAGCTTCGATGATGAATCGGCAGATCGACAGGCCTAACCCGATGCCGACGGATTTAGTGGTGACGAAGGGCTGGAACAGGCGCTCCCTGACGCTCCCAGCAATGCCGCTACCGCGGTCGCTAACCGAGATTTTGGTAAAGCGCTTATCTTCGCACGAGGTCGCAATCGTCAGACGGCGGTCGCCGGGCTTGTTATCGGCCATCGCGGCACAGGCATTAACGACCAGGTTCAAGAGCACCTGCTTCAACTGAACGGGATCGCCCCGCACCGGAGGCACATCGGCAGCGAGCCTCGTCGTAACACTGACGTTGTCTTCGAGCAATTTGCGGTCGGCGAGCTGCAAGACATCGGCCACTATGCCGTTGAGGTCCACCGGTTCGAGATGCGCGTCAGCCTTCTTGAAGAGTGCCCGCAAGCGCTGGATCACATTGCCGGCGCGTTTGCTGTCGGCAGCGATGTCGTCGAGGATCTCACCCACTTCGCCGCTGTCGGGCGGCTTCTGCTACAGAAAGCGCTTTGCCGCCTGCGCATTGCTGAGAATCGCCGTGAGCGGGTTGCTTATCTCATGGGCGATGAGGCCCGAAAGCTCGCCCAAGAGCGAAACACGGCCCAAATGCGCCAATTCTTGCTACTGTTCCTCGAGCGCCGCCTGCGCCCACCGCCGCCGGGCCTGGACAATCAGCGATGAGAAGCGCTTGCACCGCGCGGCCTTGTTCATCGTCCACATTTCGACGTTGAAGCTCGTGTCCGCCAGCATGTCACTGCCGGCGCAAACCCGCGCGCGGAACATCTCGGCGCGGATCTCCAGTTGCCCCAGGCCAGAGAGATCCGGCGAGGGCTGATTGACTGCGCAATTCGCCTCGCACGCCCACCCGAGGTACTCCGTTTCGTCAACCGTCAGTTCATGAGCACGGCTGTGCCAGGTCTATGCCACGCGCTTTCGCTCCGAGCACCACGACTGAGGGTTTGATGGTCAACTTACCAGTTTCCTTTCTCAACGCTGCGGCTCGACGATGACGGTGCCGATTTTACCACCGGCTTCGACGGTGTTGTGCGCCGCCGCCGTTTCGTAAAGCGGGAAGCGTGCCGCCACCGACAGGATGCGCCCCGGCGTCGCGGTCCACGCTGCGATGTCGGTCTGAGCCCGCTTCCGGTGGGGGTGCGGCACGCCGGCAAGCGACATCGCAAAGACGGCGAGATTCTTTTGCATCAGGTCACGCACCGGCAGTTTCGGCTCGCGATCGCCGTTGCTGGCGTAGATCATGATGCTACCGTTGAACCGCAGGCAGCGCATCGTGGCCGCGAGGTTGCCGCCAAAATCGACCTCGGCGATATGGTCGACACCAACGCCATTGGTGATGTCGAGGATTCGGGCTGCAACATCTTCGCTGCGGTAGTTGATGACATGCGCCGCGCCACCGGCGCAGGCCCGCTCGGCCTTCTCATCGGAGCTGACCGTAGTGATGACCCTCGCCCCAGCCCAGTTCGCGAGCTGCACCGCATAATGGCCGACTGCGCCGGCACCGCCAGTGACCAGCAGCGTCTTGCCCTGAATTGGGCCGGCGACAAATACAGCGCGATGGGCGGTCATCGCCGGTATACCGAGCGTTGCGCCCTCGGCGAACGACACATGATCGGGAAGTGCGGTCACGAGGTCGACCGAAAGTGCAATGTATTCCGCCGCGGTGCCCATCCACCGACCGTTGCGCTGGCCGTTGTAGAGCCACACGCGCTTGCCGAGCCAACGCTTGTCCACGCCGGGCCCGACCTGATCGACGACCCCGGCGCCGTCGCTGTTAGTGATGACTCGCGGGTACTCCATTGCCGGCGGACCGCGGCGCCGGTAGGTATCCGACGGATTGACGCCGGACGCCTCCAGCTTCACCCGTACTTCGCCGTGACCTGCCTCCGGCGTCGGCAGCTCGCCCCAAACCAGAACCTCGTCCGCCGCTCCCTGCCGGTCATACCAAACCGCGCGCATGATCCCCTCCAATTCGCCGCTGCGTGATCGAATATTTGCGGATTACAGCCCGGCCAAATTGCGTCGGCTCAGGTCATGTAATTCGAGAAGGCCAGCGTAGCGGCGCGGGCGCGGTAGTCGGTCACGACGTTCACGACCGCGACCTTGCCGCCGTCGACTTGTCGCTGTGCGCGCTCGAGGGCGGGCCGGATGTCCTCGGCCCGCTCGACATACTCGCCGTAGCAGCCGAGCGCCTCGGCCATCCGTTCGAACCGCGTATAGCCCAGATTGCGGCCGGGCTTCTCGCCCTTGGGATCGGCGGTCCACCCGCCGTTCAAGCTGATCACCACGAGGACGGCAATCTTATGCCGCACCGCGGTATCGAGCTCCATCGCGTTCAACCCGAATGAGCCGTCGCCATGCAGGACGATGACCTGCTTGTCGGGCTTGGCGATCTTGGCACCGAGGCCGAAAGGCAGGCCCACACCCATCATGCCGAACGGGCCGGAATTGAGCCGGTGGCCGGGCGTAAAGGTCGGCATCGACTGGCGGCCGTAATTCAGTATCTCCTGCCCATCGACCACCAGGATGGCATCGCGCTGCATGAAGTCCGTGATCTCCTCGCACAGCCGCAGTGGATGGATGGGCTCGCCGTCCGGCGCCTTGTTGGCGCCGGGCGCCGCGCGCTTCGCCGCATCGCCGTCCGCCAGCTTCCGGCGCCAGGGCTCGAAGCGCTCGGTCAGCGTTGGGCTACCGCCGAGGGCCGCTAAGATCTGCTGCAGCACCATCTTGCAGTCACCCACAATGGGGATATCGATCTTGCGCGGCGCCGACGCCAGCTCGTCGGGATCGATATCGATGCGCACGAGTGTCGCATTGGCGTTGAAGCGCGGCGGAGCAGCGTGAGTGATGATGTAGTTCATGCGCGTCCCGACGATGAGGATCAGATCGGCCTCGCGGAACGCGGTCGAACGCATAGCGAGATAGGCCAGCGGATGATCGTCCGGCAGCACGCCGCGGCCTTGCGGCGTCGTGTAGAAGGGAATGCCGGTCCACTCGACGAACGCCTTCAGCTCGTCCCAGGCGCGTGACCAGATCACGCCACTGCCCGAAAGGACGATCGGCTGCCTAGCCTTGGCGAGCGCCGCAACCAATCGCTCGATCTCCCTGGGATCCCCTTGCGGGCGGGCATTGAGGATCGGCCGTCCGGAGAGGCTCCAATCGACCTGCTCCTCGGGCAGCTTCGCGTAGAGAATGTCACCGGGAAAGTCGAGATAGACTGGGCCCGGCTTGCCGCTCATCGCATGCTGAAAGGCATTGTTCACCTGCTCGGGGATGCGTTTCAGGCTGTGAACCCGATCGGCCCATTTCGTGCAGGACCTCATGATCATAACCTGGTCGATCTCCTGGAATACCTGGCGCCCGTTCTGGCCGATCGGACTGGAGCCGCCGATTGCCACCACGGGCGCGCAGTCGATCAGGGCGTTGGCGATGCCGGTGGTGAGATTTATGACGCCCGGCCCGCTCGCCGCCATGCACACGCTCGGCTTCTGCAACAATCGACTATAGGCCTGCCCCATCAGCGCCGCGGCTTGCTCGTGACGTACATCGAGGGGCCGGATCCCCTCCTTAATGCATGACGATTCGGCGAGCAGCATCGGACCGCCCATCAGGAAGAAAAGGACATCGGTGCCCTCGTTCTTGAGCGATTTTGCCAGGATCTCCGAACCGGTCAGTTCCGCCATTGCAGCTCTCCTCCCGCGCCGTAACCTTGTTGCTTGGGTCCGACCAGTCTAGGGTTGCACAGAGGCGGAGCGCGCCACAAGGCCGCTGCCCAACCAACGGGAGGAGCCCATGCCCGACACGGATCGAACGGCAGTCGGCGCGAGCTCGTCGCCAAGCTCAGACGAGGCAGCGCGTCTCGGCGCGCTCCACGGCGTGCGCGTGGTGGATCTGACCCAGTTCGAAGCAGGCACGTCCTGTACCGAGACGCTGGCGTGGCTCGGCGCCGAGGTCATCAAGGTCGAAGAGCCGACGAAGGGCGAGCAAGGTCGCCACGCCTCCACCGACAAGCCAGGGGTCGATTCGCATTATTTCATGCTGCTCAACGCCAACAAGCGAAGCGTCACCGCCAATCTCAAGAGCGATGGGGGACGCGCCCTGTTGCGCGCGCTCATCGAGAAGTCCGACGTGTTTGTGGAGAATTTCGCGCCCGGCGCAATCGAGCGCCTGGGCTTCGCCTACGACGCTGCGCGCGAGATCAATCCCCGCATCATCTACGCCCAGGTCAAGGGTTTTGCACCCGACGGTCCGTACGGGAAATTCCTCGCCTTCGACATGATCGCCCAGGCAACCGGCGGCGCCATGTCGATCACGGGCGAGCGCGACGGTCGCCCTTTGAAGCCGGGTCCCACCATCGGCGACACCGGGGCCGGCCTCCATTGCGCCATCGGCATTCTCGCCGCACTCTACCAACGGCAATTTACCGGCCGCGGGCAGCGCATCGAAGTCGCGATGCAGGAAGCGGTGATCAATTACGGCCGCGTTTCCTATGCAAGCCAGGCGCTCTGGAGCAAGCCCGCGCCGCGCAATGGCAATCAGAGCATCCTCGGCACCAACGCTCCGAGCGAAGCCTACCAATGTAAGGGCGGCGGACCTAACGACTACTGCTACATCTACACCTCTCGCGCGACGAGCCAACATTGGGACCGCCTGCTCAAGATCATCGGCCGCGAAGAGCTTATCGGCGATCCGCGCTTCGCGGCCGCCGAGGCGCGGTACCAGAATCGCGACGATGTCGACCGGATGCTCTCCAACTGGACCCGCCAGCACGACAAACGCACGGTTATGCAGACGCTCGGCGAGGCGGGTGTTCCGGCCGGCGCCGTGTTCGACACGCAGGAACTTTCCACCGACCCGCATTTGCGCCGGCGCGGCGCCTTCGTGACAGTCAAGCACCCCGTGCGCGGCGATTTCACGATGCCCGGCTGGCCAGTGCGCATGTCCGAATCCAAAGTGCCAATCGTCGCCGCCCCGCTCCTCGGCGCGCACAACCGCGAGATATACGGCGGCCTGCTCGGCCTGACACCAGAGCAGGAGATGGCATTGCGAGACGCGAAAGCTATTTGACCCGGGGTGGGTCCTTCGACTGCGCGCTTCCTTAAGGCATTCATGTCATGTGTGCACGACTCCGGCGTTGCAAGCAAGAAACGAACGGACGGCGCGACGGAGGCCGACGCCGCACCGCCACCAAAACCTGCTCGACGTTGGCTGCGGTCCGCGCCCCGTGATGGCGATCATCGGGCACCGCAGCCGACAGGCAGGGCTGGCAGTGAGCCTGCCGCTGGCGCCTTGTTCGGGCGCTCCGCATGTCGTTGTGGATTCCACGGGTTTGAAGGTCTATGGCGCTGGTGAATGGCATGCGGGGAAATACCGGCGAGCAGGCCGAAGGGTCTGGCGCAAGCTGCACCTTGGTGTTGACGATACGACCAGGGAGATCCTGGCTGCCGACGTCACGCAGAGCCGCGTTCACGACGGCCGGCGGATGGCGGCCTTGCTGCCGCGGATCCCCGACACCATTGCTCAGGTCTCGGGCGACCGGGGTTACGATACGCGCGCAGCATACGATGCCGTATTGGCCTGCGGAGCTGCCGCAACAATCGTGCCGCGGCGGAACGGAGAATGAGTGACGAAATTGATCCACCGACGTGGCGTCGGGCGCGCGACATAACCCGCGCGCGATCGAGGCGCTGGGCCGATATGGTTGGCGAACGTCGAGCGGCTGCACTCGACAAAGTCTGGCCGAGAACGCGGTGTTTCGTTTCAAGGCGGTTTTCGGAGGGAAGCTCTGAGCGAGGACTTTTGACAATCAGCGGGTCGAGGCTGCGATCAAATGCGCGTGCTCAACCAGATGACCAAACTGGGAATGCCGCACACACTGAGAGTGTGCTGACGCCGGTAGCGGGCTGTCAGACCTTTTGTCCCGAGCTGGAATTATGCAACAAAGCCGACTCAGTTGCTCAACGATCCTGAAATCAAGAATCTAAGAATCACCTGTTGCATGACGCTGGTGCAGTTTTGCCATTTGCCACGATGGGTATGGCCGATATTCTGGGCTGGCAATCTGGAGCGTATTCTGGTGGCCATCGAAGATCTCGATGCCGCAGTCTCGTCATTGATACGCCAGGACGTGTTTCAACACAGCTGCCGTCTTCGGGCCAGAAAATGCTTTGCAGCTTCCGCGGCCGCGCGGCGCGAAGGCGTAAACGTCGGCGATTTTTTAGCTATGACCCGCCTGCTGACTGACGACGGAGCGGCGGTATAGTAGGCGCCACAGGGAGTTTTGCTAGTTCCTCCGGATTGAGCCGAAATACGCGCGGATATTTGCTTGGGTCCCTATTCTCCTCTGGCTCCGTCGTACGCCAGGCGTAAAAGCATGTCATGCAGGAAAAGACGGTCCAAATGCCCGCCACAGGAGAAGTGCTCTCCACCCTTGTCGTGTTTGATCGGCAGCGTGGGCATCCAGTCGGAGCACTTTGCGTGGGCTCGCTCATTTTCAGCCTCACTCACTTCTTGAGATTGTTGACCAGCGTAGTGATCTTCTGTCGCCAAGCTTCGATGCCTTCCGGTGCGTCGAGTATCTGTCCGTAGTCGCCACGAATGTCTGGTGCGATCGGGGTAGTAGCGTCGATGATCATTTTGTGCACCACCCCGCCGGGCTGCCCCGCGGGGTCCAACAAATTTACAGACATGTTGGGCAAAACTGATACGTCGCCTGCGGGGTTGACCCTAACAGACATCGCCCACATCACTTGATTCAAATCGAAAGGGTCAACGTCGGCATCGACGACGATCACGATCTTGGCGTATCCGAGGCCGTGTGGCGTGGTTAGCACGCTCATGCCGACCGCCTTGGCGAAACCGCCGTATCGTGTCCTTGTAGAAACGATAACGACCAACCCGTGCGTATATAGCGCGTTGACCGCGACGACCTCCGGGAACATGGTATTGAGCTGCACAAAGAGAGGCACGCTCGTCGTCATAGCCTGCAGAAAGTCAAGTTCAGTCCAGGGTCTACCCACATATACAGTATCATAAATCGGATCTTTCCGATGCGAGACGCGATCAATTTCGACCACTGGATATTGGTGACACCCCGAGTAATAACCGGGAAACTCGCCGAATGGGCCCTCTGGCTCTCGCAACCTTGAAATCACGCGCCCTTCGAGCACATATTCCGACCCCCAGGGAACGTCCAAGCCTTTTGGAGTCCTAACGACGCGGTAAGTCTTGCCCTGCATCACCGCCGCCATCTTGTATTCGAGCTGGTTGTACAGCATTGGAGTTGCGGCCATCAGAGTGATGATTGGTTCATTGCCAATCGTGATCGCCACGGGCAAATCCTCGCCCCGCTCTTCTGCATGGGCTAAGTGAATCGCGACGTCGTGCTGAGGCACTGTTTGAATACCGAGCCTATTGGGCCCTTTTACCTGCAGGCGATATACTCCTACGTTTTCGACGTCATCGTTGTCCCAATCATTCGGGTCCCGCGAGATCGTACATGCCTTATCTATGTAATAGCCGCCATCACCGCGGTTCAGCCGAAACAACGGCATCAGTTCGTAGAGGTTGACATCCTTATCAACGACGACTTCCTGCCAGGGCGCGGTCGCGACTCGTTCAATCTCGCCCGGATACTGCTTGAAATGTCTGACAAATTCCGAGAATTGGTCGCGCAGCGGTGCGTCCTTTTTCATGCCAAGAGCGAGTGCATGGTTCGCCCAGGAACCATGTACGTTCATCACCACTTGGGCGTTAGTACAGCCCGCAATCCTGTTGAACAGGACCGCAGGACCGGCGTCGGTGTACCGTGTAAGCGCGCAAGCAGCCGCGGCGAGGTCGGGCTCGAAGCTGACTTGTTCCGTAATGCGTAGCAACTGCCGTTCTTCGTCAAGCACAGATAGAAATTCGCGGAAATCTTGATAGGCACGCATCACCATACCTCGCGCGTGGAATGGCCGTCAGGACGCCGCGCGGAGCGCCGCAATCTGTCGCGTCCAGCGCGGAAGCACCGCATGGGGATCGTGTAGGGCAAAGGTGATTCCTTGGGTCACCGCCGCATAAGGCGCTTTGTGCTGTCGCACTGTCTCCACCTCAGCCTCGAAGAAGGCCAATGGAACGTCCGGCGCAGTCTGAATAAGCCGGTGTGCGCGCAACCTCAGCTCGCACATGCCTCCATCGAGAGAAAGACTCAGCGTTAGCCTTCCGTCGCGCGTCAAATTGGCGGTGGTAATGGACTGAGGAAACATCACGAAGCGGATTCGCCCGCTCGGCATCGAGACTACATCGCCAGCGCTAAGTAGTGCCGCGTGCGGCCATCCCGCAACGTCAATCGTTGAAAGGCGCAAGGCTTGAGACTTTGCCAGGAGGTCAGCACCGTCAAGATAGCGTGCCACTTCGGTCGGGACCACTTTCTCGGACGTCGTGTGGGGCGGCATGTACTCGTGATCGGCCTCGTTCATGATCGCCTCGCCGATATGGATAGATTTGATCATTGTACCAAGGTCATACCTCAGTGAAAATATTGCCATGAAGTAACAGCGCACCTCGGGTCGCACCAGTAAGGCCGCGGAGCAGTTTCAGCAAGCTCAATCGGATTTCGGCGAACGTGACACGGGCCTTCAGCGCGATCTTGCCGCGCTCGATACCGCACGAGCGCACATCATCGTTTTGGAGGCCCAAAGCCCTCTGGCCGAGGCATTTATCGCTTGCCAGAGATCGGTTTTGGCACAAGCTAGGCTCAATCTTTCTTATACGAAATCTTCGCTATTGAGGCTGGCACTGTCGCCAATAAGACAGTCGCGGTCGGCAATTTCGTGCAACCTGGGCAAGTATTGTTCTCGATCGTTCCGAACGATCTCTAGTCACCGCAAATTACAAAGGGACGCAGATCACCGATGTGCGGCCGGGCAGCCAGTCACGGTTGACGTGGCTGCCTTTTCGGATCGAGAATTTCCAAACTTCGGGTCTGAAACGCCAAATCGGAGAAATTATGACATCGTCACAAAATTCCCTTGACCCAAGAATCCCCATGTGAAGGGCAGACGACCATCCCGCGGCTGGTGGCGCTCTTGGACGCAATCGGCATCGAGGTCTCCAAGCGCAGGTGGTGCGGCTGCTGATCGCGGATCAGGACCGCTTCCGGGCCGAGGCACAGGAGGTTCTGCGTGCCGGCCTCGGCACCGCCGCGTGGGTGACGGTCGACGACACTGGCGCACGCCACCAGGCCAGGAATGGGTTCTGCACCCACATCGGTAACGACCGCTTCGCCTGGTTCGGCACCACCGGCTCGAAGAGATTCTATGCGGGCGGACGGCGGACCGCAGGTCACGGGAGTGGTTTGTGTGTTGCATCGGGTGTCTCCGTAAACTGAAGTTGATTGCAGTCTCAGTTTACCGACCTTCGACCGCCGTCCACCCGCATAGAATCTCTTGGACTTGATGAACGCGGCCGCGAGGTTTAGGGCCAGAAGGATAAGCGCTATCATCGCCTCTACGATGCGACGATTCTCTCACCGCCGCAATGTGGATGGGGTTCTCGGTACAAACAGCTGTTCCGTCGCGGAGATGACCAAATGCGTCAGGCTTTTAAATTCCAAGGCGCACTTTGACTGTCTGAAATTTGAGTTTGATATCAGACAAAGCGCCGGATTGCGGCTATTGCGGCGGCGCGTGATCGCGGGGCTGGTAGGCGCGGCAATTTGGCCGAGGGCTTCAAACGCTCAGCAATCTGGCCGCATGGCAGCGCGGGTCGGCCTGCTGCTTGCTGGGCCATCAAGCGGCACTGAAGCTTGGATGGAAGCATTCCGGCAGGGATTGTCATATAGAAAGATGGTGGGTGCGACAGGGATTGAACCTGTGACCCCTACCATGTCAAGG
>JASHOB010000097.1 GCA_030041335.1 Alphaproteobacteria bacterium | reverse complement strand
CCTCGATGCGGAGGACGTGAAGCCCCATAAGGTGCGCCACTTGGAGCGCCGCGATCCTGACTTCGACGAGAAGATGGCGGAGGTGCTGTGCGTCTATCGGCAGGTCAAGCTTTTGAAGAAGCACCCGCCGAGCGATGGCGTGACGATTGTTTTTTATGACGAGAAGCCGGGCGTACGGGCGGTCGGGCCGACGGCGCCCGACCTGGCGTCCATGCCTGGGGTGCACCCGACCCTCGTCGCGCGCGATCACGAGTACAAACGCCACGGCGCCGTCACCCTGCTCGCCGGGATCGATCTGCTGAGCGACAAGATCCACGCCCTGGTCCAGAATCGCCATCGCAACCGCGAGTTTGTCGAGTTGCTCAAGCTTGATGCCGCGTACCCGCCCGAATACCCGGCTACTCAGTAGTTGGCGGGGCTCGCGGCGATCATGCTCGCCCGGATAATGCACGAGGACTGGCGGTTGTAGTCTTTCAATGGCTTCAGGGGAGTGGAGAGCTGGACCGAGCCGTCACGGGCAACCACTCTTCGAGTTTCAGGTTTCTTCTCTAATATGAAAAGCAGGTTTGACACGAGTCCCGCGAGACGCACACTGCGAACTCGATAATCGTCACAAAGTCCGATGTATTTCGCCATCCACCGTAATTGACGTGCTGACAGAAGATTTAGATTCTGCTCGGAGGCAAAATACTCTTTTCCGATCGCGACAAGAATACGTCGGAATATTTTTCGAGGCAACCAATGGACGACGGGAAGCACTGTGTGAAATTCGATCGGATACCAGCGGTTCGGTGTCGTTAAAAACACACCCTTTCGCGCAACGCGCCGCGCCTCCGCAATGAAGGTCATTTGTTGAAAAACATTTCCGACGTGCTCAAGTACAGCGCTTGAATGGACGTAATCGAACGAGTTATCGGCGAATGGGAGGGATCGCCCATCGCCCTTAACGTAGCGCACACCCGGATACGCCTGTCGCAGGAAAGCAGCGCCTTCATCAATGCCAAGCGCCGTGATTTTGGATTTATACGGATACCACGCCTCCAGATAATTTGAATGTTCGTAAGACGTGTCACTCGTTGCTCCCACATCAAGGATCGTATCTGATGGAGCAACGCCGGCGACCAGAAACGCGCTGAACATCTTGTGGCGTTGATAGCCTGCAATTCTTACCGCCAACGAGCCCGGCGCGGCGGTATTATATTGAGCGTTGACGCGCATTGAGTACCTCGCCGTGAACCATTTTTGTCGTGCTTCCGTGAGGGTTGCGTTTCAAGAGTCCGATCCCAGCGTGGCCGAGGATTTCTGCCGATCTCCCACGTGATCTTCAGCAATCTGAAAAGCTGGCTCCGTGGCTGCGGTCACGGGCGTCAGCCCTCAGCATCGTCAAGCCTATGTGAACGGGTTCACGTTCCGGTTCAATCGCCGTTTATACCCGTTCAACGCGTCCCGGAACCGGCCGTCGTCGCTAAATCTGGGGCTCTTGGGTATCAACCGGATAAGCATGCTCTACGTTGAGGTAGCCGTCTGCGTGAGAAGAATTCCGGTCATGATGAGTGCGATGCCAAGCCAAAAGGCTGGCGTGACCCTCTCGCCAAAGGCAAACCATCCGATAAGCGGCACGATTGCCACATTCGCCGCCACCCACGGATAAGCCTGCATCAACGGGACCCGCGAGAGGATCCAAATCCAGAGCAAGGTTGAAATGCCGTAAAGGGTGAGCGCGGCATAGAGCGCAGGCTGGCGAGCCATCGACAGTAGCGCAACGGGCATCGGTTGATTGCGGATCGCGAGACCAACCTGCTTGAAAAAGATCTGGCCGCACGCGAGGAACAGCGTAAAGAGGGCCAGGGTAGCGACACGGAACAACATCTTCCCGTCGCGTCATGCAGCTTCAGCGGAGCGCTGCCGCGGGTCGACCTCCCCCACACGCGTCGCCCGGATTTCAAGCACGCTCATGAAGAAAGCGCTGGACACGGTCTGAGAGCCGAGAAGGACCGCCGTGCCCGACGGAATAACGAGCCGCATCGCCTCGGTCGGCGACAAGGGTCCAAAGTGTCCGATACCCCATGAACTCAGCGCGTAAACGGCGAGCGCCAAGCCGATGAGGAAGAGCAAGGCGCCGCCAATCAAGCCCACTTCCAGCCTGAATATACCCACGACAACGTTGAACCAGGGATCCGGCGGAACGATGGCCTCGCGCACGCCGTGGATCTTGGCGAAGACCCAGAACAACACCGCCTGATAACCGACGACGACGCTGAGAGATGCATAGAACAAAGTGTTGATGTCGAAAACAACGCCACCAAGCGGCCGCGGTCCGGACAGCAGCCACACCATGCCAAGAAGTCCTGTGACGAACAGCGCCAAGCCGGGGTAAAGAAACAGCCATCGAGGGCAGAACAACAATAGGAAGCGCAGATGTCGCCAACCATCGCGCCAGCTGCGCAGATGCGGCGGCCGGCTTCGGCCGTCCGGTGACAGGGACGTCGGGACTTCGGCTATCTTGAGGCTTTTGATCGTGGCCTTTACCACCATTTCGCTGGCGAACTCCATCCCGGGCGCCTGCAGGTCGAGGGCGAGCATCGCACCGCGGTGGATACCGCGCAGCCCGCAGTGAAAATCGCCACACGGGGCATGAAAGAAGATTCTGCCGAGCGCCGAGAGGACCGGGTTGCCAAGGTAACGATGCAGCATCGGCATCGCGCCAGGATGGATGCCGCCCTGAAAGCGATTGCCCATGACCAGCTGGTAGCCCTGGCGGAGTTTCTCGACGAATGGATCGAGTGTGGCGAAGTCGTAACTGTCGTCGCTGTCGCCCATGATCACATAAGTTCCGCGCGCGGCCCGTATCCCGCCGATCAAGGCGCTACCGTAACCCGGCTCGTGGATGTCGACGACGCGCGCGCCATTGGCTTCCGCCACCCGCTGCGAGCCATCCGTGCTGCCGTTATCAGCGACCAAAATCTCTCCGCTGACGCGGCTCCGCATCAAGAAGGCGCGCGCCTTAGCGATACACCGCCCGATCGTCTCCGCCTCGTTGAGGCAGGGCATCAGGATGGTGAGTTCTGGCACTTCGCTCATACGTTAAAGCCCTTGATGTTGAGATGCCGTACGCTGCAACGAAAGCAGGCTGCGATCTCGAACCGATAGGCGTGCTGGAGATGGAGAAGATTGATGGCGAGAGTAGCGGCGAGCACGGTCGCCAACCCGGCAACGATGCCGGCGAACTGATCTTGGGGTGGCGCGAAACCATAAGCAGCGCCACCGGCGGCGAGCAAAATAACGCCGTCCGTGGCGGCTAGGATACCGCTAACAATGGGACGCGATATCGGACGCTGGCTATGGCTGCGCGGCGGCGTTCGGTCGAAAACTGGCTCGTAACCGTTATCGTATTCCGACGCTAAATGCGTCTGCATCGCCAGGCTCCCGATTTGCCCTACACCCGGACAGTTTCGCGATTTGGCGCTAGGAGTGGTGTGACCAAACGAGGGCGCCGGGGCAACATGCCGGTGCCAGCGCCCGGCGAGGTAAATGCAAGATGCGGCCGGATTGGATGGTGCGGTCAACAATCGAGCGCCGCGTGCCAAATCGCGGCGGCAAAACGCTGCGGTGGCCGCTCGGCGACAAAACTTTGCACGGAGCCCGGATCGAAAAAAGCGTCGATCCCGTCATGCACGATGCGGCGGATGGCGGCCAAGAGCCCGCTTTCGGAATCGACGTCGGCGACCAGTCCCAAATGACCGTCTCGGACCAACCTTCCGATCAGGCCAAAATTCTGGGTCAGGACTGGTTTTCCAGCGCGCGCGGCCCAGAGCAGAATGCCGCTCGACCCGACAAACCGTTGGTAAGGGGCGAGGACGATATCGGCGCGGGCAAGCAGCCGATCGACTTCATCGTCGCCAAGACGGCGGTTCTCGCAACCGAGCCATAGCATGGGCTGAACCGTGCCAAGGTGGCGGAATTTCTCCTCGAACTGTGCCGCAATCTCCGGGGCGATCCGGCCGGCGAAAAAAATGCCGATCCTCAACGCTTCTTCAGGGGGAAGTTCCGTGAGGGCGTCGAGCAGGGTCAAGGCACCCTTGCGTTCCGTCAGATAGCCGAACAACACTAACAGCGTTCGGCCGCTTGGAATGGCCTCGAGCCATGATGGGGTTGGACCCCCGCCATCGCCATGGAGGTTAACCGGATCGACGAGTGGAAGCACCTTCCGACCGCCGCGGTAGTGGTCCTTGGCATAGGCTGGAAAATAGGGGTCAAGCGATAGAACCACATGCAGGGCGCGGTTCGACAGTGTCAAGCGATAGAGGAGCGCTTTGCGGGCATCGCGCAGCCGCTCACGCCAGGTCGGGACGTAGGGGCCAAGCAAGCGATAATGAACCGACGGCCGAAACAGGATGCCGATCGCCCGGTGATTGCCGAGACCGAGACCGAGGCCGAAGGGCAGGGTCAGATGATCAAAAAACAGGAACAGCCCGACATCGCAGCAAATCCGTTTGAGATAGCGGCGCATGACAAACCAGCGGGCGAAGCCGCTGACAGCCAGGAAGCGCGAGCGGCAGAGAGCAAGTTCCCGCGGCTGCAGTGTCAGAATCTCACGTGACAGCCAGACTGCTTCGCCGCGCGAAGAGCCTCGGCCAGCGCCGGTGACATGTGGTCCTGCTGATACGCAGCGCAACCCTTAACGCAATTCCTTGCGGGTCATCAAGGACTCGAGTAGGTCGAGCCGAATCTTGGGTGCCGCGGTAGCCAGAGAGGCGATCGGCCGTCGAGCATAAGCCTGCAAAGAATTCGGCAATACAATTCCGCCCTGGGTTTGGGGATAGGATCCGATGAGTTCCCACTTTTCGCTTTCGCCGGCCACGAGTTTCCTCAAACGAGCTTGATAGGGGAGCCGGCGGTCCGGAGGAATACGATCGTCGATCACGATGATCGTAACGTGAAGGTCATCGAGGAGCTTAGCCAATTTCGCCGGCGTGTCGAACCGATCGCGCGTGTTGTGCCACATCCAGTCCCCGCCCGCGAGAATCGTATACGCACGCAGGACATAGCTTTCAGGACGCCTCTCCTGAAGAGCAACCGCCGCGACCAAGCAACCTTCGCCGGTCGAGCCGGAGGATATCAGCCAAATCTGCGGGACATGTGAGACGCGGGCCATCACATCACCCACCAATTTCCCATAGCCCCCGTTCCTCAGCTGAAGCGGAAGGGCGAAGCTTCCGACAGCGAAGGCTGCCATCAATATGAGGGCCAACCCGACGCGGCCAACTACGAGCGGCAGGCGAGCGCCGAGTCGGTGCGCAATCCAGTTGACGCCAGCTGCGGAGAACAAAACGACTGAAGGCAGCACGACCATCACATAGCGGCTCTCGACAGGTACTGGGACGGCGCTATAGAGAATGAAAGTGGCGATCACCAGCGCGGCGAGCGCCGCCCACTGAGGCGCTACTTCCGTCCGCGGTTTAACCCAAATGATTGTCGCCCAGACACCGAGCAAGGCGACGATGAAAAGTGGGAGTCCAACGTCCTGATAGATAAACCGGGTAAAACTGGGCACCGCGTGAATCCAATAGGAGTAATCACTGGAACCCCAACTGCCTTCGCTCATGCTGAGCGTAAGGGCGTACCACGGGACACAAAAAACCAGGGCTGGGACCGCCGCAAGCCATAATCCGAGCCGGCGCAGCAAATACCATCTGTGGGTAAGCGTGAGAGTTACTCCTGGCACCAAGCCGAGCGCCCAGGCTTCGCCGTGCGTCAAGATCGCCACCGCCGCTAGAGTTCCGAATACCAGACCGTCACCGATCCGTCCGGTTCTCGCGAACCGAGCGAAGCAAAGCGTGCTCAGCAGCATCCCCAAAGTTGCAAGATGTTCGGTCATCACGCGCGCGCTCGATTCCTGCACGAGCGGCGATGCGACGAACAGGACAGCGGCGAGGACGCCTGCCCAGCGGCCAATCAGTTGTTTGCCAGTGAGATAGATAACGCTGGCAGTCGTGGCGGCCACGATCGCGATAAACATGAGGGCCGAGCCGCGCGACGCGTGGACGATCAGGAACCAAACCCCTAGCATGCCGTAGAACACAGGTGGCCACTTGCCGATCGCCACCTTTGGGTAATGGTAGTAATATTGTTGTGCGAACTGCACGGGGTGATGGAACTCGAGACTGGTGATGAAGTCCGGGAACATCAGCGAGGTCACCAGATCGGCCGGCTCGTCAGGATACCCCCCAAAGCCGCTGGCGTACGCACCGCCCAGGAATTGCAGGATCACGACAAGCGCCAATAGCGCGGCGAACGCGACGACGCCCTCGCCTATGTTGATCGTACGTACCGACAGTCTGCGCATGAAGCCCCCGTTAATGTGACGACCGGTCTTGCGACTGTTTGTGCGGTTGGGCAGAAAATTGAGGACCACGATCTCGTCCAGCGACGCGGAATACCGAAAGAGGAGGGGAAACGAAGGCATCGAATCTTAAGAACCGATCAGTTGTGGCTCGTTCTCGTCGAGTCGCAAGATGCGGCAGGGAAGGTCCACGAGTGGCAGGGTAGTACCTCATGGCGGCACCTCGGCGTTTGGTGGAACTGATAATCACCAGACGGTGTAGCCCTGCGTCGAGCGGGCGCTGACGTCCGGCATTCTCGCGGCTCTCGATGACTGTCCGCGACCCGGGCGCGAACCGCTGATTACCGTGGAAGCGCGGTCTTGGCTGGTCGATCTCGTCCGGTGGAACGCGAAGGAATTCGACTATCCGCACCAGGTGTGGACCACGCGGCTCCTGGCGGGCCACGCGCTCGATTATGGGCCGGCGGCACGGCATACGTGCTAGAGCGATCTGGCGCAAGGCACCGTCTGCAAGATCCTCGATGCGGAGGACGTGAAGCCCCATAAGGTGCGCCA
>JASHOB010000096.1 GCA_030041335.1 Alphaproteobacteria bacterium | reverse complement strand
CGCCCATAAGATCCTCATCGCCGCCTATCACATGCTCGCCAAAGGAATCCCCTATCGCGACCTGGGAGAGGCCTACCTCGACCAGATCGACCACACCCGTACCGCCGCCAACCTCAAGCGCCGGCTGGAACGGCTCGGCTACTTCGTCCAGCTCCAGCCCAAAGAGGCTCCCGCAGCGTGAACCATTTTCGTGGCAGGAGAGGGCTTCGCGATGCGAGCATCCGCGGCGGCGCGTGCGCGGGAAACGGGAGCACGTCATTGACATCGTCGTCGGCGCTCTCTAATGACTGGCCGCCAGCGCAGAGCCCAGATGGCGGAATTGGTAGACGCGCAGGTTTCAGGTACCTGTGGCCGTGAGGTCGTGGAGGTTCGAGTCCTCTTCTGGGCACCAGTACCGTGAGCCTTCCGAATACCTAAAGCCCTACAAGATGAGCGTTTCCAAGATAGCCAACCCCGAGATCACGCTCCATCATGGCGATTTGCCGGCAGGTATTTCCTTCGGCACCAGCATCGCCATCGATACCGAGACGCTCGGCCTCGCGCCGCAGCGCGATCGCCTCTGCCTCGCCCAATTGTCCGCAGGCGACAATACCGCTCACCTGGTACAATTCGCCGCAGGCCAATTCGCGGCGCCGCGGTTCAAGGCCTTGCTGCTCGATCCGACCATTCTCAAGATTTTCCATTACGCTCGCTTCGATATCGCCGTGCTGAGCCGGTATCTCGGCGTCATGGCGGCACCGGTCTATTGCACCAAGATCGCGTCGCGGCTGGTGCGCACCTATACCGATCGGCACGGGCTCAAGGATTTGGCCCGCGAGTTATTGGGAATTGAGCTGGCAAAGGAATATCAATCCTCGGATTGGGGTGCGGCCGAACTCACCCAGGAGCAACTCCGCTACGCGGCTTCGGATGTCTTGTATTTGCATGCCCTGAAGACGAAACTCGATGACATGTTGGCACGGGAAGGCCGCACGGACTTGGCCCGGGCCTGTTTCGATTTTCTGCCGACGCGAGCGCGCCTCGATCTCGCCGGTTGGGCGGAAGAAGACATCTTCGAGCACTAATTGTGGATTATCCGTCGTCAATGCCCCATAAATGGGGGGCCAGTTACACTTGCGGGGATGCACTTGCATGCTGGGCGCGTATCATGCGCCGAGGGGAATTTGCCGGTGACTGAAGCGGGACAATCGCGGAAATTGACGACGACCGCCGATATCGAAGTCGCGCGCCGCGTCCTGCGCAGCGAAATCGCCGGCCTCGAATCGTTGATCGACGAGTTGGACGGCAGCTTCAACGCCGCGATCCGCCTCCTCGCCAATGTCGAGGATCGCGTGATCGTCAGCGGCATCGGCAAGAGCGGGCACATTGCCCGCAAGATCGCCGCCACCTTCGCCTCGACCGGCACGGCGGCGTTTTTTGTTCATCCTGCCGAAGCGAGCCATGGCGATCTCGGCATGATCGGCTCCCGCGACGTCGTGCTGGCGTTGTCGAATTCCGGCGACACCGAGGAGCTGGCGGATATTCTCGCCCATACCAGACGGTTCCGCATCCCGCTGATTGCCATGACCAGCGGCCATGCCAGCTCGCTGGCCAATGCCGCCGATGTGACACTGCTGCTGCCGGCCGTGCCGGAAGCGTGCCCGATGGGCCTGTCGCCGACGTCATCGACGACCATGATGCTGGCGCTTGGCGATGCGTTGGCGGTGGCGCTGCTCGAGCGCAAGGGTTTTTCCCACCGCGACTATCACGTGCTTCATCCCGGCGGCAAGCTCGGACGCAAACTGCTCGAGGTCGCGGATTTGATGCATCGCGACGATGCCGTGCCGTTGATCCCGACCGGTGCGACGATGGCGGAAGCAATTCTGGTGATGACCCAAAAGAGCTTCGGCTGCGTCGGCGTGACCGATGCGCGACACCGGCTGATCGGCATCGTCACCGATGGCGATTTGCGCCGCCACATGGGCGACCGGCTCCTGCGCGCGCCGGTCGATTCGGTGATGAGCGCCCATCCCCGCACCATTCGCCCGCATGCGCTCGCCTTTGAGGCGCTGGGGCTGATGAACGCGCTCTCCATCACCAGCCTGTTCGCGGTCGACGACGAGCGCCAGCCGCTTGGCATTCTGCACATCCACGATTGTTTGCGCGCCGGGATCGCATGAGCGAATTGCCGGACATTTCGCGTCGATATCCGGTGGAGCTCGGCCGACCGCTGCAGGATTCCTATAGCCGGTTCGTCGCGGCCGCGAAGCGGCTTTTGCCGGTGATCGCGTTCGCCCTCTTGGTCCTGGTGGCGATCTGGCCGCGACTCGACATTCGGTTCGACCGGTTCGGCTTGCTCCCGAAGCTCGATCCTCGCCTCGCCCATGATTTACGCATGCTCAATGCGCGCTTTACGGGCATCGATCGCGAAAACCGGCCCTACGTCGTGACCGCCGATGCGGCCGAGCAGTTCTCGAACGATGTCAACGACTTGATCGGTCTCGAAGGTCCCAAGGCCGACATGACCACCCAAAATGGCGGCTGGTTCGAGGCCAGCTCCTATACGGGCACCTATCAACCCCAATCCAAGACGCTCGACTTGTTCGGCAACGTCGCGCTATTCGCCGATCGCGGCGACGAATTCCATACCGACAGCGCGCGGGTCGATCTGGCTCACAGCACTGCCGAGGGTCAGGAGCATGTCAGCGGGCAAGGGCCTTTCGGCCATGTCGATGCCGCCGGCTTCCGTGTTCTCGACCGCGGCGCCACGATCATTTTCACGGGAAAGACGGATCTCTATCTCGAGCCTAATGCGCGGAAGGCGAGGCAGTGAACTTCCGTATTGTGGCGGTTTGGGCGAGCGTTCTCGGTTTGGGGGTCGTGTCGGCGACGGCGGCTTCGGTGGCCGCCAAAACGCCATCGTCGGAAGCGCCGTCGCTGGACTTCGAAAGCGGCAGCAAGGCAGAGCCCGTCAACATTGCGGCCGATAACGGCATTGAGTGGCGGCAGGCCGACCGCGTCTACATCGCACGCGGCAATGTCAAGGCGGTGCGCGGCACCGTCACCGTCTATGCCGACGAGATGCGGGCCTACTATCGCCCGGTCGCGAACAAATCGGGCAAGGCCGCCAAGCCGCCGGCGCCGACACCGCCGCCAACGCCGGCGGCCAGGAACAAGTCCTCCAAGTCCGGCCAACCAACGGCGGCAGCGATGGACGAGGGGCCGACCGAGGTCTATCGGCTCGAAGCGCTGGGCAATGTCCGCTTCGTCACGCCGACACAGACCGGCTATGGCGATCATGCCGACTATAATGTCGACACCGCGCTGTTGGTGATGACGGGCCGGCATATGCGAATCGTCACGCCGCACGACCAGTTGAGCGCGCGCGACTCGATCGAATGGTACGATAACCGCCAGCTCGGCGTGGCGCGCGGCGACGCCGTCGATATTCATGACGGCAAGACGCTGTCGGCCGACATCTTGCTGGCGACCATCGCCCATCAGCCCGGACAGCAGTCACAGATCTCGCGTATCGATGGCCGCGGCAATGTGTTCGTTTCCTCGCAAGATCAGATCGGGCGCGGCGATACCGGCGTCTACGACGCCAAAACCGGGGTGGTGACGCTGCAAGGGCATGTGCGGTTGACGCGCGGCAAGGACGAAATGCGGGGCGACTATGGCGTCGTCGACGTCAACCGCAATATCGGCTATTTGTTGCCAAAGCCGCCTGGCGATCGCACGGTCGAGGGCTCGCACCGTGTCGAGGCGTTGATCACGCCCGACAAGAAAAACGGCGCCCCGAGCGCGACCGAATTCACAAGGCAAGACAAGAAGTCAGGAACATCGGAAAAAACTTCACCATGAGGAAACTCGAGGAAATGCCGATCGCGCGTGCGATCGGCCCGCGGCTAGTGTTGGCGAATCGCGGTCTGGTGGCGCACAATCTCGGTAAGAGTTTCAAGCGACGGCCGGTGCTGCGCGACGTCAACGTCTCGGTGCAGCGCGGCGAGGTTGTCGGTCTGCTCGGACCCAACGGCGCCGGCAAGACCACCTGCTTCTACATCATCACCGGACTGATCGCGCCGGATTTCGGCTCGGTGTTTCTCGATCAGCAAGACATTACCACATTGCCGATGTACCGGCGCGCGCGCCTCGGCATCGGCTACCTGCCGCAGGAGGCATCGATTTTTCGCGGCCTCACGGTTGAGGAAAATCTCCGCGCCGTCCTCGAAGTAATCGAGCCGTCGCGCCCGGCGCGCGAGGCGCAGATCGACCAGCTCTTGGCCGAATTCTCGATCACGCATCTGCGCCGCGCGCCGTCGATGGCGCTGTCGGGCGGCGAGCGCCGCCGTGTCGAGATTGCGCGCGCACTTGCGACCGATCCGAAATTCATCCTGCTGGACGAGCCGCTGGCCGGTATCGATCCGATTGCGCTTTCCGACATCCGCGATCTGGTTGCCCATCTGAAGGATCGTGGCATCGGTGTCGTCATCACCGACCATAATGTCCGCGAGACCCTGCGCATTGTCGACCGAGCCTACATCCTGCACGAAGGCCGGGTGCTGAGGGAAGGCAAACCCTCCGACATCGTTGCCGATGCCGACGTGCGGCGTTTTTATCTCGGCGAACGGTTCAGCTTCTGATGCCGGCGCTCACTTTATACTTTGCCCCCGGATCGAGTTCGATGGCGCCGCATATCGCGCTCCACGAGATCGCCGCGCCGTTTGAAAGACGGCCGATCTCGTTCGCCAAAAAAGAGCAACTCGAACCGGCCTTCCTGGCGCTCAATCCCGAAGGCAAAGTGCCGACACTGTTGGTCGATGGGCGGCCGTTGACCGAGGTCGCGGCGATCCTGTTCTACTTGGCCAAGTCCTTCCCCCAAGCGAAATTATTGCCGGACGGTGTTGAAGCGGAGGCCCAGGCCGTGTCGTGGATGTCGTTCGCCGCGGCGACGCTCCACGCGGCAAGACGCCTCGGCGGCGAGGCGGGGCGCGCCGCCTTCGCTCTCGCCGACAAGAAGCTTGGCGCGCGCGAATGGGTGCTCGGTCACTATTCAATCGCCGACATCCATCTGTTTCGGCTCTATTGGCGGTTTCGGCCGCTGCTCCAAGCGGCGCCCGAAACCATGCCCGCGCTCGAGGCGCATTACGCGCGGATGATGAACCGGTCCGCCGTCAAGCGGACCATCGAGGTCGAGAGCGCGATCGGCTACGAACTGCCCTAGCCCCGTCAAGTCGCGGCCGAGACCGCGATGTCGGAAAGGCGCTGAAAGCGCTCGATATTGTCGCCGTCGTTGAGCACCGGCACGGTGAGGCAGACAAAGCTCATGCCGAGATCCGGATCGACCCAATAAAGCGTACTGCCGGCGCCCTGATTGCCGAAAGTGCGGGGCGAGGTCAGGGTGCCGAAAATGTGCCGGCTCATCGCCTCGCCGCGAAGCTGAAACCCGAGCCCGATATAGGCCGGCGACGGTTTCCATCCCCGCGTCAAACCGCGCGCCGCGAACATCGAGTTGGGCAGATCGCCGGTGAAGTTGCGCGTGGCGACATCGATCACGCGCGGGCTCAGGATGCGCGCGCCGTCGAGTTCGCCGCCGCGACGCAGCATCTCGGCAAAGCGATGAAGGTCGCCGACGGTGGCGAAGCCGCCGACCCAAGGCATCTCCGAATTTTCCTCCTCGAAAGCGCCATGGGTGCCGAGATTGCTCGATCCGGGATGGGTTGCCGGGAATTCCGGCGGCAGTTCGGGCGGGATGTGCCGTGACTTGAGATCGGCACGCACGCCGATGGCGCTCGCCCTCATGCCAAGCGGGGTGAAGAGATCGTCCGCGACGATCTGCCGGTAGGAGCGCTTTGAGGGATCGGTCCGCCGCAACAACTCGCCCAAGAGGGCGTGGCCCGCCATCGGTGAATAATTGACCCGGGTTCCCGGCTCGTCGACGCATTGCAACGAGGAGCAGATCGCGGCGACGATCTCGTCGAGCCGGTCAAGATACATCCCCGGGCGGGGCGTGTAGACGCTGGGCAAGCCGCTGCGGTGGCTCAGCAAGTGTTCGACGGTGACCTCGCTGCGCGGCAGGCCGGAAAACTCCGGAATCACCGATGAGACCTTGGTGAACAGCGACAGCTGGCCGCGCTCGATCGCGCGCAGTACCAGCACGTTGGTAAAGGCCTTGGTCACCGACAGCAGACTGAACACCGAATCCTTGCGCACCGGACTCTGGCTGGTCGAGCGCACGCGACCGACGGCCTCGTGAAGCCCGATCTCGCCGTCGCGTGCGACGATGACGCCGGCGCCATGGTAGCGGCCCGAGGCGATGTCGGCCTCGATGGTGGCTTTGAGATGCTGCAAGCGGACCGCGTCGAGGCCGCGCGGTGCGATGGACTGAGACATGAGGTCCTCCCGCGATGGTTGGCTCGACCTTAAGGCAGAAGCCGCACGCCGCGCCACTGCCACCGCGGGCCATCGGCCGAGGGATCAACCCTGCCGCGACGCTTCCCGCGGCACGCTATCCGCCGAGATACCGCGCCCGGAGATGCGCGATATAGGGCGCCGTCTCGGTCGGTCGTCCGGTGGCTTCCGCCATGATCTGGTCGGTCGAGCGCGACGCGGCCTTCTCGTGGACGTTCCGACGCAGCCAAAGCAAGAGCGGCGTGAAATCGCCGCCCGCGATGCCGGCCGGAATGGCCGCGTCGGCTGCCTTGGCGGCCGCAAACAGTTGCGCGGCGTTCATCGCGCCCAGTGTGTAAGTCGGAAAATAACCCCAGGCGCCTTCATACCAATGAATGTCCTGAAGGCAACCGAGTGTGTCGGAGGGTGGCGACACACCGATGAGCTCGCGCATGCCGCGATGCCATTCTCGCGGCAGATCCGCCAGCGCCATCTCCCCCGCAATCAGCGCGCGCTCAAGCCGATAGCGGAGCATGATGTGCGCCGGATAGGTCAGCTCGTCGGCATCGACACGGATCAAGCTGCGTTCGACCCGGGTACCAAGGCGATAGAGATTTTCCGCATCCCAGGTCGCGCCCGTGCCGCCGAACGCATCGCGGATCAGGGGTGCGGCGAAGGACACGAACTCGCGGCCGCGGCACACTTGCATCTCGATCAAAAGCGATTGGCTTTCGTGAAGGCTCATGCCGCGCGCCGCGCCGACCGGCTGGCGCGCCCATTGCGCCGGCAGGCCCAGCTCATAGAGCGCATGTCCGCATTCGTGCAGCACGCCCATAAGGGCTTGTCTGAAATCCGACTCGTCATAGCGCGTCGTCACGCGCACATCGCTCGAGGTGCCGCCGGTGAAGGGATGGGCGCTGACATCGAGCCGGCCACGGTCGAAGTCAAAGCCCAGGCGGGTCATCAAAGCGATGCCGAGCGCGCGTTGCGCCGGGATCGCGAAGGGCCCTTTGGGCGGCAACGGAGCGGGACGGGAGGCCTGCCGCGACAGGGCTTGGTCGATCATGCCGGGAAGGACGGCCGCCAGTTCGGCGAAGAGGCCGTCGATGGCCGTGGTGCTGCCGCCTGGCTCATAGCTGTCGAGCAGCGCGTCGTAGGGCGATTTGCCGAGCGCCGCCGCCTTCGCCGCCGCCACTTCGCGCGTCAAGGACAGCACCTTCTCAAGGTGCGGCAAAATCGCGGCAAAATCATTGTCGGGGCGGGCCTGGCGCCACAGCATCTCGCACTCGGAACAGGCCTTGGAAATGGCGGCGACGAGATCGACCGGCACCGCGGTCGCGTGCGCCACTTCCCGACGCATCTCGGCGACGTTGGCGCGCTGCCAGGCGTCGAGGTCGTTTTGGCCCTCCGCCTCACCGAGAAGATCGGACAATGCCGGATCGGTCAGCCCCTCGTGCAACACGACTTTGAGGGTGGCGAGCTGCTCGCCGCGCGCCGCCGCGCCGCCCGTCGGCATGGTGGTGGCGGCGTCCCAGTGCAGGATACCCAGGGCCTCACCCAGCGCGCCCAGCCGGGCGAAGCGCTCATGCAGCGTCCGGTAAGCGCTCACCTTTGTCTTTCTCCTTGCGCCAGCGGCGGACGAACAGGCCGTAGTAGATCACGCATAACCCCGCGAGCCCGTACCAGGTCAGGGCATATTGCAAGTGGTCGTTTGGCAGCTTGGCGTTGGTCTGCCCGCCGATCGGATAACCGCCCGGCACCGGGGTGGCGTCGGCATCGACATAAAACGGCATCACGTGGGTGAGATGGCGGGCGGCCGCCATCGCCGGCAAATCCATCGTGAACCATAAGTTCTCGCCCGGCTCGTTCGCGGGCGTGAACCAGGATGAGGCGGTTTCGGGCAAACGCAACAAGCCGGTAACGCTGGTGGCGCCAGCAATCTGGCCGGCCGCGCGGGTAGCGGGGTCGCGACGCTTCTCCGGAACGAAGCCGCGATCGACGAACACGACATCGCCGTTGTCGAGTTGGAACGGCGTCACGACATGGAAGCCTGGCGAGCCGTCTGCGGCGATGGCGTGGCGATAGAGCTCGTCTTGATTAAGAAATTTACCGGTGAATTTGACGTGATGAAATTCCAAGCGGTTGAGCGCCGCCTCGGCGTCGGGGAGTGCGGCGGGCGGTCCCGAGACCGTGGCCTGAAGTTCCGCGATCAGCCCCTCTTTCCAATGGAGACGCTGGATTTGCCAGGTTCCGAGCGCCACCAGGACGAGAAACAGAAAGAGCCAGAAGACGGTTGGCCAAAGCAGGCTGCGCCGCGCCTTCATGTCGCCACACGCCGATAATGCTGGGCGATCAGCCAGGCCTTGAGCGGCCTCAGCAACAAAATCGCGCCGCCAACCACCAATGGCACCCACAGCAGGACGTGAACCCAGAACGGCGGTGCGAACCATATCTCGGTCAGGATCGCCAGTGTTACCGCGACCGCGCCCAGAATGAGCACCACGAAGGCGATCGCGCCGTCACCGGTATCGAGCGCGGCAAAATCGAGGCCGCATTTGCTGCAGCGGGGCGCGATCGTCAGCACGCCCGCGTAAAGTTGTCCTTGGCCGCATCGGGGGCAGCGGCCCGAGAGTGGCAAAACCAACGTCAACCGCGCATCGCTCGCGCCGCAGATCGGGGTGATGTGCCGCGCTTCGGATAAGAAAATGTGCCGCCCATTCTGCCCTGTCCTGCAACAAAATGCACCCGCGGGCGGGAACGGCCGCCTGCGGTCCGCGCCGCAATCAGCCGGCGTAGGCCGGCGCGCCGCTGCCGCCCCACCAATAGATGCAGACGAACAGGAACAGCCAGACCACGTCGACGAAGTGCCAGTACCAGGCCGCGGCCTCGAAGCCGAAATGCTGATCCGGCTTGAATTGCCCCGCCAGGGCACGGAACAGGCAGACGGTGAGGAACGTGGTGCCGATGATGACATGGAAGCCGTGGAAGCCGGTCGCCATGAAAAACGTCGAGGGATAGATGCCTTCGCGGAACCCGAACGCGGCGTGGCTATACTCATAGACCTGACACATGGTGAATGAGATGCCCAGAAGCACCGTCACCAACAGGCCGTAGATCAAGCCCTTGCGATCGTTTTCGAGGAGCGCATGATGCGCCCAGGTCACGGTGGTGCCCGAGCATAACAGGATCAGGGTATTGAGGAACGGCAGGTCGAACGGATTGAACGGCACGATGCCCTTGGGCGGCCAATGGCCGCCGACCGGGAACAGGCTCGAGCTGAAGAATGCCCAGAAGAAGGCAAAAAAGAACATCACCTCGGAGGCGATGAACAACAGCATGCCGTAGCGAAGGCCGAGCTGAACCACTTTGGTGTGATAGCCGACGATCGCCTCGCGGATGACATCCCGCCACCACACCGCCATGACGCCCAAGACGAAGAGCACGGCGAGGATCAGAAGCCAGCTGCCGTAGCCGTGCATGAACAGTACGCCGCCGGCCGCCATGAGGCCGCCGGCCGTGGCGCCGACGATCGGCCACGGCGACGGATCGACCAGATGGTAGGGGTGTTTGTGGTGGACGGGCGGCTCGACGTGGTCGGTCATGCTCGTTCTCGTAAGCTAAGCGGGTTCAATGGGGACCCCCGGTGCGCACCATGGCGAGGACATAGAACACCGCGACCAGGGCCAACAACACGATCAGCAACGCGCGATTGCGCGACCGCTGGCGTTTCTGCCGTTCATCCATCGTCGGCGCCATTCCCCTCGTCATGGCTCAGGCGAGGACACGGTCGACGGCCAAGACCGCGAACAGCAAGAAAAGGTAGAGCAGTGAGAAGCCGAACATGGCGCGCGCGGCCCGGTCGGTGCGCTCGATCATGAGCCGCAGCGCGAGCGCCGTGAAGGCGAGGTCGAGCAGGATCGCGGCGGCGCCGTAGATCCAGCCGGCCATGCCGATGAGCGCTGGCGCGAGCGAGACCGGCCACAGCAGGAGTGTGTAGATCAGAATCTGAATCCGCGTCGCTTGCGCACCGGCAACGACCGGCAGCATCGGAACGCCGGCCTTGGCGTAGTCGTCGGCGCGATAGAGCGCCAGCGACCAGAAATGCGGCGGCGTCCAGAGGAAGATCAGGGCGAACAGCACCAGCGCCGGCCAGCCGATATCGCCGGTCACGGCGGCCCAGCCGATCACCGGCGGAAACGCGCCGGCGGCACCGCCGATGACGATGTTCTGCGGTGTGCGGCGCTTCAGGGCGATGGTGTAGATGACGACATAAAAGCCGATGGTGGCTGCCAGCAACGCGGCGGCGACGAGATTGAGGGCGATCGCCATGATCAGCACCGCGGCCGTCGCCAGCATGATGCCGAAGCCGAGCGCCTCCCCCGGCATCATGCGTCCCGCCGGCAGGGGCCGGTTCCTGGTTCGCCGCATCAGCGCGTCGATATCGCGCTCGTACCACATGTTGATGGCGCCCGAGGCGCCGGACCCGGCGGCGATGCACAGAATCGCGATCACCGCCTGCACCGGATGGATATGACCGGGCGCCAGCATTAATCCGACCGCGCCGGTGAAGACCACGAGCGACATGACCCGTGGCTTGAGCAGAATCCAAAAATCATGGACCGCCGCACCGGCGCTCGACGCCGGCAGACCGGCGGCGGGGCGAAGGCTCAGATCGCTCACGCGCGTCTCATCGGCGGCCGGGGCCCAGGCTAGTGCGCCGGCGCCGGTTCGATTTCTGGAATCTCGTCATAGGAGTGAAACGGCGGCGGCGAGGAAACCGTCCATTCGAGGGTCGTGGCGCCGGGTCCCCAATAATTGGCGCCGACGCGCTTGCCGGCGAGCAGGGTCTGAAACACGATATAGATGAAGAGCAGCGTCGATGCCGCCGAAATGAACGAGCCGATCGATGCCACCAGGTTCCAGCCGGCGAAGGCATCGGGATAGTCGCTGATGCGCCGCGGCATGCCGGCAAGGCCAAGGAAATGCATCGGGAAAAACGTCAGATTGACGCCGATGAAAGTGGTCCAGAAATGGATCTTGCCGAGGGTCTCATTGTACTGGCGTCCGCACATCTTGCCGATCCAATAGTAGAAGCCGGCGAAGAGAGAGAACACCGCGCCGAGGCTCAGCACGTAGTGGAAATGGGCGACGACGTAATAGGTGTTGTGCAGCGAAAAATCGACGCCGGCGTTGGCCAGAACCACGCCGGTCACGCCGCCGATGGTGAACAGGAACAAGAAGCCGATCGCCCACAGCATCGGGACCTTGAACTCGATCGAGCCGCCCCACATGGTCGCGATCCAGGAGAAGATCTTGATGCCGGTCGGCACCGCGATGACCATGGTCGCGGCGGTGAAATAGGCACGGGTATCCACCGAAATGCCGGTGGTGAACATGTGGTGCGCCCACACCACGAAGCCGATCACGCCGATCGACACCATCGCGTAGGCCATGCCGAGATAGCCGAACACCGGCTTCTTCGAGAAGGTCGAGACCACCTGGCTGATCATGCCGAAGCCCGGAAGGATCATGATGTAGACCTCGGGATGACCGAAGAACCAGAAGAGGTGGAGAAACAGCAGCGGGTCGCCGCCGCCCGACGGATCAAAGAAGTGGGTACCGAAATTGCGATCGGTCAGCAGCATGGTGATGGCGCCGGCCAATACCGGCAGCGCCAGCAGCAGCAGGAAGGCGGTCACCAGAATCGACCAGACGAAGAGCGGCATGCGGTGCAGCGTCATGCCGGGGGCGCGCATATTGAAGATGGTGGTGATGAAATTGATCGCGCCCATGATCGATGAGGCGCCGGCAAGATGCAGCGAAAAGATCGCCATATCGACCGACGGGCCGGGATGGTACGTGGCGTCGGATAACGGCGGATAGACGGTCCAGCCGACGCCGGCCCCGGCCGGGTTGCCGACGAAGGTCGAGCACACCAGCAGCAGGAAGGCCGGAACCAGGAGCCAGAAGCTGACATTGTTCATGCGCGGAAACGCCATGTCCGGCGACCCGATCATCAGCGGCACGAACCAGTTGCCGAAGCCGCCGATCATCGCCGGCATCACGACGAAGAACACCATGATCAGGCCGTGGGCGGTGATGATGACGTTGTAGAGTTGATGGTTGTCGTGAAACAGAGGATCGCCCGGATGCATCAGATTGATGCGCATGATGATCGAAAAGGCGCCGCCGATCAGCGCCGCGCTGATGGCGAAGATGATGTAGAGAGTGCCGATGTCCTTGTGATTGGTCGAGAACAGCCAGCGCGTGACGAATCCCGGTCTGTGCTCGGCGTGGCCGAGATCGCCCGCATCGTGCGCGTGGTCGCCGGGGCTGCGGTGAAGTGGAGATGTCGCGTCGTGAGCCATGCTGTCCTCGTAACTCGCTAAGCCGCGCTAGGGCGCGGCGCGGTCGGCCATGCGAACGGCCGGTGTCGCCTGGTCGTTATGAGCGAATTTCTTTTTCGCCGTGTCCACCCATTTGGCGAAATCCTCCTTCGATACCGCACGAATTTCGATCGGCATGAAGGGGTGGTTGTTGCCGCAGATCTGATTGCACTCGCCGTGGAAAGTACCGAGCCGGTTGATCTGCATCCAGGCGTAATTGGTGCGGCCGATTACGGCATATTCTTGTACCCCAAGCGCCGGCATAAACCAACTATGGATCACGTCGGTCGAGGTGACCAGCACGCGGACGACCGCGCCCACCGGCACCACCACCGGATTGTCGACCGAAAGCATGCGCGGCCTGTTCTGCGCTGCCGCCTGATCGTCCGGCAGCATGTTGCTGTCGAACGAGAGATTGCCCTGATCGGGGTATTGGTAGCTCCAGTACCATTGATGGCCGGTGACCTTGAGCGTCATGTCCGGCTTCGGGGTCCGATCCATGTAGTACATGAGTTTGAAGGAGGGGATCGCAATGGCGAGCAGGATCAGCACCGGCGCGGCAGTCCAGATCAGCTCCAGCACCGGGTTGTGGGTGGTCTGCGATGGCACCGGATGACGCCGCGCGTTGAAGCGGATCATCGCGAACATCAGCAGGCAGAGCACGAACAACGTAATCAGGGTGATGATGATCAGCAATTCGTTATGAAGGGCGTCAATACGCTCGCGCACCGGCGTCGCCGCCGCCTGCATGCCGATCTGCCAATTCCGGGGCAGCTCGTCCGCCGCCAGCGCCGGCATCGCGGCGACGCACGCCAACGCGGCGCCGAGCGTTCCGAGCTTGCCAATCCGTCTCATACTCGTAAGCCTTTCCCCAAACCGCGGACCTTGCCAAGGCGAGCGAGTCGTCTTAGCCATGGCGGCTGTCGCGCTAAGGTAATAGCCTTGGCGACGATGGGACGCCAACCGAGCTTGCGCGACTTTATGACGCACAAACCGATGCCCATATCAACTCCGAGGATAGCGCCACTCAGCTGGTGTTGCACGGCGGAAAGTCACTTGACGGCGAGAAGGACAGCATGACCGATCTCATTACCACCGACCGTCTCTTTTTCGAGCGTACCGGCATCGACCGGGGACGCGTCGAGCGCATCGTCAACGAGGCGCTCCATGGCATGACGGATGGCGAGCTTTTTCTCGAATATTCGCAGAGCGAATCGCTTGGCTTCGACGATGGTCGCATCAAGAACGCCTCGTTCGACCAATCGCAGGGTTTCGGGCTGCGCGCGCTTGCCGGGGAAGCCACCGGTTTCGCCCACGCGTCCGAACTGTCGGAGGCGGCGATCGCCCGCGCCGCCGGTGCGGTGCGCGCGGTCAAGGAAGGCCACGCCGGCAGCATCGCGCTGCCGCCGCCGGGCACCAACAACATGCTCTACACCGATGATAATCCGCTGGCAGCGGTTGCCTTCGCGACCAAGGCAAAGCTGCTCGCCGATATCGACGCCTATGCACGGGCCAAGGACCCGCGGGTCCGGCAGGTCTCGGCATCGCTTTTGGGCCAGTGGCAAGCGGTGCAAATTGTCCGCGCCGAAGGCGCGCGCTATGCCGATATCCGGCCACTGGTGCGACTCAATGTCAGCGTCGTGGTCGAGCAAAATGGCCGCATGGAAACCGGCTCCGCCGGTGCCGGCGGCCGGGTGCTGTACGATCACTATCTCGACCCCAAACAGTGGCAGGGCCAGGTCGACGAGGCGCTGCGCCAGGCGCTGGTCAATCTGACGTCGGTGCCGGCGCCGGCGGGCGAGATGACCGTGGTCTTGGCACCGGGCTGGCCCGGCGTGATGCTGCACGAGGCGGTCGGCCACGGCCTCGAAGGCGATTTCAACCGCAAAAAGACCTCGGCCTTTGCCGGCTTGCTCGGACAGCGCGTGGCAGCCTCCGGCGTCACCGTGGTCGACGACGGCACGCTGCCGGACCGCCGCGGCTCGCTCACGATCGACGACGAGGGCACGCCATCGCGCTGCAACATTCTGATCGAAGACGGGGTGTTGAAAGCCTATATGCAGGACCGGCTCAATGCGCGGCTGATGGGCATGTCGCCAACCGGCAACGGCCGGCGCCAGAATTACGCCTTCGCGCCGATGCCACGCATGACCAACACCTATATGTTGGGCGGCGACAAGGAACCGGGCGAGATCATTGCGTCGGTCAAAAAGGGCCTCTATGCGGTCAATTTCGGCGGCGGCCAGGTCGATATCACCTCCGGCAAGTTCGTGTTCTCGGCATCGGAGGCCTATCTCATCGAAGATGGCAAGGTCGGGTCCGCGGTCAAGGGCGCGACGCTGATCGGCAACGGGCCCGACGCGCTGACCAAGATCAGCATGATCGGCAAGGACCTGAAGCTCGATGACGGCATCGGCACCTGCGGCAAAGACGGGCAGGGCGTGCCGGTAGGCGTCGGACAGCCCACCTTGCGCATGGACGGCTTGACCGTCGGCGGCACCGCCGCCTGAGACGCCCCTCAGCCGGCGCGCGCTCGCGCGGCGCGCCGCGGCGGATGGGTCGGCGATGCGCTTTGGCGGGTCTTCAGCTCGCCAACGCCGGCAAATCCCGGTAAAGCCCCAGCGCTTCGGGATTAGCGAGCGCCTCGAGGTTTTTGACCGGGCGGCCGTGAACAATCTCCCGCACCGCGATTTCGACGATCTTGCCGCTTTTGGTGCGGGGAATATCCGCGACCTGCACCACTTTCGCCGGGACGTGCCGCGGCGACGCATTGTCGCGGATTTGCTGCTTGATGCGCTTTTCGAGGGTCGCGTCGAGCGTCACGCCGTCGCGCAGCTTCACGAACAGCACGACGCGGACGTCGCCCTGCCATTCCTGGCCGATGGCAAGCGCCTCCAGCACTTCCGGCATCTGCTCGACCTGGCGATAGATCTCGGCGGTGCCGATGCGCACCCCGCCGGGGTTCAGCACGGCGTCGGAACGGCCGAAAATAATGAAGCCGCCGTGGCGGGTCTTGGCGGCGAAATCGCCATGGGTCCAGACGTTGGGGAAATGCGCGTAGTAGGCGGCGAAATATCTTTCGCCGTCGGGATCGTTCCAGAACCCGAGCGGCATCGACGGGAAGGGGCGGGTACAAACCAGTTCGCCCTTTTCCTCGACCTTGGCGGGCCGTCCTTGGTTGGTGAAAATATCGGTCGCCATGCCGAGCGCCGCGCATTGGAGTTCGCCGCGCCACACCGGCCACAGCGGGTTGCCGGTGGCGAAGCACGCCAACAGATCGGTCCCGCCCGACATCGAGAACAAAAATACGTCGCGCTTCACCTTGTCGTAGACGAAGTCGAAGCTTTCGGGCGCCAGCGGCGAGCCGGTCGAGCCGAGCGCGCGCAGGTCGGCGAGCCGATGGTGCTTCGCCGGCTCGTAGCCCGACTTGTTCAAGGCGTCGAGGAACTTCGCCGAGGTGCCGAAAAAGCTGATGCGCTCCTCGTCGGCGTAATCGAACAGCGTCGAGGGGTCCGGATGAAACGGCGAGCCGTCATAGAGAATCAGCGTGGCCTCTGAGGCCAGCGCCGAAATCAGCCAGTTCCACATCATCCAGCCGCAAGTGGTGAAGTAGAACACCCGATCGTCGGGCTTGATATCGCAGTGGAGGCGATGCTCCTTGGTGTGCTGCAGGATCGCGCCGCCGGCGCTGTGAACGATGCATTTCGGCACCCCGGTCGTGCCCGAGGAATAGAGAATGTAAAGCGGATGCGCGAACGCGAATCGCGTGAACACGAATTCCTTCGCCACGAACGGCGCGAGGAAATCCTCATAGGCAAGCGCGTGCGGGATGTTCTGCGGCACGATCCTGTCGCCGCCATAGCCGACGAGAATGACGCGCTCGAGCGACGGCAGCGCGGCCGCG